>JAEUIU010000066.1 GCA_016795065.1 Phycisphaerae bacterium
AGGCGAACTCGATGGCAGGAACCGTTCGGTAATGCTGGTTCACGGACACCTCCGCTTCGCCCAGGATCGCATCGTCGAGGCCCGTGATCTCGCGGCCGCGGTGCTCGTAGCGAAGGACGACAGGTGCGTTGAGACGTCGATCCAGGCGCTGGACCTACTCGCCCGGGCCTCGGTCTGTTTGGGCGAGCGTGCCGGGGCCATCGCCGCCCGACGCGAAGCGCTGCGGCTGGCCCAACAGGACCGCGTTGCGCGGGGCCCGGGAGGTCGTGCAGTGGATGCGGAGAACATCGAGGCCACGGCGACTTACTACCTCGCTGCGACACTGGTCGAGAACGGCACGGCTGACGACCTCGCGGAGGCCGAGGCGCTTCTTCAGGCGGAGCAGACCCGCTTCGACGCCAACGGTGAGGCGGAATCGCTCTTGAGTGCGCTCAATGAGGCTATCCTCGCCAACATCGCCGACGGCAAGGGTCAGGTCGAGATCGCCGATGGCCATTTCCGCGAGGCTCTTCGCATCAAGCGTGTTCTATACGGGAGTTCGCACGCCGAGATCGCGGCCACGCAGTGCAACTACGCCCATTTCCTCGGGCGGCATGGGCGCGTCGCGGAGGCCGTTGTCGAGTTCGATGCTGCAATCGCCACCTATCGCGAGCAGTTCGGTGAGGATCATCCGCGCACCGCCGACGCGAAGGCGAGGCGGGTCAAGTGGGCCGACGGCTCGTGGCAGCCCGACGGGTTCGGATCCGCTCCGGCGGGTGAGGTTCGGACGGAGAACTTCGCTGGCGTGCCGAAGTCGTCGTGATCGGCGACAATCCGCGGCTCGCGCCACGATGACCGACAGGACCACGACACCCGGACAGATCCATGCGCCCGCCTCGGCCCTCGCCGAGGTGTGGTCGATCGCATGGCCGACGGTGGTGACGATGATGTCCTACACCGTCATGCAGTTCGTCGACGCGCTCATGGTGTCGCGCGTCGATGCGATCTCCGTCGCCGCCCAGGGCAACGGCGGCATCTGGAGCTTCACCATCATCTCGTTCCTCTTCGGGATCGTGACGATGGTCAACACCTATGTCAGCCAGAACGTCGGCGCGGGCAAGCCGCAGGAAGCCGCCCGCTATGCGTGGGCCGGACTGTGGCTCGCGCTGGTGGCGTGGATCACGATGCTGGTGCCCTTCGGCTTTGCGCTGCCGCTCATCTTCGGATCGATGCACGCGGGCGAGGATCGTCTCATCGAACTGGAGACCGGCTATGCCCAGGTCCTGGTGTTCGGCGGGCTGGTCACGCTCGTCACGAAGGCCATCGCCCAGTTCTTCTTCGGCGTCCAGCGGCCGCGGGTGATCGCCGTCGCCGCCATCAGCGGGAACATCGTCAACTGCATCGGGAACTTCATTCTGATCTATGGCGAGGCGGGGTTGCCGTCGTGGGGGGTCCCCGGCATTCTCGGGACGCCCGCACTGGGCGTGATCGGCGCTGCGATTGCGACGCTGATCGGGACGGCCGTCGAGGGGGCGATTCCCCTCGCGCTCTTCCTCGGTCGAAGCGTCAACGCGGCGTATGCGACACGCTCCTTGTGGCGCCCGGACTGGGGGCACATGGCCAACGTGCTCAAGCTCGGTTGGCCGAACGCCCTTCAGTTCTCCAACGAGATCGTCTGCTGGGCGATCTTCATGAGTTACCTCGTCGGGCTCTTCGGCCCGCTCCATCTGGTCGCTGGCTGGGGCACGCTTCGCTACATGCACATGGCGTTCATGCCCGCCGTCGGGTTCTCGGTGGCGACGACCTCGCTGGTCGGGAAGTACATCGGGGCCGGGAAGCCGGACCTTGCGGCGCATCGCGCGCGCGTCGGCGTCGGTCTCGCGATGGCCTACATGACAGTCTGCGGTCTGCTGATGGCGATCTTCCGCGAGTCGCTTCTCACGGTCTTCACCCTTGGCGAACTCACGACGCCGATCGAAGCCGCGGAGATCCTCCGCATCGGCAGCGGGATGATGATCTGCGCGGCGGTCTTCCAGACGTTTGATGCCTTGGGCATCGTCTACTCCGGTGCCCTGCGCGGGGCCGGAGACACCGTGGTGCCAGGGGTCCTGACGGTCGTGCTGAGTTGGTCGATCATCGTGGGCGGCGGCTGGCTTCTTGCCCACCGCATGCCAGAGTGGTCGAGCTTGGGGCCATGGATCGCCTCGGCGGTCTACATCATCATTCTCGGCTTTGCGATGACATTCCGATTCGAGAGCGGAAGGTGGCGACGGATCCGGTTGGTGGATGCGCCAGGCGAGTCGGCCTGACGCACGCTGGTCGAACCCAGCGGCGGCAACGAGCAGCGAGTTTCCAGAAGGGCACTCACACCGTCCACGCACCAAGCAGGATCGCCAGATCGGAGGCGTCAACGTGGCCGTTGGAGTCGAGGTCGCCGGTGCAGCAACCCGTCCTCGGACAGGCGCCCCATCCGCCGAGGAGGATCGCAAGATCCGCGGCGTTGACCAGCCCGTCGCGGTTGAAGTCCGGCGAGGCGGGACAAGCGCCGCCCACGGTGAACTGGAAGTGATCGACTTCGATGCCGCCAGCGCTGTTGCTGATCCTGATCTTGAGGATCCCGCCGCGATCGCGCACCCCGAAGAAGCGGTCCTCGCCCGTTGTGCCACTCACCGAGGCATCGGCGATTGATACGGGTCCGATGGTGCCAAGCAGGAGATCGTCGGGACCCCACGCTTCGAACAGGGTCGAGCCGGCACCGTCGGTCCAGACGATCCCCACTTCCGTGGGCAGGCTGCCCAGGATCGCGGCGTCAAAGGTGATGGTGACACCATTGCCGCCTGCGACGTTGAAGAGGGAACGGCCGAGCGTGCCGCTTCCGTTGACCGACCCGTCGTCTCCGTCGACCGAATCGGTGAGTCCGCCGGGGCCGATGATGGAACCTGAGAAGAGGTTCGAGCCGATACCCGGTCCACCGAAGACGCCATTCTCCATGTTCTGAAGAACGTAGCCGGGCGACGCGATACTGAGCGGTGAATCGGCTGCCTGGAGATAGGGCAGTGGCCCAAGGAACTCCGCCGCGAGCGTGGGGGTGGAGGAGACGGCGATCAACGGCAGGCAGATTGGCAGGAGTGCGCGCATGGTCATGACTTCCTCTGGGAGGGCGACCAGCGGCGGGCCCGACAGGGCCAACGGAAGTATCGCGATGGAGCCGACTGTAGCGGTTCGCCGCTGGATCGGGCTGAACGAAATCGAAGTCGGTCGGCAACGCACGATTCCCGCTGTCGGTCCCGTGGCCGGCGCCGTTCGGAGGTCCGAAATGCCAAGGCCGTGCAGCCGCTCCGCCATATCGGTCGTATTTTGTGGGCGATGTCATGCCTCATGCCGCGAGCGTGTTTCGTTGTGGCGGTCGGCGTCCTCCTCTTCGTGAGCGCCGCCGTCTTCGCCGACGGAAAGTACTTCTCCAACACCAAGTCGATCGCACGGGATCCGCGGATGCCTTCCCAAGCGGCGATCATCGGGCATCGCAACGGCGTCGAGACCCTCATCATCGAAAGCGGTGTCGAGAGCGACGGCACGCCCCTCGCGTGGGTCGTTCCGCTTCCGGCGGTACCGAGTGAGATTGGGCATGTCTCGCCGGGTGCTGTGGCGACGGCGCTCGAGTTGACCTCGCCGGCGATGTTCGACGCCGATCGAGAGCGATCGACGCTTCGCCAGGCCGCGATCGCCCTGCCCGTCGCCCTTGGATTGGGCCTTCTTTTAAGCTGGGCGAGCCGGCGAGGGTTGCTCTCACTGGTCGCCGCCGCTTTGGCCTTGCTCGCCTTCTCGTGCCTGCTCCTGCCCGCTCTGGCTACGGCGCGTGGCTTCTCGCCGACACCAGGCGTCTCGGTGTTGCGCAGCGTCACGGCAGGCATCTATGACGTGGAGGTGGTCCGGGCAAGCGACCCCGAAGCGCTCATCACGTGGCTCACGGAGCGTGACTTTGCGGTTCCCGCGAGCGCTCGCTCCGTCATCGCCGCGTATGTCCGGGATGGCTGGGTCTTCTGCGCGGCGAGCGTCGCGTTAGGAAAGGGGGAAGCGGCACCTCACCCGCTCAAGCTGAGTTTTCCCAGCGAATCGATTGTCTATCCGATGCGCCTGACGGCGGCTGTGGGTGATGCGGCCTCGGCCCAAGCCGCGGGCAATCGTGAACTCGACCTGGATCTCGTCGTGTTCTCGTCGGCGCCGGTCACGCACCCCGCGCTGCGGACGTGGGTGACCGCGTCTCAGTCGCAGGTGGCGGAAAGCGATGAGCCGCGATTCTGGTATCGGCAATCGGACCCGGCCTTCGGGCACCCCGATCTCGTTCCGATGGCGGCAATGGGGCCGTGGGTGACGCGCCTCCACGGGCACCTTGATCTTGCGACCGTGACCGACGACTTCGTGCTTGTGTCGGGGGAGCCCCGTCGCGAGCGAGTCAGGCTCGCGACGCGAGGCGACGTGATGTTGGTGTCAGTCACGGCAACGCTCTTGGCCTTGGCCGTCGCCATGGTGGGCGTGGTGCCGTTCCTCGACATCCTGAGACGCACCCGGATGGCCCCCGAGGGCGACCCGCGCGTGCGTCTCACCGCGCGGTGGAGTGCCATCGGGTTCGCCTGCCTCAGTGTCGCCCTCGGAACGGCGTACGCCTGGGCGGGGATCAGTCCGCTCCAGGTGCATTCGTTTGTGCGGCTCGAGGGCCCCCATCCCCGGGAGAGGCTGAACGTCAGGGGGGATGTCGAACTCGCATTGCTTGAGGGGAAGGACGAGGCGACGCTTCGGGCGATTCTGAACGATCGTCTGGTGTGGCAGGGCCCGGACCACGAGGTCGTGAGTCGGGAAGGTCTGGACCAGCCGCTCGGATGGAGCGTTGAGACTGACGGCGATGTCGTGACGGTCACCCTATATGACGAGATCGGGCACCCATGGACGATCGCGTCTGGGCAACGGGAATGGAAGCGGTTGGATGTCCGAGAACCCTCCGGATCACGCTGAGCCGGGTCAGAACACCGCAGGGGCCCGGGCGGGTCGACCGGCCTCCCCGGAGCGGGGGCCAGGCAGAGTGGGGGGGTGCCGACCAGCCTCTGGAGGTCGCCGGTGGGCTGCGGTTGTTACACTCCTCGGCCCACCGACGGAGACAGATGGGACCGGTCCGGACGCCGTCCGAACTTCGCCCCGAGAACCTCTCCGCATTGGCTCTGGAGTTTCGATGAACAGCGACATGACCCGCATCGGCGGCGGTAGTACTGGCTTGGACACGATCATCGGCGGCAAGTCGACGGCTGGAAATCCGGCAGCGGCGGATGCCCATTTCAAGCGGGGCCAGGAACTCGAGAAGGCTGGCGACCGCGTGGCGGCCGTTGATGAGTACCGCAAGGCCCGAGAGCAGAACGAACACGTCGACGCGACGTTCCGCCTTGCGTACCTCCTTGACCTCCTCGGTGAGGAAGACGAGTCCATCGAACTCTACGACGAGCTCATTCACGGCAACCGACCGCCGCTGAATGCCCTTGTGAACCTCGCGATCCTTCACGAGGATCGCGGCGAGATCGTCCGCGCCGAGCGGCTGCTCAAGCAGGTGCTCGAGACAGATCCGAACCACCCGCGAGCAAGGCTCTACTACCGCGACGTCAGCGCCAGCAAGGACATGTTCTATGACGCGGAGAGCGACCGAAATCGCCTGCGCGAGAACGCCGTGCTCGACACGCCGGTGACCGACTTCGAGCTCTCGGTTCGGGCCCGCAACTGCCTCAAGAAGATGCAGATCCGCACGCTCGGCGATCTTCTCAAGATCACCGAGGCCGAACTCCTCTCCTATAAGAACTTCGGCGAGACTTCGCTCGTCGAGATCAAGAACATGCTCCAGTCCAAGGGTCTGCGGCTTGGTCAGGGACTTGAGGGCGGCAACTACAATCGGGCCCGCAAGGACATCATCGAGCAGCTCAAGGACACCGTGCCAGAGGGCACGCTGGTCAAGCCGATCTCGGTGCTCGAGCTTTCCGTCCGGGCCCGCAAGGCGCTTCAGCTTCTGAACATCGGCACGCTCGGCGAACTCGCCGCGCGGACCGAGGCGGAGCTCATGGGAGTCAAGAACTTCGGCCAGACCTCCCTCGTGGAGATCAAGGAGAAGCTCGCTGGCCACGGCCTGACTCTTCGCAAGCTGGAGTAAGTGGGCAAGCCTAAGACGACAACCTGGCGTGCTTGGGGGAATGCTCCAAAAGACGAGTGAATCGGGTGTGAACGCCGATGCTACAAGGCTCGGAACTTCGCTCCGCGAATCAGGTACGTTGGTAGCTTCTCATGTCGCACCGCGCAGACAATCAGCCTCCTGCTCGCGATGACTCCACGGAACCGGAAGCGGTTCAGTCGACCGTCGTGGTCGGCGCGGGCCATGCCTCGCGACGGGGGTTTCTTGCTGCGGCGGTCAGCCTTGCTGCGGGTGCGGCCCTCATCGGTTGCGATCCTCCGGCGGCGCGAGATCGTCATCTGCCGAGTGCAAGCGACCAGCTAGGCGGCAAGCCGCCAGCGGATGAAACGCCGATCCGCGAAGCACCCCGCCCGCGGCCACCGCGCCTTGTTCAGCGGCCATCCCCGCCTACGTCGGAACCGATCGTTCGCGTACGCATTGCGACGGTCCGGGCGCCGCAGCGGCTCATCAGGATCGAGGGTGATGGCACAAGGGCCCTGATCGTCAGCGATCCGACGGCCCCGGCCAAGACGATTTCGTTGCCGGCAACGATTGAGTCGACGCTCAACGGCTGGCTCGTCATCGAGGCGGCAGGTAGTCGGGGTGCCGGGACGTATCAGTTTGCGACACCCTGGCTCGACATCCGTCCGGCACCCGGCGCAAAGGGTGTGCGCGTCGCGAAGGACATCGCAGGATGCGGATCGTTGCCGTGGGGCGTGCGGTTGGTGTCGCGCACGGATGAGGGATTGGGCGCGGTGGACCTGGTCTGCCACGCTCCGATGGAGGAGTACCTCCCGGGCGTCCTCGCGAAGGAGCTCTACAACAGTTGGTCACTTGAGACGCATACCGCCCAGGCGATCGCGGCTCGAAGTTTCGCCGTGTGCGAGATCGCACAGAGCCTCGACTCCCATTTTGACGTCGTCGCTGGCGAGGCCAGCCAAGCCTGGATCGGCGTCACCACTCACAAGCAAAGTCTCGAGGCCGTTCGGCGAACCCGCGGCATGCTGTTGCTGTGGGAGAAGCGCGTCGTGCCGGCGTATTACTCGTCGACCTGCGGAGGTCGGCCAGCCAACGCAACCGACGCGATCACGAATGGCGAGTTCAATGCGATCGCACCCCTTCAGGTCGGCTCGGACATGGTGCGTGACTGCTGCAGGAGCGCACCATCGTGGCGGTGGAAGATGACGCTGCCACTGGGCGAGACCGCGAAGCGCATTCAACTATGGGCTCGAACCGATCGTCCCGTCATGGCGCGCATTGACGGCTTGCGGTCGATCGAGGTCAGTTCGGTGAATGCGACCGGTCGCCCTGTCACTTTCCGGCTTCTCGACTCGAAGAACCAGACCTTCGAAGTTCCCGCCGAGCGACTACGTTGGGCGTTCAACGCGGATGTCGAAGGTCTTCCGCCGGTCAAGACGCGGGTGAAGAGCGCTGACTTCACGGCGCGCGTGTCTGGCTCCAATGTGACCTTGGAAGGTCGAGGCTTCGGCCACGGCGTTGGACTCTGCCAGTACGGGGCGGAAGCCTTGAGTAAGCAGGGGCGAACCTGGCGCGAAATACTCACCCGTTACTACCCCGGCACCGAGGTCTTCGCGACCTACACAGTTCGCGGTTAGGTCTGGGGTACGCCGTTGGCCGTGGGTTGATGCATGCTCGGCAGCCGAGCCTCGAGCTAGGTGATCCTCAGGCTGCTCGTCTGCCGCCAATGGGTGGCAGAGGGCGATAACGTGCCGACTTCCAAAAATTGGACAGTCACTTCCGCGGTCACTTCCGCGACTTCCAAAAATTGGACAGTCACTTCCGCGGAGCGGGGGGCTCAGCAGTTGGTCCCCCAAGTTCGTGATCAAGCGTGGCGGCTGTCGCATGGGTGCGGAGGCTTAAGGCCGTGCAACGCACCCCGGATTGCGGATTTCGGATCGCTCTTTCGGACGCGGCGATAATCAGCCTGAGGCCTATTCAACCCAAAAGCAGACACGGCCGCGCCCTTTTCCAGGATCGCGGCCGGTCTCCCTTTTCCCTCTTCCCTTTTCCCTAGTCAAGTAGCGGAGAGAGGCGTCGTTGGTGGATCGCAGACTTGCGAGTGCGATCGATTGGACCTCAGACCCAGGTGTTCCCTTTTCCCTTGAGCCTGACCTGTCTACTCCAGACCCTTGATTCTGGAGAGGACAGCGGTCCCGGCGTCTCCGCCCAAACTCCGGTGGTTGGTTCCCTCAACCTACACCGGTGATTGACTCCGCCCAACGTCCCTTAGTCGTCGAACAGAATCCGTGCTACCTGACTGTCCGGCGAAGAAGAGGCTTCACCGGCAGAGGAGATTTCGCATCAGCTCTTGGTGCGGTTCCCGATCGATTCAATCTTTTTGGTGAGTGGAGGCCAATTTCCTGTGGCTCGCGCGGCACGATAGGACGAACAGATCACATCACTTCTCCAGCGAACGTGTTGGCCCTTTTATCGGCCCGGTTATCAGGCTCCCGCATCATGCACAACGGTTCAACCCTTCTCGGACGTTTTCCTTCTCGACGTTTCGCCTCCCTCCATGGCGCCGTCGCGACTGTGGTGCTGTTGCTTGCCGCGATAACTGCCATGTCGCCGGTCGAGGCATGGGCGGTGCAATCGCAGGGTGGACGAACGGATGGCGAACGACGAATGCAGAAGTCTTGGTGGGATCGAACCGAACCGGGACGCGGCGGCCTTCCGACAAGTCGCTTCTACCGACTGCGAAGTGACCTGATCGCCGCCGACACCAAGACCTACGGCCAACACCTTGATCTCCTGTACGTGGAGTACAAGCGTCGACTTGGTGGATTGGAGCAGCGCACGCCGGAGATCCTCGACGTTCTCATGTTCGCGACGCAGCAGGACTACATCAACACGCTGCGAGAGCGCTTCGGCATCAACGGTATGGGAAGCGGCGGCATGTTCTTCATCTCGCCGCGCGGGGCTGCACTGGCCTTCTGGGTGGAGGGGCTTCCGCGAAGCCGAGTGCTGCATGTCATTCAGCACGAGGGGTTCCATCAGTTCGCCAACAGCCGATTCGGCAACGACCTTCCGCCGTGGGTGAACGAGGGCGTCGCCGAGTTCTTCGGCGAGTCCGCCGTCGTCGATGGCGCCGTGATCGTGGGGCAAACCAGCGAGCGCACGCTGAACACGCTGCGTGCCGCGATCAGCCAGGGAAAGCACATCCGCTTTCGGGACATGATCACCATGGACCTCGAGCGCTGGAACGCCAACGTCCAGTCGGGGAGCGCAATGCTCCAATACATGCAGGCGTGGTCGATGGTCCACTTCCTCGTCTATGGCGATGGCGGCAAGTACCAACGCTCGTTTGAGGCGTACCTCGCCAACATCAATCGGGGCGCGAAGAACTTCGAGGCCTTCGTCCGGGCGTTTGGTACCGATGACATCGACTCCTTCGAGGCCCGCTGGATCGAGCATGCGAAGACCGCTCGGCCGAGCGCGTTCCTGACGGCGCTTGAGCGAGCCCAGTTCTTGGCAGAAGGGATGAAGGTCCTCGCGATGAAGGGGATCGTCGCAGAGTCAATGGAAGATCTTCAGCAAAAGCTCGAGGCGGAGCGATTCACCAGCCAGGTCTTCGCCGGCGGCGGGGCGCACGGCACGACGGTGACGCTGACCGCGACCGATCACCTCAACTTCCAGATTCCCGATGACGACCTCGCGAAGGGAACTCCCACCTTCGAACTGGTTGCAGCAAAGGCGAAGCGGCCGACCAAGAAATCACGCGAGGCCGAGGAGAAAGTGCCGACGCCACCGACGCTCGTCACGCATGACCTCGCTCCCAAGAACCTTGCGGTGCGCTGGCTGCGATCAAAGGACGGCGAGCGCATCGATTTCGAGATCGAGCTCACCAAGTGACCCGGGCGAAACCTCGGCGATTGCCCCGCCATGTCAACAAAAAACGGACCGGGCCGATGACCTGAGTCTTCGGCCCGATCCGCGTGTGGGGGCGCCTTCGAGCGGCGTGCGCTGCTGGTGATTCCGATGCCTCTCAGCGAGTTCCGTTGACGCCATGGGTCGCCAAGGGAACTGCAAAGGGGCAGCGAGCGCTGATCCGCATTCCGTTGTGATCTCGCAACGGCTGTTGCAATCGGTGACAGTGGCGTGACGCGATTGCCGCAGCGAACCTATCTACAGGCCAGTCGCGTTTCAGATGCTCTTCTTTCGATTGGCCGTCTTTGAAATTGTTGAACTTGCCGAGGAGCCGCCGGCCGCCGCGGTGTCCGCGCTCGATGGCTGCTCCGTCGCCTGCGGGAGTGGCTGCAGGGATGGGTCAATCAAACCCAGAGGATCCTCGCTGTTCCAACGCTCGTCGGCGATCTCGGCCTTCGCCCGCTGTTCGTAGTCGCTCGGCACGCCGGCCTTCGCGAGTGCCTCAAGCTGGGCTTCCTGAACGGTCCGAAGTTCGGCGAGCTTGGCTTCAAGCTGGCCGAGGTTGCCGACCTCGCCAAACTTGTCGTAGTCGGCAAGCAGGGCCTGCTGTTCCTTCGACATGTCGATCAGCCGTTCGTTTCGCTCGATGGAGTCGATCTGACGGTCGAGAACGGCCATCTTGGTCTCGAAGTCCGAGTACTCGGTGTCGAGCCGCTGAAGGATCTTCGTGAGACGTTCCTTCTGCTGACCGAGAAACTCGATCTGCTGCTTGTTGGAAGCGAAGCGATCCTGATAGCTGAGTCGCACGTTGTTGATGCGACGGGCCTCTTCCTTCGCGACATCGACCGGGTCCTTCTGTCCGCGTGCGGTGGGGCTGAACTGGCTCTCGCGAAGGGCGATGAGTCGGCCGGTCGGAGCATCGCCGCTCGAGACGGCCACGCGGAGCCGGTTGAGGTCCTCGTTGGCCATCGCGACGACGCGTTTGGCGACGTCGGAGTCATGCTCCAACTGGCGAAGCTGTCGTTCCACTTCGGCGAGCTCGCCACGCACCTGGCCGATGCGGGTGGGGTACTGCTCGGCCAAGGTCTGGAGCTGCCGACGGAGGGCGATCGGATCGTCCACGAAGTCGTCAGCGGCCTGGCGGGCCTTGTTTCGAATCTGGTCGAAGGCAGCGCCAACGCGGTCCGGGCCGATCAAGATCGTCAGACCGCCGAGGGCGAGGCCACCAATGATGCCCCAACGGAGGAGGCCGCGGCTGAGGGAAGGCATGGTGCCCACCTTTCAAAACAGTTGGCGTCCGCCTGTGGGGGCCTCGACGTCGGGCCCGGACCGTTCGCGGACGCTCAGGTTGCGTCGGAGGCAGTTCTTGGGCGGGACCGTCCGGTGATTTCGGGGCGATGAGGGCAGGGAGGGCGCTTTTGCTCTGGATGGGACGGCACGCCGTCCAATTCACGCGAAGATGATGGGGCGAGATCCCCGACGGCGCGACTGGCAACGCCGCTCACCTTCGAACTGGCTCCTCGCTCCCATTTTCCTGTGGCAGTCGCGGAGTTCCCGACTCGCAACCCGAAACTGGGGCCACCACTCCCCAACAACGCGGAGACATGCTCCTCATGAACTCGATCACGACCTCCTTCATCCGTCGGCTGCGCGACCGGGACGAGGCCGCGTGGTTTGAGTTATGGGAGATCTTCGGCCCGGTCATCCGGGGCCAACTCTTCAAATGGGGCCGGGGCCAGATTCGCACGGAGACGATTCGCGACCTCACCCAAGAGACCCTTGCTGCCCTTTCGGGGTCCATCGACCGTTACGACCCGAGCCGCGGGGCCCGCTTCTCGACCTGGCTCCTGTCGATCGCCAAGCATGTTCTTGGCGACGAAATCGACCGCCGGTCGGCCGGAAAGCGGGGAGGCGGCAAGCGAGGGGCGAGTTTCGACGAGTCGTTCATGGGCGCGTCGCGTCTGCCTGAGGCCGACGAGGCCTACGAGCGAAACGTCTTCTGCGCCAAGGTCTACGCCGCCATCCGGGCCGCTGAAAGCGAATGCGAGTTCCTTCCCTTCCAGGTCTACAGGATGCGGATCTTCGACGGCCTTAGCGGGAAGGCCGTGGCCGAGAACCTCGGAGTCAGCGAGCCGACCGTCAGCCGTCATCTGACCAAGGTGCGAGGCCATCTGCGGAAGCGACTGGCCGAGATGATCGCGACCTATTCGTTCACGCCCGAGGAGTTGGCCGAGGCGGAGCGAGCCGGACTGAGCCAGGACGACGACCTCTTTGATGAGGCCCTCGCCGACATCTACCACGCCCAGTCGCGCCTTCTGCGTGAGGACTTGCTGCGGTGATCTGGAGGGCCCATTCGCGCCATGTTGCGCTTTTGGCCTTCCCCGGACTTTCTTCTGACGAAGGATGGTGACGACGATGGGATCCGGTGACGTCAGCTTCATCCTGCTCGTAGCCCTCGGCGGCGCTGTCGCTCTCGGCTTGGCGATCGCCCTCATCGCCATCTCCGTGAAGGTGACCGGTGGCCTGCTCAAGGGGATCGGCTGGCTCATCGCCCACGTCGTCCGCTTCGTCGCGGGTGTGCTCACCGACGCCATTGGGCTTGTCGGCTCGGTGTTGGCTGCCCTCTTCGCGATCCCATTCGCGACATGCAACGTCGTTCTTGCCCGCTGGGAAACGGCGGGACGCTGGGGCGGCGCCCTCAAGCGGGAGACGATGAACATCGGTTACCGCAGCTACTCGCTCGTGCTGCGACGGCCGCTTCAGCTTCTCTGCCTTGACGGAATCCTGGATGGCGTTGAGAAGCGATTGCCGGAGGATGGAACCGGCGCCTCGAGCATGGAAACGGCTCCGCTGCGGCGGGCTGCGACCCGTTCGGGCCCCTCCGAATTCGAGGGTTACACCATCGAGGGAACGCTACGTCCCGGCGGATCGGGGGCAAAGCTGTACATCGCCACTCCCGATGACGACCTGCGCCGCAGGTTGGGCATCTCGAGCGAACGCGTGGTCATCAAGAGTTTCGCCCTCGAGGAAGGTTCCTCGTTGCCGCAGATCGTGCGCGAGTCGCGAGCCCTGGATTCGGCGCGGGCCCTTGGTCTGGTCTTCGACCACGGCCTCGACGGCGGTCGCTTCTGGTACGCGATGCCGTACCACCCAGGTGAGAGCCTCGGCGAGACAACCCGATTCCTCCATGCCCAGGCTGGCAACGATGGCCTTCGCGGTCAGCAACTGGGTGAGGCGATCGGCTACGCCCGCGACCTGGTGAGAACGCTCGCCCGTTACCACGAGGGCGGTCTTTGGCACAAGGACGTCAAGCCCGACAACATCATCGTCCACGACGGCCGCGCGCATCTCGTCGACCTGGGATTGGTGACGCCGCTTCGATCGGCGATGACGCTCACGACCCATGGCACCGAGTATTTCCGCGACCCCGAGATGGTCCGTCAGGCCCTGCGCGGCGTGCGCGTGCACCAGGTCGACGGCGGGAAGTTCGACGTCTACGGCGCTGGCGCCGTCCTCTACTTCCTGCTTGAGAACACCTTCCCGGCGCATGGCGGCCTGAGTTCGTTCATGCGACGGAGTCCCGAGGCCTTGCGCTGGATCGTGCGTCGATCCATGGCGGACTATCACCAGCGCTACGTGAACGCCAAGGCGATGCTCGATGACCTAGAGGCGGTTGTGCAGGCCGCGGACCCGTGGGCGGTTCGTCCGATTGAACTTCCGTCGATGCGCTCGGCCGATTTGAATGCGGTCGGCGCCGTCGCCGGCCCGGCGGCTGTTGCCGCAGCCGGGGTTGGTGTGGGAGCCGGTGTAGGAGCCGGTGCAGGCCTGGGCTGGGGCGCCGCTCCGGCCGCTGCTGCGGGGTGGATGGGTGGCGCAGCGGCGATCCCGATGCCCGCGATGCGACCGCGTCTGGTGGTCACGAACTGGTGGAGCGGTAGCTACGCCTCACCGCAGGACGCGGATCGGATTCGCTTCGCTCGCACGGAATCGGCTGAGGCCGCCCGCGCTGCACGCGAGGCCGTGAAGGCGCACCGCGGTGCGCGGTGCGCGACGAAGCGACCATGCTCGCGCAAGGCCGCCTTCATTGGTTGGCTCTTCCCGTTCGCCTGCCTCTGCTTTGGTCTGGTCATGGCTCAGCGTAACGACGAGGCTTCCGCTCTCGGTACGACCTCGACGGAAACCGCGCTGGCCCGAGCCGTCGCGCCGAAGCGCCTCCAGGCGCCGACCTCCGGCACGAAGATCGTCCTCATCAACGATCACCCTGCGGTCGCGAATCCGGATGTCGCAACCATGCTCGATCAGGTGATCGCGTCCTACGAACGGGCCGGCTTCGCGGTGGTGCGCGACGATCAGGACGCTGTCGCCAAGCTCTCGCTCGAACTTGCCAAGCAGCATGCTCTCCGGAGCGATGAACCTATCGACCCAGTGGAGATCGAAGCGGTGCTCGCGACCTCGGGCTACTGGGGTGCCCTTCAGATCAACGCCGCGAGCGGCAACGGCACGCCGACCGAGCGGTTCATGGCCACGCCCATCGGGGTGACCTTCTCGAAGGCCGTTGCGGACGCCAGGAAGAAGCGGTCGTCACGGGAGAAGACGCCGGAGACGAGCGCCCCCACCACGACGTCGCCTCGTGACACGATCCCGTCGCTGCCGCCCGTGGCCGAGCCGCCTGTTGCTCCGGAAGCTCCCGCGGCGCCAACCGTCCCGACCGCCGCTGCCCCGATCTCGGTTGAATCTGCGAAACTCTCCCTTCCCCGGACCTCGCCGCCATCGACAGGCGCGGACCGACTCAGGAGATTCGCATGGCAAGCGCCGCTGGTGGTCCACTCCGTTCCGCACCGTCGCCAGGTCGTGTCCTCCGCGACTTGATCGCCCAGGAAACGGTCATGGCGCCGGGTGCTTTCAATGCCCTCGTCGCCCGGGCCGTGGCCAAGGCGGGCTTTCGGGCGGTCTACATCTCAGGCGGGGCGACCGCCAACGTGGCCGGCTACCCGGACATCGGCCTCATCACGCTCACCGAGATGACCCGCACGATCCGCGAGATCGCCGACGCCTCGGGGCTTCCGGTCATCGCCGACGCGGATACTGGCTACGGCGAGGTCGAGTGCGCCATTCGGACGGTCGTTGAGTACGAGCGGGCCGGCGCCGCCGCGCTGCACGTCGAGGACCAGGTCTTCCCGAAGCGATGCGGCCACCTCGACGGCAAGGACCTCGTCGCGATGGAAGCGATGCGCGACAAGCTCGCGGCGATGTCGCAGCATCGGCAGTCGGCTGACTTCATGATCATCGCCCGGACCGACGCCCGGCACGTGACCGGTTTTGAGGATGCCGTGCGGCGAGCGAACTGTTATCGCGAGGCCGGCGCCGACTGCATCTTTCCCGAAGGACTCCAGAGCGAAGCGGAGTTCGAGGCCTTCGCCAAGGCAAGTCCGGGACCGTTGCTTGCCAACATGACCGAGTTCGGCAAGACGCCGGATATCAGCGCTGAACGATTCCGCGAACTTGGGTACCACATCGTCATCTATCCGTTGAGCATGATGCGCCTCGCCATGGGTCACGTCACCCGCGGCCTTCAGGCGCTCAAGCGTGACGGCAGCGTGCGCGCCGTGTTAGGCGAGATGCAGACCCGCAAGGACCTCTACGAGCTGATTCGGTACGTGCCCGGCGAACAGTGGAACTACCCCGCCGGGTGACACTCCGCGGCATGCTGGGAAGCTGACCCGTTCAGCGCACGCCGATCGGCTTGCCAGCGCTTGTCGGGGCGGTCGGTTTGGCGGGTGTTGAGACCTTCGGCAACTCACGGCGGAAGACGTACGGGCCCTTCTCGGCTCCCCACACCTGCTTGCCGTCCTTGTCGAAACCGCGGTCCCAGGTACGCAGCTCGTCCGCGGTCGCGGTCACCTCGCTCGTGGCGTAGGTCGCACCGCGCAGGGCGCTTGAGCAGCCGTTGCCGTCCGTCCCGCCGGACCAGCTTCCATCGGTGTTCGGAACGAGGTAGACGGTGCACCCGTCGCGCGGAACAAGTTGCTCGACCGTGAGGGCATCGAATCGGGCCGGCTCGTTCCAAGCGCCGGCGAAGGCAAGCGGGTCACCCGGCAGCTCGAAGACGCGGCTCTCGACCGTCCCGGGGGCGGCGTCGGGATTCTCGGTGAGGGCGACCTGATAGATCCGTTGTCGGTAGGGCTTGAGGGGCTCGCTAGCGACAGACTGTTCGATGTAGACCCACGGGCCATCCACCCGGGTGGGCCAGATGCGGGTCATGTGAAGATGGATCTCCCGAAAGTCCTTGTCGCCTTTGGCCTGCTCGGCACTGCTGAAGGAGCCGACCAAAAGGGCCGCAACTGCCTCCTTCGGGTCCTTGGACGCCACCGTCGGTCCCGGCATCTGGCAACCGGCCAGCAGGGCGGCGGCAGTCGCAAGTCCCAGGCAGCGGAACCAGCCCCCTCCGGCCGTTCGGCCCGCGGCATGGGCTGGGGGTGTTGACCCCGCTCGGGTCAGGACCCTGACGTCGTTTCCCGCCCGACTTCTCATCGTCTCCACATCGCTGCTAGGAACGTGCATGTCCCAATGCTAACCCGCCTCGGCCGCAAGGCGCAGTCCGCAGCCCCCAGAGGGCAACGGGAAGCCGCTACCATCCCCATTTCACTCGGCGTCCACCTGAGCGTCGCGAAGTCCGTGACTCGGCCGGCAGGATTCCTGCCGAACAGCTCGCCGTACCGCCCATCTCGAACTCCAGACTCGAATTTCCCATGTCCACCAGCGCCCCAGCCCCCGGACCCGCTTCCAGCTCTGCCCCCAGCTCGGCTGCATCCAAGCCCGTCGATACCCGCGGCCTCGCTGGGCAAACCGTCGGTGACACCGCGATTTGCGCGGTGACGCAGACCGAACTCATCTACCGCGGATACGAGATCGCCGACCTCGCCGCCAACGCCACCTTTGAGGAGGTTGCGCATCTTCTCCTGGTTGGCCACAAGCCTTCGGCGGCCGAACTCAAGGCCTTCAAAGCAGAGATCACCGGGATGCGTGCCCTCCCCGCGAGCGTTCGCGACGCCGTCGTTCGGATCGCCAAGGAGAGCCCCAAGGCCCACCCGATGTCGATCCTCCGCTCGGGCGTGAGCCTCCTGTCGCACCTCGATCCCGATTGCGAGGACAACTCGCCGGCCGCTGAGCTGCGGAAGTCCAAGCGGCTACTCGCCCAGATCCCGAGCATCGTCGGCGCCTGCCAGCGGACCCTCGATGGCCAGGCTCCGCTGGAACCTGACGCGTCGTTGGACCATGCCGCGAACCTTCTGTGGCTCGTGAGCGGCAAGAAGCCGAGCGAGCTCGCCGCGAAGATCATGGACGTCAGCCTGATCCTCTATGCAGAGCACGACTTCAACGCCAGCACCTTCTCCTGCCGGACGATCGCCTCGACCGAGACCGACATGCACTCGGCGGTCTGCGGCGGCATCGGTGCCCTCAAGGGCCCGCTCCACGGCGGCGCCAACGAGATGGCGATGGAGATGCTCAAGGACATCGACCGCGACCTCTCCGCCGCCGGCAACACGATGAATGTCGACCAGTGGATGAAGCGGGCTTTCGACGAGAAGCGCAAGCTCATGGGTTTCGGCCACCGCGTCTACAAGAACGGCGATCACCGGGCTGGCATCCTGCGGAGCTGGGGGCTCAAGCTCGCCGAACAGCTCGGGCCGAACGCCAAGAAGTGGTTCGACCTCGGCGACAAGGTTCAGGCCATCATGCTTCGCGACAAGAACATCCACCCGAACGTGGATTTCCCCTGCGGCATGACCTACTTCATCATGGGTATCCCTGTGCCGCAGTACACCCCTATCTTCGTGGCGAGCCGGATCACCGGCTGGTGCGCTCACATCATGGAGCAGCACCAGAACAACCGGATCATCCGTCCGCTCGCTGAGTACAAGGGGCCGGCGCTCATGAAGTGGAAGAGCTGAGCCTCCGGGCCGGCGCGTTTGAGGCAGACCCAGGAACGCGGCAGAGATAGAACCCGAAACCGAGGGTCTCGCGCCCTCGGGCAAGGTACATCGTCCGCCAGCCGTCGATCCGCTGTCGGAAGGCAGCGCAGTCGGGATCTCCGGGGTGGGCGTCCAGATAGCTCGCCATCGACGCGGCGTAGAGGCTTTCGTAGGCGTCCCATTCCTCGAGCGAGCTTTCCCAGGCGGCGAGTGTCGAGAGTCCTTGCGAACGAAGCCTCGCCTGGTTCTCCTCGTGCGTGACGAACTCCGATTCCGTAGCGCCAAGAAAGGTCAGGTACTCGGCATCGGGTCGACGTCGCCAGAATCCGTCGCCGATGAGCAGAAGGCCGTCGGTGACGGCAAGGCGGCTCAGGGCACCGACCGTCTTCGCAAAGCCGCCGAAGGCGTGCGTCGATCCGACGCAGCAGGCGAGGTCGAACGCTCCTTCGGGAAGCTTGCTCTCGGCTGCGGTCGATTCGATCGCGTGGAAGCGTTCGCCGAGTCCTAACGCGTTGGCGCGATCGCGAGCCTCCATGAGAAACGCGGCATTCGGATCAACGCCCGTTGCACTGCCATGAAAGCGATCGGCAATTCGTAAGGCAAGCTCCGCCTTTCCGCAGCCGATGTCAACGACGCGCGGGTTCGCAAAAAGGCCGGATACGTCCAAAGTCGTCAGCAGCCAGGCGATGCGTTCTTCCGACAACGGCGAGAGTACGCGATGACGCGCGTGAGCAATCGTGGTGAAGCGCAGGCGAGCAGGCGAAGGCACGGGAGGCTGTTCGCTCAAGCCGTCCACTCACCCGCATAGCGCGTCGGGTTCGGTGCGCCGTCCCGCTCGGCCAGGTTGAAAAGGCGCTTGGCGAGCTGGCGCAGGTGAAGGGCGTCGTGAGCGCCCCACGCCGTCAGCAGTTCGCCGGCCGAGACGGGACCGACCTTGGGATGAATGTAGGCCCTCGACCAGTCGGGATTCGGCAACGACCGCAACCAGGCGATGTTCCGCTCCCGCTCGGCGCAGAACCCGTCGACGGCCGCGGCGAGATCGCGCTGGTTGTAGCCACGGATTTCGGCGACGCTCTTGAGGTCGAGTGGTGGCCAGGTCTTCTCCGGCGTCTCCAGCGTCGATCGCAACCGGTAGCCGAAGTCCTCGCGTTCCTCATCACATAGGTGACACGCAATCTCGAGAACCGACCAGTGCTCCGGAGCGGGTTTCCATCGTGCGTCGTCCGCCGAGACGATCGCTGTCAGGGCGCGAACGGCTGGAGCAGTGCGGGCAAGCCGGTCGATGATCGCGGCGGCGTTGTGCATGGTCATGAGAATAGCCGCAAAAGTGCAGCGGGCGCGACCGCCTGTGCGATCGCGCCCGCCGAATTCGCTCGCAGTCCTTGACGTCGCTTACGGCACCAGCGCCTTCTGCAGATTCACTCGTCCCGAACCGAGCTTGCCGGCGTAGCTCGGGTTCTGGGCGCTGATGCTGTCGACGTTGTTCTTCACCGTGTTCCAAACCTCGGTGCGGGTCCAGGTGGGATGCTTGCTCCACACCGCCGCGGCAACGCTGGCCACGAGCGGTGTGGCCATCGACGTGCCGCTCATGGAGACGACGTAGTCGTTCGATGGGCTAGCGTGGTTGTGATAGGTCGAGGTGATCGAACTGCCTGGGGCGGAGATGTCCACCCATGTGCCGTAACTTGAGAAGCTCGACTTCTTGTCGAGCTGGTCAGTCGACGCTACCGAATACACGTCGCTTCGCGAGCAAAGATAATCAGCCGATTGGTTGTTGCTGTTGCCCGCCGCCTTGAAAACGAGACCGCCGGCATTGATGAAGAACGTCACCGCGGTGCCGAGGCCGCCGGAGTTCGATGAGCCCCAGGAGCAGCTTGCGATCTTCGCGCCATTGTTGGCCGCGTAGTAGAAGGCGCTTGCCGCAGAATCCATGCGGACGACACCGACTTCCTGGTTGAAGTACTTCGCGGAGTGCCCAATCCGGAGGCACATGACCTTGACGCCGTTGCCCGTCGCCGAGTTTGTGCCCGAGCCCCAACCGCCGGACGGGCTGGCAACCCCATAGCCGTTGTTGTTCATTGCGCTCACGATGCCCGAGCAGTGGGTGCCATGGCCGTTGAAGTCGCGTGGGTCGTTGTCGGCGCCGGAGCAGTCCTCACCATTCCAGCAGGTCAGCGCTGGGGCGGTGACGAAGTCATAGCCCACCCAGTCATCGGTGTAGCCGTTGCCATCGTCGTCGAAACCTGCCGCGCCGTTCTTCTCCGCCGCATTGATCCAGATGTTGCCGTTGCTGGCACTTGGGTTGGAATAGGACGCGCTCGCCCCACCAAGATCCTTATGGAAGTAGCGCACGCCCGTATCGAGCACGGCAACGGTTATGGCGGTCGAGCCGGTCGATATGTCCCATCCTTCGGGTGCGTCAATGTCCTTGTCACTGGTCTGGTTCAGGAACCATTGGCTGGAATAGCTGCTGTCGTTCGGAACTTGGAAGACCGGATGGATGCCGATCTCCTCAACCCGGTCGGCGTAGGCGGAACCGGCGAATGCGCTCATGGCGTCGGCCAGGGTCGTCCTCTCGAGATCAAGTGTGAGGACAAACCAGCCCGACATGTCCTCGCCGCCGAGGAGGATGTCCTTTACCGGATTGCTTCCCGGAAAGAGCTGGCGATAGCCCACGATGCCGTGGGCCTGGGCGAGGTCGTCCAGCGGAGCAAAGCCGGTTAGGCCCAAGTCGTAGATTTGCATTGCCCGCACGATTGCTGACGCGTCCGACGTGAAGCGCACGATGAACTCGTTCGGCACGATGAGCGGCGTCGCCTCGACCTGTTCGCCTTCGATAGCGTCCGGCATCAGGATCTGCATGCGCGGATCGAGTTGGGGCTGCATCGGAACCCGCAGGATCTCGACTCCGCCGATCAGGCCATCGGGCCGTTCGGCCGAATCCTGGGCGCTTGCAATGGCAGAAGTCAGACCGAAGGTGATGGACAGCGTCAGCGAAGCAACGAATCTCATGAAGGCGCTCCTACGACTTGGACAGTCACGAGGAAAGACAAACCCGACAACGTGCGCCCCACACGACGCACGTTTCGGGTTTGGATGAGGCGGTGTGCCGGATGCTCAAGGAAGTGCACATCGTCATGCGGACATCGGCATGCGAATCCCCGGAACAGGTATGCGGCCCAGTCGGGCCGCTCCCACGAACCATGAGCCTATCTCGACTTCGTCGACATGGAAGCGCGAACCGGGCTCTTCGCGAACCGAGCTGCGTCAACCATGCGCGGTGGGAAGAGGCCCGATCGCCCAAGTGACCAGTTCGCCCGTGATTCGTGGGTTGGCGACGAGCCAGGGTCGCCAATGCCGTTTGGCTCCACCGATCGAAAGGGGCGTTCGCCCGATCGCCAGGCCCCTCCCGGTATGATCCCTGCCCTTTCCTCACCGAATCGCTGCCTCGATCAGGCCGCCTAACGGAGCTCGCTCGTGTCCACCGTCAAGTCCATCGCTGTCATCGGGGCCGGAACCATGGGCTCCGGTATCTCGCTTACCGCCGCCACCAGCGGCATCTCCGCCTTCCAGATCGACGTGAGTCAGGCCCAGCTCGACAAGGCCAAGGCCTATCACGCCAAGACCCTCGGCCGAAGCGTCGAGAAGCAGAAGATGACCCAGGTCGACGCGGACGCCGCCCTCGCCCGCATCACCTACCTCACCGACATGGCCGGGGCCAAGGCGGCGGATTGGGCGGTCGAGGCGGCCACCGAGAACATCGAACTGAAGAAGAAGATCTTCCAGGCGATGAACGCGACGTTTGGCCCCAACGCCGTGTTAGCCACGAACACGTCCAGCATTTCGATTACCGATATCGCTACGGCGGTTGGCGCGAGTGCCAGCCGCGTGATCGGCATGCACTTCTTCAATCCAGTGCCGATCATGAAGCTGGTCGAGGTGATCAAGGGTCTCGCGACGAGCGAGGAGACCACGCAGCGCACCATCGATCTTGCAAAGGCGATGGGCAAGACACCGGTGCCCGCAAACGACCGCGCCGGATTCGTATCGAACCGCGTCCTGATGCCGCTCATCAACGAGGCGTTCCATGCGTGGATGGAAGGGGTGGCCAAGCCCGAGGACATCGATCAGATCATGCTCCTTGGCTGCAACTTCCCGATGGGACCGCTGCGCCTGGCCGACTTCATCGGCCTGGATGTCTGTCACGACATCATGATGGTTCTCTATCGTGAACTGGGCAATCCGAAGTTCTTCCCATGTCCGTTGTTGCGACAGCTCGTGCAGGCCGGCCGGCTGGGTGACAAGAGCGGGCGAGGAGTGTTTGATTACGGAAAAAAGTAAGCGATCCCGCATGATCGTCGTGTATCGAGCCCGCGTTGGCGGGCTTTTTTTGCGCCAAAGTCACCATAGGCAGGATGAGCGGCGAAAAGGTCCGGTTAGCATCCAACCAATCGTTGCGGGACCGTGGATCGAAACGTGGGAGAGTCAACCAATGAAGGCAGCCATCGCGGGTGGTGCAGGGATCTTGGGCGGAATCGTGGGAGGCCTTGTCGCCGGGGCGATCGGTGCGGGCATCTGGGCGGCAATCTCCTACTACGGAAACGTTGAGATCGGTTGGATCGCTTGGGGTATTGGAGGTCTCACCGGATTTGGGGTTCTGCTTGGCTGCGGTCGAGCCGGCGGTTTCCTCACCGGCATGATCGCTGTCCTCATTTCCGTAGCGTCCATCTGCGGCGGCAAGTACGCGGCCGTGCACTTCGCGATCGCTGATGCCGAAGCGACCGTCACCAAGCAGATGGAGGACGAGATCGCCAAGACTCATACCGACGACAATTCTTTCCTTCTGGTCGTCGCCGACGAAGTGGCAACCGAGTGGATGGAGTCAGGCAAGAACATTGCGTGGCCCAACAACAAGGAGTTGGAGGATCGTGATTCGGAAGAGGACTATCCGCCAAACCTCCTCAAGGAAGCGAGAGGCCGCTGGACCGCGATGAATGCCGATGAACGGGAGAGCTTCAAGCAGGCCGTCGAGACCGAAATGCGGGCCGGCCTGGCTGCCGCCTTCTCCCAGGCTCGGGGTGAGTATGCCGACAAGGGCTTTGCCGATTCGTGGGGCATTCTGGACATCGTCTTCGTCGTTCTTGCCGTCGGAACAGCCTTCAAGCTCGGGTCGGCGTCGACCACGGAGTGACCAGCCCCGCTCGCGGCTGCTGCTCCTGCGAAGAAACTTCCCCCACTCCTTGGTCTGTGCCTTACTTGGGCAAGACATCGCCGGTACGGTGCGCCGCATGAGCCTCGTCAAGTCCATCGTTCTCGCCGTGGTCTTCGCGCTCGCCGGGTCGTTTCTGTGGGCGATCATCCAGTTCAAGTTTGGCTTGCTCGCCGGGCCGGTGGCGTACGGCATCGGTTGGGGAGCCGGGCTCGGCGTCGCTATTGGGAACGGACGGATGAAGGGCGCCGCGTGGGGAGGGCTCGCCGTTGCCGTGGCGATGGCGGGAGTGGCCATGGCCAAGGTCTGTGTGGTGCTTATCGCCCAGTGGTCCGGCATGACCTTCGACGACGTGGGGGCCGCCGTGCGAAACGAGTTCGACTGGTTGGACCTCCTCTGGTTTGCTCTCGCAATCTGGCCGGCGTGGATGGTGGGAAGCGGCCGGGAATGACTTGATTCGTCGGCCGTTCAAGGTGGGCACCATTTGCGGAGGGGGCGGCGGGGGCGGCCCTTCCGCTACGATGCATGGTCCAATGACGACCTCCCGCGAAGCCACCGCCCGTTCGTCCGTCTCCGCGACGCCTGCTCCGGTCAATCCGGAAACGGTGACCATCTCCGGGTACGTGGTTGACGAGCGATATGGCCCGACCGCGGTCGAGGTCAACGACCCGAAGGACGTCTCGAAGCCCCATCCGCGCATTGGCGAGCCGGGGCAATTCCCGTACACGCGCGGCGTCCACAAGACGATGTACCGCGACCGGCTCTGGACCATGCGGCAGTTCGCCGGCTTCGGTTCGGCCGACGACACCAACAAGCGGTTCAAGTATCTGTTGTCGAATGCCGCGGGCACCAAGGCCAACACCGGCCTGTCGACGGCGTTCGATCTCCCGACGCTCATGGGTCGCGACTCCGACGATCCGCTCTCGGCAGGCGAGGTCGGCCGCTGCGGTGTGGCGATCTCGACGATCGATGATATGCATCGGCTTTATGCCGACATCCCGATCGGCGACGTCACCGTCTCACAGACCATCAACGGACCGGCGGCGGTCATCTGGGCGATGTACCTCGCGATGGCCAAGGAACGCGGCATCGACTGGAAGACGGTCGGTGGCACGCTTCAGAACGACATCCTGAAGGAGTTCCACTCCCAGAACGAGTTCATCTATCCGCCCGAGGCGAGCGTCAAGCTGGTCGTCGACACGATCGAGTTCGCCTCGCAGCACTTGCCGAAGTGGAATTCGGTCTCGATCTCGGGTTACCACATCCGCGAGGCCGGCTCGACCGCGACGCAGGAACTCGCGTTCACCCTGCGTGACGGAATGGAGTACGTCGAAGCGTGCATGAAGCGGGGGATGGATGTCGATATCTTCGCTCCGCGGCTCAGCTTCTTCTTCAACTCCCACAACGAGTTCTTCGAGGAGATCTGCAAGCTCCGAGCGGCACGGCGGATCTGGTCGAACGCGATGCGCGACCGCTACGGCGCGAAGCAGCAGCGTTCGATGCTCATGCGAACGCACGTCCAGACCGCGGGCTGTTCGCTCACCGAGCAGCAGCCGCTCAACAACATCGTTCGCGTCGCCTACCAGGCCCTGGCCGGCGTTCTTGGCGGCTGCCAGAGTCTGCACACGGACTCGATGGACGAAACGTTAGGCCTTCCGACCGAGACCGCGGTGCGCGTCGCGCTTCGCACGCAGCAGATTCTTGCCCACGAGACCGGCGTCCACCGCACCGTCGATCCGCTTGGCGGATCGTGGTTCGTCGAGGCCCTGACTGACCGCATGGAGGCCGACGCCAACGCGATCATCAAGGAAGTCGATGACATGGGCGGCGTCGTCTCGGGCATCCACAAGGGTTACTTCCGCCGCTCGATCGCCGAGGCCAGCTACCGCTTCGGCCAGGAGATGGAGGCGGGCGACCGCGTCATCGTTGGCGTCAACGCCTATCCCGAGGGGAACGAGGACAACCACGTCGAGATCCTTCAGATCCCACACGAGGTCGAGGTCGTGCAGTGCGAGCGGCTCGCGGCTTTCCGCAAGAACCGCGACCAGACGAAGGCCGCACAAGGCCTCGACCGCATTCGCGAGGCTTGCCGCAAGGACGAGAACGTCATGCCGGCGTTGGTCGAGGCGGCCCACAACAAATGCACGCTCGGCGAGATGGTCCAGGCGATGGCGGACGTGTTTGGGCGGTACTCGGGCGGTCCGGAGTGGTGAAAGTGAGAGGCGGTTCACCGCAGAGGCGCGGAGGACGTAAAGGTCGGAAGGAGCAGAGAGATTGGGAAGAGCGCTTTTCTTCGCGGCAGCGCGACGAGGGGTGGCTGCCCTACACCCATTCTCGTCCTCCTCCATCGGGACTGCGCGCCCTCCGCGCCTCTGCTGTGAGTCAACCCCGGTGAACGACCCAACTCTGACGCCTCCAACGTCAGCTTGCCGACAATCGTCGCAAGCACTCGTAGGAGGCCTGCATGTCCGCATTTACCCGTCGGCGTTGGATCGTGTTGGTTGCCGTTCTCTTGGGGCTCGCATGGGCGAGTGTTGGAGTGGCCCAGCGTCCCCTGGCGGGACTCGACGAGGACACCTGGAAGGTCGGTGACCTCGAGCGTCGCGCGCTCGTCCACGTCCCGAAGTCAGCCGACATCCCCGAGGCCGGGGCCCCGCTCGTCTTCGTTTTCCACGGTCACGGCGGCAACCCCCGGAACGTCGCCCGAGGCTTTGCGATCCACCAGCACTGGCCCGAGGCGGTCGTCGTCTATCCCGAGGGTCTACCGACCCCCGGCCTACTGACGGACCCCGAGGGGAAGAAGCCCGGTTGGCAGATGACCGCAGGTGTCGAGGGGGATCGTGATCTCGCCTTCTTCGATGCGATGCTTGCATCGCTGACCAAGAAGCATCGCATTGATGCGAACCGTATCTACAGCACCGGCCACTCCAACGGCGGCGGCTTTACGTATCTCCTGTGGCAGGTCCGGCACGAGCGCCTGGCGGCTGTCGCCCCGAGCGCTGCGGGCATTCGCAATGCCCGCGATCTGAGGCCGCTGCCGGCAATGCATCTTGCCGGCGAGAAGGACCCGCTGGTGCGCTACGCGGTCCAGGAGCGGGTGATGGAGGCGATCCGCGAGGCGAACGGCTGTAGGAAGGAAGGAAAGCCGTGGGCGGAGCGATGCACGATCTATGAGTCGGAGCGCGGCTCGCCGGTCGTCACCTACATTCATCCCGGCGGGCACGAGTTCATCAGCGATTCGGCGAAACTCATCGTTCGCTTTTTCAAGGAGCATCAACGAAAGGCAAGTGATGCGGCGAAGATCCCCGCAGCGGTGCGGGCCTTTTACATCGGTCACAGCCTCAACTCTGACGTTCCCGATCTTGTTGCGGCCATCGCCAAGGGCAAGGTCGAGTTCCGTTTCCGCGAGCAGTTCATTCCCGGTGCTCCGCTGCGCTGGCAGTTCGACGAGAAGATGCGCGAGGCCGAGAAGCGATCGAAGCCCGAGCCGCAGTTTCAGGGCTTCTGGTTCGACGCGTTCGCGAAGGGCGACCTGACCGCACTGGTCATGATCGACAGCGTTCCGCGAGGACCGAAGGAGATGCCCGAGACGATCGAGTACGCCGCCAAGCTGATCGAGGCGTTTGCGAAGGACAATCCGAAGGGCTCCGTCTATCTGTATGAGCCGTGGCACTGCATCAAGTCTGGAACGCCCGAGGGATGCATGTACGACGCCTCGAGCCCAACGCGATCGCTCGGTTGGCCTGAGCGACTCGAAGCCGACCAGGCGATGTGGGACGAGGCGATCGCTTCGCTTCGCGCGACGTTCCCGAAGACCACGATCGAACTGATCCCGGCCGGCCGCGCGTTCATCGCGTTAGCGAAGGAAATCAGTGTTGGCAAGGTTGACGGCTTCAAGGACTGGCGCGAGCTTTTCGACGACGACATTCACGCCAATCCCTACGGCAAGTACTTCGTTGCGTGCGTGCACTACGCCGTCCTGACCGGCCAATCGCCGGTCGGTGCACGGCTCGACGTCACCGACCGCTGGGGGCGCAGCTACTGGAACACGCCCAACTGGCAGGAGAAGAAGTGGGCGCCACCGAGCGAGGGGGCGATACGGGCGATGCAAGAGATCGCATGGGCGGCAGTTCAGCGCGCAACCGTCCGCCCTCTCCCGCCACCGGCGGGGGAGGTGTCGGCGCAGCCGACGGAGGGGGCGGGCGGGGACTGAGCGCGGCCGGCCCCCTCTGCCTGCGCTGCGCTTCGGCATCTCCCCCGCTGCGCGGGAGAGAGCGGAGATGGAGTGCGCCGCAACCGTCCGCCCTCTCCCGCCACCGGCGGGGGAGGTGTCGGCGCAGCCGACGGAGGGGGCGGGCTGGGACTGAGCGCGGTCCGGCCCCCTCTGCCTGCGCTGCGCTTCGGCATCTCCCCCGCTGCGCGGGAGAGAGCGATGTGGGCGCAGCGCGCAACCGTCCTCCCTCTCCCGCCATCGGCGGGGGAGGTGTCGGCGCAGCCGACGGAGGGGGCTCGCGTTGCTGCACCGAGCATCCACAGGTTCCTCTCGATCGCGAAGTACTTGCCGAATGACCTGGTTCTTGCCTTGAGGCATTGCGCTGGGTTCAGAATGCGCGACATGCGTCAATCAAGGCGGACGACATGGCGCGCAAGAGAGCTCCGGCGCGAGTCAACGCGAGCGGAGGTCTTGCTTTGGAACATCCTTCGGCGTGGGGCGCTTGGCGCGAAGTTCCGACGTCAACACCCCGTTGCCGGATTCATCACCGATTTCTGCTGCTCTTCCAAGCGGCTGGTGATTGAGGTCGATGGCGAATCGCACAGGTGGACGGGCGCACGGGATACTCGTCGTGAGGCCATCATCCGGCTTTGTGGCTTCAAGGTGATTCGGTTCGCAGAGCGCGAGGTCTACGAGAATCTCGCAGGTGTCGTTGAGGCCATTGAGCACGCGATGCGGTTTGAGGAATGACCCTCCATTGCGGACCCGGCCCCCTCTGCCTGCGCTGCGCTTCGGCATCTCCCCCGCTGCGCGGGAGAGAGCGGGATGGCGTGCAGCGCGCAACGTCCGCCCTCTCCCGCCAACGGCGGGGGAGGTGTCGGCGCAGCCGACGGAGGGGGCGGGCGGGAACTGATTTCGGCCCCGGCCCCCTCTGCCTGCGCTGCGCTTCGGCATCTCCCCCGCTGCGCGGGAGAGAGCGGCGCTACCGCTCGGCCCGTTGGGCCACGAAACCGACATCCGCGTACTGTCCGCCGCGTGATTGCCTCACGTGCATGGCCAGGACGTGCTTGCCCGGGGTGAGCATGGCCAGCATCGCCGGCGTCAGCCTCTTTCGGGTGTAGCCGCCGGTGTAGCCCTTGAAGGCGGCGAAGGGCTTCCCGTCGAGGAAGAGCTCCGCATCCTCGTCGTGATGAATCGACAGGTGCGTGATCGTCACCCCGGCCGGGATCTCGATCGTGCGGCGCAGCCAGATCGCGCTGGTCGACCATTCGGTGCCGACGATCGCGTTGGGCGTCTGGGCCGTCCCGAAGCCGGGTTTGCCTTCCTTCCAGGTGCTGTCGTCGAAGTCGCTCCCATGCCATCCTTCGGCGGGAGCCTCGAAGGTGTAGCGCCACGCCGGGCGTTCGTCGGTCGCCTCGATGTCCCTCGCGCTCGGCACCACGGCGTCGAAGACGCGTGGCTTGGCGGTCGAGGCGATGGCCGCCCTGTTGGCGCGGGCGACCTCCGCGGAGTTCATCTTCAGGACGTCGCGGTCGTAACTCATGAGGCCGTTGATCTCGACCTCGACGTCAGTGGTCTGGGTGTAGATCGCCGCGCAAAGCCCTTCCGCCTTGAGTTCGCCGACCTCCTCGACCAGCCCGACGTAGGCATCGGTGAGGGACTGGTAGCTATCGAACGTCTGGTACCCCCAGCCCTCTTCCTTCCAGCGATGCCCCGGCACCGGGAGTCCCAGGCCGCCGAATTCGCCGATCACGACAGCCCGCTTGCCGTCGCTCTTGGGGCAGTGACCGGCCAGCGTCGCCGAGTAGTCGTGGGCATCGAAGACGTCCCCAACGCCTCGATCGCTCCAGCCGCTCGCGTTGTTGACCAGCCGCGTCGGGTCCTTGGATTTCACGAGGTCGACGATCCGCTTCGTGTCGTGCTGTCCCCAGCCCTCGTTGAAAGGCACCCACATCACGATCGAAGGATGGAACGAAAGCCGATCGATCATGCCTAACAGTTCGCGCTCGTAGGTTTGCTTCGGGACCTCGCCCCGCGCTGCGTCGGGATCGCCCGGTCCTATGTAGGGTCCGCTCGACGGCATGTCCTGCCAGACCAGCATGCCTAACCGATCGCACGCTGCGTACCAGGTCGCGGGTTCGATCTTCACATGCTTGCGTATCGTGTTGAAGCCGAGGGCCTTGGTCACCTCGATGTCGTAGATCATCGCCTCATGGGTCGGCGCCGTGTAGAGGCCATCGGGCCACCAGCCCTGGTCCAGCGTTCCTAGCATGAACACCGGACGACCGTTGAGGAGAACGCGAGGCGTTCCCTTGTCATCGGGCTTCACCTCGATTGAGCGAAATGCGACATAGCTGTTCGCTCGGTCGGCGCCGTAGCGGAGATTCACCGTGTAGAGCTTGGGAGACTCCGGTGACCAGAGGATCGGATTGGGCACATCGATCTCGGTCGTGGTGTTCGGGGTGACGAGCTTCGTGACGATCGGCGGCCCGTCGGGCGCGTCGGGCCAGCGCAGGGTTACCTCGACCTTGGCATCGGTTCCGATCGGCCCCCGAACGCGCGGCGTGACGCTGAGCTTCGACGTCGCCACGTCCGGGCGGAACGCAACGCTTTCGATCGATCGCTCCGGCACCCACTCCAGCCACACGCTCTGCCAGATGCCCGTGACCGAGGTGTACCAGATGCCGTTGGGGTTTCGCACCTGCTTCCCGCGAGGCGGCTCATACTCGCTGGTCTCGTCGCAAGGATCCCAGACCTCGACCATGATCTCGTTCTCACCGGCCTTCAGGCGCTCCGTGACATCGAAGTCGAAGGGCTCGTAGCCCCCGGTGTGATCGCCGATGCCTGCTCCGTTGATGAAGACCTTCGTTCCCCAATCGACCGCCTCGAAGTGCAGCAGGACCCGATGTCCTGCGGGCGTCGGCGGCACGGTGAAGCGCCGTCGATAGAAGAGTCGATCCTGGTTCGTGATCGTGCCCTGAGCACCCGAAAGCGAACTTTCCAGGGGAAAGGGAACGAGGATCGAGCCGTCTGCTTTCGCCGGGAAACTCAGCCCGTCGGCCATCGGGCGGATTGCATACTCCCAGACGCCGTTGAGGCACTGCCATCGGTCGCGGACCAGTTGCGGCCGGGGATGCTCGCTCCACGGTGCGTCGCGGTCGACGAGTCCGGTCCAGCGAGTCGAGAGCATTGGGCGGTCCTTCGCCACCGGCGCGGGGGCGGGGTCACCGTGCGCCGAAAGCGTGACGACAGCGGACATGAGAAGGGCGGCGAGCATGCGCGCACCGTAGCACGCAAGCCCGCCGCCCGAAAGCGGCAGTCGAGGTGACCCCGAGCGTCAGCGGTGAATGGCGATCGAGCCAGTGGCCTTCTTTCCATCGGCCAACTCGACCTCAATCCAGAGCTTCGCATCCGCGGCCAGCGACGCAGGCGCATCGACATGCACATGGAAGCCCTCGCCCTCCTTTTCGGCCTTCGCCTTGGTCGAGCCGCTGCCGTCCTCTGCACCCAACCAGACGCGAATGGCCGTCGGAGTGGCGCCGGTGACGGTGAAGTCAAAGGAGGCTTCCTTGCCGGCAGCGACGGCGCCGTCCTGGGTCACGGCGAGCGTGGCACCCTCGAGCGTGATCGTGCCGAGCGACTCCTCCTTCCCATGTCCGTGCCCGTCGTGATCGTGCCCGTCGTGATCGTTCGCCGCAGCGGGGGTGCCTCCGGACTGGGGGGCAGGAACGTTCTTCGATTCGGAACAGCCGCCGCAGAGGAGGGCGGCGAGCGAGAGGGGAAGGATGATTGTGTGGTGTCGCATGGCGAGTCAGTCTCCTGTGGTCAGTGGCTGGGGTGCGGAACGGTAGGCGCCGAATGCCAGCGCATATCCGACGGGAACGACAATGAGGTTCAGGGCGGTTGAGGACAGCAGTCCGCCTAACACGACGATGGCCAAGGGCGCGAGCAGTTCGCTCCCCGGCTGTCCCCGGGCAATGGCGAGAGGTAGCAGGCCTAACGCCGCGGTCAAGGCGGTCATGAGGATCGGCACCAGCCGCTCCATCGAGCCTCGGGTGATGGCGTCGGCGACGGAGCAGTGCTCCTGTTGACGCACGTGGTCGTAGTGGTTGACCAGAAGAATGCCGTTTCGAACCGCGATGCCGAAAAGGGTCACAAACCCGACCAAGCTGGCGATCGAAACCACCGGCGGAACGTAGCGATCACTTCCAAGTCCAAAGAGGCCAAGCGTGTTGGCGAGAAGGCTGGGGGACTCAACGAGGTAGATCGCAAGGACGCCGCCGATCAGGGCGAGCGGGAGGTTGATCATGACCAGGGCAGCGACCCGAGCTGAGCCCGTCGAGAGCTGAAGCAGGGCGAACATCGCGACGGCGACGCCGATCCCCATCAGAAGAATCGTGCGGGACGCGGACTGTTGGGCTTCGAACTGTCCGCCGTAATGCACCCGTAGCCCTGCCTTGGCGACGATCGGGTCGATACGTCCGCGCACGTCGCTCACCAGGTCGCCGAGGTTGTAGCCGGGGGCGACGTTGCAGGAGACGACCGCCTTCCGCTGGGCGTTCTCGCGGGCGATCAGATTGCTCGCCCGCTCGAGTCCGACCTCAGCGACTTCGCGCAAGCGGACCATCGCCCCGCCTGAACCGCGCAGGACGAGATCGCCGATCTGTTCCACCCGCTCGCGCTCGCTCGGGGCCATGCGCACCACGAGTTCGTAGCGTCGCACGCCATGATTCACCTCGGCGACGGTGGCACCATAGAGGGCATCTTGTACCTGTGCAGCCGCCGCGCCTGAAGTGAGTCCCGCCGAAGCGAGATCGGCGTGGCGGTAGCGGATCGGGAGCGTCGTCACCATGACCTCGCGGTTGGCTGCGACGTCGCGTGTGCCCGGCAGGACGCGGAGTTCCGATTCGATCTCCTTCGCCACGAGACGAAGCCGGTCCAGATCGTCGCCGAAGACGTTGATCGCGATCGCCGCCGGTGTGCCCGAGAGGATATGGCTCAGTCGATGTTCGATCGGCTGTCCGATCATCGTCGTGATGCCCGGGACCGTCGCGACCACGCGATCGATGGCCGCGCGAATCGCGAGGGGGTCCCCATCGTCAGCGACCGTCACCTCGATCTCGGAGTTGCTGACGGGCTCGGCGTGCTCGTCGCGCTCCGCCCGGCCGGTCCGGCGCGTGACGCTCTCGACGCCCTCGATCTCGGCCAACTGCGATTCCACGCCGCGGGCCAGGCGATCGCTCTCCTCAAGCGAAGTACCCGGCGGTGCCATGAGGAACACGGTGAACGTTCCTTCGTTGAACGACGGAAGGAAGGACGTACCGAAGGTGCTTCCTAGCCAGAGCGCGATGACAGTCATGCCCGCAGCGCCGCCGAGGACCTTCCACGGATGGCGCAGCGATGCCGCCAGAGAGGGACCGTAGGCGCGCTTGAGCCAGCGGACCAGCGGTCCGTCGTGATGGTGATCGGGGTTGCCTGCTGCGGTGCCGCGCACTCCCACCGACGGGAGGAGCCACGAGCAGAGCGCCGGCGTCACCGTCAGAGCGACGATGAGTGAGGCCAGAATCGACGTGATGTAGGCGATGCCGAGCGGTCGGAAGAACCGGCCTTCGAGTCCCTGCAGGAAGAGGAGCGGCACGAAGACCATGCAGATGATGATGGTCGCGAAGACCACCGAGGAGCGGATTTCGTTGCTGGCGGCGAAGATGACGTCGGTCACGGGTCGACGCGACGCGGCGGGCAGTGTGGCATTCTCGCGCAACCGGCGGAGGACGTTCTCGACGTCGATGATCGCGTCATCGACGAGCTCGCCGATCGCGACGGCCAGGCCACCCAACGTCATGACGTTGACCGAAAGTCCGGCTGCCCAGAGGATCAGGAGCGCGACTGCCAGCGAAATCGGCAGGGCGGTCAGCGTGATGATGGTCGAGCGGACGTTCAGGAGGAAAAGAATCAGGATGATCGCCACGATGATCGTGGCGTCGCGCAGGACGGCAAGGACGTTGTGGATCGAGTGATCGATGAACTTCGCCGCCCGAAAGACCTCGCGGTTCAGGCTCATGCCCTTTGGAAGCGACGCCTCGACGCCGTCGAGGGCGTCGTCGAGTGACTCGGTCAACCGGAGGGTGTTGGCGTCGGGCGCCTTCTGGATGCTCACGACGACCGCGGCATGGGCGGCATCGGCCGCAGTCCCTCGGCGCGGCGCCGGACCTAACGCGACGTCCGCCACCTGACCGATCGTGACGGGCGAACCGTTATGGACGCGGACGACGGTTGCCCTGATGTCCTCCGGCGAGGTGACCCGGGCGACCTGCCGGATCGGGAGCTCGAGGCGGTCGACGTTGGGGAGGTAGCCCGCCGTGGCGGTGCTGTGGGCCCCTCGCGCCGCCTCGACGACGTCCTGCACAGTGAGGCCGTAGCTGAGGAGCGACTCCTGGTGCACGTGAACCTGATATTGGGGCAGACCGCCGCCGATCGCGACGACCTGAGCGACGCCAGGAACGGCAAGGAGCCTGTTGCGAAGGTCGAATTCGGCAAAGCTGCGCAGCTCGATGTCGGAGACCGATCCGTCAGGCGAGGAGAGGGCAAGCAGCATCACCTCGCCGGTGATCGATGTGATCGGGGCGATCTCGGCATGGGCGGAAGGGGGAAGGGCCTCGCGGACGGAGCTCAAGCGCTCGCTCACGAGCTGTCGGGCGCGAAAGAGATCCTCGCCCCAGTCGAACTCGACCCAGACGAAGGAGAGCCCGGTGCTGCTGGCCGAGCGGACCCGTCGGATGCCGGGAAGCCCGTTGACGGATGCCTCGATCGGGAAGGTGACGTTGGTCTCGACCTCGTCGGCGGCGAGTCCGCCGGCCTCCGTCATCACCACGACCGTCGGGGCGGTCAGCTCGGGGAAGACGTCGACCGGCATCGAACCGATGCGCACGCCGGCGAAGACCAGGATCGCTCCGGCAATCGCGAGGACGAGGCCGCTCCGGCGCAACGAGAATGCAATGAGGTGCTGGAGCATCGGGCTCAGTCCTTCCCGTCGTGGAAGGTGCCGTCGGAATGGAAGTGGCCGCCCTTGGGAATCGAACCGCTCGTTGCCAGAAGCAGCGGGTAGACGCCGTCGAGGACCACCTCATCCCCCTCGGCGAGTCCGCTCAGGATCGCGGTCCAGCGCCCGTCGCTCGGCCCGATGTCGGCGCTGAGCCGGATCACGGTGTCGGGGTCCTTCGGATCACGACGGAAGAGGACCGGCGTGACTCCGTCGCGGACGATCGCGCCGCTCGGCACGGCCAGCTCGCCGGCCGCGCCCTCGAGGACAAGCTCCAGGAAGCCCGAGACACCGGCCCGCGCCCACGGTTCGAGCGACGTGGGGGAGGCGACCAGTTCGGCGGTCCGCTCGTCCGGATCGGCGCGAAGTCCTAACACCACGTTCGCCGCGAGGGCCGACTGCGTCGCGATCGCTGCAGTGGGCGGGACGATGCGAGCTGTCATTCCTTCGTGGAGACGGGCGATGTCCGATTGGAGTGCAAAGGCCCTGAAGCGCACCCGTTCGGGCTGCACGACCCGAATCGCCAGAGCCGTCGCCTCGATGTGTGCGCCATTGGTCACCTCGATGAGTTCGACCACGCCGTCGGCGTCGGCCCGGACCTCAAGCGTGGTCAGCTCATGCCACATCGGCAACCCTGATGCGCCAGTGGACGAGAGGCTCTCCATCGACATCCCCGTCAGGATCGCGGCACTGCGCATGAGCAGGTCCAAGCGCGTGCGGGACGCCTGCAGTTCGGCGACCGACTCGGCCCGCCTCGATTCGAGTTCGGCGTCTTTCTCGCGGACGTCGGCGTACTCGGCCTGCGTCTCGCTGAGGATCGCCCGGGCCTGGACGAACTCGCCGTGCTGGCCGCCGCCGGCTTCGCGGACGCGTTCGAGTTGGGCGATCCGTTCGGTCCAGAGGGCGACCTTCTCGGCGAGTCCCCGCTCGTGCTCCTCGTGGGCTTTCATGAGCGGGACCATCGAGTCGAGCCGGGCCTTCGTTTGGGCGACCGCTGCCTCGGCGCTGGCGATGCGCTCCTGCATCTCGCGCCAGCCGGGTGCGTCGAGACGGTAGAGAATGTCCCCGGCCTTCACGCGGGCAAGCTGGTCGACGAGGATCGTGATTCGCCCCGCGATCGCCGGCCGGTATTCGCGACGGGCCAACGGTTCGAGCTCGAAACGCCCCGGAACCCGAAGCGTCTTCTCGACGTTGCGTCGCTCGACCTTGGCGAAGGTGACGCCAAGGCTTCGGCGCACGGCGTCGGGGACCGCGACCCGGTTGCTCGGTGCGGCGCCGGCCGCCTCGTGCTCATGATCGTGCCCGGCGTCGGAGGTACCTTGCGGTGCGGGTCGGCGGCAAGCCGCCAGGGTGCATGCCAGGAGCACGATGATCCCGACGTGACGGGCCCGGCGGAAAGGCTGGTGGGAGCGTGATTCAGCGATCATGGGTGGGTCCGACAAGAAGGTCGATGTCGAGAGCGGCCAGGGCCGCGTCGCGCTGGGCGTCGAGCAGGGCAAGCTGTGCGTCCGAGCGGCGGGTGAGTGATTCAAGAAGAACGAGGGTGTCGACCTCGCCGAGGTCGGCGACGCGCTTCGCGTCCTCGAACTGCGAGTGGGCGAGGGGCATGACCTCATCACCGAAGAGCTGGAGCCGACGAAGCGCCGCGTTGTGCCGGACGATCGCCCGCTCAAGGTGAAGGATCTGCTCCTCGATGAGCGACGTGAGCGCCGTCGATGCCAGATCGCGCCCGGCGTTTGCCGTCGCGATGGCCTGCCGGTTCGCGTTGAGGATCGGAAGCGGCAGCGAAAGGCCCAGGAGGAACTGGTTGTTCCCGTCCTCGCGGCCATACCCGGGACCGATGGTGAGGTCGGGGTATTGCTTCCGCACCTCCAGGGCAAGGGTCCGTTCCGCCACCTCATAGTCGGCTCGGGCGATGGCGATCTCGGTGCTGCCGGTGACAAGCCGCTCGCGCACATGCGAATCGTCACCGACGTTCGCCTCGGGCAAGTCGCCGACGAAGTCGATCCCCGCGGCGGCGGGCAGGCCGAGGAGTGCCCTCAGCGTGAGGTCGGCGTCGGCCAGGGCCGCTTCGGCCCCGATGAGCCGTTCGCGCCGGACGGCGATGTCAATCCGGAAGAGCCGCGCCTCGATGCGACCGATCTCCCCCAGTTCCTCCAGCCTTGCCGCGATCCGTGCAACGCCATCCACGCGCCCGATCGCGTCGGCGATCTCGGCGCGGCGACGTTCGGCGGTGATCCTCTCGACCCACGCCCTTCGAACGGCGATCCGGGTCGACCACTCGGCGGCGTGGACGCGCAGCAGTTCCGCGTCGCGCGCGGCATCATCATGCCAACGCTCGGCGTCAAGCCGTCCCGAGAGGGGCAGCGTGATGCCGACGCTCACCGCGAGCTTCCACGGTTCGGCAACCGACTCAAGAACGCGGGTCACGTCGGCGGCGAGGACCGGATCGGACCAGCGGCCGCTCTCGGCGGCGGTCGCCTCGGCGACACCGAGTTTCGCCCGTCCGACGCGCAGTCCGGGATTCAAGACGAGCGCGATTGCCTCGGCTTCCCGAAGCGAACAGCCGTCGGCAAGGTCGAACGGGGCATTCGGATCGGCCGCGATGGCGACCGAGGCGGCCGTACGCTGCCGGAAAAGCTCGGCATGGGCTGCGACGTCGACATCACGCCGTTGATACGGGGTACAGGCGGAGAGAACCAGCGGTGCGGCCGCCGCCAGGGCGAGGCCACAGCGCAAGAGGCTGATGGACATGAAGCGTGATCCTCACAGGTGACACTCTTCTGGCGCACGGAAGCGCGCCGAACGACGAGGCCCGGTGAAGGTTCACACCTGGATGCGAATGACGCGCAGGCCCGAGGCCGGCGGTATCCCGCGCTCGATCACCTGCGGGAGCGATCCGTGGCATCGGTCAAATGCGAAGTCCGACGGAATCTCGATGATGGCAACGAGTGCCGGGGGCGGAAGGTCAGGGACACCCAGCGCCTGATCGGTCCGTGACGGCGCGTCCGGGAGCTTGACGTCGAAGCAGCACCCTTGGCCGTGATCGTGGGGCAGGGCGGTGCCAATGGACGAACCGTGCTCATGGCACGCGAGTTCGACGGGGTGGTCGCACGGATCCGCGTGCTCGCGACACTCGGCGGCGGATTGGGCCGAGAAGCACAGGACGCGGTCGCCGCTTCGCACGAACGTCATCGCGACCTGGGCGAGCACGCACAGGAGGATCAGCACGCGGGTCATGCCGCGACAGGCGGAGCGGAGGTTTGGTCGTGTGCGGCGCGTCACGGCAGTGGGGGAGCGGCGGCGAACGCACCACCTTACTCCGGGATTGCTGACCCGGAGTATCGGGCGAGAGGACCGGGAAGTCGAGCCCGTTCTGGCGGATGCGGGACATTCGCCTCCAAGCCGCTGCGGCTGCACCGGGACCGGCGGGCGATCAGATGTCGAGGTTCTTGACCTCAATAGCGTGCTTTTCAATGTACGCACGACGCTGTTCCACGTTCTCGCCCATCAGCGTTGCGAAGAGGGCGTCGGCCTCGCTTGCCGAATCCCAGGAGACCCGCAGGAAGGTGCGGTGCTTGGGGTCCATCGTGGTGTCCCAGAGCTGCTCGGCATCCATCTCGCCGAGGCCCTTGAAACGCTTGACTTCGATGCCCCGACGCCCGACCTCGTGCAGGGTGCGGAGGATGGACGGGATGCTTGGGGCCTCGACGTACTCGACGCCGGGGCCACTCTCGGCGGAGGGCGCCTCGGCCTCGCCGGCGTCGCCTTCCTCGTCCTTGGGGCGGGCCTTCGCGGCGCCTTCGACGAGCCACGCGTAGCGGGTCACCATCTTCTCGCCGGTGATCGACTCCTCCTGCACCGCCGCCCAGTCCTCGATGCGAAGGTGGGCGGTGGCGATGTCGCGGAAGAGCCGTTCCAGTTCGCGGTTCTCGTGCAGTTCCCGAAGCGTCGCGATGCGGTTGCGGGGTGCGGCCGATACGGCCTCCGTCGGATCATCGTCAAGCGTGAGCTTCAGGCGATGCACGGCTGCCCTGGCGTCCTGCTCGTTCCAGAAGAGCTCATCGCCTTCCTGCCAGGCGAGGTGCCACGAGGGCAATCGCCGCTCGCCGCTCGGGTCGCCGGCGCGGCTCTCGAGCAGCCGCGTGAACGGAATGCCGCGGCGCTGCGAGACGACCACCAGTTCGTCGAGGCGATGGAGCGTCTGGACGAGCCGGCGAAGCGTGGGGCCCTCGACGGTCGCGGTGGTCCGGCCCTCGGCATCGCGGATGATCAGCTTCGCATAGCGCAGGGCCAGTTCCACTAACGACTCGCTCATGGCGCGATCGTTCAGCACGTAACGCACGTCCCGCTTCTTGCCGTGGCCGCGGGCGATCTGGTAGAGCGGCGGCTGGGCGATGAAGATCTTGCCCCGCTTCACCAGTTCCGACATTTGCCGGAAGAAGAAGGTGAGGAGAAGCGTTCGGATGTGCGAGCCGTCAACGTCGGCGTCGGTCATGATGACGACGCGGCCATAGCGAAGTTTCGAGATGTCGAAGTCGTCGCCGATCCCGCACTGCAGGGCCTGGATCAGGGTGCGGATCTCCTCAAAGCCGAGGACCTTGTCGAGCCGCGCCTTCTCGACGTTGAGGAGCTTGCCTCGCAGCGGAAGGATTGCTTGGGTGACGTGGTCACGGCCGCCCTTGGCGGAGCCGCCGGCTGAATCGCCCTCGACGATGAAAAGTTCGGTCTTCTCGACGTCCTCGGAGGAGCAGTCCGCCAGCTTGTGCGGCATGCCGCCAGAGTCGAGCGAGCCCTTGCGCTTGATGAGCTCACGGGCCTTGCGGGCAGCCTCGCGGGCCTCGGCGGCAAGCACCGCCCGCTCGCAGACGCGCTTCGCTTCCTTCGGATGTTCCTCGAGCCACGCCGAGAGCTTCTCGCCGATGATGCTGGAGACGAAGCCCTCGACCTCGGCGTTGAGGAGCTTCTCCTTGGTCTGGTTGTTGAACTGCGGGTTCGGCAGCTTCACCGAGACGATCGCCGTCAGGCCCTCGCGCAGGTCGTCGCCCGACGGCGTCAGGTCCTTCAGCAGTCCCTTTGATTTCGCGTAGCCGTTGATCGTGCGGGTAAGGGCCGTCTTGAATCCCTGAAGGTGGGTGCCGCCGTCGGGATTGAAGATGTTGTTGCCGAACGCGAGAACATTCTCGTTCATCGCGTCGGTGTACTGCATGGCGATTTCGGCCCGCAGGTTGTTCGGACCGTCTTCGGCTACGAAAGCGATCACGGGGCCGTCGGCCGCCTTGGCGGAGTTGAGGTGGACGACGTAGGCCGCGAGACCGTTCTCGTCGTGGAAGGTCATCGACCGGCGATTGCCGCTCGTGTCGACGCGGTCGTCGATGAAGCGGATGGTGACGCCCGAATTGAGGTAAGCCAACTCGCGCAGCCTGTGCTCAAGGGCCTCGTAGCGGAAGACGATGTCAGGGAAGATCTCGGTGTCGGGGAGGAAGGAAATCCGCGTTCCCTTCTTCGACTTATCGCCGCCCTCGCTGGTGACGTGCAGGGGTCTCGTGACCTTGCCGCGGGCGAAGGCGATGAGATGGGTCTTTCCCTCGCGCCAGACTTCGACCTCGGTCCATTCGCTCAGGGCGTTGACGCACTTGACGCCGACGCCATGGAGACCGCCGGAGACCTTGTAGGCGTTGTCGCCGAACTTGCCGCCCGCGTGGACCTCGGTCAGGATCACCTCGACCGCCGGGCGGCCGTTGATCGCGGGGTTCTCATGCTTCATCGGGTCGACCGGCATGCCGCGGCCGTCGTCGGTGACGGTGCAGGAGCCGTCGACGCCGATGCGGACCGTGACGGTGGTCGCGTACCCGGCCATGACCTCGTCGATGGCGTTGTCGACGCACTCGTACACAAGGTGGTGGAGGGCGTTCAGCCCGGTCCCGCCCACGTACATGCCGGGGCGCTTCCGGATCGCCTCAAGGCCTTCAAGGACCTGAATCGAGTCGGAGGTGTACTCGCCGGTGGCGGCCGTCCCGGTCAGTGCCGGTGCGGGCGGGCTGGAGCCTTCGGCGTCGGGTCGGCGGGCGACCGCCGAATTCGGATCGTTCGCTCCACCGGTGGCTGCTGGTGGGCGCAAGGAGGTCGGGTTCGTTGTCGGCTCCGGGGGCAAGGACATGGGTGTCTGCTGAGGCTTGCCCCTCCGTCACGCCCTCCCGATTCCCCTCTCGCGAGCGGTGGCCGCGAGCGGTTTGCAGTGGGGTCTCAGAAGCGGTTGTGGGGGTCAGGCGCGATGGCTCGGATGGACATTCCGCGAGAGGCCGAAGTGTACCAAAAACCGGCACTTCCCGGCACTTCGACGATGGCGTGGGAAGCTCTTTCCGAAGGAGATCTATACTGGCCACCGCCACCATGGTGAGCGCGAGATTCGTCGTCGTTCCACACGATATGCCCGACATGTCCCGACAGCTTGCATCGGGCCTCTCTGACGCGAACATCGCGGCGGGTGGTGATGCCGCGCCGGACGACTCAACCGTGGGGGACTTCCCACACCGCCGGCGCCGCGCGTTCTGTGCGGGGCTCGGCCTTCTGGCACTCGCAGGTTGCGCGCAGGACCGACAACTCGGCCGAAACCTCCCATCTGGCGACTGGGGCGCAACCCCAACCGCACCCCCGATCAACCGTCAACCCGTTCCGCTGGCGCCCGCGAAGCCGTCGATCTTCCCGGGGGTCATGCCGCGCAGTGCGTGGGCCCGAGGCCAACCCGAGCCATCCCTGATGAACCCGATGCTGCCGGTGCGCTACGTCACCGTGCACCATGACGGCCTTGACCGGCTTGAGACCGGAACCGCGGGTCAGGCCATGGCCGACCGCATCGAACTTTATCGAAGCGGTCACCGGGCGAAGGGGTGGGGTGACATCGGTTACCACTTCGTCATTGACCGTGGCGGGGCGGTGTGGGAGGGCCGGGAGCTGAAGTGGCAGGGAGCCCATGTCAAGGACCGCAACGAGGGCAACGTCGGCATCCTCGTGATGGGCAACTTCGAGATCCAGCGTCCGACCCAGGCCCAACTGCTCTCCCTCCGCAACCACCTGCGGGCGGTCTGTGCCTATTTCACGGTGCCGTGGGAACGGGTCTTCAGCCACCGCGAGTGGCCCGGGGCCCAGACGCTCTGCCCGGGGCAGAACCTCCAGCGCGAGTTCGTCGCCCTGCGCGGCGCCGAGCGCAACGCCTGAGCGCGCCACGAGACGCGGGGTCGCGCTGCGCAATTTTCGTCACGCAAAAGTTGGCGACGAAGGTGTTGCTGCTGCCGATAGATACGGCACGAAATGAGCACACCGGAACGCGAGGAAATGCAATCGTCGGACGCGATCTCAGTCGCGCGCCGATCGTTCCTTGCCGCCTCGGCGTTCCTCCTCGCGGGGTGCGCCTCCAGCGGGAGCTTGACCGCTGATGCGACGGGAGGCGGCTCCCGTTCCGAACTGCCTGATGGCGCATGGCCTGGTGGTCGGTATGACGACCCGCCAACGTCGCGAACTCCGACCGCGCCCAAGCGCAGCACTTCGCAACCCAAGCAGGTGGCGAAGGAGCCGATCCCGACCGACGGGGTCATTCCAAGATCACGATGGGCGAAGGCAGGCCCTGACGTTGGCGACATCAACCCGATGCTCCCGGTCAAGAGCCTGACCATCCACCACGAAGGGTGGGAACCATTCGTTGCGTCCGATGTCGAGGAAACTGCGGACCGCATTGAGCACGTTCGCATCGCTCACCGGAACGCCAAGGGTGGCGGATACGCCGATATCGGCTACCACTACATCATCGATCGTGAGGGCCGCGTCTGGGAGGGGCGAAGTCTCCGCTACCAGGGCGCCCACGTGAAGTACCACAATGAAGGCAACATCGGGATCATGTGCCTCGGCAACTTCGAGGAACAGACACCGACCCAGCGACAGCTTGCCGGGCTGTCGCGTCAGGTGCGGGCCGTGATGGCCAAGCACAAGATCCCCATTCGGCGCGTCTATACGCATCGGGAATGGAAGGACGCCCAGACGCTCTGTCCGGGCCGCTCGCTTCAGGCTTGGGTCACCAAGTCGCGGGCCAGTTCCTTCGCCTAACGCGTCGACGGTTCCTGTCAGGAGTGAATGATTGTTGTAGAGAGGCTCGCGCGGATCCTGTCCGCTCGCGAAACGTTAGGGAGTCCGTTCGGACTTGCTGGATGGGCTCGGCGGCAGGTCGCCCCGCGCCCTTGCATCGTCATCATCAAGTTTCTTCAGAAACGTCGGGTCCTTCGACTCTTGCCGTTGAAGGACGCGCCATGCCACGAAACCAAGAGCGCCCATGCCTACCGCGGTGAATGCCCAGAGCCCGATGTCTGCGGCTGAAACGCCAAGGAGGAGTTGGGCGAGTGCGAATCTCATGGAGAGCCTTGCAGGATCGGATCATGTGGAGGGGAGTTCGTTCTCGGAGGAGGAGAATCGACGACTCCCAAAGGTGATGCCGGAGGTCGGGTTGTGAGACCTCACGGCAAGCGTGATCCGCGAGTGTAAGGGCGGAGGCAGCACCTCCGGGAAAAGGGGGGCGGTCCGTCCGAAAGGACGGGCCGCCCATTTTCGTTTCGGAACGCGACGTGGGTTCGCCACAGGCTGTCAGGCCGGATGGCAGAGCGGCCGAAGCTGCGGATAGGCCTGACGGAATCGGTCCATCGCACGGTGAAGGGAATCACTCGCCACCGGGAGCTTCCGCTCGGCGGAGGAGTCGATGGATGGGCAGGCCTCATCGACGCTGCGCCACAGGCCGACACCCACGCCGGCAAGAAGGGCCACGCCCAGCGCGCCGCCCTCGTTGCCGCGCGAGACCAACACGGGACATCCAAAGACATCGGCGCAGAGCTGTTGCCAGAACGCGCTCCGCGCTCCGCCACCGGCGAGACGAACCTCACCGACCGGGATGCCGAGGCCCCGAATCAGGTCGAGGTTGTCGCCGAGCCCAAAGGTGATGCCCTCAAGCACCGCCCTAGACACGTCGGCGCGGCGGTGGCTCGCGTCGAGTCCAAGAAGCGCGCCACGAATCTCCGGATCCGGATGCGGACAGCGCTCGCCACTGAGATAGGGAAGGAAGGAGATGCCCCGGGCCCCCGGCTGCGACGTCGCTGCTTCGGCCACGATCGCCTCGTAGCCGTGGTCGCCCTGCGGAAACGCGAAGGTGTCGCGGTACCAGCGCAGGCTTCCGCCGCAACCGAGCATGACGCCCATGACGTGCCACCGCCCGGGCACCGCGTGGCAGAAGGCGTGTACCTCGCCGCGGGCCGAGGGCCTCCATGCGTCGCAGGTTGCGAAAGCGACGCCCGACGTCCCGATCGTCACCGACACGGCACCCTCGCGGACGATGCCCGAACCGATCGCCGAGGCGGCTTGGTCGCCGGCACCGCCGACGATCGGAATGCCCGAGCGAAGTCCTAACGATTCGCCCGCTCGCGCCGAAAGCCGTGCGCTGACCACCGTCGATTCGGCGCATTCAGGCATCGTTGCCCGGTCGATTCTCAAGGTATCGAGCATCGCTTCGGACCAGCATCGCCGTCCGCAATCAAAGAGAAGCGTTCCCGATGCGTCCGAGACCTCGGTGGCCCGTGTTTCCGAAAGTCGGAATCGAAGCCAGTCCTTCGGAAGAAGATGGGTCCGGGCCCGTCGCTCGAGTTCGGGCTCGTGCTCGCGGCACCAGAGGATCTTGGGCGCGGTGAAGCCGGGAAGCATCCGGTTGCCGGTCATCCGGACGATCGCCTCAAGCCCGATCTCGCGCTCGATGCGTTCGCATTGCGGCGCCGATCGCTGGTCGTTCCAGAGGATGCACGGCCGTAGGGGCTCGCCGTCGGCGTCCACCATCACCAAGCCATGCATTTGTCCGGACAATCCGATGCCTGCGATGCGCTTTGGACCGTTGGGAACGGTCGCCAGCGCAGCCTTGACCGCCTCGCAAGTCGATTGCCACCAGGTCTCGGGGTCCTGTTCGGACCATCCCGGGCGCGGCGCCGAGAGCGGATGCTCGCGCGTAGCACTCGCCACCACCGAACCCCGGTCGTCGACGACCACCGCCTTCGTTCCCGTCGTGCCGAGGTCGATACCGAGAAGGAGCATCCGCGCAGCGTACTTCAGAACGCGCCGATTCCCGACGTGTTCGCGCGACTATCGCTTCGATCCACCTTCGGGCTTGGTCGGCTCGGATGGCTTGGCGGGGGCAGCCTCCTTGGTTGCGGGGGTCGTCTCCTCCTTGTTTGTGCCTTCCACGAAGATCTTCGTGGCAGTGATGACGAACGCCCCTTCCTTACTTACGTCGCTGACCGTTCCGACGATCACCAGCTTTGCCAGCGGCTTCAGGCCGTGCGAACCCTGGGCGTCGACCTTGAGCACCTTGCCGTCGCCCCCGACCACTTGGATGGTGGCGGTGTTCGCCTTGAGGGATTCGGGGGTTTCACAGCAGAAGTCCCATGGCGTCGGGCACGCGTCGTCGGGCTTCTCGTTGCAGGCGACGATGCGAAGGTCGGCGAGCAGGAACATCGCCCGGCTCTTGATGAACGGCTCCTTGCGCCCACCGACGCGTCCTTGGACGGTGACGGTGTCGCCCTTCTTCACATCACCTTTCACCGCAGAGGCCTTGAGGTCCTTGAGCTGCTTGGCGTCCTTGGGCTTCTCAGAGACGAACAGGGAGTCCGGGAGGACCTCGGCGGACTTCGCCTTGGGTGGTGCGGCGGACGTGTCGCCGGTTTGGATGGAACTCGGCGAGCCGAGGAGGAGGGCAAAGGCGAGAAGTGAGGCAGTCAGCATGAGAGGGCTCCGAACTGTTAGGTGGCCGCCTTGAGGGCGACCGGAATGGGTAAGCGAAGGCATCGGCCGGCGGGAACGATCGCGCCGACGACACCGAGAAGCAGTCCCGAGACAAGACCCGCCGCAATGGCGATGAGGTCGACGCGAACGGCGAAGGCGCCCATCGTCGAACGCACGCTCAGGCCGTCCACAAGCGTGAACGCGATGGCCGCGGCGATGAGCCCGCCGGCGAATGAGGCGAGCGTCGCCTCGAGGAAGAGAGAACGCACGATGGCGCGTCGGCGAAAGCCCAGGGCCTGGAGCGTGCCGAACTCGCGAACGCGCGACGCGAAGGCCGCATCCATCACGATGACGCCACCAAGCAGCCCTCCGATCGTGACCAACAGGGCGGTTGCCATGACGAGCCAGCGCACCGGGGCCAGAAAGCTGCCGAGCGTGGCGAAGTAGTCGCTCTCGCGCACCACGGCGAGTTCGAGATCCAGCCGCACAGCGGCGAGGGCCTCAAGGTCGGCGATGTCACCCTCCGGGACGAGGCCGACGATGACGCAGGAATCCGTGGTTCGCTGGGTGGCAATCTTGAGCGACTGGAGGTTCATCCAGATCTCACCCTCGAAGACCGTTCCCGGCGCCGCGAACAGGCCGACGATCGACAGGGAACGTCCCTCCAGATGGAGTGCTCCCCCGATCTCGTGGGCGAGCCCGGCCCGACCCAGCATGGCGGCTGCTTCACGCCCGAGAGCGATCTCGTCCGTCCCCGGATCCGGAGCCCGACCGCTCACGACGCGGACTTGGGGATGCACCAGGAATGCCGGAGCGGTGATCCCGCGAAAGAGGGCGACCGTGCCGGCTTCCGGGGGACCGACCGGAAGGGCGACATGCACTTGCGGCGACACCAGCGGGATGCCCATCGCCGAGGCGATCCCGTCGGCATCGGCGGCGACGATCTCGCCGACCTGCGGGGAGATCTCACTCCGTTCCAGGCTCTCCTCGCTTCCCGCGCCGACCAGCATGATGTTGTCGTGTCGGCCGCTCGTCCCTAACGCTTCGTTCATGCCGACCACAAAGCCGACGCTGGTGATCGCCAGGAGCGCGACCAGGGCGCTGCCGCTGACGCTGAGCACCAGACGCAGCGGAGAGCGTCCCAGGTTGCGGATGGAGTAGTCGATGGGGAGCATGGGGGTGTACGAGAGGAAGCCGTCAGGTGGCGCGGAAGCCGGAGACGATGTCGCTGCGCCCGGCCCGGATGGCCGGCACGGCGCTGGCGAGGGCACCGATCACCATCGCCGCCACACAACCGGCGGTGAAGACGCCCCAGGTCGAGGCGAACTCGACGTTGACGCCATCGGTTGAGAGCGTGAAGTGGCCAAGCCCAAGCGCGACGGACGCGGCGACCGCGCCGCCGACGCCGCCCAGGACACCGAGGAGCGTGCCCTCGGCCATGACCAGGCCGGTCACCAGGCTGGGGGCAAAGCCCAGAGTCTGGAGGATGGCGATGTCGCGCACGCGATCCTGCATGCCGAGGGCGATGGCATTGGCGACCAGGGCGAACACCGCGATCAGTGCACCGATCCCCAGCCAGCCGGCAAAGCGGCTGACCTCAACGATGTCGCGGGCGGCGCGGGCCACGAAGGCCCGCTCGGGCTTGGTGCTGGTCGGAGCGACGTCGCGGCGGAACTCTTCGTCGATCCGGCTGGCGATCTCCTCCAGGCGCTTCGGGTCGGTCACCGAGACGTTGAACTGGGTGACGATCCCGCCGGCGCCGCTTGAGGTCGCCGCCCGGGCGCTCTCCTGAAGGAAAGGCAAGTGCACATAGGCGACGTTGCGGTCCTGTGGCTCGTCGCTCTCGACGATGGCAGCGACGTGCACGTCGAGCCCCGCGCCGGTCAGTCGGTCGCCGACCGTCACGCCGCGCCGCACCGCTAAGGCGCTGCCGACCATGGCGCTGTCGGAGCGGCGCTTCCACTCCTCAAGTGAGCCGGCCGAGAGCCGAAGCGATGGCATCACCTCGGACTCGAACTCCTCCTCGGGCACGCCGCGGAAGGTGATGACGTCCAGGGATGCCCGACAATTGTTGACGATGATGCGGATCGGCACCGCCCCCGCGACGCCGTCGATACGCTCGATGCGGTCGATGTAGTGCTGCGGCAATTGGCTCGTGAAGGGGCAGAAGCGATTGGCGCGATAGACGATGAGTCGCGTGTCCGTGGCTCGAGTCTCGGTCGCATCGCGCACGCCGCTCTCCATGGCCCGAACGGAGACGAAGAGGAAGGTCGCGACGGCGACGCCCAGAAGCGTCAGGAACATCCGCACCGGGCGGCGAATGAGCTGGCGAATCACAAGCGGAGCAAGGCGAAGGACGATGGTCATGGCACCACCTCCGTGACGAGCTTGCCCTTCTCAAGGAGTAGCGTGCGATGGGATCGCGCCGCGATCTTCACATCATGCGTCACCATCACGATCGTCTGTCCGAGCTCGGTGTTGAGACGATCGAGGAGGTTCATGACCTGCTCGGCGCTCTCGCGGTCGAGGTCTCCGGTCGGCTCGTCGGCCAGCAGGAGTCTCGGTTCGGTGACGATGGCCCGGGCGATCGCGACGCGCTGTTCCTGGCCGCCGGAGAGCTGGCGTGGCGTGTGATCGTGGCGGTCGGCGAGGCCGACGAGGTCCAGTGCGGAGGCGACGCGTTCGTGCCGTTGCCGCCGGTTCAATGGTCGAAGGAGGAGCGGAAGCTCGACGTTCTCATAGGCGGTCAGGACCGGCACGAGGTTGTAGAGCTGGAAGATGTAGCCGATGGTTCGAGCTCGCCAGGCCGCGAGGGCCGAGCGGGACAGGGTGTGGACCGCTTCGCCGTCGACGTGCAGCGACCCCGAGGTCGGCCGGTCAATGCCGCCGAGCAGGTTGAGGAGTGTCGTCTTCCCGGAACCCGAGGGCCCCATGAGGGCGAGAAACTCGCCGCGATCGATGTCGAGGTCGAGGTCCTTGAGCGGCGTGATTTCGACTTCCCCGCGGCGATAGGTGCGGGTGAGCGATCGGCAGCGGATGAGAACGTCGTCGCTCATGAGCCCTCTCCCTGTGAGGTGCGTTCGATGGTCACGCGGACGCGCGACGCGTCCGTGACCGTTCGCGGATCGAGGAGAACGTCACCGGGTCTCAATCCGTCGAGCACTTCGATCCAGGCGCCGCGTTCCTCGCTGCCGATCCTGACCGTCCGGCGTTCGGCGCGTCCGATGCCGTCACGCAACGAGGTCGCCACCACCGCATGGTCCGCGTCAAGAAGCGCCTTTGGGGCGAAGACGCGTTGACGCGCACTTCCACCCTCAGGCGTCGAGCTCGCCGCGGCGCCGCCCGCATGAATGCGGACGCGGCAGAGCATCTCGGGCCTGAGCTCGAGCGGCGGATCGATCACCCGGACCTTCACCTGGACGGTGTTCTTGGCGATGTCGGCCTGGGCGGTGATGCGCAACACCTCGCCCGTGAGCGTGGTGTTAGGAAGGGCCTCGACCTTGATTTCGACCGCCTGGCCGACCCCGACGAGAGCGATGTCGGCATTGGGTACGTCGGCCCGCACCTGGAGCCGGGTCGGGTCGTACAGCGAGAGCACGCGCCCGCCCTCGGCGCTGGAAGGGGAAGGCGAGACCATCATGCCCGGCGAGACGAGTCGCTCCAGCACGACCCCGTCGATCGGGGCCACGATTCGGGTCCGACCGACGCGCAGTTCCGCCTCACGCATGCCCGCCTCGGCGAAGGCACGCTCCGCGGCAGCGATCGCGACGGCGGAGCGCTCGCCGATGAGGAGCTCGCGGCCCCGGCGCGCGGCCTGGAGCGCAGCGTCGGCCTCCCCGCGGCTGGCTTCCAGCGCCGCTCGGCGGGCAGGAAGGGCGGAGACGACCGCCTGTTGGGTGCGGAGCCTGAACCGCAATCGAGCGATCTCGAGTTCCGAAACCGCGCCGCTTGCGACAAGGTTCACCTTGCGATGGAGTTCGTCAGCCAACTCGTCGTACATCGCGTTCGCCGCAGCGACCTCGGATTCGAAGCCTGCGATCTCGGCGTTCGCCGCGGCGAGCTTCGCCTCGGCCATGCGCAGCGATTGCTCCGGCGCGATCAGCGCCTCGAGCGTTTCCTTCGCCGCCACGAGCATTGCATCAGCACGCTGCAGTTCGCCTCGGGCCCGAGCAAGGGCAATCTCGGCGTCGGCCGCGACGAGCGTCGCCACGGCGTCGCCCTTCTTGACCCGATCGCCTTCCAGAACGAGGATCTCTTCGATCACTCCCTCGGCCAACGACGTCGCGAAGACCGCGTAGGGAAGCGGTTCGACCCAACCGGCCGCCTGCACGGAAGCGCCGCCGGTTGACCGCTGCGGGGCGTTCGGTGTGCCTTCGCTCTCCGGCTCCTTGGTGTTCATTGCGGCGAGCACGACGGGTGTGCCCTTGACATCGACAGCCGGGGCCCAGCTCTCCCACGCGGCAGCCATCAGGAAAGCGACCGTCACGAGAACGATGGCCAGCGGAAGGGCGATGCGGGTCTTCCAGCGAAACGGTGGCAACGGAACCGTCGAAACCGACGGACGCGGTGCATCGCCTAACAGTCTGTTCATGCTGTTTGTCATCGAGCACCTCCCGGACCGGCCGCAACGGCGCCGGTCCCGTTGAGCTGCGTGGTGGGCATGGGGAACCCTCCGATCGCCCGCTCCAGCCGGATCGCCGCAGCCGTTGCCTTGGCCCGGTCGCCGATCGCCTGGACGGCCCGCTCGGCGAGCATGGCCGTTGCCGCGAGTTCCATCAGCCGACTCTCCGTTCCCGCCGCCCGCCCCGCCCGAATCGAGGCCAGGTCCGCCTCGGCCAGGCGCCGGCGCGGTTCGCTACCCTCGCGCCACGCGGCGTCTGCAGCGCTCCAGGCCATTGCCTCGAAGCGGGCGTCGGCGCGGGCGGTATGCAGCAAGCCGTCGAAGGCAAGGAGGGCGGCCTCGCGCGTCGCCCTGGCCTTCGCCATGGCCGCATCGCCGCGGTCGAGAATCGGAACGCTTGCCACGATCGATGGACCGAGCGTTTCGACGCCGTCCATCGAGCGTTCGAACATCGCTCCCAACTCGATCTCGGGGAGTCGCTCAAGGCCCGCTCGTTGGGCGTCATGGTCCGCGGCAAGGAGGGCCGCAGCGCGGGCTGCCACATCGAGGCGCCGCGCAGGAGCGTCGATCGCAAGGGTCTCTGCGTCGACGTTGGGCAACTCGGGCCAGGCCCCGTCGCTCGACCAATCGAGTTGAAGCTCGGTCAGGGCAAGCGATTCGAGGAGCATCACCTTCGCGTGATGAACCTCCGCCACGGCATCGAGGCGCTCGCGATGGATCAAACGCCACTCCGCGTCAGCGTTGCGCAGGTCAGCGCCACCCATCGCGCCGGCGGCGCCCAGTTCCCCAATCAGGTCGCGCCGAAGGGCGAGCGCTGCGTCGGCCTCTTCCAGATATCTCAGCGTCTCCTCGGCGGCGATCACCTCGAGATGTCGCTGTCGGACCTCGGCCATCGTCGTCAGGGCCGCGTCTGCGGCGAGCAGGATTCGCTCACGCACTCTCGCCTCGGCCGCGGCCACTTCGCTGGGACGCTGCCAAAGCCACGCAAGCTGGGCCATGACGCTGGCCGTGACCATCGAGCCCGGGCCGCCATCGATCGGCGCTCCATAGGTGAAACTGACCACGGGATTCGGGGGAGTCGTCGCGGCGGCCAGTTCGGCTTGGGCCATGGCAATCTCGTTCACCGCGGAGCGCAGTTCGCGGTTCCGGCGCAACGCGATCGCGACCGCCTCATCCGAGGTGAGCGGTGAGGTTCCGTTCCATGTCGGCAGGTCGTCCCAGCCGCTTCGCCAATCGGGCGTCCACCGTCGGTTCATGTGCTTCGCCGCGAGCGAGGCGGACTCGTTCGTGGCGGTTTCAGGATCGGTCGTGGCGCAGCCGGTGATGACGAGGGCACAGGCCGCCAAGTGAGCCAACGCTCGCGCGGGCGGCGCCGTCGCGCCGGTGAGGCGCTCGCCGAAGGGGCGAGCGGCCGATGGGAATGTCATAGGGTTCCTTCGCGACGTGAGGTCATGACGGACTAGCCGCGACGACTCTCGGTCGCGCGGCGACGTTCGTTCATCAGGCCATCACGTGCGAAGAATCGACGACTGGAGAAGGTGCAATCGACCGCTTCCGTATCCCGGCCCCTCGCCGGGCGGAGTTCGGGGCGGTCCGGTGGGCTCAACGCTGGCCATCGCAGCGGTCATCAGCCACGCTTCGTGAGCCGCAAGAACGCTCGTCGGCGGAAGGTCGATTCCGACCGTGTCAAGCGGCACGGTGGGCAACGGACTCACCAGACTCAGCTTGGGTGCACAGCAGGCCGAGGGGCAGCCCGAGCAGGGCTTCTTCTCGCTTGTTTCCGGGGCTTGGTCGTTGTCCGATTCGGCGTCAACGCGCTCGGCCTGACAGCACGCTGCGATGCAGCAGCTCGGACGGTCAGTCACTTCCTTCGACTCCGACCCGCCGACAATGGCGATGCCGCAACCTTGCGGGACCCACCGGCAGAGACACCACGGCATCCACGTTACGAGGACCAGGACGATGACGGTGCGGATGGCGTGGGGGAGTCGCATGCCGAGATGAAACGAGCTTAGCAGATCTCGGAGGGATCGGCATAGGGGCGGTTGCCCGATCCGGGAAAGTCGCGCTTCATTTGAAAACGCCGCCTCCCGAAACTGTTCTCGGGAGGCGGCGCGTTGTGTGAGCGTTCACCCGGTTCGCCGGGGGCGGATCATCGGGGCCTACTTCTTCTCGCCGCCAGAGGCCTTCTCGGCGGTGGCGTTGAGGAGTTCCTCAAGCCTGCGGATGGTCTCGTTCAGCTTCTCGATCCGGTCCTCCAGTTGGCGGATGCGGTCGTCGGTATCGGACGGAGGCGTTGTCGGTTGGGCAGCGCTCGGTGCCGGCACGGCGATCGCACTGCCGGGTTGGAGGGTCCCCGAACCTCGTGGACCGAAGAAACGCCAACTGCCTCCCTGGCCGCCAGGTGCTGGCGCGAAGAATTGATGGATCAGGGCATCGACGTCACCGTTCTGGGAGAACTGCTCCTCGAACTGCCGCATCATCTGCTCAATCTGCTCACGCATGCTGTCGTCGATCTGCAGCGAACCGCCATTCGGGGACAGCGAAAACGTGAATGCCTCTGCGTCGGAAATGCCGAGCTTCTCCGCATCCCACGCATCCAGCGTAACGTTCAGTTCGAGCGGTTCGCCGCCCCGGACGATGCCGAGCGAGAGCGTCTGTCCCGCCTCCTTGTCCTTCAGTCGCTCACGGATCCGGTCGGGTGACGCTGGCTTCTGGCCGTCGATCGAGACGATGACGTCGTGCTGACGAATGCCGGCCTTGGCCGCAGGAAGGTCCGGGCTGACGCTGGCGACCACCGTTGCCTGCTCGGGATCGACTTTGAGTTGCCGGGCCATGGTCTCGTCCGGCGACACCATCGTGACGCCCAACATGACCTTCGGATGGCCCTGCCCCAAGGTGATCGAACGGCTACGGGTCGAGCCGCCGGATCCGCTCTTGGCGGTCGAGCCGGATTGCGAGCTTCCGCCGGCCTGACCGTTGCGATTGGTGAAGACGCGGACGCGGCCACCGGCATCGTCGCCGGTGATGACCTGCCAGGCAGCGCTGTCGGCTCCCAGGTCGGGGGTAGCGACCGATCGAATCACGTTTCCCTTCTCGTCGAGAATCTCAACCTTACCGTTGGACGATCGCACGCGGTCGGCGGGAACGGGCTTCCCTGCGAGGGTCGCGCTCGTTTCGTTCTTCTCCTCACGCTGCTCGACGCCTTCCTCGTCGGTCCAGGTCTTCACTCGCTTCGTGACCTTCACGGTCAAATCGCCATCGCTGATCGACGAGCTTTGGCTGCTCTCGCTCGATTGGGATGAGGAGGACTCGGTGATCGGCTTGCCGGACTGGACTGACTTCGAATGAGAGCCAGCCCGGGACTGGGCGCTGGATTGGGACTTCGCGGAGGCCCGGATCGACACGGAGGCGCCGTTGTTTGCGTCCTTCTCCTGCGATTCACCGGCTGCGAACGTTGTGGTGGCGGTCAAAGCCAGAATCGCAGCGCTGAGGTGCGTGCCAAGGTGCGAACCGATGTGAGAGATGAATCGATGGCTCATGGTGTGACTCCGTCGGGTGGGGAGGCCGCCGGGTGAATGGCGCCTCGGCGTAGCGTGCGTGTGTTTGGAAAGATGAACGAGGTGTTAGCGGCCCGTGGCTGTTAGAGCGAGCCGCGTGTGGCGGGCCGGACGATCACCGGCATCATGCGGCCGGTCTCGTCGTAGCCTGGGCGAAGAAGGACCGGGACGATCCGGCGCTCGACAACCTGTCGCATGAAGGTCACTTCGAGCGATCCGTCGGGGCGTTGCTTTGAACCGAGCAGGATCTTGGGCTCGATCTCCCCGACCAACGTTCCCTCCGCATCGCTGCGGTTGAGGTAGTTGTCCCATGCCCCGTCCGTTGTCAGGAGGCCGGCGGATTGGACGCCTTCGGAGCGACCCCCTCCACCTAACTGGCCGTTCAGGCGGTCCTCCAGTGGCGAGAAGGGGCCGGAGGTGAACCATGCGAGCAGGACTGCTGCGGCCACCGCCCATCCGAGACCCGATGAGAAGCTCCGCCGCAGCGAGAGCGATCGCGATGCGAACTCCGGTTCGGGAAGCGGCACGTCATCGGCCACCTCGGTCGCGAGGCGGGTGAGAGCCTGAAGTCGATCGTTGTCGCGCTGGGCTTCGGCCAGGAGTTCCCAGGCGCTTGGCTCGCCTGCAGCGAGTGAACGGAACTCGTTCCATTCGGCGGCCGACTCGACCTTGTCGACGATGCGGCTGATGAGGATGTCGATGCGGTGCTCAGTCATGGCGTGGCCCGTTCACTGGAGAAGCGAGTCGGGATCGATGTCCCCAAAGCGACCGTCGCTGGAGTCATCGCGTTCGAGTCCGAGGTCTGCTGCGGTCTGTTCGCGGAGGAGCCGTCGTCCCCGCACGATGCGGTTCTCGACGGTGGTTTCGGGAAGGTCAAGGATGTCGGCGATTTGCGAGTAGCTCAGTTCGTGCACGAGCCGCAGAAGGAGTGGCTCGGCATATCCGGTGGGGAGTGCCCCGAGCCGCGTGCGCAACTGGTCGGCGGCGACTCGGGCGGCGTGGCTTCGATGTGGGCTGCCGCGGGCGATCCGGTCGTTGCTGCGATCGGTCGCTTCACCCCGGCCGAATCGTTCGACCGCGGCGATCCGCCGTCGCGTTCCGCGGGCGGCCATCCGGGCGGCATTCATGGCCACGCTTCGGAGCCAGCCGGGGAAGGTTTCCGGATCCCGAAGCGTGTCGATCTTCGCCAGGAGCGTCGCGGCGACGTCCTGGAGAAGGTCGTCCACGTCCGCATCCTTCGGCTTGTGGACGAGAATCACCGCTGCGATCCACCGTCGGTGCCTCTCCCAAAGCCGTTCCAGAGCGCTTCGGTCGCCGCTTCTGGCCGCCGCGAGGAGAACTTGATCGTCGTGGCCGGTCATGCGGTAGGCGGGTCGCGGGCGGGAGTCGCGGAGAAGGAAGCCGAAGGAGGTCCCTCGGGCGAGCCGTGGACCAACCATTGGATGCCGGGCAGTTCTGCTTCCGTCCTTACCGCGACGGAAGTCGTCATGATTCAGGCAGGCAAATGCCCGAGCCTTGCCGGCCGACGGCCGGGAGCGGGCGTCCAACCTGTTCTCGGGCATTTTGTTGCCGCCGCTACACTCCGGAGCGTGCTGCCTGCCTTGCAGTACTCCGCACTCGGTCTTGAGACCTTTCGCGATGAGGTGCTCTGGCCGGCCACCACGCCGGTCAGGATTCCCGCGGAGGTCGCGGTATGGCATCCGGCCGGCTCTGGCCGGAAATCAGGCGTTTCTCCGACGCTGGCCGAGGCCCGAAAGGCCACCTTCCAACCGGTCGCAACCGGCTATCGCTGGGGCCCTGTTTGGTCGACCGCGTGGTTCCGCGTTCGGGCAGTCCTTCCTTCGGTGCCGAGCGGCATGCGTGTCGCCCTGCGGTTCTCATCGGGAACCGAGGCAACCCTCTGGCTCGACGGTCGCCCTTTCCAGGGCTTCGATCCCTACCGCGACCTCGCGTTCGCGTGGCCGAAGCCGGCTCGCGGCGCTCGGGTCGAACTCTTCATCGAAGCGGCCTGCAACCTGCCGTTAGGGATCTCCACCTTCTGGTGGGACCATCCGGAACTGCATGCCCGCTGGAAGGAAGAAAAGCCCGGACGTCTCGAGGCGTGCGAACTGGTTGTCGTCGATCCCGCGCTCTGGGATTTCGTGCAGCGATGGGACTTTCTTCGCAAGGTGCTGTTGGCCATGCCCGCCGACTCGCCGCGGGCGATGCGCATCAACGATGCGATGCGCGACATTGCCCGCTCGATCAACCGTGAGCGTCCGGCTGAAGGAATGCGCCAGGCGTCGACGTCGCTCGATGCGGCGATTGCAGGTGAAGGCTCAAGCGGAACATCGTGCGTCGCGGTTGGGCACGCCCATATCGATACCGCGTGGCTCTGGCCCGTGCGCGAAACCCGCCGCAAGTGCCTGCGTACGTTCGCGAGTGTCGTCCGCCTGATCGAACGCTTCCCGCAGTTTCACTTCATCTGTTCGCAGGCCCAGCAATACGCGTGGGTCGAGGAGGACTCGCCTGAACTCTTCAGGGAGATCACGGAACGAGTCAAGCAGGGCCGCTTCGAGCCGACCGGAGCGATGTGGATCGAGCCCGACGCGACCTGTCCCTCGGGCGAGAGCTTCATTCGCCAACTCATGCATGGCATCGGCTATTGGCGGGAGCGATTCGGGAAGCGCGGCGAGCAGCGGATGCTCTACCTGCCCGACACCTTCGGCTTTCCGCCGTGCCTTCCCCAGATCGCCACGCTTGCCGGCATCGATACCTTCATCACCAACAAGATGAGTTGGTGCGAGTCGAACCGGTTCCCGCACGTGACCTTCCGGTGGCGAGGGCTCGACGGGACCGAGATCCTCACCCACCTCACGCCGGGGCACAACTACAACTCTGCGATCGAGCCCTCGGACCTGCTCTACGGAGAGCGCAATCTCGTCGCGCAGGATGGACAGAGTTTCGTCGGTCGTGCGATTCCCGAATGGCTGCAGCCCTTCGGTTTCGGCGACGGCGGCGGAGGCCCCACGGCCGAACAGATCATGCGAGCCACGATCGCGGCGGACTGCGAAGGCATGCCGCGCGTCCGGCAGCACTCGGTGGATCGCTTCTGCGACCAGTTGCACGCAGGTCGGAAGAAGCTGTGTGCATCCGGACGCGACGTGCCCGAATGGGATGGCGAACTTTATCTTGAGCTCCATCGCGGCACCTACACCAGTCAGGCATGGATCAAGCGGCAGAACCGCTTCGCGGAGAGCCTGCTGCGTGACGTCGAGGCCCTGGCTGCCTCGATGCCCCGGGCCACGGACCGCGATCGGCGAGGCGTGAACGAATCGTTAGACAAGCTGTGGAAGCTGGTGTTGCTCAACCAGTTCCATGACATCCTGCCTGGGTCATCGATCGGAATGGTGTACGACGACGCGAGGTCCGACCATCTGGCTGTCGCGGAGGCCGCCGGCGAGGCTCGAGCGCAGCTTGTCGCAGCAATCGGCGCGGAGTTCGCGACCGCCGATACGGAAGCGCCCGTTCTGGTCCGCAACCCCGCCTCCACTGCGCGCGGTGGGGTCGTTGAGGTCGGCGATGAGCTCTTCTCGGTGGAAGCTGTGCCTGCCCTCGGTTTCGAGGTCGTCGATCGTGTGGCACGTCACCCAGGCGAGCCGACCGTGCGGGCCGAACGCACCGGGAAGGTCATCTTGCTCCAGAACGCCTGGATCGAAGCGTCGATCGGGCCGGATGGGAGCATTGCCGATCTCCGGTCCCACGGCACCGAGCGAGCCGCGAACGCCCGCGATGAGGAAGGCAAGAGCCTCGCCCTGAACCAACTGTGGCTTTACGACGACCAACCACGGCGCTGGGAGGCTTGGGACATCGATCGCGACTACGCGGAGCGGGGGCGTCGGCCGGGCGCGCCGGAGTCGATCGATGTCGTGACGCGTCATCCGCTGAGGGCCGAGGTGCAGGTGCGACGTCGCATTGGCAAGGCAAGTGAGCTGTATCAGACCTATCGCCTCGATGCGGGATCGCGACGGCTCGAGATCAGAACGTCGGTCGATTGGCGTGAGGAGCGGACCCTGCTGCGGGCGCTCTTCCCGATCGACGTGCGGACTCGTTTCGCTTCGTTCGGGACGCAATTTGGAGTGCTCGAGCGGCCCACCCACCGCAACACCTCCTGGGACGAGGCCCGCTTCGAAGCGCCAGGCCACGCGTGGATGGACCTCTCCGAACCGGGCTTTGGCGTGGCGGTGCTCGACGACGGAAAGTACGGACGTTCGGTGAACGGCAATATGCTCGGCCTTTCGCTTCTGCGCAGCCCGAACTTCCCTGACGCGGTGGCCGATCGAGGCGAGCACGCCTTCACGTACGCGGTGATGGTGCACGACGGCGACTGGCGCGAGGCAGGAGTCGACAGTGAGGCCGAGGCGCTCCGCGAGCCACTGCAGGCCATCACGCTGCGCCCCGGTCGGCGCGGATCGTTGGAAGGAAGCTACGCCCCGTTCAGGATGGAATCCGACCAGCATGTTGGCATCCAGGTCGCTGCATGGAAGCCGGCCGAGGACGGCAAGGGCCGCATCCTGCGGCTCGTCGAAATGCGCGGCGGGCGGGGCGAGGTGCGCATCCGCTGGACAGGACCGGCCGCGAAGGTCGAAGCGGTCGACGTGCTCGAACGACCCTTCGGCCGGGCTGGGGTTGAGTCGGCGTTGCGCCCCAGGTTGCGCCATTCGGCTCGCGAAAGGACCACCACCGTGAGCATTCGTCCGTTCCAGATCGTCACGCTGCGCGTCATCGACGCCGGACGGAGCGCCTGATGCTGGCCCAGGTCGTCGGACGGATGACGCTCTTGGATTGGGCGATTCCGGCAGCGATGTTCGTGGTGCTTCTCGTCTTCGCGATCCGAACGCGACGCTATTCGGGAAGCGTCTCAGGCTTCCTTGCGGGGAATCGCTGCGCCGGACGCTATCTCGTCTGCGTCGCGTACAACATGGCCCAGGTCGGCATCATCACGCTGGTCTGGTATTTCCAGCAGTACTACGACTCCGGGTTCACGTCGGTGTGGTGGGGGCTCGTAGAGAATCCGCTGATGATCGTGATCGCCCTCACGGGCTGGGTGATTTATCGATTCCGGGAGACGCGGGCGCTCACGCTCGCCCAGTTCATCGAGCATCGATATAGCCGACGGCTGCGCATCTTCTGCGGCGTCGTCGCCTTCGTCGCTGGAGTGCTCAACTACGCGATCTTCCCCGCGGTCTCGGCTCGCTTCTTCATCTGGATGTGCGGATTCCCCGAGGAGTTCCCGCTCCTTGGTTTCGTCGTGCCGACCATGCCGGCGCTGATGGCCCTGCTCCTGTCGACCGCGCTTCTCTTCGTCTTCCTCGGCGGCCAGATCGCGGTGATGGTGACGGACTTCCTTCAGGGAATCGTCTGCAACATCGTCTTCCTGATCCTCATTGCGTGGATCCTCTGGTACGTCGGCTGGGACCGGATGGCCGACACCATGCTTGCCGTGGCTCCCGGGCACTCGATGGTGAACCCGCTGGACATCGGCAAGGAGCAGCAGTTCAACGCGCTCTACTGGCTGATTAGCGCCTTCACGCTCTTCTACACGATGCGGGCCTGGCAGGGGGATCAAGGCTACAACGCTGCGGCCCTCACGCCGCACGAGGCCAAGATGGCCCAGCTTCTCTCCGGCTGGCGATGGCGCGTGCTCATGCTGGTTGCGATTGTCGTGCCGGTTGGGGTGAAAGCGATCCTGACGCATCCGGACTTCGCCTCGGTGGCGGCGCCCCTCCATGGCATCATCGATGCTGGAGCAACCGACGGAATCCGGGCGGAGTCGCGCGTTCCGCTTGCCCTTGGCGCGGTGCTGCCGGCCGGTCTCCTTGGGCTGGTGGTCGCGGCGATGTATGGCGCGTACCTCTCGACCGACGACACCTACCTCCACTCCTGGGGGACCATCTTCGTTCAGGATGTCGTGCTTCCCGTGCGGGCCGCGTTCACCGATCGGCCCATGTCCCAGACGGCCCACCTTTGGATTCTCCGCATCGCGATCCTCGCCGTTGCGATCTTTGCATTCTGGTTTGGCATCTCGTTCACCACGAATCAATACATCGCGATGTGGGGTGCGATCACCGCAAGCGTCTTTGTTGGCGGAGCGGGCATCGTCATCACCGGCGGTCTCTATTCGCGGCGCGGAACGACGGCCGCCGCATGGACCGCAATGCTCGTGGGGATGATCCTTTCGCTCCTGGCGATCCTGGTGAAGGAACAGGTGTGGGTCTTTGATTGGCTCAAGGCGATCGGTCTCGATTCGCTTCATGACGCGGTCAACGCGATCCACGAGAACAAGCGCATGTCCGGGCAAGTGCTGGCGTTCATCGCGGCGGTGAGCGCCATCGTGAGCTATATCGGCGTCTCCCTACTCTTCCCTAAGCAGCCCTTCGATCTCGATCGCATGCTCCATCGTGGGCAATGGCGCGAGCTTCTCCCACCCAGCGAGCGCGACTTCCGCGAGGAATCGGGCGAAGGACCGCCGCGATGGATGCGGCTCCTGGGTTTCAGTCGCGAATACACCCGAACCGACACGTGGGTCACCTGGATCACCGTCTCATGGCCGCTGGTGTGGACCGGCATTTTCGTCGTCGGTACGCTCTGGGCGATCTGGAATCCGATCGAGGACGCGACCTGGGCTGCGTTCTGGCACGCCTATGTCTGGATCATCTTCGGTGTCGGATGCGTGATCATGGGATGGTTCACGATCGGCGGCTTCCGCGACCTGCGGCGGATGTACGCCCATCTGCGTCGCTACGAGGCCGATGCCCGCGATGACGGAAGCGTGAGGGAGCGTGACTGATGTCTGTCGAGCGACGTGAGTTGACGGGGTGGACTGTTCGTCCGATCGGGGATCTTCGGGCCTGTCCGGCTCCGCTTCGCGAACGGACCTTTGATCTCGGAGCGTGCGGTACCGCTCACGAGGCACTCATCGCCGCGGGAGTCATTCCCGATCCCGACGAAGTCGGCGGCGAGGATGCCCAAGAGTGGATCGGCCTGACCGATTGGTGCTTCGCGGCCTGGATACGTGCCGACCGGCGGCTGATGGCCGAGCGACGCGTGGACCTGCTCTTCGAGCACATTGACACGCTTGGTGACGTGATCGTGAACGGCGTGCGGGTCGCTTCGACTGCGAACGAGTTCGTGCCGCTTCGAGTTCCGGTGAGGGCGTTTCTTCAGGAAGGCGTGAATGAGATCGAGGTGCGCCTGCGCGGACCGGTGAGTGCGGTCGCGGCGCTCGAGCGCCGATACGGACCGAGGCCCGTGAACGGTGACTGGACGCCCTATCCGTTCCTTCGCAAGAGCGCCTGCAACTTTGGCTGGGACTGGGGGCCGCGCGTGCCGACGGTGGGGATTGGGCGTGCTCGCCTTGAGGGGTGGAGCGGGGCACGCATCGAATGCGTGCGACCGCTCGTTGTGAGCTGCGATGAGGTGAGTGCCACCGTGCGGGTCGTTGCCGACATCGCGCGGATGGACTCGGAAGCGACGGCGCTGCGGGTCGAGGTGACGGCGCCCGATGGACACGTCCTCTCCGGCGTGACCGAGGTCGATGGGGATCGCGCCGAGATCGAACTCGGCATCGCGCGACCCCAGCGTTGGTGGCCGCGCGGGCATGGCGATCAGCCGCTCTACGGCGTGCGCACGAGCATCGAGCGGGGCTGCGAAACGATCGAATCGCGGGCCCAGCGGATCGGATTGCGGTCGATCGTCCTCGACACGGCACCTGACGAGGTGGGCGCTTCCTTCACGCTGCGGGTGAACGACCGCCCGATCTGGTGCCGAGGCGCGAATTGGGTGCCGATCAGCCTCTTTCCTCGCTCGGCACCGAACGAACTGTTAGCTCGCTGGATTGACGCGGCGTGTGATGCGAACCTAAACATGCTGCGCGTGTGGGGCGGCGGTCTCTATGAGCGCGAGGAGTTCTACGAGCGATGCGATGAGCGAGGCATGCTCGTCTGGCAGGATTTCATGTTCGCCTGTGCGACCTATCCCGAGGAATTGCCCTATCCGGAGCTCGTCGAGCGCGAGGCACGGCATCAGGTCGCAAGACTCTCGTCGCACCCGAGCGTGGCGCTGTGGTGCGGCGGCAACGAGGACATCCTCGCGTGGTGGAGTTGGGGATGGCGGGAGCGACTCACCGAGGGGCAAACATGGGGAAGGACGTTCTGGCTCGAGTCGCTGCCTCGCGTCCTGGCGGAATTGGACCCCACACGGCCCTATTGGCCGGAGAGCCCGTACAGCGGCTCGATGGACGTGCATCCGAACGAGCCCTCGCGCGGCGATCGGCACACTTGGGATCGGAAGCTCGAGGAGTATCGTTCGGTCGTGCCGCGGTTCTGCAGCGAGTTCGGCCACCAAAGTCCACCATCGATGGGAACGCTGGGCGAACGGATTCCGCGTGATCTTCTGGTCAACGGCTCCGAGGAACTTGCTCGCCGCCAACGGGCGTGGGGCGGTGACGCGGTGCAGTACGCGCCGCTGCTTGCCGAAAGGTTTCCTCCCGCGATGTCGCTCGACCAGTGGATACTCGCGGCTCAGCTTCTTCAGGCGAGGGCTTACGAGATCGCGATCGGCTGGATGCGGGCAAACGCTCCGACGTGCATGGGAGCGCTCTTCTGGCAGTGGAACGATGTCTGGCGAGGGCACTCGTGGTCGGTGTGGGATGTGGCGGGGCGCCCGAAGCCTTCGTATTTCGCTGTGCGACGCGCCTCGGCACCGCTTCACCTCGGATTGCTGCCGCAAGAGGGCGGACTGCGGGCGGTTGTCGTGTCAGCGCCAGGCGAGTCATCCGATCGGCCGGTAGCGGCTCGGGCGCGGGTCTTCACCCACGGCGGTGCGGTGATCGCAGACGAAGTGGTCGGACTCGCCGATCGTGGGGAGTGGTTCGCGGATGCAGTTCTCCCAGAGCGATGGTGGGCCTCACGTGAGTTGTCGGACCTGATTGTGGTGGTGGATGCCGACGACATGCGGGCGACGCATCGCTTCGTGAGCGACCGCGAACGGGCGCTTCCGCCGGCGCGGTTCCAGGTTGAGACGCGCATTGATGAGATCCGAGTGCAGGCAGAGTCGCTGTTGTGCGAACTCTGTGTGCTCCCTGAATTGGGAGGGGGCATGCATGCTCGTGCGCGCGACGGGATGCTCACCCTTCTGCCGGGTGAGGTGGCGACGATCGGTATCGACGGTGAGCCGTTGGACGCACGGACAGCGACGGCTTCGATCCGATGCGCGAACATGATTGGCCGCTGATGGCGGCGCGCGGTCTGCGGTCTCCCCAGTTCGTGAGGCACGGGTTGTCCACAATCTGAGAATCTCTCGGAAAAAGTGCCTAGAAATCAGGAGCTCCAAATTGGAGCGGTAGGTTGTGCCTCGTGGTGGGCCGAAGTGGTTTCCGCATGGAGGTTGGCACGTGATTGAACGCAATCTGGGGTGTGAAGCGTCACCGGACGAGGCCGTCGGCGATGCAGATGTCTCACGGCCTCACGGGTCGCAGGAGCCGGAAGGAGGGGTCAATGAGGCAGGCGGCTCTGGCCATGGGAGCGAGGTGGATGCCGGTGTCGAGCAGTATCTCGATCGGAGGCGAAAGGAACGAGACCAGGCCATCGATCGGTTGCAGGCCGAGGGGGCGCAGCGGGGAAGCACCGTCGACCGCTCATTCTGGGCCATGGTGTATGACTTCGAGCACGCGCCCTCGACGAGCAATCGCAAGCAGCTCAAGGCGATTGGCGTTGAGGTGCCGCCGGACTCGGAACTCGCCGATGATGAACTGGGGGCGAAACTTCAGGAGATTTTCGAAGGGCTTGCGCGCCTCCACGTCTACTTGCTGAACACCAATCACCTGAGCGATCGGGATCTTTATGAGAGGCTCGACACGCAGATCCTCGACGAGGAAGTGCGCGATGTCGTCGCCACTGAAGGCGTTCAGGAATGGGTTGATCTTGGGATGATGGAGGATCAGGAGGTGCTCGACGCCTACTACAACGACTTCGGTCCGAATCGGGCGAAGCCGCCGTCGGATCGGGATAGCCGGCTTCCACGTCCGCCTGGGTATCCGGACGGCGCCGCGTAGGGAGTTGATTCGAGCCAATGCCGTTCGACGAAGACCCAAACGTCGCGAGATCGCGCTGGTAACCCAGAGGCGCTCCAGGTCCGAACGGAGTACAGCCAAGTCTCAAGTGATCAGATTGACGCGCGGCATGCGATAGGCGGCATCCATTGCCGGTGAGCTGCGGATGGAAGCGCCAGATCTCGGTTGTGTTGCCCTGGCGAGCGGATGGTTGACGACTCGTACAACGAGTGGCGGTCGGCAACTCCGGGAGATGCAGACGAGAACGGCCACTCCGGATAGGAGTGATCGCGATCGATCGGACGTTGGCGATGAGTGGCCAGAACTGGCAGTCGTAACGTCAGCTGAGCCAGGCGCCGAGAAGGATGCTCAAGTCGGCGCCGCCCACGGATCCGTCGCCATTCAAATCCGCCCCGGATGAGCCGCCATCGGTGCCCCATTCCCCAAGGAGGATGCTCAGGTCGGCAGCATTGACGAAACCGTCATCATTCAGGTCGCCTGGCAACGCGGGCGCGGCCGAGGGTACCGGAACGGAGACGTTCGCCGTCGTGGCGGTGCTTCCAGCGGTGGCTGGCTTGAAGACGCCAATGGTCGCGACTCCGCTGGTTGGCGGTGTCGCGGCATCGAAGCGGAAGTTGTAGAGCGTGCCGAATCGCAGTGCGTTGGCGTTCGCGTTCTGTGCGAACGTCTGGGTAGCCCATGTCACGCTGCCGTTGTCGGCAGCCATCGTCCAATCGGTGTTGGAGTAGGGTTCGCCTGAGTGCGAGAAGGTGTCGTGAAATCCGATGTTGGCGGGATCGGACCCTTCTGCCGAGGGGACCGCGAAGGAACCAGCGCTGCGATCAGAAGAGAGGTTCTGAATGGCATACTCATAATGCCAGGTGCCATCCCCGTTCTCCGAGACCTTGCTGGCGACGAGGAAGCGGCCGTCGCCAACCACGTCCACGATCTCGATCGTGACGTTCGGATCAGGAATCCCGACTCCGAGCCCGTGTTCCTTCCAGGCGTAGATGGCCGGCTTTTCTTGGAACGTCGATCCGGTCAGGCTCAAGGTGTAGGAGCCGCCCGAAAGCGATCCAACCAAAACGCGGCGATAGGAGGCGTTGTTGTTGTCGTTATCCGAGGCGGCATCTTGGGGATGAATGTACTGGCCCTCACCAAAGTAGAGCGATGCCGGGTTGAGTCCGGGAGTGAGGTCGTCGATGAGCACCTGAAGCCGGCGCCCAATGGTGGCAGGGGCTGCTGGAGCGGTGAACGGGAATGGGAATGCCCCGGTCGAGGCATTTACTTGGGACCGTGGGCCGAGGTCGCCCTGGGCGCCATTTAGGCTCGCGACGTAGGGATCGGAGCATCCGATACCAAGCCAGTCGCAGCCACCATCGGACTGGCACGTGTCGCAGAGGTTGCCGTCGATGGCGCACCAGCCGTGCTTCAGCCACGATTGCCCGATCTGCTCGAAGCGCCCATTCTTCAATCGGAAGAGGTTCTGAGCGATGACAGGGTGTTGGTTGTCGTTCACGCCCGAGTCAATCCAAGAGAGTTCGGCGTCACCGATGTTGCAGGAGGTCGTCCCGATGGAATAGGCGGAGATGCCGCCCACCGTTCCGAACTTGCCGAAGTCCGATAGTGCACCCACGATCACATCGGGGCCGATCGAGCCTGCAATGCCGCCGTCTCCGCGGCCAGCACCTGCACCAAGCTGGCCCGCAAAGAAAGCAACGGGAAGCGAGGCAAGAACCACAACCAAAGCCATCTTCGGGCTCACGAACGATCGATGCTGCATCAGGCGAAACTCCGGAACGGGTGATTCGAGCAGACTACACCACGGACCGGCTGAGACGAAGGGCCGTCGTTCGGAAAGGCTTCCGATTGAAGCGGGGTCGCCACCTGAGAACGTGATCGCCACCGGTCCTCGCCTGGCCACGCTGAAGGATGGACTGCCTTTCATGATGCGGATCAGGTCCATCCCAAGAGCCTGGGCCCTTGGTCGGAAGTGCCGCTCGGTAGGCATCGATGCGTGCCGTGCACAGATGACCAAGGCTGGTTCGGGACAACAACGATCTGAAACATCGGCGCTTCGCGCCGTCGCGGAGTCGGCCTGTCGCCATTGTGGGTGGTCGCCATCTCAGGCATCGAGCCGTCCAGCGCGTAAAGCACCCGGGCTGGTTCGTGCTACCGCGGGGCGGGTTGGGGAACATGCTCTCGGCGACGACGACTGAAGGTCCGCAGCCACGCCGCCTTCGAGCGTGGAGCGCGGCCAGCTCGCTTGCGGCTACTCAGCCACCAATGGAGGGCGACGCCGGCCAAGACGAACGCGGCCGTGATGGCGACGAGCTTAATGACGAACTCGGAGGTCGACTTGGCTTCGCCCATGCCAATGGCAGCGACGTAGCCCATCCCGACCTGTAACGGCACGGTGATGGCACAGGTGCTGAACTCGACAACGATGAGCTTCCACCATTGCAGGTGAAGGATGCCCGCCATCGTGATCACAGGAGTTCGTGTTCCCGGGATGAACCGAGCCAGAATCACCACGATGATCCCTCTCGCCTCCATTTGGTGCTTCGCTTCAAGCAGGCGTCGCGGATGAATGATTCGTTTGAACCAACGGCTGTGAACCATCCGGGTCCCGAATCGTCGGCACATGGCAAGCCAGAGTAGGTCGCCGATGACCAATCCCACGTAAGCAGCCAGAAGCGTCTCGGTCCAGGTGAGCTTGCCGGATGCAATCAGGATTCCTGCCGGAATCAGGATCAGGTCCTCACTCAGGTGCAGGCCCACTCCCGACAGGATGAAGATGATCATGATGGCCCACGGGCCATACTTGATGTAAGGCTCGATCCAAGCGGCCATCCAACCGTCATGCGAGGCCGCCGCCTGAACTGCCGGCATCGTGTGCGTGCCAAAGGTCGCGGTCGACTCGGCGGCCACGTGTGCCACCGGCGCTCCTTGGGCAATCGGTGCGGCATGGACCGCACTCGCCACAACAACCATCGCGTCATGGATCAGGGCGCCGATCGAGCCTGGAACCGCCTGCTGAAGGAGACCCTGAATGCCTCCGTCGATCGATCCCATGCCAACCAGCACTTGGCAGACGTGGGCGACTCCCGACGCCGCATCCATTGGCAGGGCGGCCAGGTGCGGAACGAGGGAAGCAAGATCAGTCAGCATCGAGTCCATTCGAACCGAGATTCCGTTCCTGAAGCAGTGGTCGTCACATTTCGACGACCCGCAACCTTGACCGTTGACCCCTGTCAGATCGTTCCGGAGTCTGCGTCCCGTCGTTGTGAACTCAAGGCGAACGCAACCCGTCTGTCTGCACCGTCCGGAGCGGCTCGTCGAGCCGCCATCCGGTTGGAAGTTCGACTAGTCTAGCGTTCCGGTTCAGCTCATCGGCCGTTTCCGCCGCCATTCCTCTGGACGCGCCGTTCCCATGCAATCCACACATCCATCGCAGGGGCTCAACAACCCCGATGGCGTCTCCCCCGGTGGGTGGATGTTCGCACGGTTCTTGGCCCTCGGTTCTGTCCTTCTGTCGCTTCTGGCGAGCCTAACCCTCTCTCTCTCCCGAGTCGGAGTCCTGCCCGCTTCACTGCCCGGCTGCGCAACGGACGGAGGCTGTTCGGCCTTGGCCTCGTCACAATGGGCGACCCTCCCCCTCATCGGCTGGCCGTGGTCGCACGCGGGATCGGCGTGGTTTGCCTCGATTCTCACGCTGGTGCTGATCGCTGAAGTGAAGACAGGGTCAGCCGGAGCCGGCGCTCCCGTCAGCCAAAGTGCATCCCACCGATATGCCCTCGTCTGGCTTGCCCGGCTTGGGTCTGGCGTCTCGTTGGGGCTTCTGTCGGTCATGCTGATCCTTCGGACCTTCTGTCTTTGGTGCGCAATTGCCCATGTCGGCAGCCTCGCTTTCTGGTGGGCTTGCGAACGGATCGTCGGCAGCCACGCCCGCAGGCAGCCGGGCCCCTCTGCGATGCCCGCTCGTCAGCCGCGACCGCTCTCTGGGGTGGCGACCGCCGCCTTGGTCCTCCTTGTGTCCACGGCTGGCTTGGCGGTTCTGGAAAGGCGGCACGCAAAGCGTCTCGCTGAACTCGCCGCGGCCGACGAGGCCGCGATGGCGGCAGCGATCGCCCGTCGTAGAACGGATGGCCAGGCCTCCAGTGCTCCTCCCGAGCCAATCCCTGTCGTCGAAGACATGGCGGCCCGCCTCAAGGGGCGCTGGGCCTTTGGCGTTGCAACCGCCCCCATCGAGATCGTTGTCTTCTCCGACTATCAGTGTCCCGATTGCCGACGGATCGAATCCGAGATCGACGCGATCGTCGCTCACGGCGATGTCTCGGTAACGCCACGACACTTCCCGCTCTGCTCCGATTGCAACCGTCTGGTCCCAAAGTCGCTGCACCCCGATGCCTGTAGGCGGGCGCTTCTCGCCGAGGCGGCCGGCCAATTGGGTGGCGCTGCGGCATTCCGCGCCGCCCACACGGCGCTCTTTGCCATCCAAGGCGAAACGGAGAGTTCCGACCCCGTCTCCGCCGTGGCGGTCGCAACGGGACTTGATCGGGCCCAACTCCTCGAGCGCATCGCCGGCCAGGAAGCGACGACTGCCGTCACCGACGACATCGACGACGCCGTCGCGCTCGGTGTGACCTTTACGCCGATGGTCTTTGTGAACGGTCGGGAGTGGAAGTGGTACCAGACCCGCAGTCGACTCGTCGACCTGGTCGACCGCGTCCGCACCCAATCGCTGGAGCGCATCGCGCCGCCTTCCGCCGTCGGACGGCTGGTCGAGGATTGGCAATCGGCCCGTCGCATTGCGTCGTTGGACGAGGAAAGCGTGCCGCCGTTTCTTCTTCTTGCTCCCTCGATCGCACCCGACGGTCCTCGGGAAGGCGATGACAACGTGCCGCACGTGCGGTTGTGGCTTGACTACACCCTCCCTGGCTCGGGCATCCTCGATCATGCGTTCAAGGCCCTCGCATCCGAAGACCTCCGTTTTCGCGTCTCGGTTTACCAATTCCCGGCCAGCTCGCAGTGCAACGACATGCGAGGCCTGCCCGTGGGTACGCCTGAGTCGTGCTTGGCCGCCTTGGCTGCGGCAGCCGGTGGCATCGTTGGCGGTGAGTCGGGCTTCCGTTTGACCCACGATTGGCTGATCGCTCACCCCAACGAGATCTCGCTCGCGGGTCTGACGCCGATATGGGACACCCTGCCCGGTGAACGCAAGGCCTTCACCAGCGCCTATTCCGACGGTCGAGCCATGGAAATCGTGCGCGGCCACGCCGCGGCCATCGTCTCGCGAGCCGCCGTGACGGCTGTTCCGATCGTCATGGTCGATGAGCGCATCGTCCCGCGATGGGATCACCCCGGCGCCCCGGCGATCGACGTCCTTCGAGCCATCGTCCGTGCCGCCACCGTCGAGCGAACCTCACCGCAACCGAATCACGCCCGGTGAGGCGGTCGAGTGCGAGGGCCCTCCGCCTTTCGCTTACACCAACCCAGTGAGGTCGTGAAGCCCGATCGGTTCGGGCGACGAGAAGGGCTCGGCCGACTCCGTCCCGATGCGGCTTCCGAAGTACCGATCCGATGCTGCGATCCAATCCGGCACGCCCCGGTTCTTCTCGTTCTCGACGAACTGACTGTGATAGGCCATGATCGCCGCTCGCTTCCGTTCGGCGAATCCGCTGGTGTCGATCAGAAAACTCGGCTGCGGCACGATTCTCAGATGCGTGCAGTAGTAGTGGAAGAGCCACTTCGGATAGCGCGGTTCGCCGGGCAGGTCGACCTTGGTCAGTTTCGCATCAAAGCGGGCATCCTCGGCAATCCTCGTGACCGCACGGTGATCCGGGTGAGCGTCCTCGGGGAACGGCACGAACATGACGTCGATACGCTCGGTGCGAATCACCGCCGCGAGTCGGTGGCGGGCGTCGATGGTGTGCTCGACGCGTCGGTTCGGAAGACCAAGCGCATGCCGTCGCACTCCGAGCACTCGCGCTGCTTCGGCTGCTTCCTGCGCCCGTCGCTCCGGCGTTCCGAAGGGTGTGGGCTCGCCGTTGGTCACGTCCAGGAGCAGGACGTCATGCCCCGAACTCGCCAACTTGGCGATCGTCCCGCCCATGGTGAGTTCCTGGTCATCCGGATGTGGGCCGACCACGAGTATTCTCATGAGGGCATCCTACTGACCTCGCCCGCCGAGCCGATCGCACCGTGCGGGAGGAGAACGTGTACCCCGCGAACACCGTTGGCGATCTGGGTGACGCGAACGTGCCCTGCCACGCTGACGAGCCCTAAGGCCTCGCGGCGGCTCACCGCATGCGCTTCCATCACGAGATCCAGCATGTCGTTGACGGCATCGGCCGCCGCGCCGTCGAGCGATTCGGCGAAGCCAAAGCTGACCATCCCCGCTGGCGACAGGGCACGAACCCGCATGGAACGCGATTCACGCGTTGTTGGCATCCTGGCCACGACCTGCATCTCGACCCGTTCCATGGCGCATTCGATGGCCGATCCGCCCACCTCGCCATCCCCTTGCGTGGCGTGCCCGTCACCGAGTGAGAGGAAGGCTCCATCCACCTCCACCGGAAGGGTCACGACGCTGCCAGCCACCAACTCGCGGCAATCGAGATTCCCACCGCAGACCCTGGGCGTCCAGCCGTCGGCCCAAGCTCCGGTCACCGCAGGGCAGGTTCCCAACATGCCGAGGAACGGGCGCAGCGTCACGCGGTGCCCGGAGTCGCTGACCGCACTCGTCCCGTCGCGATCGAACTCCCACCGCAAGAGTAACGGAGGTAGATCTCCGACGCCCAGCGAACGGGCAACGTCGCGGTTGAGCGGACCCAACTCACCCGCGTATGTCCATCCATGCGATGCGGGCACGATCGCACGAAGATGAACGTCGACGACCATTCCCCGACGGGCTTCCTCGATCACGATCGGTCCCAGGAGCGCTGGCCCGTCGTCGCGTGGCGACTCGCGCGGACCGAACGTTGGGCGATGACCGGACGCGTCCCGCCGTTGGTCGCTCCACGAGACATCGAGCGTGGTGCAACGAAGGACATCGCCCGATCGCACGATCACGGCCGGCTCGAGAGTCGGCGAATAGCGTCCATGGAGCGTTCGTCGCTCCGGTTTCACTTCATGCACCATCACGATGGCCGCTTCCGTCCGCGCTGGGCTGGAGCTTCCGACTCGTCCAGTTGCGGAAGGCTCGGAAGCGGGGACCGTTCGGCCCCCATCGCGTCGAGCGTCCCTTGGGCGAGTCGCGAGAGGTGTTCCATCAGGATCTTCTCATCCTCGCTGCGCCCGGCGCGTCGGGCGAAGTCCAACTCCCGCGCGGTGCGAAGAATCGCAGCGATGCGGGCCCGCAGTCGCAATCCCCAAGCCCCCTCAGGCGGCGGCTCGCGCACCGCCACCAATTGGCCGAGGACCTCTATCGGTCGGGTCGCCAACCATGCATCGAGGTCACGGCTCAAGCGTCCGACCAGCCTGGTCAGCGGCGCGTCACGCTCGATGCGATCCAGATCGCGGGCGAGCTTCGCGTCATCGCCTGCCAACGCTGCCGACGTGGCGATTTGGGTGAGCGCCGCGACATCCACCAGCGCCGGGGCCAGGGCCGCTTTCGTCGCATGAAATCCTCCCCAGCGCGATAGGGCCGCGACGGAATCGCGGTCGCCCGGGCCCCCGCTCTGCGAGAGGTCCGCCATCGTTCGGAGTAACCGATGGAGAAGCACCATACGCCGCGATTCGGGGCCGGTCGCGTTGCTCGTCGCCCACGCGTCGGCCCACTGGGCTCGCGACAGTTCGATGAGTTGGATGAGTTCGTCGGCCTTGCCAGCCGTGAACGCCAGAGCCTCGTCGGTGTGTTCGCGGAGATCCCGCTCGAAGGGCATCGGCAGGAAGAGCCGCACGTGCTGAGCGAGCGTGTCGAAGGTCAGGATGGCATCGTTGCGGCGAGATGGCTCGCCCAGCCAGCGGATGATCGACTTCATGCGCACCGAAAGCCCGCGCGCCGCCTGCGGCCGTACGCCGCCGATTGAATCGATGAGCGCTTGCGATCCGAGGATCCGGTCGATGTCGCGGAGCGCCTCGCGCTGCTCACGCACCAGTCCGGTGTGCTCGGGGTTGGTCAGGGCATCCTCGTCCTTCAGCATGCGCTCGAGTCGCGTCCACGTCGCCGCCTCGGCCTTGGCGTAACGCCGTTCGGCATCGCGGATCGCGGTACGAAGCTCTTTCGCCGGCTCGCGGGCCTCATCCACTCGGGCGATCGCACCGAGACCGACTGACTCGGTGATGCGGGACAGGATTCGAGCCAGTTCCTCGGGCGAGTCCGACAGGGCCACGCCACGTTCGATGGAAGGGAAGAGTGCCCATCGCACCGCCGCATCGAGGGCCTTCAGGTCCGACGGTCGCGAGCCTTCCGCCAACGCCAGTCGATTGCGGGCCGCGATCAGTCCCGCCTGCGCTCCAACGAGAACGGCGCTTCCGCCGGGGCCATCGGCCGCATTGGCAAGGGCTGCCGCACGCTGGTCGAGTGCGGCCCGTTCATTTGTGTCGAGCCACGTGGCGGATGCCGCAGCGCGGGAGAGTCGCGCCGCCGCCAAGATCTCATCATGACGACCGGAGAGGTCGCCGACGGCTGATCCCGACGCGCCGCCGCAGAGTGAATCGAGTGCGGCCTGCGTCGCGGGACCGACTCCGGCGCGGAGCGCCGGATCGCAAGGGTCAGTGTCGCTGCCCGAAATCGGAAGCGGTCGGGCGATGCCCCCGTTGGCGACGAGTTCATCCGCCGTCGGCCAACCCGATCCAAGGTCGTCGCCGCTCCCCCGTTCCTCCATGATCGCCAACGCATCGATCAGCGATTGGAGGGCGACGGCCACCGCCGCGTCGAGTTGAACAAGGTCCTCAAGCGCCGCGGTAGCGAAGGCCTTCGGTGCTCGCTCAGAGAACCGCACCAACAGTCGAAGGACGCGGTCCTTCTCCCGAACGCTCAGCGGGCGGATCTCACCAGCAGGGGTAAGTCCGGACCCCTCAAGCACCCGCTCGAGCCGGACATCCACGCGACGGCGCACATCCGCGATCCGGAATCCATGGAGGGCAAGCAAGTCGCTCGGCCCCGATCCCGAAGATGCCTTCGCCAAGAGGTGGAAGGCAAGACGCCGCATCTCGAGGCGCGCAGAACGAATGGCCAGGGCGAGCGGGTCCTTGACCCCTTCCAGCGGCCGCTCCAACTCCTCGATTTCCTCCTTCAAGACGGTCGTCACCGAGAGCGTCACGCTCTCGCCGCGCAACCGCGGAAGGGGTGGGGCCGCGTCCAGGTCGAGCGTCTGGCAGTTGGCCGGCGTAACGACCAGTCCGCCCAGCGCAAGCACTCCGGCGGCGGCCCACATTCGAAAGGGGTAATGGCGAAGTGTGCTCACGTGGTTCTCGCGGGCGGGTTCGGCGGGCACGTGTCGAAGCAGCCTAGCAGGCTACAGATTCGTCCCGCTCACCGTAATGGATCCATCGCAGGCAAAGTCCCTGCGGCGGAAGGGTCTGCCCGGTGAGCGTGCGGTCGCCCGTGGCAAGGGCCCTGGTGACATCCTCGGCGGTCCGTCGTCCGCGACCGGCCTCGAGCAATGTGCCGGCGATGATCCGCACCATGTTGTAGAGAAACCCGGTGCCGGCAACATCGATCCGGATGTGCCCTGGGGCCGGGCTGGTGACGTGGCACTCGGTCACGCGGCGGACGGTCGATTCGCGCCCGTGGGCTGCGTGGGCGAATGCGGCGAAGTCGTGCTCGCCCACCATGCTTGCCGCGGCCATGCGCATCGCCTCGATGTCGAGACGCTGGACCGTCCAGAAGGCATGTCGCAACTCGAACATCGGCGGCAGGCGTTCCGCGTCGTGTGGCATGACGATCGAATAGCGATAGCCCTTGGTGATGGCATCGGAGATCGGGTCGAACTCCTCGCGGACGATGCGCGGCTCTCGCACCTGCACATCCATCGGCAGCCGAGCGTTGATGGCCCACGGAAGCCGCTCGACGGGAATCGGCGTTGCCGCCGAGAACGCCATCACCTGTCCGACCGCGTGCACGCCTGAATCGGTGCGGCTGGCCCCAACCACCCGCACCGGCTGGCGAAGCGCCTCGCGCACCGCGACCTCAAGCGTGCCCTGCACGGTGCGGAGCGGCTCCTTGCCTGGCGGCTCCTGGCGCTGCCAGCCGTGGAAGTCGGTGCCGTCGTAGCTCACCAGGAGCCGAAATCTCGGCATCACTGATTCCCGAAGAGGTCGGCCTGCGGGAACCAGCCTCGGCCCTCGAAGTAGGAGAGCGCTTCCTCGACCGAACGGAAGATCTTGGTCGCCGTCTCGGTGATGAACGGGCTCGGGCTCTTCTTCGGCTTCCAGACGACGTAGACCTCCTTGGTGTGCTCGAACGCGTGATGGAGTTCGCGTTCGACGCCGCTGGAGAGTCCGGGCACGCCGCCGGGCAGTTCGGGGATCAGCGAGACGATCATGTCCGACTGGTCGACCAGCTTGAAATCACGCATGTAGATCTGGCCGTCGATGTCGCCGGCGATGTCTAACACTTCGCGCACCGGGACACGCAGCGACGGCGCGTCGGCGCGGCCGCCGAAGCTGTGCGGTGCGACCTCGATGCGGTCCTCACCCTTACGGGCTGCGGCGAGGGCTCGCTCGAGCAGCAACTTCTCGTCGACATCGCCCGGGTCGAAGGCGATGAAGTACTTGGCGAGCTTCGCCCGGAAGTCGTCGATCTCGGCGAGCACGTCGGGCATGTCCACGACATGGCTCATCGGGAAGGAGGGATAGACCTTCTTCATGTCCGGCCGGGTGATGAGCCGCAGGGCGGTCTCGATCGTGTCGACCTGACGGCCGCGGCTCAGGATGTAGAAGTTGTTGCGGCAGCCGAGGGCGTCGGCAAGAAGCTCGGTGGCGAGGATCTCCTCCTCGCGCCAGACCATGCAGTCCTTGAGCGTCGCGTCGATGTCATGTTCCTGGTGCAGCCGATGGTGCACGACCTCGACGTTGTCGACGAGGCAGATGAACATGTCCGGCTCGAGCCGGCGCATGAGATCGAAATCGAAGGCCGGAAAGAGCCCATGTCGCCAGCGGAAGGTGGCGTGGGTGTTGACGACCACGTGCTTGTGGTCCTTGGCCGGCATCGTGGCGTTGACGACGTCCTTGAACGCCGCCCGACGGAGGTTGGTCAGCCGCGAAAGCGGAAGGTCGAGAATCCGCCCGGGGCGCACGTCGGGAGCCTCGCGGTACATGAGGTCACCGAGGTGGAAGAGCTCCACGTTGGTCCCGCGGGTCCCGCCAAGGTCGGCAACGGCCTTGAGGTAGGGCTTCTTGTCCACGCCGATCTGGCCGGTCACGACCGCTCGCATGCGCTGCTTCTCCGGATGTCCGCCCATACCCGTCCGGCTGGCGCCGTCAGGAGGGGGCTGGATAGCCTACAGGAGTCGCCGATGGAGGATCGCCACGACGTGAACCTCGACGGCACGCCCTTCGCCGACGGCATCGACCTTCTCGTGCGTCTTGCCCTTCAGGTTGACCTGATCCGGGGCGACGCCGATCAGCGAGGCGATGTTGGCGATCATCTCGCCCTTCCGCGGCGAGAGCTTCGGACGTTCGCAGATGACGGTCACGTCGAGGTTTCCGAGGGCGTAACCGGCCTCAGCCATCCGCCGGGCCGCCTCCTCCAGGAAGATCCTCGAGTCCTGTCCGTCCCACCGGGGGTCGTTGTCCGGAAAGAGCTGGCCGATGTCCGGCAGCCCAAGGGCCCCGAGGATGGCGTCCGTGACCGCGTGGTAGACGGCATCGCCGTCGGAATGGCCCACCGGCCCTACGGGATGGTCAAAACGCACGCCGCCGAGCACAAAGGGCCTCCCGCGGCCCACGGGCGGCGGGGCCTCCAGGCGATGCAGGTCGTAGCCGTGGCCGATTCGGAACGGGGCAGGGTGCACAGGCGGCAATCTACCCCTTCGGTCGGCAGCCGTCTGCCGCCGTCCTTCCCGGCCGAAGTCCTTCCAGTGCTCAGGTCAGGCTCGCCGATAACCGATAGACGTTCATCGGTCCGACCGGCCCTCGCCCGCACAGGCCGCAGCGTCCACCGAAACCGATACGGACCAGACCAAACGAACCCTCCTCGGAACTCATCATGAACGCCACTCCAGCGCCGACCTTCCCTCGCCTCGTCCGTTCGCTCGCCGTGATGACTGCTGTCGCGCTCGGGGGCTGCTACTCGCCGTCGCCCCATCTCTTCAACACCTCGACCGATACCTTTACCTACGAGTCGACCACGATGCGCCCGATCACGATCACCGTGATTGACGTGCGCACCGAGGAGCCCTTCTTCCGGATGGAGGTCCCGGTCGGCAAGCAACTCAGCTTCGACTTCGAGGAGTCGGGCGGCGACGATCCGGTGCTGCGACCGGCGAAGATGTCCTGGTCGATGTGGGACGCTGGCAAGCGATTCGGCTCCCTGACCAACTCACTCAGCGTTCCGGACAAGACCTGCCGCCGCATCGAATACACGCTGCGGAACGCTCCCGAATATGCGCCGCAACCGCCGCAGGCGGAGATGCGAGTCGGTGACGCTTCGAGCAAGCCTGAATGGGCCACCGAAGCTGGCGGTCCGCCGCCCGCCCCGACGAGCAGTCGCCTCTACGAGTGACGCGGGCTCAGCCCGCCGACGGTCGTGACCGCTACGGTCAGTTTGAAACGGGACCGTTCGCGCCGCGCACGAGCGATGTGAACCGCTCGCCACGCTCCTCGTAATTGGTGAACTGGTCCCAGCTCGCGCAGGCCGGCGAGAGAAGCAGCACATCCCCTTCGCGCATCTTCGTGAGGGCCTCCCCAACGGCTCCATCGAGGGTGCCGCATTGAATGCAGTTCGGTCCCGCGAGGTCCTTGGCGGTCTCGCCGATCGCGTAGAGCCCGCCCAGCGACGGAGCGGCATCACGCACGGGCGAGAGGTCGCTTCCCTTGTCGTAACCGCCGGCGATGAGGTGGATGCGCGCTGGGGAGGGAAAGGCCCGAATCGCCAGCAGCGCGGCTTCCGGCGTGGTCGACTTCGAGTCGTTGAAGAAGCGCATGCCGTCCCGCTCAAGCACAAGCTGGAGGCGGTGGGGCAGTCCGCCGAAGCCGGCGACGTCCGCAAGAAGGCGATCGGTGGACACGACGATTTCGAGCCGTCGACATGTTTCGGCGGCGATCAGGAGAGCCAGGGTCGCGTTCCGTCGGTTGTGCTCGCCGGGGAGCGCGATCGGAATGTCGTTCGGCGAAAACGGCAGGGGGTCGCCGGTGAGGACCGGTGGCGCTGTCCACCAAGGCCCATCGTGAAGTGCTTGGGTTGCAGTGGCGGCAGCGTCGGGAGTCTCGACATGGAAGCGAGTGATGAATGTCCCCGGGTCGCCTGGATGTCGGGCATGGAAACGGATCTGGGACTTCGAGCGGCTGTAGTGCCCGAAGTCGCCATGCCAATCGATGTGGTTGGTGAGGAGATTGGTCAGGACGCCGACCGAAGGGCCCCATGGTTCGCCCCACTCAGCGCCGAACCAGTGGAGCATGGCACTCGAGAGTTCAAGAACGACCGGGTCGTTCGGACCAAGTGCGTCACAACGGTCTAAGAGCGAGCCTCCGATGTTGCCGCCCAATGCGGTACCGGGGCAGTGCTGTCGAAGGAGGTGATGGGTGAGTGCGCTGGTCGTGCTCTTGCCCGCGCTGCCGGTGATGCCAACGGTGCATCGGACGCCGCGCCGGTCCAGTTCGCCCGTCAGGAGCCGCATTTCGGTGGTCACCTCAACCCCAGCGCGGCGAGCGGCGCCAAGGTAACGATTCGCCCAAGGCGTCGGCACCGCTGGGTTTGCCACCACCAGATCGGTCGACTCGAAGTCGGCTTCGTCATGCCCACCGAGGCGCGTCGTGACCGAACCCGAGGCGACGAGGTCCTCCAGCCGCGAGAGCGGGCCCGCGAGCTCCTCGGCTGGTTCGCGATCCGTCACGAGCACGTTGGCTCCTCGACCGACGAGCCAGCGGGTCACGCCAAGTCCGCCGCCGAACTGGCCGAGCCCCATCACCGTCACCCTGCGACCGTGCAGATCCCGCATGGGCCGAAGTGTACAGGTACGATGAAGCCATGGCCGCCCCCGGTCCCCAGCCGAATCAGGAGACCGCGCGTGACGCGGAGGATGTAGTCATCAGCATCCGCAACCTGGTTCGGAAGTTCGGAAGCCAGACGGTCCTCGACGGCATCACCCTGGACATTCACCGGGGCGAGACGATGGTGGTGATGGGCGGGTCGGGCTGCGGCAAGAGCACGCTCCTTCGCCACCTGATTGGTTCGCTGGTCCCTACCGAGGGCACCGTCAGCGTCTTCGGTCAGCCGCTGCACACGCTCGACGAGCGCGGACTCAACGAGTTGCGTCGCCGCGTCGGCGTCCTCTTTCAGTCGGGGGCGCTCTTCAATTCCATGACGATCGCCGACAACGTCGCCCTGCCGTTGCGCGAGCACACCACCCTTGACGACGCCATCATCGACATCCAGGTCAAGATCAAGCTCGAGCTCGTTGGCCTGCGCGAGCACGCCGAAAAGTTGCCTGCCCAGATTTCGGGCGGCATGAAGAAGCGGGCGGGGCTGGCCCGGGCCCTGGCGCTCGACCCCGAGGTCCTCTTCTACGACGAGCCATCGGCCGGACTTGACCCGGTGACCAGCGCCGAGATCGACCAGCTCATCGTCGCGCTGACCAAGCAGCTCGGCGTGACCAGCGTGGTCGTGACCCACGAGATGGATTCGGCCTTCGCGATCGCCGATCGGATGATGATGCTCGACAAGGGGCGCGTCCTGATGGTGGGGTCTCGCGATGAATTCGATCGACTTCGGAAGCTCGCCGACGAGCACGCGACGGGGCTCTCCGAGCAGGAGCGGATCGTGCGGCAGTTCCTTCGTGGCGACGCCGATGGGCCGATCACGGAGCGGCGGACGAGGGACAACTTCGCAGAGGACCTGCTGAAGCTCGCCTCGCCCACGGTGACGATCTTCCCGGCCCTCTTGCCGAGCCGTCGTGGCGGACCGAAGCCGCCGCACGCGCCTTGAACAGGCCTGAGGCGCGAGAAGTTCTGAAAAAGAGCGGACCGATCCGCGCCGTGTGGCGCGGATCGGTCCGTCGCATGTCCTTCGTCGCTTCCGGCTCGGTTACGGGCAAGGTCCCCAAGCGCCAAGCAAGGCGGCAAGGTCGGCACCGTCGGTGGTGTTGTTTCCGTCGAGGTCGCCTCCGGGGCTTCCCCAACCGCCGAGCAGGACCGCAAGATCAGAGCCATTGACCTGACCGTCGTCGTTGAAGTCCGCCGGGCAGGGCGGAGCCACCGGCGTGCAAGTCACGTTCAGGGTGCCGGGTCCTCCAGTCGTCGCCCCGCCGACGCGGAGATAGACGAGCGCATTGGCGGTTGAGCTGAACGTCATGCTGGAGGTGTTGTTGGTGCACCCCGCCGTGTTGTCGTCGCATGCGATCGCAGGGGTGGCAACCTGCGGACACGCAGCGTAAGCAGCGATTCGAGTGTCAAAGCCAGCGGTGCCACAGGTTGAGACCGTCACGTTGCCGGTGCACGGCACCAAGTAGACGTACCAGATGTCCTTCGCGATGGTCGTTCCTCCGCCCTCATTGCACGCCGCGGGGAGCGCGACCGGGCTCGCGCTCGCATTCGTCGTGTCGAAGTTGACCGAGTTGGTGAAGACAAACTCTGGGCTCGTGCACTCGTCATTGGCGGGAGGCACGATGACCGGAGTGCATGTGACGGTCAGGCTTCCCGTGCCGCCGGCGCTAGCGCCGCCGACTCGGATGTAATACAGCGAACCAGAGGTGACGTTGAAGGTGACCGAGGAGGTGTTGTTTGAGCATCCGGCCGTGTTGTCATCGCATGCGACGACCGCTGAGCCTGCGGTTGGGCACGACGCGCCATAGACGGCGAGCCTGGTGTCAAATCCAACGGTGCCGCAAGTGGAGACCGTCATGGTTCCGTTGCATCCGGCAACCGTGGCAAACCAAACGTCCTTGACGATGGCGACGCCGGAGCCCTCGTTGCAGGAGCTCGGCAGCGCGACGGGGCTGTCTGTGGCATTCGTGGAATCGAACGAGGTGGAGCCGGTGCTGATGACCGTCGCTCCTGTGCACTCATCGTTGGCGGGCGGCGGTATGACCACGACCCCAACGCTGATGTCGTCGATGTACCAGTCGTCGGCCGTGTCGTTTCCGTCGACGAGGAAACGCATGCGGAAGCCGTCATGGCGGGCCGCGGCGGGAAGCACATGGGTCCATTCGACGAACGTGGTCTCGTCGGTGCCGTTGCTGGTGATGGTGTTCAGCGTGACCCAGTCACCGCTGCTCGACCAGTATTGGACGGTCAGCGTTTCGCCAGACTCGACGCCCTTGTGCTGCGTGAAGTAGCTCATCTCCACGTTGGTCAGTCCGCCGAGTTCGATGACGTTGCTTCGAAGTTCATCGTCGTCGTAGGTGTTCGCACCGGACGAGTCGAGGTTGATTGAGCGGGTAGGCGACGGCTCATTCGTGGCAGCGGTGCTCGTACTTGCACCGTTGATGAAGGTCCAATTGGACGAACTGAGTGAAGCCCCGGGGACCGTTTCGAGGAACGGCGGCGTGAGCGGAAGCTGGCCGGCCTGATCACAGCTCACCGAATTCTTGCCCGCATTGATCTCGACGACCTCACCGCCGCCGAACTTCAGATCACTCCCGGCGATCCCGTCGCAACCACCGTTGCTTGAGCACATGATGTGGCAATCGCCGTTGCCGTCGCAGTGGGTGGCGCCCCAGTTGTGACCGATCTCGTGAGCGGAAAGCGACTGGCGGAATGAAAGGACGGTCGTGTAGCGGCTCTCAACCGTGGAGTAAGCCAAGTTGCCGTTGCCGCCACAATCGTTTCCGGATTGATTGCAGAGAACCCCGAGCCAGGCCAGGCCAATGACGTTGCCTTGCATGCTCTTCCCGGAATAGAGCTGGGCCACGTCGCGCTGGATGGCGCTCTCGGGAGTTGCGTTCCAGGTCGTCCTGAACTCACACAGGAGATCCCCGATGTTGGTGGTCGTGTAGGGATCGGAAGAGTTGGAACGGATGACGAACGTCGAGAACTCGTATCCGATGTTGACGTCACGGTCATAGATGAACTCGACGCCGTTCATCACGTTCTCGATGTCGTTGATCGTGTTGTTGACACTGCTTCCGTTCTTTTGATAGAACTCGAAGTCAGCATCGAAGGCGATCTCGGCGATGTTGGGCTGGGCGCCGGCAATGCCTCCTTCGCCCTCTCCGCCACCGACGCCACCGGCTTCCATCCATTCGGGCAGACCAAGGTTGAAGAGGTCGTTGCCGCATGAACCGGGCGGCGCGATCGTGTCCGAGGTCTTGTAGATGACGTGTCGGGTCGCCGGCTGATCCGGATCGAAGTCACGTGCCGGTTGGACGTAATAGAAGCCCTCGGCCCCCATGTCGATGAAACCGGAAAGCGCACCGTCGATCAGGCTGACGGCGACCGCAGACCCATCGATGCCCTGCACCGTGCCGCGATAGGTACGGGCTGGACCTGCCTGGAATGGCTCGAGGCCATGGGCACCCTGCACCAACACCTGAAATGAGGCACTTCGAAACGACCGGTGGATCGCCGAGATGGTGACGTTCTCACCGCCGATCGGCAGGACGGTCTGAAACTGCTCGGGCACGCCCATCGGCAACGCGAGATCAACGGTCGTAAACCGGGCGAGCGCCGGGATGGCGAGCGGTTGTTCCTTTCGCTCTGCTCGGTCTCGCGTCGGGGGAACCGGAGACCTTGGGGGGGCGCTCGCGCCGGCGAGGAACGAAAGGGCGCACGCGCCACCGAGAAGAAGGGCAATATGGCTTGTCTTCATGTCCAGAATCCCCCGGGATCGCCTTAAGAACGCGAGCCGGTGAGTCGCCGTGTCACGGTACACCACACATGTACCCGCGAGGACTGTGGGCCTCGCGAGCGGGAGTCCAATGGGACCGCCCGCCATGTAAGACGGATCGATTGAATATAGCTCTCAGTCGGGGCGACGCCATTCGGCGTTTGCCCAGTCGCTCGAATCTCAACGATCGTTCATGCTGTTTACGCGACCTGTCATGGGCATCGAAGGGGTCAAGAAATGAAAGCGGACCCGACATTCGTCGGGTCCGCTGGACAATACGTGTTGGTGGAGAGCCTGCGAGACTCGTTACTTGCAGGGACCCCAAGCACCGAGCAGAACCGCGAGATCGGCGGCATCCGTGGTGTTGTTCCCGGTTAGGTCTCCATCGTCCGTTCCCCATGCACCAAGAAGGAACGCCAAGTCCGAACCGTCGATGACGCCATTCGCGATGTAGTCGCCGGGGCACGGCGGTTCGCTCGGGCCTGCGACAGAAATGTTCACGCTGTTGGGATCGCCTTCAACCGTGCCGGGCTTAAAGAGCCCGAGCGACGACAGAACGGGCTGGGGATCGGTGTCGGCGTCGAACCAGAAGTTGAACATCGTCGACCAGCGCAGGGCGTTCGCGTTCGGGTTGCTGGCAAACGTCGCATCGGCGGTCCACGTGAGTGCGCCGTCGGCGACAGCGAACGTCCAGTCGGTGTTGGTGTATGGCTCGCCCGAGTGATGATCTACGTCCTTAAAGCCGACGTTTGAGATCGTCACGCCGTCCGGGACCGGAACGGAGAAGCTGTGTCCCGAGCGATCGCTGTTCAGGTTGAAGATCGCGAACTCGTAGTGCCACGTGCCATTGAGGTTGTTTGAGGCCTTGTAGGCGAGGTAGTACCGGCCGTCATTGGGGACGTCGAAGGCGGTAACGGTGACCGCAGCGTCAACGTCTTTCCAGGCGTAGATCGCAGGCTTTTCCTGAATCGTGGCGCCGGTGAGCGAGAGGTTGTAGGAACCGCCGCTCAAGGAGCCAACGTTGAACTTGCGATAGGAAGCGTTGTTGTTGTCGTTTCCGGCCGCAGAGTCGTCCGGATGGATGTACTGGCATTCGGCGTAGTAGACCGCACCGGTGTTCTGTGCCGGATCAAGATCGGCGAGCTTGATCTGCACACGGCGAGCCAAGTTGCCGCTGAATGGAGGGGCGGTATATGGGTAGGGGAAGAAGCCACTTGCGGCGTTGATGAGCGAACGCGGCCCAAGGCCGCCTTGGTCACCGTTGAGGGTGGAGTCATACGGATCCGAGCAGCCGACGCCAAGCGAGCTCGGGCAACCTGGGCCAGCGGGCGAGCAGGTGCCACAGAGGGTCTGCTGCAACGCGCAGAAGCCGTGCTTCACCCACGACATACCGATCTGCTCGATACGCCCACCCTTGATGCGGTAGGCATTCTGCGGAATGACGGGGTGCTGGTTCGTACCGGCGACCCAGTCGAGCTGAACGGTGCCCATGTTGCAGCTTGTCGATCCGAAGGCGTACGCCGACACGCCAGACGTGGTGCCGTACTTGCTGTAGTTCGGGATGCCGCCGACGATCACATCGGGGCCAACGGAGGCTGCGCCACCTGGTCCATCGTCGCCCGGGACCGCGATCACGGTTTGCGTCAACGACTGACCGACAATCACCGCAGTGCCGGCCAGCAGCAGGCCTCCAAGGGTCATTCCAATTTTCACGCCTAGTCTCCTTTGGACGATTCAATCTCTACAACAACGAGCTACCACCACCAGCGCAGAACTGGTGCAGGTTCAAGAGGACACCCCCATCAGAAGATACACCCGCGGCTGAACACGGTCGCCCAATGTGCGATCTTTTGCAGGATTCCCCGTTGGGTTGAGAGGGGGCCCAAGGGCGAGTTCCCACCGGAATCACCCGTATCTGGCGGAGCAACGACAAGCATCTGCCATCACGCCGCAACGCTCTCCCACTCGGGACAAAAAAGAACACCGGCACCCGAAGGTGCCGGTGTTGTAGTCAACTCAAGATCGAACTTGACTGCTGTCAGTCGAGTCCGAACCCTTGCATTAGGCGCGACGACGACGGCCGGCGAGGCCAGCGAGGCCGAGGAGAGCAACCGCGCCCGGAGCCGGGACGCCGATGGTGAAGCCCTGGCCTTCGCCGAACTGAGTCGCAGTGCCGAGGCCCTGGTTGAACGAGATGCTCAGCAGGCTGGTGTACTGCTGGGTGTCTTCACCCGAGTACACGAACTGAGCGATCAGGGCGCGGAGCGAGCCGTCGACCTTGCCCTGGAGGTTCGTCGGGTTACCGTTGAACCAGCCAGCGCCATCCGGGATACCGTTCTGGAGGAAGCCTGGGGCGCCCCATTCCGGGTCAGCGTTGGTGCTGTTGGTCAGGCCAGCCGCGCCGCCAATGGTGACAAAGCTGTCAACCGTGGCGTCGAGGGCGAACTGAGGATTCCAAGTACCTCCCACGAAATCGCTGTCGTTGAAGTTTGCGCCACCGAATCCGGAGATGCCGTAGACGCTGAGGACGACGTCGCTGGCATTGTTGAACTTGGCATAGACACGCCAAACGTTCTTGCCGCTGACGACAGTCTTCTCAGCTTCATAACCGACGAAACCGGCCGAAGCGATACCAGCGATAGCGAGCGCCGCAGCGCCAGCGAGAACACCAATCTTCATTTGTTCTGCTCCCTTTTCCCTGAGACGCCCGCCCCAAAGCACATGGCCCTGAGGTAAACCGCGTCACACTTTCCCTATGTGCCCGCCTGCACGATGCGGGGGGCATCCCTTCAAGGCAAATGTAACCCGCCTCCTCACGCTGTCAAGGCCACAGCCAACTTTTGTGCAGGTGCTGAGGTTGGTCTGGAGCGTTTGAGCGAAGCTCGGCTTGATGATGGAGTGGTCCACCCCGGCCCCTGGAGACGAGGAAGCCCTTCTGGATCGCCGCTCTTGGATGATGACAATGCCTTGCGTCGATTGGACATAGGGATCTTCCTTCAGCATGGCCTCGTGCGAAGGGTGAGCCGGGGCCGCGATATCATCTACCGACAGTTCCCGGACCATCGCAAGAGCCTCGAGGCCAATCCGGGTGGAAGCAAGCTTGCGGATGAGGCTGCAAGGCCTCGGTTCAATGCAAAAAGAACATCGCCGCCCTTGCGAGCGGCGATGTTTGCTTGTGTCCGAGAAACCGGGGATCTTCGCCCCCGGTTCCGCGGGAGCTAGCTTCCCCGACTCAGGTCGGTGCGATTAGGCCCGACGGCGGCGGCCAGCGAGGCCAGCGAGGCCGAGGAGGGCAACCGCGCCCGGAGCCGGGACGCCGATGGTGAACATGCCGGCACCAAAGACCGTCGAGGTTCCGAGGCCCTGGTTGAAGCCGACTTGAGCGTTCACGAACCAGCCCTTGCCGGTGTCGATGACGAACTGGCCAATGAAGACCTTGCCGCCGTCGTTCAGGCCCTTGAGGTTGCTCGGGTTGCCGTTGTACCAGCCAGCGCCCTCGACAAGTCCAGCCTGGCCAAGGCCTGCATCTCCGAAGTCAGGGTCGGCAGTGGTCCAAGTGTTGGAGGGCCCGCCGCCGCCACCGATAGTCAGGAAGCTGTCGTACGCCGAGAGCGGGGGGAACGGAACAGCCGGGGTGAATCCTGGGTTCCAAGTACCAGTCGTCGAACTATACGGACTGAAGTTGCTGAAGTCGCTGTGGTAGAAATTACCCGAGCCGAAGCCGGACGTATCGACGCCACCAGCGTACGAAATGTCGAACACATTCAAAAGGGTGTCGCTGGCTCCGTTGAAGCACGCATAGACCTTGGAAACGGTCTTGCCGCCACCAATGTCAATGTTCTCGGTCGAGAAGCCTTCGAAACCGGCGGACGCGGTCGCTGCAATAGCAGCAGCCGCAACAAAGGGAACCATGAACTTCATCTCTCTTCTACCTTTCTTACATTGAGTCGGGGAACTCGACTGGAGAACCGCCGCCACATGACGGACACGTTTCTCCGAATGCAAGATACCTCCAGCCGCAAGGCAGTCAACCTTGCGACGGAGTTTTTTGTGGGAAGAGGACCGCCCGGTACTTGGAGCCGAGCCGGTTCCAAGTCCTTTTGCCAAAACGACTTGCTCGCGGAGAGCGGGGGTCGTCTTGACGTGCGCCGCTTGCTTTCGCCCTGCCCCTACACAGCCTTCATCATGGCATGTAGGGGGTTTCGCCAATGCAACTGCTTGTGCTCAGGCGAGCTATGGGCATCCGTTTGGTCTGCTCATGACCGCGTCGAAACACGGTCTTTGCAGTCAACCACCCTCCAGCTCGCCGATCGCGGCAACTCGGTAGGGGCTGACATCACTCTCTTGTTATCGACCTAGACAGGTCGTAAGGCGGGCGATGTCCACGGAAGCGGAAATTCCCCAGTATTCAGTTGTAGGTGCTTTGACCGGTCTGCCGCCCTAGAGGCGGTGATCCGGACTGCGTCGCGATCTCGATCCCTTTCAAGGTCGCGCCTGCCGTGCGGCAGTTGGTAAACCCCTTTTCCCAGCGAGCCGACTCCCCTCAGAGGCGGCTGGCTCCCTTTTCCCTTTGATCCAACGAGTCTGACCCAAACGAGTGAATTCGTTCAGGGGCTGCATTGAACCACCGCCAGCATCGGGTGGCAGAATCCCGTTCCTCGCGACGCGAGAATCCCACTTCGGCGTTACCGGTGCTTTGTTTCGGAACCCTAATTCCGTGCAAAGCCGCCGAGCGGTGTAGAAAAAGTCACTGCGCAGTGTACTCGGCGAACTGGACGGAGCCACGGCAAAATTCACAACTCGCCCCACATCAGACCCAAACGGTCGATTGTCCCGGTTGTTCGGCCGCTCAGGACTCCCGCTAGGTCGATTGGCCCGAACCCCGTTCGTCTCACATGGAAGGCTTGGTCAGACCAAGGATCCCTGCAGGATCAGCGATCCGTGCCCCGTCACGTGAACGGTGACAATGGTTCCTATAAGGTCTGTGATGGACCGGCCTGCTGGGCAATCGAAAACGGTGATCAGATCTCCGGACGTGCGTCCGACCAGTTGGGTCGCCCCGGGAGCGGTGCCCGGAGCGCGACGGGTTGGGCCCGCCGGTTGACCGGCAAGAACCCTCAGGCCGACTGTTCGGGCTCCGGCCTCGACGGGCGAATTGGGGGCGGACACAACCCCCGGGCCGTCAGTTGCGCCCCAGGTCAGGTCCGAAGCGCTCTCACCCACGTCTTGCGAGGCACGGCTGGGACCTTCAACAAGAACTTGGACGGCTTGGCCGACCCAACGCTTGTGCACGTCGGCACTCACCTCTGATTGGATGGCCAGAAGCTGGTTGTTTCGTAGCTTCTTCACTTCGGTTGGAACATCGTCTGCGAACCGCTCGATCGCCGTGGTGCCAGGTCGAGGCGAGTACTTGAAGATGAAGTTGTTCTTGAAGGGAACTGCCCTCACGAGAGCCACCGTTGCCTCGAAATCCTCGTCTGTCTCGGTCGGAAAGCCAACAATGATGTCGCCAGCAATAGAGGCGTCAGGCAGTTTCGCCAAGACTCGATCAATGAATTCGCGGTACTCCTCGACGGTGTAGCCTCGGTTCATCAGCTTCAGGATTCGGTTCGAGCCGCTCTGGGCTGGGGCATGCAGATAACGACAGATCCGGGGGCAGGCACCGAGAACGTCAAGAACTTCATCCCCGAAGTCACGAGGGTAGCTGGTGACGAAGCGAAGTCGCTGGATCGAGGGGACTTGCTCGTGAATTCGATGGAGAAGACCTGCAAATGTCGTCACCTTCGACCCGCCCGTCCTCAGTCTCGCGAGCCCTGCCGCTGTAAATGCCGCCGGGCCAGGGCCCACCTGGGGAGCCTCGCTCCCATCGACTGCTGTCGCCGATCCGTGCACATAGACGTAGTGGTTCACGGTTTGGCCGACGAGTGTGACTTCGATGACCCCGGCATCGGCGAGGCGCTTGCACTCATCGACGATGTGGTCCGGTGGGCGGTGGACTTCGGCCCCCCGGGTGTACGGCACCACGCAGTAGGTGCAGAACTTGTTGCAGCCCCGAGTGATACGAACGTATGCTGATCGGTCGGAACCTCCACCGCGGGGCTCGAAAGCCCGGCCTAGGTCCAGCGCCTCCAGCGAGTCCTCTGCCGCCGCCAACGTTGCTGACCGACGACTCTTGTTCCCGGCCAGCGCAACCCGGTCGGTGGATGGCAAGGATCGAGCCCGGATCCCTTCTGTACGCCGGACGTTGTCGATCAGCATGGGAAGCTTGTCGAGCTCACCGGGACCGCAAAGCAGGTCGACCTGGGGATAACGCCTGAGCATGTCGGCGCCATCGCGTTCCGCCATGCACCCGAGTACACCCAAGATGATCTGCTCGCCGGCCGCCTTCCGCTTTCCCACGATCCCAATCCGGCTATACGCCTTGCTCTCGGCCTGTTCGCGGACGCTACAGGTGTTGAAGAGGACCACCGAGGCCTCGTCGGGGCTCGAGGTGAACCGATAGCCAAGGGACAGCAAGTGACCACGGACGAGCTCGCTGTCGAGCTCGTTCATCTGGCAGCCGAATGTCTCGAGATAGACCTTCATGGGATCCACGATGAGGCTGGCAAGAACCAGGTGCGGGGAATTGCACGGTCCGACCACGCAAGCCCAGCGAGTGTAGCATCCGCCGAATGGAGTTCAGTGTTGGCGAGATCCTCCTTATAGTCGTCGTGGCCTTGGTGCTTGCAGCGATTGTCGGGGCCTACATGGTGATCACCCGCAAGAAGGGGCTCATGTGAACGCTCGCGGCTCGACGCGAGTCTGATCGATCGCCGGCGGTGTTCATGGTCGTTCCGGAAGTCCGCATGGATGCGGCTGGCATGGTGCATAAGGATTCGCCCAAATTCTCCAATGGAACGCCGCTCCCGGTCGATGCCTTCGGCATGCGCGCGGGACACGGAATTTTTCTCATCGCTCTCATTTTGCTGGTCTTCGGCGTCGTCATGGTCAACTCCGCGGGGTTGACGGTGAAACCTGATCCTGGACTGGTCACAAGCGGGGCGATGACCCAGACGCAGTTCGAGAAACTCTCGGCTGCCTATCGCCCGATCTCAATGGACAACGTCCTCTTCGGCCGTACCACGGTCCTGGCGGGCATCGCGATTCTGGCGATGTTCATCGGAAGCCGCGTTCCGGTTGAGCGGCTCTACCAGCTACGTGGGTTGTTCAGTCCGGTGCCGTGGCTCCTCGTGGCCATGGTGGCGATGCTGCTCTTGGTGCATGTGCCCGGGATCGGCCGCTCCGCGAACAACTCTGCCCGTTGGATCGGTTCGCCCCAATACGGCTTTCAGCCAAGTGAGATGGCTAAATGGGGCATGCTCTTCGTCGTCGCTTGGCACTGCTGCCGGCGAGGGGGAGTCATGAAGAGCTTCTTGCACGGGTTTGTTCCGCCCTTGATCGCCATCGCCGTGGTCTGTGCGCTCATTGCCAACGAGGACCTCGGCACAGCGGTTCTCATTTTCACGGTGTCGGTCTTCATGCTCGTCGCCGGAGGAGCTCGGTGGTGGCATGCGGGCATGCTCCTGCCGCTTGGCGCCATAGCCGCGTGGGGTGCGATTGTCGCCAGCCCATACCGCATGAACCGGTTGCTGGCGTGGCGGAACCCCTTCGAGGAGCCGCAGGGCATCGGGTACCACATCATCCAATCGATGTCCGCGATCAGCGGCGGCGGCTTGTTCGGTCGCGGTCTTGGCAACAGCATGCAGAAGTTCGGATATCTGCCCGAGGACACCACCGACTTCATTTACGCGATCATCTGCGAAGAGCTCGGCGTTGTCGGCGGGCTTGCAGTTCTCCTGCTCTATGCCGGTCTCCTCTACTTGGGACTTCGGGTCATCAATCGCATGCGAACCGGTGCCGATGGTTTGGCGGAGCCATCCGTTCCACACTTTTCGCAGCTTTTCGGACTTGGCATCCTGCTCACCATCGGGCTGCAGGCGCTCATCAACATCACCGTGGTGACCGGGCTCGCTCCGACCAAGGGCATTGCCCTGCCGCTTCTTTCCAGCGGTGGCTCCGGCTGGGTCCTCACCGCCTTTTCGCTGGGGCTGCTCCTCTCGATTGAGAGACATAGCCTTCGAAGAGAAGCTGGCGTGGTGGAAACGCCACCACTCAACGAGCGGGCGCCGCTCCTTCTGCCCGCTGCCACCTAATCCGTCGCCTGATTCGGGTCAGTCACCGGAATCGCCAGGAGATCGAGATCATGGCCACTGCCGACGCACCACCTGAGGCCGTCTCTCGCGCCGGTTCTCGCGGCGGCGCTGGTCGACCGGCGACAGGACCCGCAGTCCTCCTGGCGGGAGGCGGCACAGGCGGCCACATCAGTCCTGGTCTGGCGATCGCCGAGCGCATCCGATCGCTCGACTCGACGGCCCGCCCGATCTTTGCCTGTTCGCGGCGCGCGATTGATGCGGAGATGCTCCGCGAGGCCGACGCCGAGTTCATCCCCATTCCCGCGGAGCCCTTCTCGCTCCGTCCGGGGAAGCTCCTGAAGTGTCTGGTGGAGGGTTGGCATGGGCGAGGGTCCGCGGAGACCCTTCTCCGCGAAGCACACATTCGTCACGTCGTGGCGTTGGGCGGCTACGTCACCGCTCCGGTCGTGGCTGCGGCACATCGGCTCGGCGTACCGATTCTGCTGGTGAACCTCGATGCGACACCCGGCAAAGCGAACCGTTGGGTAGCCCGCAGGGCGTCGCGGATCCTCAGCGCGGTACCGACGCCGACGATGCCCCACTTCGCCGAGCGGGTCATCGGCATGCCCATTCGACGCATCGCGATCGCTCCAAGTGACCCATTCACCTGCCGCGAAATGTTGGGGATGCGCAGTGATCGGAAGACGCTCTTGGTCACCGGGGCAAGTCAGGGAGCGACAAGCCTTAATGACCTGGTGCCATTCCTCGCGAAGGCCAAGCCAGGCCTCTTCGCCGAATGGCAGGTGCTTCATCTCTGCGGGCAGGGGGATCCGGCTTCGCTCCAGTCGGCTTACGACGCGTTGGGCGTTCCGGCGACGGTCCTTCGCTTCCAGCATCGCATGGGATTGGCGTGGGGAGCGGCCGATCTGGCCCTCAGTCGGGCCGGCGCGAACTCGGTGGCCGAGGCGGCCGTCAACGGAATTCCGACGCTCTTCGCGCCCTATCCCTACCACAAGGATCTGCACCAAAAGCACAACGCCCAGCCGCTGGTTGAGGAGGGTGCCGCCGCGATGGCGTTGGACCGGATCGAACCCGCCCTCAACATGGATGGACTGGGACGCGAGCTGGTCGACCTGATGACAAATCCGGCCCGGCGCACGGCCATGCGCGAACGGTTAGGCAGCCGCTCGCGCGAGGATGCTGCGGCGACCATTGCCCGGGTTCTGCTGGGGCTCGACGCGACTGGTCCGGGCACATCGGTCTAACAGCTCGTTCATCTCGTCGCTGGAAGGCGGGCGGCGATTCACTCCACCGACTGGAGCCACGCGGCAAGCAGATCGATCGTCGCCTGAAGGTCGCCCTTGTCGATCATCTCGGTGACGGTATGGATGTAGCGGGTTCCAGCGCCGAGCGCGGCACAGCGGGCGCCGCCATTGGCCTTCTGAATGCTCGCCCCATCCTGACCGCCCCGGGCGAGAATCGCCCGCTGATGAGGAATGCGGTGCCGCTTGGCGACCGCGCAGAGTTCGGTCACCAGGCCGTAGTCGCTGATCATCGAGCTGTCCTGGACCATGATCGCCGCGCCGAGCCCGTGTTTCGTGACGCGCTGCGAGTCGGGAACGCCCGGCGTATCGCAAGCGAGGTTGACGTCGAGTCCGATGCCCAAATCCGCCCCCACGGCGTTTGCCGCGGTGGTCGCGCCGCGCAGCCCGACCTCCTCTTGGGTCGTGAATGCCACGACGATCTCGCAGCGGTGGCCGCCTCGGCGTCCGCCCGCGGCGAGCTTTCGCATCGCCTCGATCGCCACGAACACCGCAAACCGGTTGTCGAGCGCCTTCGAGACGACTGCCCGCGGAAGGTCAATGAACGGTTCGTCCATCACGACGTAATCGCCGATCTGGACGAGCTTCTTGGCGTCGGCGGCCTCGCGCCCGAGGTCCACGAAGAACTCCTCGACTCCTGGAACCTTGGTTCGCTCGGCGTCGGTAGAGATGTGGATCGGCTTGCCGCCCGGGTTCATGACGCCCTTCAGGTCGCCATGCTCAGTGACCACCAGCACCCGCCGCGAGAAGAGGTTGCGGGTGTCAAAGCCGCCCGCGGCGTTCAGCCAAAGATGACCCTGCTCGTCGACGTGTCGAACGTAGAAGCCGATCTCGTCCATGTGGGCGGCAAGCAGGACGCGCTTGGGCTTCCCCTTTCCCTTGGTGGTGGGCTTGCGGGTGCAGATGAGCGAGCCCATCGCATCGGCACGAACCTCATCGAAGAGATCTCCACCGGCCGAGGCTCCGGATGCAGCGCTACGGCGCCGGCCGGCATTGTTTGCCTTGCCCGAGATGACCTGCTGCACCAGCGCCCGTACCCGTTCCTCTCGTCCAGGAATGCCGGGCGTTTCGCATAAACGACGGAGAAGTTCAATGTCCATGGGAAGTGGGAATGCTACTGCGAAACCCTCACAGGCTGTGGCGGCGAGCGGACCGCGCTGTCGATGCCCCAAGATCGCTACCATCCGAGATATGGCCGGCTTGGAATCGACATCGCCGCTTCGCGATCGGCACGAGCGCTTCGCCGCTGAGGAGTCCGGGCGCACGCCCGTTCTAGGAAGCATCGAGCGGGGAGGGGCGGCGAGCGGCCACCGGATCAAGGCCGAGCACGCAGTCGAGTTGGAGTATCTCCCGTACGCGGACCCGGCATCCGACGCCCGTCCAGCCTGCGAGCTGTTGGCCGCGTACGGCCCGATCGAGCCGGAGTATGCCGCGATTCGCCGGGGCTCGGCCCTCTTCGACGCGACCTTCCGCGGCACGATCCTCGTGACCGGCAGCGAGCGGCGCGAGTTCCTGCAGCGCATGCTGACCCAGGATCTCAAGACGTTTCCACCCGGCTCATCGACTCGGGCCTTCTGGCTGAATCGGAAGGGTCGGATTGAGGCCGACCTGGTCCTGGGCCATCTTCCGGCGTCGCTTCCCCTCACAGCAGAGCGCATCCAAATCGACGTCGACCGCACGCGTGCCGCCGAGGTGGTTCGCTCACTTTCCACGTTCATCTTCAGCGAGGATGTTTGCATCGAGGATGCGACCGATCGCATCCATCGGCTTGAGCTGCATGGTCCGTCCTCGGGGCGCATGCTTGCCCTTGCTGGCGCGACCTCCATCCCCGGTCCCAACGAGGTGACGGAGACGTTGCTGGGCGGTGTGCCGGTGGTGCTTGTCCGCGCCGATTCGCTCGGCGAGCGCGGCTGGCAGATCGCCGCCGACCGGTCGCGCATCGGAGAGGTTTGGGATGCGCTCTGTTCCGCCCGCGATCCCCACGACGAGCGCCGACGGGTGCGGCCGATCGGCTGGCATGCCTACAACACCGCCCGCATCGAAGCCGGCACGCCGCTCTTTCACATCGACTTCGGCACGACCAACCTGCCGCACGAAAGTGGTGTCCTTCGCGATCGGGTGAGCTTCCGCAAGGGCTGCTATCTCGGCCAGGAGGTGGTGGCCCGCATGGAGAGCCTGGGTCGGCCGAAGCAGGTGCTCGTCGGGTTGCGTCCGACCGCCGATTTGCTCCCGGTTGCCGGGTCCCAGGTCTTCCTGCGCAGCGAGGCCGCTGCGAGCAACGAATCGGAGGCGGAGACCGCGGGCATGATCGGAGAGCAGGTCGGGAGCGTGACCAGCAGCACGCTCGCACCGATGCTTGGGGCGGTACCGGTCGCCTTCGCCATGATCCGCACCGCTCACACGGAGCCGGGAACGCGGCTGCTTGTCAATGCGGAAGGAAGCCAATGCACGGCCGTCGTCGGGCCGCTCCGCAGTTGGCCCGCTCCCGATGCGACGGACGCGGCGGCTGGGGCGAAGGGGCAACCATGAATCCGATGCCAGCACCTGAGGGCGATTTCATCTCTTCGCTGGAGCCGATCCTGCTCTTCCTGGGCGGGGCGATGACCATCTCCGTCGGGATCTTCCTCTTCTGGTTGATCCGACACACGCGGGCCGAGGATCGGAAGACGCGCCTCGAGGAGGAACGGCGTTCCGCGTCCGGCGATCGTCAGGAGGGGGAGGCATGAGGAGTCCGATCCGCATCACGGAGGTTGGCCCGCGTGACGGGCTTCAGAACGAATCGGGCATCGTCGGTGTCGAGGCGAAGGTTGCCTTCATCGATCGCCTGTCGGAGGCGGGTTTCCCAGAGATTGAGGTGACCAGCTTCGTCAGCCCGAAATGGGTTCCGCAACTTGCCGATGCGAGCGAGGTGTTAGGGCGCATTCGGCGCCGACCCGGCACGATCTACTCGGCCCTCGTGCCGAACGAACGGGGGCTCGAACGGGCGCTTGAGGCACGCGTGGACAAGGTCGCGGTGTTCACGGCGGCGAGCGAGTCGTTTGCCCGAAAGAACATCAACGCCGGAGTCGCCGAAAGCATCGAACGCTTCCGCCCCGTGGCCGCCGCCGCCCGTGCCGCCGGGCTTCCCGTGCGAGGGTACGTCTCCTGCGCGGTGGCTTGTCCCTTTGAAGGGCCCATCGCCCCGTCCCGCGTCGCCGAGGTGTCGCACATGCTGTTGGACGTCGGAGTCGACGAGATCGACCTCGGCGACACGATCGGCGTTGCGGTGCCGGGCGACATGGACAAACTGTTAGCCGCCCACTCGACGGTGACGTCACCGGAACGGCTGACGCTGCACCTTCATGACACGCGCGGCACGGCCCTGGCCTGCGCTTGGCGGGCGATCGAACTGGGAGTGCGAAGTTTCGACGCCAGTTGCGGCGGCTTGGGGGGCTGCCCCTACGCTCCGGGAGCGACGGGCAACGGCGCGACCGAGGAACTCGTGTACGCCTGTGAGGGCTCGGGCCTGTCGACCGGCATCGACCTTCAGACGCTGCTGGACGCCGGTCGCATCATCTCCGCTGCGCTCGGGCGGGCGTTGCCCTCGAGGCTGCTCAAGGCCGGCACGCTCGTTCCGTGCGGCAAGCTGACCGTTCCGACAGGGGCCGTCGCGAAGGAATAGCGGCATGCGGCCTTGCCGAAGCGCCCGACGATCGGCCAAAGTGCGGCGGTTGCGTGGTCGCTTACCTGTTCCACAACCACGGCGTGCGGCTTTCCGGGCCACGTGAACGCGCCCGTGTTGAAGACGGTTCGGCCGGAGCGGCTCCACATGCCTGCGCGATGGGAGTGGCCCACCACGATCACGGCGGCCTCGGGGGCGTAGCGCATCGCGAAGGCTGCGGCCATCGACGGAAAGCGGGCCCAGTACCAGGCGACGTTGGCGGCGCGCCAGGGATGAAGGGCGAAGGTCTGCATCGTCGAATGGCGAACGCCGTGACCCGAGGCGAGCCACTCGGCAACGGCCGCATCGCGGGCGGCTTCAAAGATCGCGTCGAGCGTCTCGCGGCGCCCCGGCGCCTGGGCGGACATCGATCGCTCCCAGGCCTCGCGCATCACCTCGGCCGACTCGCTCCAGGGGGCGATCGCGGGGTGGAACGCATCACCGTGGGTGACGATGACCGAGCCTTCGGCGAGTTCGAGCATTCGCTCGCGCGAGAGAAAAGGGTCGTGGTTCCCGGCGATGATCCTGAGAAGCGCGCCGCGCGTTGCGGCGATCTCCTGAAGGCGGGCATACTCGTCTTCGGCACGTGACTGGTAGTCAGGGTCGTGCAGCTCGGCGGTATCTCCGTTAAGGACGATCGTCGCTCCCGGCGAGATCAGCCCGTCAAGCTCCTCGACGCTGTGGACGCCGTCGTCGCGCCCAAGGTGGAGATCCGACAGGATGATGATCCGCTCGGTCATGTCGTCAACCAGTGTCGTCACGGCCTCCGCACGGAGGTCCGAGATCCCGCGAGCCAGTCCGGACCGTCTTCGATCGGCAGTTCCGTCGCAGGCTGTTAGGGCTCTTGAGCCAAATCCCGGCTCGGATCGCTGTCCGGATCGGTCTGATCGGCGTGATCGGACTGCACTCTGGGGTCCGCGGAGAGCCCACAGGCGCCAGGACCGAAAGAGATGGTGTTCTTGCCGCCCCGCTTGCTTCGAAGGGCGAGCTGATCGGCGTGGGAGAGGAGGCTTCGGGCATCGTGGCCATCCCAGGGATAGGTGGAGACGCCGGCCGACACGCTGAGCGAACCGACTGCGTCCAGTCCGAGCTGCGAGAGCTTCAGGTCGCAGACCCGATCGCGGAAGCGGTTCGCGATCGTTGTGACGCTCTCCAGCGGCGGACTGCCGGGGCCGCCCGGACCGGAGCGGCTGTCCGCGAAGATCACCACGAACTCATCGCCGCCCACGCGGAAGACATGATCCCCGCGGCGAATCACCGCCCGCAGGAGCTCGACGACCTCACGCAACACCTCATCGCCGGCGTCATGGCCGAAGCGATCGTTGTACGACTTGAAGTCATCGATGTCGAAGTACATGAGCGAGAACGAGCGGCGCTCGCGGCGGGCCTCGCTGATCGTCTCCTCGAGAACGCGATCGAAAGCCCGGCGGTTGCCCGCACCGGTGAGTTCGTCGGTCCAGGCGAAAAGCCGCAATTCCTGGTGCGAGGTGTCAAGCCTCAGCCAGTGGGCAAGCCAGTCGGCCCAAGGTCGCAAGCTGGAGAGATCGGCCTCGCCCGACACCAGGGTTCCATAGGTCCGCGAGCCGAAGCGCACGTCGATGCGTACCTCGCTACTCGCTGCTGAGTGGCTCGACTCGACCTCGGACTCTTGGGGTGGGACCAGTCGGATATCGGTGATGCCCAGCTCTCGGCGAATCAGGGAAAGGGCCACGCGCTCAAGCCGCTCGCCTCCCTCAAGAACGGCGTCGACCAGGTCGGTGTCGCCTAACGATTCGCTCGCCACGTCGATCGATCGCGGAGCCGTGTCAGGTACCGCTGTCGGCGAGGCCGGCGCGATCGGTCCATTCTCACGATCGCGTCGCGCCGCAAACGCCTGGATCGCATCGTCGATCACCAACTCGACCACGTCCCGCTGCCCTTGCGGGGGTGACGGCGATCGGTCGGGAAGGGGACGTGCGCTGCGCATGGTCGTGTCGTTGGAAGCGGTGAAGCCGGTCGGGGCAACGCGGTCAGCGGGACGTTGGTTTCCGGGCCGAAGACCTTCGGCCGTTTCGGTCTCAATCTGCAGGGCTGCGGCGAGCTCGGCGCTCCCCACCGGGAGGAGGACGACGTCGTCGAAGCCGGACTCGGCAGCCATCTCCATCGACCCTCGCGGCGTCAACAGGATGAGACGGACACGGGGGTCGATAATTCGAATCGCTTCTCGGGCCGCCGAGACGCTGTCACCCACGCCCCGCACCGTGACCGCAAGCGAGCGGACCGGAAGGGCGGTTCCGTCGAAACCGGCGGCGATCTCGGAGAGCGCCTCGTACAGGTCGTTCACTTCCTCAAGACGCGGCGACGTCGGCCGCGACGATCGGCGAATCGCCTCCGCCAGTTCCTTCAGGCCTGGTCCGTCGCGGACCAAGAGCGTCCTAGAGACGACGCCGTCGCCGCCGTTGCTGCCGTCGGTTGTGGAGCAACGGTCATGTGGAATGGACCCGGTGGGCGAAGTCATATCCCACCGCCCGCCGTGGGGGGATTCGGTTCGCGGGGTGGAGTTGGAAAGAGCCGCAACAACATCTCGATCTCTTCTGGTGTCACCGCAGCGTGGACGGTGCCCTCACGGCTACGGCCAACAGGGCGTTCAGGTTCTGGAGCCGCTGGCGGCGGGGCCGCATCCGGCGCCGGCTTCTGCGCGGTGTTCGGCTCGGGAGGCGAGGTCGAACGGGCAGAGGAGGTTTCGGTCGGACTGCCCAAGGTCGAAGGGGAAGTGGCAGGGTCGTCGCCGGTCGGCTTGGGAAGCTCTGTGCCCGCGAGTCGCAATTGAGGACCTTCAGGGAAGGCTGGAAGGTCGTCAGCCTCGGGGATCTCCCGAACATCAAGGAACAGGTTTGCTGTCGTCACCCAGACGGCGATGTGCGGAAGCTGGGAACGCACCGCCTCGAGCAGTGGATCAAGACGATCCCACTGATCGCGGTTGGCGACGACCAGGGCGGTTCGCGCCACCGTCGGGAGCCCCCAGCCTCGACCTGGATGGTGCTGACGTTCGCGCTGAAGAAGCTCCGCGAATGCAAGAAGCGGATGCCCGATAACAATCGGCTCGATGCCGTGCTGCACCAGTGACGTGAGAAACGCAGCTGGCACATCATCACCTCGACAGAGGATGACGCACTGCCGCACGTCGCGAAGCGAGGGTGGGGGGGTGTCGCCGAAAGACGCCACCAAGAGTTCTTTCTCCCAGCCGGGCTTGAGGCTGGGCAATCGCCTTGTCCGTGCGTTCACCGCGTCGCTCCCGAGGGGTCATTCTCAGAAGTTCTGGCTCCAGACAGCCCATTTGCTGGCCGGAGGAGAACCTGCTCCCCGGATTCGCGCAGCCGTTGCGCACGTCCGGAGAAAGATAGCACAGGTTTTTGCAGGAGCCGTCGCGAGGCCGGGGGTTGGTTCCCCGGTCCGGGCTGAACTTCTCTTCTGGCTGTTTGGGCAACGGATGGGCGGCGAATAACCACCGAATCCGACCTCGCGCGAGTCAGAAGGGCTGCATTTCCTCCGTGAACGATCGCGATGTTGATCGTAGAAACGCGCCGATCGCGTCCCACATTCATCATGCGCTTCCGCCGCGTCCGAGGATCCGCTATTCTGCCTCGTCTTGTCGCCCGAGCGAGCGAAGCTCGGGCTAGGCGACGCGAATATGCGCCGCTCCTATCCGTGGCATTGTTGGCGACTGAGACACCATGACGCAATTTCAAAGCACCCCGACGATCGAATTGAAGGTTGGCTCCGACGGCAAGAACTACGTCGATTACAAGGCCGTGGACGAGCTGCGGAAGATGATGACGCCCAACGGCAAGATCTACTCGCGCAAGCGGCTTCAACTGCCCGCGCGGGAACAGAAGAGCCTCGCCCAAGCGATCAAGCGTGCTCGCTTCATGGCGCTCTTGCCCTACACCAGCGCGACGATGTGAGAAGGGCCGGTTGAGGCCGGGCAGTTGCGGGCAATGCCGCTTCGCCTGACCGCATGCCGGACCATTCGGCGGCACCGACGCCGCGTTAGCGATCACGTGACCTGATCACGCGGGCGATCGCACGCGCACACGTGGCTGCGGCAGTGGCGAGGAGACCGGATCGGGAGCGGGCCCGCCCGCCGCCGAGTCTGGTCAGGGCGACCCACCAAAGCCGGGCCCTCAATCCCCGGAGTGCGGGGTCGTGCGGATGATGCGCCATGGCCTTTCGCAAGCGACCGAAGGCGAGTCGAAGTCGACCGGTTTCGATCGCATCCAAGGTCAGGTTGTATTCGCAGGCGACGGTCGTGTCGCGCGAGGGCGAGATCCGATCGCCCACACCCCTATCGCCAACAGGAACAGCATTTTCGCGCGCGATCTGGCGGGCGAGCCCGCGACCGCGACGGCGATGGCCGCTCTGGAAGTAAAGGACCATCAGACGTCGACGGAACGCCAGCCGCGAAGATTCGCGCGCCGCCGCCACCCCGGCTTCGTTCTTCGTGTCAGCGCCTCCGCCAACACCCCTCTCGGCAGCCCGTTCGAGAAGCTGCATCGCCTCCGCGGCGGCGCCGCAGTCAAAAAGGTGTTCGGAGATGCGAAGAATGTCGTCTTCGTCGCTCGTTTCGAGCAGGTCCTTTCGCTGGGCGATCTCCTCCCGAAGAAGACGTAAGGCGCTGGTCAGGAGCTTCGCTCGGGCCGGCTCTCCAGTCTCTCCACGGACCGGCCCTGCCGACGTCGAGGGCGATTCGCCTTGGGGTGGACGAGCCTGCTCAGCGTCGTCGACATCCATCGCATACTCACCGTCGTTGGCTTCGCCGACCAAGATTGCGGCGAGCGTGGCTCGAACGAGAGGTGTGGTCGGGTCGAGGGCGTAGGCTGTCTCGAGTTCCGCCCGAGCGTGCTCTGCGCGACCTACCGCCAGCAGGATCATGCCGAGTCGCGCCCTAGGCAGTGCCAACGACGGGGCGAGCTCCGCGGCGCGGCGGTACTTCTCGATCGCCTCACCGATTCGATGCTGCGTGGCCAGCAGGTCGCCGCACTCAATCAGTGTCTGCACATCCCCAGGATGGAGCCGCAGCTCCTCCAGGTACATGCGAAGGCCCGCGTCGACCGACCCCCCTTGAGCGAGGGCCCGTCCCAGCTTCCCGCGAACCCGATGCAGCTCGGGAGCCTGGTTCAATGCCTCGCGGAAACACCACTCGGCCAACGGCGGCCGGCCTGTGGCCAACTGAAGGTCGCCCATGGCCACCAGACTGAGGGGCATGCGCTCCAGATTCTGTTGGGCAACGTAGTAGGTCGTCTCCGCTTCCTCGAAACGGCCAAGCCCGGCCTTGGCTTCGATGAGCCTCGCCCACGCTGGATCCGAAGTCCGTTCGATGGTGGTAGCTGCCTCAAGTGGCAGGATGGCTTCCTCGAAACGGCCAAGCCGGCAGAGAATGGAACCCTCGGCCAGGCGCGTCTCGGCTCGACGCGGGAGTCGCAGGACAGCATCGCGGAAGGAGCGAAGGGCATCATCGAGACGTCCTGCCGCCTCGAGCGTCAGGCCAAGATTGAAGTGCAGCTCGCCGCGACCGGGATCGACCGCGAGGGCCTTCCGCAACTCCGCCTCGGCCTCGGCCAGGCGCCCACGGCGAAAGAACTCGGCGGCTCGCTCTGCCGAGCGTTCCGCAGCGCGCCGCCGCGGGCTCGAACGGTCACTGGGTGACCCGTCGCCCCGTTCGCTGGAACCCCAATCGTTGGGGCCGCGCTCATTCGGTTCGTCGTTGTTGTCCTGCACGTTGGTGAGTCCGACGGTTCGAAAGGCGAGGCGGACCGGCAACCGCAGCCGTACCGCACAACCCTATCGCGGAGCGTACGTCATGCCAACTCCGAGAGGGCAACTTGATCGTGATTGGGTGGGATCGCCAAGGATGGCGAGATCCAACGAACCGGCCCAACGGTCGAGCAGGTTTCCGACGGCTGGAATACAGTCCGCTTCGTTCCCTTTCCCGCGTGGCTTTGCGAGGTCGCCGACGACATGCCCACTCGGTCGCGCCGATGTGTTTTCCGATCCGACGCCGTGAGACTCGTGGCCGGCGGACTTCTGCTGGCGTCGGCTGTCGCGATATCGGCAGAGGCTCCCTGCGCAGCCAGTCCTCCGGTGGCGGATGGCGAATCGGGCGACGCGTCCGCGTCGTCTCGGCAAACGCCTCCCGATTCCGAGGGCCGGCTGACCAGCGATGCGTCGTTCTTTGAGGCGGTCCTGGTTCATCCGGGGTCGGACTCTTCGGTTCGGCGCGCGGCAGCGGAACGACTGATACGCGATCGGTCGCCGGAAGCGATGCAGGCCATCGAACGGGTGTTGCGAGGAAAGAGCGCGGAGACGCTCGTCGCGGTGGTTGACTCGCTGGATCGGGCCGGAGCGAGGGTGCCGTCCCTGGTGGAAGCGCTCGTGGCGGCGATCGCCTCAGACCGGGACTTCGATCGGGCCGCCGCCGTTCGCGTGCTCGCCTCGAGCGATACACGCTCAACGGAACTACTTGCGGCCGCTGCCTTGCGCGGAGAGCTGTCGGCCCGTGGCGGAGCGATTGCCGGGCTGGGCGAACTACGCAGCCGTGACGCGATCGCCCGCCTTGTGGGCATGCTGGAAGTCGGACGAAACGAACCCCCGGGAATCGTCCAAGCGATCTGCGCCGCGCTGGAGCGTTCGACTGGCGTTGCCCTCGGCACCGACCCGGCCGCGTGGCGCACCTGGTGGGAGGACAGTTCGAAGGCAGCGTTGGAAAGCGGTGCCGACGCGGCGTTGCGGGCCCGCGTCGAGGCTGCCGAACGGGCGGTGGCCGAGGAACGGCGGCGCGGTGACCGTCTGGCCGAACGGCTGACGGACGTCTACTCCCAGCTCTTCCTTCGCCTCACCCAGAAGGAGCGGATGACCCGAAGCGGCGATCTGCTCACCGACTCGCTTCCCGAGGTCCGGGCCTTCGCGGTGACCCAGATCGAGCGCCTCCTGCGAAACGGTGAGCGCCCCGATGACGCGACGTTGCAGGCGATGACGGTTCTCCTGGACGATCCTCTGCCGCTGCTGCGGTCACGCGGGGTCAGGCTGCTGGACGATCTCGCCGCACCCGAACTGGCTGCCCGCATCGTCGAGCGCCTACCCGCCGAACGCGACGCCAGCGTCAGCGCCGCATTCTTGGCGGCGCTGGCGAACCGCCCTTCACCCGAAGCGTTCGGCGCCGTGGTGCCGCTCCTCTCCGACCCGGTATTGGGCGAGCCGGCCTGCCGGGCCCTCGCGGAATTGGCCGGTGCGAAACTCCTTCCCGTCGAAGCGCCCGCCCGGCTGCTGCCCGTGTTGCGCGAATTGTTAGGAACGCGGCCGAACGGACCTGCCGCGCAGCTCTTGGCGATTCTGGGCGACGACGCGGACATCGCCAGGGTGACCTCGCTTCTCGACGCGGCCGAACCGACGGTGCGCCGCGGGGCCGCGGAAGGCCTTCGGCAGCGCGGCGTGCGCCGTCCCCTCCTTGAGCGTTCGCGCGACCCGGCTATCTTCATTCCGCTCATGGCGTCGCTCGCCGACGAGCCGCGCACGCTCGCGACCCTGGACCAGATGATCGCTGCGGTACCGCCCGGCGATGGCGCAGCCGAATTCGCGGCGGAATGGAATTCTGCCGTCACCCGTCTGCTGCGCGACCTGCCCGTGGCGGAGTTGCCCGCTGCGGATCAGGTACTGGAACGGGTCTCCCTTTGCGAGGTGCGCACCCGAATCGCGGGACTTTCCCGCTTCGCGAGCGCCGCCCTTGGTGGCCTGCGCCGGGCTGACGTCGAGGTCGGATTGCGCCGTTACGTTGACCTCATGGTCGCCCAAGACCGAGCGCGCGAGGCGACCGATGCGCTGGCCGCCCTTCAGCCGAAGTCCGGCGAGCCGGCGCGTGACGCGCTTTTTCGAATCCATCTTCTGAGTGGCGAGTTCCGCGAGGCATCGGAATTGGAAACGACGGCAACAGCGTGGCTCAACGTCCTTGAGTCGGTAATCGGCGACACGATTCGGGCCCGTCCGATCGTTGAAGAGATCGCGATTCGCTTTGGAGTCGATCCGGGATACGCGGAAGGCGAGTCCGGGGCCGCGGGCCGCGCAGGAACGCCGATGACGCCGACGGAGCGAGAGCGATTCGAGCGGTTGCGCAAGGCCATTCCGACGTCGAGCGCGGCGCGCTGACGACGCTCCAATCGCCTTGGCGAAGGGCTATCATTTGCGTTTCGGCGACGCACGCCAGTCGCCTCCCGCACGCTCGCGGCCACGCCCGTGGCCGATCGATCCTGAGACATCCCATGAGCCCTGTCGTTACGAACCGCTCCAAGAAGCAAGCTCCCGCTTCCCGCACCTCCAGCCGCCGCCCCGCCGCTCCTGCGACCGGTTCCGCTCCCGCGGGAGGCCCAGCCGGCAAGCGGACCGAGACAGATTCGATGGGATCGATGGAGGTCCCAGCCGACGCCCTGTACGGGGCGACGACGCAACGGGCCGTGCTCAACTTCCCCATCTCGGGGCGCACCGTGCCGCAGGCCCAGATTGAGGCCCACATTCTCCTGAAGCGATGTTGCGCCGAAGCCAATCTCGAACTGAAGGAACTCGGCAAGGACAAGGTCGCTGCGATCGTCGCCGCTTGTGACGAACTGTTAGGTTCCTTCGCCGACCGGCCTCCGCTTGGCGAGCGTCATCCGCTCATGCGGCATTTTCCGATCGACGTCTACCAGACCGGCTCGGGAACCTCGACCAACATGAACGTGAACGAGGTGATCGGCAACGTCGCCTCGAGGCAGGCGGGGAAGCCGATTGGGGCGAAGGAACCGCTGCACCCCAACGATCACGTGAACTACGGGCAGTCGAGTAACGACACCTTCCCGGCCTCGATGCAGATCGCCGGTGCGGTGCTCATCACCCGGCACCTCATCCCCTCGCTTGAGGCCCTCTCGAAGGGACTGTGGGCGAAGGCCAAGCTCTGGGACAAGATCGTCAAGATCGGCCGCACCCACCTGATGGATGCGACGCCCATCCGCGTCGGACAGGAGTTCTCCGGCTATGCGGCCGCGGTGGATCTTGGGATCGAGCGGGCCCGCAAGGCGGTGGTCGCCCTGGCCTCAGACATGCCCATCGGCGGCACCGCGGTCGGCACCGGCATCAACGCCAACGTGCGTTTCGGCCGCACGGTCTGCGAGCGACTCTCGAAGTCGACTGGCATCGCCTTCCGCGAGGCGAAGAACCACTTCGAGGCCCAAGCGACCCGCGACTGCTGCGTCGAGGCGTCGGGGCATCTCAAGACCATCGCTGTCTCGCTGTCCAAGATCGCCAACGACATCCGCTGGCTCGGATCGGGCCCGCGCTGCGGTCTGTTCGAACTTTCCCTCCCAGCGACCCAGCCCGGCAGCTCCATCATGCCTGGCAAGGTGAATCCGGTGATCTGCGAGAGCGTCATGATGGTCGCCTGCCAGGTGATCGGGAACGACGCGGCCATCACCACCGGCGGCCTCGGCGGAGTGGGTTCGCTTCTCGAGCTCAACGTCGCGATGCCGGTGATCGCCGAGCGGATGATCGAATCGATCGAGATTCTCGCCAACGCCTGCACCATGTTCCTCGAGCGCTGCGTGAGCGGGCTCGAACTGAACCTGGCCGTGGCGACCGGCACGGTCGAGAAGAGCCTGATGATGTGCACCTCGCTCGCGCCGGTGATCGGTTATGACAACGCGGCGAAGGTCGCCAAGGAAGCCTTCAAGACCGGCGAGACGGTGCGGGAGTACGTGACCCGCAACGGGCTGGTCGATCCGAAGCGGCTGGCGACCCTGCTGGATGCGACCTCCATGACCAAGCCAGGCGGCAAGGGCCCCGGCGGGGGTTGATCTCGGACGCCGCCGAGGCCCCACCCGGCTCGGACTTGTGGGCCGGCCTTCGTCCGCTCCGCACCCTCTGGTATCGTCGGGCCGGATGACTCAGGTCGGCAGCCCACCCGCCAGGACGGAGCGTGGCTCGGCCAACGGCGTCGTGGGGCGCTCTCGCCTTCGAACGCTTGTGCCGTGGTTCGTTCTCGTGGTCGGCATCGTCACTACGGTGGCAACGGTTGCGGTCATCCGGCAACTCAAGCACGACGAGGACCGGGCCCGCTTCGATCGTGACGTCTCCGAGGCACGCGAACAGATCAGCCGGCGCATGGCTGTGCACATCGCGCTTCTACAGGGAGCAGCAGGACTTTTCGCCGCCTCCGAGGTGGTGACGCGAAGCGAGTTCCACTCGTTCGTCGAGCGTCTCGACTTCGCGTCGCTCTATCCGGGCGTGCGCGGCCTGGGGTTCTCACGTCGGATCCGTCCCGGCGAACTGGCCGACGTGATTTCGATGATGCATGCTCAAGGGCATCAGTCGTTCGCGTTGCGGCCGGAGGGGGTGCGCGACGAGTACCACGCCATCCTCTATCTCGAGCCGCTGGATGAGCGGAACCGGGCGGCGATCGGTTACGACATGTCGACCGAAGAAACCCGTCGGGTTGCGATGAGCGCTGCTCGCGACCAGGGAGTGCCGGTCGCCTCGGGACGGGTCGAACTGGTGCAAGAGATCACGGGGCCAAAGCAGGCCGGCTTTCTCATCTACGTCCCGGTCTACGACGGGGGGTCGATCCCAACGACGATGGCGGAACGGCGTGAGCGCCTCTTTGGCTACGTCTACAGCCCCTTCCGCGCCGACGACCTGCTGCGCGGCGTCTTCGGCCAGGATCCGCGGGTCGACATCGAAGTCCACGACGGCGTCGTGCCTGTTGCATCCAGCCTGATGCACTCCTCGGCCCTGGCCCGGGACCCGGCAGCGTCCGACGGCGAGCCGAGGTTCACCTCGATCGGCCTGATCGACATTGCCCGGCGGCCGTGGACGATTCGCTATCTCTCGCGCGAGCTGGGACCAGGCGAGTCGCCGCTTCTGGCCACGCTCTTGGGCATCTCGGGCATCCTGATCAGCACCTTCCTCACCTGGCTGACCTTCCTTCAGGTGCGGGCACGGGATGAGGCGGAAGAGGCTGCCCACCTGCTCGACATCGAACGGGGACGCTTCCGCACGACGCTCGTCAGCGTCGGTGAGGCGGTCATCGCCGCCGATCCAGAGGGCCGGGTGACATTCATGAACGCGGTGGCCGAGCAGCTCACCGGCTGGACGGCGAGCGAAGCGTTAGGCAAGCCCGCGATTTCCGTAGCCCCCATGGTGGACGAGGCCACGGGCGTGGCCCTTCCGCCGCCGTTGGGAAGGCTCGAGGGTGGAGCCGAGATTCGCAGTACCACGAATACCACGCGCCTGGTCCGCCGCAACGGCGACCTGCGGCCGATCGACGAGAGCGTCGCCTCGATCGTCGACGAACAGGGCGAACTGTTAGGATCGGTCTCGGCCTTTCGGGACACCACCGAGCGAAGGCGGGCGGAGGAGGCCCTTCGTCGCGGCGAGGCCCGCAAGCGGACGATCCTCGAGTCGGCCCTCGATTGCGTCGTCACGATCGACGAGAACCTCCGCATCGTCGAGTTCAACTCTTCGGCCGAGCGCACTTTCGGGTATCGCCGCGACGAAGTGTTGGGACGCCTTGCCAGCGAGGCAATCATTCCGGATCGCAAGCGAGCGGCCCACGAGCTGGCCCTTCGCCGCTTCTTCCGTTCGCGTTCCGCGGCGATGAGCGGCCGCCGCGTCTCGATCACCGCAATGCGCCGCGACGGCAGCGAGTTTCCCGCGTCGGCGGCGATCGCGGTGAGTTTCCTCCCCGACGGCTCGCTCCTCTGCACCTCCTACCTCCGAGACATCACCCAGGAGCGACGGGCCGGCATCGAACGTGAACGGCTCCTCGAAAGCGAGCGAACCGCCCGGGCCGACGCCGAACGGGCAAGTCGGCTGAAGGACGAGTTCGTGGGAACGCTTTCCCATGAGTTGCGCACCCCGCTGAATGCCATGCTCGGATGGACGCATCTCCTGCGCCGTCGCCAGCAGGATCCGAAGGCCGTCGGCGAGGCGATCGAGGTCATCGAGCGGAATGCCCGAGCTCAGGTGCGCATGGTCGAGGACCTTCTCGACATGACCCGCATCCTTGCCGGCAAGATTCGGCTCGAGCTGCAGCAGTGCGATCCGCGCCAAGTCATCGGGGCCGCCGTCGCGTCGAGTGAGCCAGCCGCCCATGCCCGTGCCATCGATGTGCAGGTTCGCTTCGATCCGTCGACGACCTCGATCGTCGGCGATCCGACGCGCCTTCAACAGGTCGTGGCAAATCTCCTCTCCAACGCCATCAAGTTCACGCCAGAGCGGGGCACGGTCACCGTCGAATGTGAACGCGTCGGCGCCAGCGACATCATCCGCGTCCGGGATACCGGCGTCGGCATCGCCGCGGATTTCCTTCCCCATGTCTTCGACCGCTTCCGCCAGGCCGATGCGTCGACGACCCGACAGTTTGGCGGACTCGGCCTTGGGCTTTCGATCGTCCGCCATCTGGTCGAACTGCACGGCGGACAGGTGCAGGCCGAGAGTGAGGGACCGGGCAAGGGTTCGACGTTCACCGTCCAGTTGCCGACGGTCGCACCGCTTGTGATCGCCGATGACCCCGACGTTGAGGAGGAACAGGATCAGCTCTCGCTGCGCGGAGTGCGGGTCCTTGTCGTCGATGACGAGCCCGATGCCCGCGACTTTGCCTTGGCAGTGCTGTCGGAAGAGGGAGCGGAGGTGCAGGTTGCCTCGGGTGCGAATGAAGCGCTGACGAAACTCGCCGCCATGATGCCCTGCGTCCTCGTCAGTGACATTGGAATGCCCGGGCGGGACGGCTATGACCTGATCCGCTCGGTGCGGGCCCTCCCGAAGGACCGCGGCGGAGAAACGCCGGCCGGCGCTCTCACCGCGTTTGCCCGTCCCGAAGACCGTCGGAAGGCGTTGGCGGCGGGCTATCAGCTCCATCACGCCAAGCCCGTCGAGCCGCTGGAACTGGTCGCCATGGTGGCTTCGCTCGAGCGGATGGTCCGTAGCGCCACGTGAACAGGGGCCGAAGGGGCCGAAAGCCTCCGGAAGGGCGAATCAGGCCGGCTGTCGGGCGCACCTCCTTCGAGGAGACCCCTCATGCCTATCCGCAACGCACTTGTCTCGCTCGTCGCCACCGCACCGATCTGGTGTGCGACCGCGGCATCGCTCGGCTCGGTTCTGTACGTCCGGGCGGACGCCCGACCGGGTGGCAATGGTGCAAGTTGGGCGTCGGCGATGAACGATCTCCAGGCCGCGCTGGCCGCGGCCACCCCCGAGTCCGGTGTCACGGCGGTGTGGGTCGCTGCGGGAAACTACACGCCAAGCGCCAACGACGCGACGGTGAGCTTCGTCATGCGAAGCGGCTTGGGCCTCTACGGCGGATTCGGCGGCACCGAGACGTCGCTCTTGCAGCGCGATATCGATGCCCACCCCACGGTCCTCAACGGCGACCTCGGCGGTGACGACATCGTTGGAAGCGGCGCTTACTGGTACTCGAACTGGAACATCGTCACTGCGAACAGCGGCCACATCGTTCGCGCGGACGGCACGAACGCGACGGCGGTGCTCGACGGCTTCACGCTCGAGAACGGCGCGACCGGACCCTCCGGTACACCGGCGGGCAGCGAATTCATGTTCGGCGGTGGGCTCTACTGCGTGGGCGGAAGCCCGACCATCCGAAACTGCACCTTCCGCCACTGTCTCGCCGCATTCGCGACTGGTGGCGGGATGTACCTCTGGAACTCCAACGCCTCGGTCACGAACTGCCGGTTCATCGAGAACTACGGTCACCTCGCCGACGGCGCAGGTCTCTTCGTGGGTGGCGCGAGCCAACCGGTCATCGAGGACTGTCTCTTCCAGTACAACGTCGTCGTCGCCGACCAGCCCGATGCCCAAGGCGGTGGCATGGCCACCTGGAGCTCGCTGCCAATGGCTGTTCGGCGCTGCGATTTCCTCAACAACCTGGGCAAGACCTTCTACGCGGGCAGTCTCGTCCCAGTCTACGGAGGCGGCCTCTTCAGCTTCAATCAGCCGATCACCATCGCGGAGTGTCGCTTCATCGGCAACACCGCGCGACTCGGCGGCGGGCTGGCCAGTTTCGGGGCGACCACGATCATCAACTGCCTCTTCCGCGACAATATCGCCGTGCCGGATGTTGGCGGTCAGGGCGCCGCCGCGTGGCTGTGGGGCAATTCCGGGGTCGTCTCGTCTTTCATCAACAGCACCGCCTCCTTCAACGACGGCACCGAGTACGCGGTGCACAGCGCCTTTTCCGGCACGGTTCAGGTCCGCAACTCGGTCCTTTGGGGCAACACAGCATCGAATCCCGAACTTGCGGGCGGCTACAAGTCCCAGATCGGCGGGAGTTTCAATGCCAAGCACTCCTGCATCCAGCACATCTTCGACCCGTCGCAACCCGGCGAGGATCCGATCGATCTTGAGAACCTGCCGGGCTGCACCGACCTGAATCCGCTCTTCGTGAGCGCGACGGATTTCCACCTGTCGCCCGGATCGCCTTGCATCGACTCGGGAAAGAACAGCTATGTCCCGGTGGGCGTGACGTTGGATCTTGATGGTCTCCTTCGCTTCATCGACGATCCGGCCGCGCCCAACTCGGGTTCCGGAACGCCGCCGGTGGACATGGGTTGTTTCGAACGGAGTTCAGTGCCACCCTGCGTCCCCGCCGACTTCGATTGCGACGGCGACGTGGACGCCGCGGACCTTGCGGTCCTCCTTGCGGCATGGGGAACCGGTGGCCAGGCCGATCTGAACGGCAGCGGGACCGTGAACGCCGCGGACCTGGCGATGCTCCTGGCCGCGTGGGGCTAACAACTCGCTCGCCCAGTCGTCAGCAGCCTCCCCAGGCCCCGAGCAGGAGTGCGATGTCCGGCGCCGCGACCTTGCCGCTGCCGTCGAGGTCGGCCGGGCCGGCACTCTCCCAGGCGCCGAGCATGATGGCCAGGTCGGTTGCGCCCACCATGCCGTCGTGATCGAGATCCGCGGGGCAGGTGCTGGTGCAACTCACCGTGAACGTTCCGCTTCCACCGCCGGGTCCGCCGATCCGGATGCGATAGCAGTCAACGGCATTGGTCGGCACCGCGACCACCGATGTCCCGTTCGGACAGCCGGGCGTGTCGGCGTTGCACGCGATGAGGTTCCCCGCATCGCAGCTCGGCGCAGCGCCGCCCCCATAGCCGCAACCCTGGTACAGGGCGATCGTGGTGTCGAAGTCGGCGCTGCCGCAGGTCGAGACCTGCAGCGTTCCCGTGCAGGTGGCGACGTACTCGTAGAAGACATCGGCGACGAAGAACTGCTCATCCGCCCCGCAGAGGGGCGCAAGAGGGAAATCAAGCGCCGCACCGACCGTCGTGAACGCATGCGTGCCGTCGCCGACGACGACCGGAGGCGTGCCAACGGCGCAGCCGTCGCCGGGTACAAGCCGGAAAAGGCAGGCGAAACCGACCGGACCGATCGTGCCAAACGCCCCGTTCGGCGCTCCGACGATGAGGTCAGGGCTGCCGTCGCCGTTCACGTCGCGGCTCGCATCGAGGGCGTGGCCGAAGCGCTTGGCGAGCGAGCCCGGCGCCTGGTACGAGGCAATGAGGACGCCCGTCTGGCTTGAGTAGGAGTAGGCTCGGCCCGTCTCCGAGGCGGAGATCACCTCTTCCGGGGCACCGATGACGATGTCCCAGGCGCCGTCCCCGTCGAGATCCGGGCAGGTGTCGAGGGCAAACCCGAACTCGCCCGAGCTACCGCTGAACGGAGCAGGATCCGAAGTCAAAATCGTGCGGATCCACGCCCCACTCGCACCGGAGTGGATGTGTACGCGACCGTCCCAACCGTTGGCCGGTCCTTCGAACGGAGCGCCGACGACGATCTCGCCGCGTCCATCGCCGTCGATGTCGGGAAGGCCAGCGACCGTCTGGCCGAAATGACCGGACTCGGTCTGGTCGTGGGAGAGGAGGGTCCGAACCAGCGCGCCGGTCGCGCCGTCGTAGACGTAGACGCGCCCCGCGTCTTCGGGTGTGGGACCACGCTTGCTTGGCGGCTCGGCCCGTTCGGCGCCAACGAGCACATCGCCGAGTCCGTCGCCGGTCACGTCCGGCACGCCGCCGACGGCCTTCCCGAAGAGATTGGTGTTCTGCGGAACGGGATCGACGAGCGTCTTCCAGAGGACGCCGTTCTTCGCCTCGCGGACCTCGGCGGGCGTTGAGGTCAGGTTGCCGAACACGCCACCGATGAATTCAGGCGATCCGTCGCCGGTGCAATCGGGGATGAGCGCGATGGTCATGAAGGTCAGCGGCGCGAGTCCGTCGACGCTGTAGAGCTGCACTCCCGTGGCACCGGAGAAGACATGCAGTCGGCCGAAGCTCGAGGCTTCACGCGGAGCCCCGATCGCGTACTCCTCGATGCCGTCGCCGTTGATGTCCGGGAAGCCGATGACGCTTTGGCCGAACGCGCCTTGAACGATCGGCGATGGCGAGAGATGAGTACGAAGAACCGTCCCGGTGCGACCGCTGAAGACCACCGCCCGTCCGCTCCCGGCGATGCCGCCTCCGGTTTCGACGGGTCCGCCGACCAGCACGTCGTTGTAGCCGTCGGCATTCACGTCCCCGATGCACGCAACCGCGTCGCCGAAGCGACCTCCAATCGACGGGGTCGTGCTGAGGAGCGTCAGCACGTCGGCGGACGCAACGCCGGGCAGGAGGGAGGCCACTGCTCCGGAGAGGAGCGCAGCAGGTGTGATCAGGACGGGAAGCGCGGATCGGGTCGTTCGGGTCATTCGGGCGGCCTTTCGCGAGAGTGTGCCACGCGGAAGGCGCGGTCGCGGTAGGAATCCTCCGATCGATGGCGTTATCGGCTCGGTCATAGCAAGAAGGCGGCGCTCCGTCGCGTGAGAGAATCGGAGCGCCGGTTTCGCGTGAACGCCGTCAGGCTGCGCTGGGCGGCTACTTGTACTCAACCTTCTTGGTGAGGGCGCCGCAGGGGGACTCGGCGCTGCACTTCGCCTCGATGGTGACCCCTGGCGTCGCGTCGCGAAGCCAAGCGTCGGCTTGACCGGTCCAGTTGATGAAGCTGCTTGTGGCCTTGACCTTCAACCGGGCGACGGTGACGATCGAAACCCGTACCTGGGCCTGGTTGCAGGTGGGCACCGCGTTGCCGATGTAGGTGTCCTCGCCTTCGTTGTCGCCTTGGGCGAGCGTTGCAGTGACACCCATGCTGACGCCGCCGCTCGGCCCCTTGTCGCCGACGGAAGCGCTTCCGCCGAAGTTGACGCTGATGGGCGGAATGTCGGCGTTCTGGATCGCCCCAATTGCCCGGGTCGCCCCAGCATTGCAGTCACTGGCGATGTCGATCACGCCAGCGGCCAGCGCCTCGGCTGGCGGGTCGATCTTCACCTTCGCCTTGAACTTCGGCTTGAAGGTGCACTCGATCGTGGGATCGCAGCACGCTCGTCGACCGATCAGGCTCACGGTGATCATCATGCTCGAGTTCACCGACGAGTCCTTCACCGGATCAGCGACAAAGGCGCACTCATCGAAGGCCTTGGCCTCGCCACTGATCTTGCCACCGTCGGCGGTGACGTTCATCTTCCAGTAGGGCTTGCCGCCGATGCAACCGATGGTGTCGCTGGTGTTGACGGTGTCCTTCGCCCCCGGGTCACGCTTCTCCTTCCACTCGCAGGGAGGACACGCTGGCTGGGCCTTCGGGCCCTTCGGAGGATCGGCGTTGAGAAGTCCCGCCGCGGCGAAGAGCCGAAGTGGCTGCTCGACGACCGTGGCTGGCGTCGTCGCCTCGAAGTCGAAGCGTGTCGGAAGGCCGCGGTCCACCGAGCCAGTGAGCCGGTAGGCGACCGCGCAGGCATCCAGGTTGGATTCCGATGGGCTGCGCGGCGTCTGGAAATGAATCGTCCAGTAGCCCTCTTGGTACTCGGCTTCAGCGCTCGCGTAGGAGTAAAACCCCGTCGGCGTTGTTGAGTTGGCGACGAAGATCGGCTCATGCGAAAGCAGCGCCCCGTTCTCGTTGAGCGGCCAGAGAACGACCGAGTCCATGTCGATCTGCGTCTCGTCAAACTGGTCGGTGCCGAAGAGGATCGTGGTGTCAAGCCACGCCGCGCCTTCGGGTCCGCTGCATTCCTGCTGAGAAACGACCATCAGTCCAGAGAGAAGAGGGAACTCGAGGATCTGGAAGTCAATCGGCGCGACCGAGCCGATGTTGCCAGATCCATCGGTCGCGAAGACTTCGAGGGTGTGGTAGCCCGGTGCCATGATTGGCGTTCGCGGATTCCACGCCGCGCCGTCGAGAAACGCGGTCAGGGTGATGTCGCGCGTCGGCGTGACTGAGTCGCTGACGGTCACTCGAGGCGTGACTACGGACCCGGCGGTGAAGAGTTGCCCGTCTGCGACGCCGCGCACGTCGACCGCTGGCGGCGTGGCATCGACCAGGGTGAGCTCGATCGAGCACGAACCGATCTCGCCACCCTCCGAACCCGCGCTCACACCGACGATCACGGATTGCGGTCCGACAAAGACTGTGCCTGCAATCGGTTCCGTCGTGACGATGATGGGGTTGCCCTCGGCGTCTTCCTCGCCAACGAGGAATGGGCGGGCACTTTCGGCGCCGCTCCAGTCAGGCATGGTGAAGGTGCCGTCCGGAGCCAGGGCAATGACGCTTCCCTCGCCGCAGACAAAGCCCTCCGGACAAGGACCCCACGCGGCGAGCAGGGCTGCAAGGTCGCTCGCACCGGTTGTGCCGTCGCCATCGAGGTCGCACGTCGGGGTGTCCCAACTTCGCAGGAGGATCACCAGATCCACGTGTGCCACGGAACCGTCCTGATCAAAGTCGGCAGGGCAGCCCGGGGATCCTGTCGCGTTAGCGAGGGTGCTGAGGCCACCCACGGCGAGCGAAATGGCGAATGCACGAGAGGTGGCCGAGCGCATGGCACCGCGCGGCCCGATGCGGCGAGCGTTTCCCATCATGTGCGAAATCTCCTGTGAGCTCTCTGCCGCGCGGGCGACGGCGAGGCCGACAGTCACGATGGCTATCGGTCGAGTTCGTCGGCGCGGAGGAGCGTCGCCAGATTCCGGACTATCGCACCCGACCTCTCCGCGATCCGGAGGAATTCACCGGATCCGAGCAGCCGGGCCGGCGGTTCAATACACCTCAAGCATGCAACGGTGCGTGCTCCGCACCCGTCGCTTGATCTGTTCCGAGGTCCACTCCTTCGGAGCGATGCCGGCGAGCTCCTCGTGGACGGTGAGGTAGCCTTCGCCGAGGCCGTGCATGGCCAGCATCTGGAAGAGGCCGACCTGCATGCCAGCGAGTCCGCAGACGTATATGAGCGTGCGCGGCGAGGCGAGGAGCGGGCCGAAGAGGTCCCCAAGATGCCGTTCGATGAATTGGTGGGCGTACTCGCCGCGACCGCCGTCGGGCCTGAGCTCGCGGCTGATGACCGGGTGATAGTGGAAGTTGGGGTGCTTCGCGGCAAGCGCCCGGAAGAGGTCGTCGTAGAGGAGGTCCGATGTGTACGGCGAACCCATCACGAGGTGGATCTGGCTCTCGCAGCGCCTCCACGTCGCCTTCGCCGGCGAATCGTCCGGCGGCCCCTGGAGCAACTCCATCGCGAAGCCGCGGAAAGGAGCGATGCCCGTTCCGGTCGCCATGAAGATGTAATCGTGGGCATCGGGCTCGGTGGGCAAGAGGAATCGCTTGCCGTTGGGGCCTGAGACCTGCACCTTGTCACCCACACGCCGATCACAGAGGTAGTTGCTGCAGACGCCTACAAAGAGCGAATGGTCGGTGGGATCGTCCTTGGGCGTTTGGGGTTCGCGTTCGGCGACCACGCGCTTGGGTGTGGTCGTGATCACGCGCCCGTGGCCGTCCTCGCCCCAGGTCGGGCTGGCCAGCGAATAGAGACGCACCTTGTGCGGCTTCCCGAACTGGTCAAGGCCCTCCGGCACCACGCCAAAGGACTGTCCGGCGCGGAAGGAACCTTCCAACGGCGTGCCGGTGATGTCGATGTCCACGTGTCGGACGAAGCTCGCCGACTTGCCCTTCATGCAGAGCCGGGTGCCGCTGATCGTCGCGGTCACCGGTGCGGTGGGCATGACGACGTGCATCTTGACTTCTGGAAGGTGGACTTCGGAAAGCTGAGGGTCGTGGGACGATGTGCCGGGAGAGGCGGTTTCGGCTGCGGCCATGGCCCTTGGGAGTGTATCGCGCTCGTTACGGACCGCTGACCGCCCGGGCGAACTCCACCATGCGTCGTCGCACCTCGGGATGGCTCTCTTGCAGCGTGTTGTGCTCTCCGCTTGGGAAGGTGACCAGCGTGGCGTTCGGTGCTACCGCGGCAAGGCGCTTGCCGTGATCGACCGGCACGATCGCATCCGCCTCGCCATGAAGGATGAGGATCGGGAGGTGGAGCTCGGCAATGGCATCCAGCGGTCGCGGTGCGTCACCCACGCTCGAGGCGAGCAGCCGTCCGACATGATCCGCTGCCACGTCGCGCCACGACGCGAAGGGCGCTTCGAGGAGGAGGCCGCGCAACGAACCGCCCCGCGCGGCATCCTGCGCACAGGCGATGATCGCCACCGCGCCGCCGAGCGATTGGCCGGAGAGGACGATCCGCGCCGGATCGACGTTCGGAAGCGTCCGCACCGTCGCCAGCGCCGCAAGGGTATCGGCGATGAGTTCGTCGCGCTGACGGGCCCGGCCGGCGCTTTCGCCGTAGCCGCGATAGTCAAAGAGGAAGACGTTGAAACCGGCGCTGGGCCAATGGTTCACGAACGCCTGATGGGAGTTCATTGACCCGGCGTTGCCGTGGACATGGACGATGGTCGCGGCCTTCTCCGGCGCGGAACCGATCGCCGGCACGAACCAACCGACGAGATCCGTGCCATCGGCCGATGCAAAGCGAATCGCTTTCGCGTCGGCGCTCCACCAAAGTGGGGCGGGGGTTGCCTCGCGGGTGGGGACGTAGAACAGGCGTTCCGTGCAGCTGCCGAAGATGAAGGGCGTGATTGCGACGCCGATCGCTCCGAACGGGACCAGCCACTGCCGGAAGCGGAACGGTCGAAATCGGGTACTGGCCACGCAGGCATCGTATGTCCAACGCCAAACCCGACGGCCCGGAACCGCCTCAAGCGAGGCGATGGTCCGGGCCATCGGGGGGTGGGGGTCTATCGGAGAGGCCGTGCGGCGGTTGCCGCCGGCGGGTTCAGATCACTCAGTCGAAGGCCTGGCTGACGTTGGGAAGCTCAACGGTCTCAAGCCTCAGGTTGGTGGTGATCTTGAAGTTCGACTGGGTGCGGTGGCGTTCCGCGAAGAAGAAGTCGAGCTTGTAGTTCTCACCATCGACTAGGCCGAGCCGGTTCAGGTCGATCGTCTGCTCGACAGCGCTGTGGATGCCGCCGATGTCGATGACCAGCTTGTTGTTGATGTACACCCAGACGTCGTCGTCGCCGCGGAAGGTGAAGACCTGGTTCTCAGCGGCCTTGTACTGGAACTCGGTGTGTAGTTCGAAGGTGAAGTGGAAGTTCCGGTTCGGCGAGCCGCCAGGGTTTCCGAAGAGCTGGTTCTCAATCGGGAAGAAGCCGCCGAGGGCCTTGTAGACCGGGTCCACGGTACTGTCGAAGACGTAGGTGCCGTTGCTCTGGCGCACCAGGGTCAGGTCGAGCGGCTTCGAGAGATTGGTGCCGAGGACATCGTTGAACCAGGAGTAGAAGCTCTCCGAGCTGGTGATGCCGCCGGTCGAGACGGTCGAATCCCAGGCGCCGGCGACGTCGCCGAGGCTGGCGTTGAACTGGTTGAAGCAGATGGCCTTGCCGGCGGAGTTCTTCCACTGGGTGTTGACCTTCTTGCCGCCGCCCTTGAAGACGGGCTTGCCGTCGGCGCCAATGTTGGTCTCAATGTTGTTGGCGTAGTGGGCGAAGCCGCGGCTCGGGGTAATCTCAAAGTCGGGGTGACCGTTCGGAACGGTCTTCTCCTTGAAGTCGCGGACGATGCCGGTGAGGACGAGCGTTGCGGGCGCTTCGTCAGCGGGCGCGGCCGCCTTCGGGGATGCGGTCAAGGTCGTGGTTGGCACCAAGAACATGCAGCCCGCCGCGAGCGAGGCGAGCGCCATCGAGGAAACAAGCTGATTGCGGCGGTCCATCGGAGACTCCTTGCCCGTGTTCGGGCGCTGTCCATCAAACGGTTCCATCCACCCCACTCGTCCCACTTCAAGGGATTCGGGATCAACGCTACGATTCGAGTCGGCCCCTCCAAGCACAAGATGCGCTCTCCGACGGGGAAGGGGTGAAGATGGTCGGTCTGTGCGGTTGGGGAAACGCGCCCGCTCGCACCCGGCGGCTCAAAGCGGAGGGATCGGCATCGGATGCCTTCCATCCGACTGTGTCCGGGGGGTGTCCGGGGGGTGCCCCGATCGCGCCGCAATGTGGCTGCGACAATGTGCAGCCCCGATCGCGCCGCAATGTGGCTGCGACAATGTGCAGCCGGTCAAGGTGGTCGGCCGATTTCTGACCTGATCAGGCGCGTCCCGCGAGAGACGCCATCGAGTCGCTCGACGCAGGCCGAGCGGCTCTGGGGCGTCACGCGGTTGAATGTCGTCGCCTGTTCCCACTTTCAGACCCCTTCCTTTAGGATTGGCCTCGACATGGACTTCTTCCGGATCCAGGGCGGACGACGTTTGGCGGGACGCATCTCGATCGAGGGCTCGAAGAACGCCGCCCTGCCGCTCATGGCGGCGGCCCTTCTGACGGACCAGCCGATCACGCTGCGAAACGTCCCTTGCCTTTCGGACATCAGCAATATGGGACGCCTGCTCAAGGAGCTCGGCGTCGACATGTCCGGCGAGTGCGGCACGGTGCGGCTGACGAGCATGGACGAGAATCAGGTCCATGCCCGCTACGACATCGTCCGGACGATGCGGGCCTCGATCTGCTGCCTCGGACCGATGCTGGCCCGACGGAAGCGAGCGGTCATCGCCATGCCCGGCGGATGCGCCTTCGGCTCGCGGCCGGTGGATCTCCACCTTCGCGGCATGCAGGCTCTCGGGGCGAAGGTCGAACTCAACGGCGGCGACATCGTCGTCAGCGCCCAGCGGCTCAAGGGCAACACCGTCTTCCTCGGTGGCCCCTTCGGGTCGACCGTTCTCGGCACCGCCAACGTGATGAGCGCCGCGACCCTCGCCCAAGGCCGCACCATCATCGAATGCGCCGCCTGCGAGCCGGAGATCGTCGATCTCGCGAACCTCCTCAACGCGATGGGGGCGAAGATCCGCGGCGCGGGTTCGCCGCGCCTCATCATCGACGGCGTGGACGAACTCGGCGGGGCCGAGCACACGGTCATGTCCGACCGGATCGTTGCTGGCACCTACGCGGTTGCCGCCGCGATCACCAACGGCGACGTGATTCTCGACGACTTCCCCTACGACAGCCTGCTCGCTGCAATCGACCGCCTGAACGAGATTGGGGTTCACGTCGAGCGGCTGAACGTCTCGGAGGACGTGACCGAAGGCATGGAGCGCTGCTCGGTGCGCGTGACCAGCGAACGGCAATTGAAGCCGACGACGATCACCACCCAGCCGCACCCTGGTTTCCCGACCGACCTTCAGGCCCAATTCATGACGCTCCTGTGCCTAGCGCAGGGCAACTCGATCATCACCGAGAAGATCTATCCCGAGCGCTTCATGCACGTCGCGGAACTCAGCCGGATGGGCGCGAAGCTCTACCGGCAGGGCCCGACGGTCATGGTGATCGGCGGCACGCCGCTTCGAGGTGCGCCGGTGATGGCCAGCGACCTTCGTGCGAGTGCGTCGATGGTCCTGGCTGGCCTCGCCGCCGAGGGCGAGACGATCGTCAGCCGCATTTATCACCTTGACCGCGGCTACACCCGGATGGAAGAGGTTCTGAACCTCCTCGGAGCCAAGATCGAGCGTTTCCGCCCCGAAGCTGACGAGGCGAAGCGGATCGAGAACGCGATGTCCGGGGCGGAGTGACGTTCGGACGCGGCCTTGCGGAAAATTCCCTTGCAATAAGCCTCAACCTCGCCATACTTTCCACTCGGAAAGGGAGGGTTATCGCATGAGGAAAGGGGCCGTTCTCACATTGGCAGTGGTGGCCGCGGTGACCTGCGCTCCGATCGCCTCGGCGGGCTTCGTTGGCTTTGAGTCGACGGGCGCCTATATCAACGGCAAGTTCGTCTGCCGCGTCTACGCGAAGTTCGACGCGGACAACTTCTATGTCTTGAGTTGCTTCGGCATCGAGGGCTTTGCCGCGACGGATTGGAATGACAGTGACTTCGCCTCCGGCTCATGGGATCCGAAATTCTCGATCGATTCGACGGTCGATTCCTATGTGACCATCGGCGGCGCTCCTGGCTTCACGAACTCCACGGCAGCCGATCCGGAATGGGGCGCCGCGGGTTTCAATCAGCCTGGCATCCCAAATGGAGCGGGTTGGTTCAACGCCAACCCGTCGAATTTCCAAGGGAAGGTCGACGGGGCGTTCCGAACGCTGATCGCCCAGTTCGTTTACCCCGACCCTCCGATGCAAGGCTACGCGTCGCCGCTCTCGGTGTCTTTCAACCAGGGGCTTGGTACACCGACCCAGTTTGCGTTCTTCGGTGTCATCAACGTCTGTATCCCCGCGCCGGGAGCGGTGGCGATGCTGGCCGTCGCTCTGTTCGGGAGCGCGGTTCGGCGTCGCAGGCCTGCGTGATGTTCGGCTTTGGGCCTCCGGTGGGATTCCAGAGCGTTGATGAGGGAAGGGAGCCATGCAGAGGAACCATTGCCTCTTCGCCGCAGTCGCGGCCTCGATCGTGACGTGCCTGACGCACGCCGGCTTCGTCGGTCTGCAATCAGAGAAGACCGTCGTCGGCGGGAAGAACGTCTGGCGCGTCTACGCGAAGTTCAGCTCGCCCAACGATGTCCTCCTCAGTTGCTCAGGCCTCCAGGGGATGGACGGCACGGGCTGGAACGACGTTGATGGTTTCAATGGCACATGGGCACCGCAGTACACCTTCGACGCAACCTTGGACAGTTTCGTGACCATTGGCGGTGAGGCGTGTCCCTTCTGCTTTGAGAACACGACGGTGGCGGACGAGGCGTGGGGGGCACTTGGCTTCCAGCAGCCCGGCATCCCCAACGGCGCTGGCTGGTTCAATGCAAATCCCGAGAACCTCCAAGGCAAGGCCGATGCCGTCACCCTGCGCACGCTGATTGGCCAGTGGGTGTATCCCGGCGACGAGCTGTTCAACCCGAACTCTCCCCTGACGGTCTCCTACAACCAGGGCCTCGGGACACCGACGCAGTTCGCCCAGGGGACGTTCATCTTCTTCCCCTCGCCGGGAGCGATCGCCGTGTTCGGTTGTGCGGCGGTCACCCCGCGCCGTCGCCGTCGGTGCTGATGACCTCCTGCCACGCGCTCGAATCGCCCTTGCGATCCATCCAGCGCGTCGCGTCGCCGGGCGTAAAGCCGTATCGGGCGTAGAGCGCATGGGCGTCGCGCGTCGCCAGCGCGAAGCGTCGCACGGTCTGCAGGTCGGGATGGGCAAGCACCGCCTCGACCATCGCCTTCCCGATGCCGCGACCGCGATGTCCCTCGAACGTGATGACATCGCAAAGGTAGGCGAAGGTCGCCCGGTCGGAGATGACGCGGGCGTATCCGACCTGGTCGCCGGAGGATCGGTTGTAGGCGCCGAGCGTGATGCTGTTGGCTGCTGCGAGGCGGACGAGTTCAGGTCGAATGTTCGGTGACCAGTAGCTCGCCCGCAGCGCGGCGATGACCCGGTCCATCTGGAGTCGCGACGGGTCCCACGAGAGCTCGAACGCCGCGGGCCCGCTCACTTCTGGTACTTCCAATGCCGCTGCTTCCCTTCGGCGAGCCATTCAAGCATCTGAAGCATCCGCCTTTCGCGGGTGGCCTCGGACTTCGCCTCGGTGATCCACTCGATGTACTCGCGCTGGTGTGAGGGGGCGAATCCGCTCCACGTCGCCTGGGCCGCCTTGTTGCGTCGGATCGCCGCCAGCATCGCCGGTGGCGCCTTCAACGGAGGCTTCTTCTTGACGACGCGATTGACCTTCACGCCATCGACGTTGAGCTGCATCGCCTGCTTGATGAGTGACGCCAGCGCCGCCGTCGTCGGGAGCTCCTTCAAGGACGTGATCCGGCCGAGATGACCCATCGAGGTGCGGTTCTCCTTCTCGAGGACGCCCTTTGGGTCGTTCAGGAGATCCACCTTCCAGAAGGCGAAGACGCAATGGGCCTTGAAGGCGGCGATCGTGCAGAAGGGGCCGTGATAGTCAAACGCCGGCATGCCCCACTTGATGACCTCGGTGCAGTCGGGGCAGGTCTTGTGGATGATCGCCCGCAATCGCTTGAGAATCGGTTGCGCAAAGGGCTGGGCCTTCGTGATGTACTGGTCCACGGCTGCGCTCTTCGTCGTCATGCGGGAAGGCTAACACGCTCGCTGATACAGGGCGATCGATGCGGCAACCGCGACGTTGAGCGAGCGCTCCTCGCCGTCCTCGTCCGGACCGAGGGAGGGGATGACGAGGCACTCGTCACACGCGGCAAGCACCGGGGCGGGCACGCCGCGAGCTTCGTTGCCGACCACCAGGGCCACCCGCCCGTCGGGCTCAAGCGATGCGAGTGGCCGGGCCGTCGCGGCCTGCTCGATCGCCGCGATGCGGAATCCCGCGCTGCGAAGAGCGGCCAGGTCGGCGGGAAGATCACGGCTGACCGCCCATGGCACGTCGAAGACCCGGCCCATCGAGAAGCGGATGCACTTGCGTAAGAGCGGGTCAGCACAATCGCCATCGAAGAGGACGCCGGCCGTGCCGAAGCAGGCGGCGCTGCGGAGGAGGGCGCCGATGTTGTCCATCTGGACGACGCCTGCGGCACAGAGAAGCGTCGCACGGCCGTTCGGAGGCAACCGTTCAACGAGCGTCGATGTGGCGGGGGGCCAGTAGGTGCGCTCGCCCAGGGCAAGGGCGCCGCCGTGGAGCCGGTAGCCGCTGACCTCGGTCATCCACTCGTCGCGGGCCAGGAAAACCCGAATCGGTTCCGGCCTCGCACGGGCGAGCGGCTCCAGTTCAGACCATGCCTCGAACGTCACCAAGATCGACCGGCAAGGCCAACGGTCGAAACGATGCCGAAGGTAGCGCCGCACAACGCGCACGCTCTCGGTGAGGAACAGTCGGTCCGCGCCGCGCAGGTCGCGATCACGGGCCAGCGTGAATCGTGCCACTTCCTCCGCCTGGTGGGGAGTGAGCGATGCGATGCCGTGACCGCAATCAACGATCTCGCCGATCGCCATCAGCGCTCCTGGGGTCGAGGCCGGACACGTTGCCCGGACGCGTCCGGAGGTCCGAAGGGCTCGATGCGGCGTTGCCAGAGGGCTTGCTCGATGTCGGCAAGTCGCTGCAAGCTCTCGACCAGCCTATCTAGGTCTCCCATCGTCGCGGGCAACCCCTCGGAACTCTCCAAGAGCGTTCGGAGCGAGGACTCGGCGTGTCGCGCCTGTTGGATGCCGAAGAGCAACTGGCGGGAGAGGTGGTCATCCGCGAGGCGTGCCTCGTCCTCACTCGTCCGGTTGGGGAAGAGAATGTCGACCGCGGTCCGCAGGAGGTGATTGCTGAGCTCGGCCAGCTCGGTGGCAGCGATAGTCCAGTCGGTGACGGAGGACTTCAGGCTCACCTCGGCAGAGAGCTCGCGAAACCTGGCCCGGAGTGTCTCACCCGAGGCCTTGAGGTCCTCCCAGCGCCGGCCGACCCCCTCCATGATCGTGCCGAAGGATTCACCTTCGATCCCCGCGACCGTGAATCGTTCGCCGAGCCCCGCGAACAGCCGCCGGATCCGGCCCGCGGAACCGGTCTCCGCGAGGGAATCTCGCACGAGGCCGAACTCCTTCGAGAGTCCTTGCCATTCGTCACGCACTTCCTCCAAGCGGTCGCCCACCGCTCGGAAGCGTTCCATCAGGGCCTCGATGCGATCGGCGTTCCCGGGGAACGTCGCCTCAAACTCGGCCCGAAAACGCCGGAGATCCTCGGTGATCGACGCCGTTTTCGCCTTGCCCGACGCAAACAGCGGCGGCCATTCCTTTGATGCCCGCTCGACGTTGATCCACGTCCGATTGAAGGCCCGCTGCGCGGCGGGGGTCATGAAGAGAGCCGCGTCGCTCACCTCGTTGTTGACCTTGACGTCGCTGCCTTCGGCCAGCGGAACCGGCGCACCGTCAGGTGCGTCGATCGGCGTAAAGTTGATGACCGACTTGTTCGAAACGACGTCGCGCACGAAGCGGGCCCGCACGTTCGAGGTCATCGGCGGGTCGGGCTCGATCTCGAACTGGACGATGAATCGAGCGCTGCCTTGCGTGCTGACGTCCTCGACGCTGACCACGCGACCGCGAGGGAGCCCACCGACGAGAACGGAGGTACCGCGGGCGACCCCTGAGATGTCCTCGCCCGCTGGCACGCTGATCTGGTAGCGAAGGAGCGGCGAGCGGAGGTAGCCCGGCAGGAAGATCCCCGAAGCTGCCGCCGCGCCGATCGCACCCAAGGTAATGATGCCGATACCGATATTGCTGCGATCCCGTGGCCGCGAGGCATGACCGGTCGATTCCTCGGATCGCTCTCCGGTGCTCATCGCGATCACTTCTCGTCCGTGAGGACGCCGTGCAGGCGGCGCTGCGACTCCTCGTAACGGCCAAGGGCATCGATCAGGCTCGTGCGAAGTCGATCCTGCAGTTCCTTGTCGTCAAGCAGCTCGGGCCGGACACGTAACAGTTCGTCCAACGACTCCGCGGCGTTGCGCAGGTCGGCCGAGGCCATCGCAAAGGTGCGCGTCGCCTCGTAGAGCTGCTCGTGGGCGAGGATGTCCACGGATGGGCGATAGAAGAGTCGCCAGGGACTCCGGCGAATCTCGATGGTAGCGAGCTTCAGTTGGGCCGCCGAGACCCGCACGTCATCGAGCGTGCTGCGGACGTTGGGCATCTCAGCGGCGATTTCCTTGTCGAAGCGGTCGACCATGTCGCTGAGCTCACCCAAGGCGTCCTGGCCGCGGGTCAGAACCTGGGCGATCTGGGGCACTGTTTGGGTCCGCACCGTCTCGGCGATCTCATTGGCCTTTCGGCTAGCCGATTCGAGTTCGCTCAACGCGCTGTCAATCTTCGGACGGTTGTCGCGCAGGGCCGAGTGGGCATCGGCAACGAGCGTCTTCGCCCCGTGCGTGCCATCCTCGAGGTTGCGGGCCGCGGCCTCGGCGCCGGTGAGGGCGGCATCGACCTTGCCGCGCCAGATCTGGTAGTCGTCCCGCAACTGGACAATGGTCGTACTGGCCGCGTCCATTGCGGGGACCAAGTACTCCTCGTAGTCGTCGGGGGCCTTGGCCAGGACCTCGCTGAATTTCTCGGCCCGGCTGATGATGGTGACGATGTCGGCGGCACTCTTGCTGCCAGCGATGTTCGCAAGGAGTCCCGGTGCCTCGATCGCAGGCAGGCCGCCGCCGGGCGGCAGTGCACCGTCCTTCGCATCGATGATGCCATCGCTGTTCTTGTCCGTAGTCGCCGGGGAGCCGACGCTCGAGAAGTTCACCCACGCGGTGTTGCCCAAGAGTGGCGAGACGCGAAGCGCTTGGGCGTTCTCGTAGAGGGTGATGGACGACTCAAGCTCGAAGTGCACGTCGATTTGGGTGAGCGTGCCTTCCTTGGTGATCGCCTCGATCTGGGTGATCCGACCGCGGCGAAGGCCGCCCACGCGGACCTCGCTGCCTGGACTCAGGCCGGTGACGCCGTTCTCGACGGCGAAGTGAAGCACGTATTCGTTCTTCGCCGACCAGTTGAAACGCTGGAGAACGAGGAACGTACCGATCGCCAGACTGAGCGAGACGACCACGAAGATGCCCGCTCGCAGGTGGTCGCGGTTTCGGTCAGTGCCTTCTGCCATGGGGCGGATGATACCGGTGGGTGCGTCCCGTGGGCATCCATCAGAACCTAGCCGGCGACGAGCCGTTCGTTGGTTTCGAACCGGCCCAATGCTCCGAGCAGTTGCTCAATCTGAACATGCGGCGGAACCGAGAGCAGCCGCCGGCGCAGGGCCGTGATCGTCTTGAGGGCCTGTTCGGTGAGGAGCAGGTGCTCCTTCCGGGTACCGCTCGCCGCGAGGTTGATGGCGGGGAAGATCCGCTTCTCGGCGATCTCCCGGTCGAGGATCAGCTCCATGTTCCCGGTGCCCTTGAACTCCTCGAAGATGATCTGGTCGGCGCGGGAGCCGGTGTCGACGAGGCAGGTCGCGATGATGGTTAGGGAACCGCCCTCTTCCGCGCGGCGGGCGGCGCCGAAGAGTTGCTTCGGGACCTCCAGGGCGCGCGAGTCGAGGCCTCCGGACATCGTCCGTCCCGAACTGCCGTACTTGCGACTGTTGTTGAAGGCCCGACCGAGGCGGGTGAGGGAGTCGAGGAGGACGACGACGTCCTTGCCCGCTTCCACCATCCGCTTGGCCCGCTCGATGGCCAGGATGCCAAGGGAGAGGTGGCGTTCGAGGTCCTGGTCGTTGCTCGAGGCGAGCACATGAGCGGGCACGTTGCGCTTGAAGTCAGTGACCTCTTCGGGCCGCTCGTCAATGAGCAGGGCAACCAGCTCGACCTGTGGGTGGTTCTGCTTGATCCCGAAAGCGATGTTCTGGAGGAGCACTGTCTTGCCCGCCTTGGGCGGGGCCACAATGAGCCCGCGCGTGCCGAAGCCGATCGGGCAGAAGAGGTCGATGAGTCGGCAGGCCGGTGGGCAGCCCTTGTGTTCAAGGGTCATCCGCGGTGCGGGGTCGAGCGGGGTCAGCTCGGCGAAACTCCTGCGAGCGTTGAACGCCTCGGGCGCGAGTCCTTCGACGGTCTGAACCGATTGAACGGTCATGCGGCCGCCAGCGCTGCGTCGGGGAGCGGCCTCCGCCGTGATGCGGCAGTTCTGACGAAGCTGATAGCGCAGGACAACTTCGGCCGGCACAAAGGGGTCGCTGCTTCCGTCGACCAGTCCGTCCGCCATCTGCCGCAGGCGGCCGTCGCCACCGGCCGAAGCGGAGCCGGATCCGCCGCCTGCAACAAGATCGAGAATGCCCGAGACCGTCACCGGCGGGGCGTCTTGCGGAGGGGGGGCTTCGCTGCGTCGTGAGGGCGTCGCATTCTTCGTCGCCTCAGGTGCAGAGGTCTTCTCGCCTTCTGGAGCCGGCTCCGGCGTCACGACATCTGCATCCCCACCGCGGCGTCGCCGATTGCCTCGCCGTCGTCGCTTTGGCTTCGCATGGCTCTCCGAACCCGAAGCCTCCTCACCCGACGGTGTGGGGTGGCCATTGGGTCCCGAAGCATCCGAATCAACATCGGGATCGGGGGCCGAGTTGTTGGTGGACACGGTCATGCGAGCGGGTGCCGAGGAGTGGGGTCCCCATGCGGCAGGAAGCGGTGGCCGAGCATTCGAGACGCAAGCCGCCGCGGACTGGAATGAGCCGCGACCAAGCGCACCGAACGCCAACGAGACGTGAACGGGATCCTGAAGGACATGCCCCGGCGGGCCGCAGCAAAGAAGTGGGGGCTGCGGGAAACGGGCCGCGAGGTCGACTTCACCGAAGGAGCGAATCGCTCACAGGCAAGGCGAACGCACGAAGGGTTCGTGCCGGGCGACGTGAGTAGAGCAACCCGTTCGGGAGGTGTCAAGCATGATCGCCTTGAGGAACGCCGGTTCGTCGTCTTTCAGGGAGTCGGAACGAGGTTGACGCGCCACTCTCGAGCCAGCGCGAGGTTCCGCGTCGCCTCGGGTTCGCCCTTCCCGGCTTCCAACGCGGCGATGCCTGCATCCAGCGCGGCCTGACCCTCGTCGATCCGTCCAAGTCCAATCAGGGCTCGTCCCCGCAGGCAGTCGCACCACGCGACACGCCACGCCGAGGTTCCGAACTGGGGCTGCGCTGCGACGAGATCGGCTCGTAGCGTGGTGGTGGTCGCTTCCGCCTCGCCCCACGCCTCGGCGGTTACGAGAGCCCGTGCCAGCAGCAGCCCGGTGATGACCGTACCGCGCATCGCCGGTCCCAGGACCCGCCGATGTCGCGCGTAGGAATCGGTGAGCAGGTCGCAGCCACTGCGAACCTCACCAAGGGCGAGCGTCGACGCCCCGAGATTGGTCTGCACCGTGAGTGTCTCGGGATCGTCTGGTCCCTGCTCGCGGCGGCGAAAGTCAAAGAGATCGCGATAGAGTGTGATGGCCTCTGCCTCGCGTCCCAATCGGCGCAGCACCGTAGCGAGATTGTTCTTGGTGGTCGCCGCGGCCATCGGTCCGCCATCCGCGACCCGCTCCTCGATGGCGATCGCCTCGCGATAGAGCCGCTCCGCGTCCTCGTTGCGTCCCTGACCGAAGCGAACGCGTCCGAGTTGGCCGAGCGTCGCCGCTGTGCGGATGTTCTCGTGACCTAACACCTCGATTCGGCGGGCGAGGATCGCCTCCAGGAGTTCGGCCGCCTCGTCGCTTCGGCGGACGGAATGAAGGAGCATCGCGTAGTCGCCGCGGATCACATCGCCATTGATGGGGCTGGCGCCGAACACGCGATCGACATCGGGGAGAAGAAGCGCGTAGGCGCTGAGGGCGTCATCGGTCTTGCCGGCGTCGCGGAGGAGCCTGGCAATCGCACCGCGGGTAGCGATGCAGTTGGGAGCATCCTCGCCTTCCACGGCGGTGTAGTCGGCAAGCGAACCTTCAAGGGCCACGCGGGCCTCGTCAAAGCGGCCCACCGCCATGAGGTTGTTGCCAAGTTCGCGCCGCAGCATGCCACGGGCGGCAGGCATGTCGCTGAACTCGACCTCAACCCGCTGGATCCAGTTGTCCAGTTCGCTGGCGATGCTGCGGGTTGCCGTGCCGCGGTCGTATTCGGTGTTGGTGATGAGGGAGCGCAGGAACTCGGAGACCCGCTCCAATTCGGCGTTGTGTCGGGCAGTTTCCGCCTCGGCCCGTCTGGCCTGCATGTAGCCGATGCCGATGCCCCAACCTGCCACCACCATAGCCAGCAGGGCAATGGTCGCGGTGACGACGCCGGCACGATGGCGACGGACAAAGAGCCTCGCCCGCCGCCCGAACGACGGCGGCCGCGCTTCGATCGGGCGATGGGCAAGGACGTTGGCGACGTCGCGGGAGAAGGCCTCGACCGATGCGTAGCGGTCATCGGGGGACTTTGCCAGCGCCGTCGCGATCACCGTCGCCAGATCCTCGCCGCCGGCCCGTGCCAACGGCGCCGGTTTCGTGACGAGCTGCTCGATCGCTGCGCCGAGCGGTAGCCCATCGACCACAAACGGCGGTGATCCCTGCACCAATTCAAAGAGCATCGCCCCCAAGGCGTAGACGTCGGTGCGCACATCCACGCTTCCTCGCTGGCATTGCTCGGGACTCATGGAGGTCAGGGAGCCGACGAACTGCCCATCGAGCGTGGTGCGCGGCGAATCGCCGGAGAGGAGGGCGACGCCGAAGTCGATGACCTTCACCACATGGTCGCTGCCAACGACAACATTGCCGGGCTTGAGGTCTCGGTGAATGACCCCGCGGCCATGGGCATGACTCACTGCGGCGGCGATGTTCAGGAAAAGATCCAGACGCGCACGCAGCGGGAGTCGGGCAGCCAGGGCGTACTGAATGATCGGTTGGGCCCCCTCGATCCACTCCATGGCGACGTAGGGGATCGCGGCTCCGCCTTCCGTGGCGTGGGATCCCGCCGCAATGATGTGGGCGACATGCGGATGCTGAAGCCGGCCGAGGGCCTCGGCCTCAAGTGCGAACCGAGCGAGGGCAGAGGGCGACGGACGATCGCTGCGGATGAGCTTGAGGGCGACAATGCGCTTCGGGCTGGCCTGCTCGGCACGGTAGACCTCACCCATTCCTCCGGAGCCGGCCCGATTGAGAATGGTGAAGTCGGCGATCCGTTGGCCAGGCTCCTGAGGTGCGCCGCGCGGCGCTGTCCAGGCGGGCGTCTCGAGAAAGCGATCGCTCTGGCCGACGGCGCTGAGCAGGCGTTGGACGCGCTCCAGGAGCGCGGTATCTGCGGCACACTCACCAATCACGTACGGGGCGCGCTCGGGCTCTGCCAGACTCAGGGCCTCGCGGAGCAGGCGATGGGCCATCGCCTCGCGGTCGTCCTCGCTTCGGCTCATGCTCCCTCGCTCCGCTCATCGTGCAAGGCCTCCCACAACCAGGCCTTCGCGCATGACCATTCGCGGTCGGCACTCCTCGGAGACAGCTCCATGAGCGCAGCTGCCTCGCCCAAAGAGAGGCCACCAAAGAAGCGAAGCTCCACCAGTCGGGCCTGCCTGGCGTCGATTGATCGGAGGCGCTCAAGAGCGTCGTCGAGGGCGACGACGTCGACCGCAACGTCGCTGGCGATCAGGTCGGGATTCAAAGTGATGCGACTTCGGTCACCGCCGCGTTTCTCCGCCCCTCGAGCTCGGGCGTGATCGACGAGGATGCGGCGCATGACCGTCGCAGCGGTCGCCAGAAAACGGTCGCGCGTGACGTGGCCGGCGTCCAGGTGCCCGGAGAGCCGGCACCACGCCTCATGCACGAGGGCCGTCGGCTGAAGCGTGTGGTCGGGGCGTTCCGAGCGAAGGTACCGTGCGGCGAGTCGGCGCAACTCGCCGTAGGTGTGGGCAAGCAGTGCCTCCGCGGATTCTGTGGGCGGAGAGGGTTCCGGAGCGGATGGGTCAGCGTTCGCGGCATCCTCGGCAGGCACCATGGGATACAGCATGTCCATGCTGCCCTTCCGATGCAACCGTCGCACTTCTCGCAGGCGCGGACGATCAGGTTTCAAGGGCGGTCGCAACTTGGGCTGCAACCGCCGCGTTTCCCAGCAGGGCCGCGACATTGGCGTGCACCGACCGGCCGGAAGTCGCTGCCGCGACCCGATCCAGCAGGTACGGGGTGACGGCGGACGACGTGATGCCGGCTGCGGCAGCCTGGGCGACGCTTTCGGCGATGATCGACTCGACTTCGTCAACGGCAAGGGCGTAGCGGGACGGTGGTGGATTGGCGAGAAGGACGCCCGTCGCGCCACCGAACGTGGACCAGTGGGCCGCACAGATTCGGGCGGCCTCGGCGGGCGACGCCACCTCACGACTGACCGCAAGCGGAGGAGCGCCCGCCGTCAGGAACCGCGGGAACCACCGCGTGCCAAGACCGAGGACGGGTATCCCGAGCGTGTCGAGGGCCTCGATCGTTGCCGCGAGATCAAGGATGCTCTTCGCGCCGGCGCTGATCACGCAGGCTTGTGTCGTTCGCAACGCGAGAAGGTCGGCCGAGACGTCCGGCTGTTGGGTCCATCCACGATGGACCCCGCCGATGCCGCCGGTTGCGAAGACTCGAATCGGACTGGTTGCGGCACCATTGGCCAGTTCCATCGCCTTGAGCGTCCCGGCCACCGTTGTTCCGCCATGGGCACCAGCGACATGGGCGGCGGCGAGGTCACGGCCCGAGATCTTCACGACCTCGGGCTCGGCACCGAGCCTGGAGAGTTCTGTGTCGGTGAGCCCGACGATGAGCTCGCCGTCGAGCATTCCGACGGTTGCGGGCACGGCCCCGTGACCGCGCACGACCGCCCCCATGGCCCTGGCCAGTTCGAGGTTCGCCGGTGACGTTTCGCTCCAGCGATGTCCGAGCGACCCTAACAGTTCGTCCGCGCAGGGTGGCGGTGGCATGGGCGTCCGCGGCAGCCCGTGGGTCAGCACCGCCGTCTCCAGGGCCACGACCGGACGACCGTGGGCGACCGCATGGAGAACCTCGTCCGCGACCCGCACCGGCGCGCGGCGCGTCACGCTATCGCCCGCCTCGCGTCGTGCGGATCCGGCCGCCCATCCGCTTGTCCGGCATCGCCACCGGAACCATGCCGTCGGGGAAGGCGTTGGCGTCGGCCTTCCTCGTCACTTCCTCGATCGGCGGCGGCTGGAACCGATTGCGTTGCACGGCCAGCTCGTCCTTGCGCTTCGCGTCGGCCTCGCGCCGCTCGAGCACCGCCCGCGGGATCGGCCCCGGGACGAAGTCGGGGTATTCCTTCTTCGGGATCTCGACGTTGGCCAACTGCTCGATGTTGGAGAGAAGCTGTCCCTGGTCGGGGCAGACGAAACTCCACGCGATGCCCGCCCGTCCGGCCCGCGCGGTGCGGCCGATCCGGTGGACGTAGATCTCAGGATCCTCGGGCAGGTCGTAGTTGATGACGTGGCTGATGTCCTCGACGTCGAGTCCGCGGCTCGCCAGGTCGCTTGCCACCAGCACCTTCAGGTTGCCTTCGCGAAGGCGTTCCATGACCTTGTCGCGCTTCGCCTGATACATGTCGCCATGCATCGCGAAGGCATCGATCTTCTTCTCCTTCAGGAACTCGGTCACCTCATCGACGGTGCGCTTCATCCGGCAGAAGACCAGCGTGAGCGCCGCTTCTTCGTGGCTCAGAAGGTGAAGCAGCAGGCGTCGCTTGTCCCACGGCTCGACCGGAAGGTAGCTCTGGCTGACTCGCTCGACGGTGAGGCTCTTGGCGACCGAGACGATCTTCTCGGGATCCTTCATGTAGGATCGGGCCAGTCGTTCGATCTCCGGCGATATGGTCGCGCTGACGAAGATCGTCTGCGGCCCCTTGCGGAGTGCGGTGAGGATCTTCTTGATGTCGTCGCGGAAGCCGATGTCCAGCATCCGGTCGACCTCGTCGAGGATCGCGAAGCGGACATGCTGATACGGAAGGAGTCGCCGCTCGTTCAGGTCCATCACCCGCCCCGGCGTGCCGACGATGATCGCCGGAGGGTTGCCGGACGACGGATCGAGCTTGGTCATCTGCTTGCGGATCGGCTGGCCGCCGTAGACCGCGACCACCCCGACGTTGGCGAAGCTCCCCAGATCGGTGAGCTCCTCCGCCACCTGCACCGCGAGTTCACGGGTCGGGACGAGGACGAGGGCCGAGAACGCATCTTCCGGGTTGAGAAGTTGCAGCAGCGGCAGGCCGAACGCCGCCGTCTTGCCCGAACCGGTCTTGGCTTGTCCGAGGACGTCGCGGCCCTTCAGCGCCGCTGGAATGAGCGACGACTGGATGTGGGTCGGGTTCCGAAAGCCTCGTTTCGTGATCCCCTCCAAGAGTGCGTCTCGAAGTCCGAGGTCCGCGAATGTCTTGGTGAGATCGAAAATTTCCTGCATCGTGAGTGTGCTCGTTTCCGCCCCTCGTGTCCGCGAGGGGGAGGCTCTCGCCGGGTTCTGACCGTACCCCTCGACCATCGCCTCCGCTGACCGCTGTCGCCCCAAACGGGGGATGGACGACAACGTCCGAATCGTCATGGTACGGCCGAAGGAACGTCGATACAAACCCCCGCGAATTCGCCTGCGCGAACGAGACCTTCGCGGTGCCGAAGCCCTCCTCCAGCCACCTCGCGTTGGCCAAGGATGGGGGCACACGGCCGCCGGGCCCGAAACCGCCTGCGAAAACTCGCCGTCCAAACGCGCCCCCAACGCGAGGTGACCGCCATAATGCGGCGGTCGATGCTCATGCACGAGCCGAGCTGTGTCGAGGTCAATCTCTCCGCCCTGGATCACAACATGGCGGCGATTCGTCGTCTCGTGGGTCCAGAGTGCAAACTCTGCCCGATCGTCAAGGCCGACGCCTACGGGCTCGGTGCATCGCGCGTCGCCCGGCGGCTCGCGACGGCGGGGGCCGACCTGGTTGCCGTCTACTCGTTGCCACAGGCGGCCGAGTTGGGACTGGGCGTCGGAAGCAGCTCGGAGCATTCGCCTGCGCCACTCGGCGTTCCCGTCCTCGTGCTCATGCCGGTCGCCGACATCCGGCGCGGCGATGAGACGAGTCGCATGCTCATGAGCGGCCGCCTGCACCTGACCATCCATGACCTGGCCCAGTGTGAAGCGCTTGGGGCCATTGCAGAGCGGTTCGCCACCGTCATCCCGGTGCATCTTGAGGTCGACACTGGACTGAGCCGCGGCGGAGCTCGTCCCGAAGAGGCGGCTCGCCTTCTGGATCGCCTCGCGAAGGACCCTCGCTTCGTCCTCAAGGGCGTCTTCACCCACTTCGCCAGCTCCCGGACCGATCGGGAGGCGACGGACGCCCAACTAGCGATCTTCGACAATCTGCTCACTGCCAACGCTCACGCTTTGGCCGAGGACACCGACGTCCACGTTGCCAGCACCTACGCCCTCTTCCGCCACCGGCGCTATCACCGGTCGATGGTTCGCTTTGGACTTGCGTGGGCCGGTTTCGGCTTGGAGGAACTCGACGGCGGCGAGATGGAACTGGGTGACGATCTCCTTCGCCCATGCCTTCGATGGCGCAGTCGCATTGTGCAGGTGAAGCGAATTCCCGCCGGGACCGCGGTGGGCTACGGCTCGCGCTGGGTTGCCAAGCGTCCTTCAACGATCGGACTCATCCCCGTCGGATACGCCGATGGTTTTCCCGTGTACCGACCCGACCTCACGGGGCCCGAGTCCTCCAACGCCCAGCCGCAGCGCATTGCCGTATTGCGCGAGGTCGCCCGAGGTGCCCGCACCGAGATCGTTCGCGAGTTCGCCCCCGTGATCGGTGCCGTGAACATGGACCAGATCACCGTCGACCTGACCGATTTGGATCTTCTCACCCAGCGCGATGGCGGCGTCGGCCTGAGTGTCGAGCTTGTCAGCCCGGATCCGACGGCACCGAATCACCTGCCGAGGTTGGCCGCCCGCTCCGGCATGATTCCCCACGAAATGCTTTGCCGCGTTCATCCGAAGATCCCACGAATCTACTCGGTGGACGGCATTGCCGCCGAGGATGGGACAAGCGAAGCGACCGCGACCGGCGAAGCCACTGGCCAACGGGCCGAGAGCCGCTCCGGCGGCGGTCGCGCTGCGGTCGGCTGACCCGCTCGCTCCTCGATCCGGCGATCGGCCGCATCGACAAACATCCCAACCGCAGCCCGACGCAGAATCGCGGAGGGCGTATCCTCATTGTGTGCGTGGGCCAACGTCAGCAAGTGCGGATCGGCGCGACGATAGCGTCCGCGACGTGGCCTGCATGACCAGTGCGGCCCCGAGTTCCCTTCACGGCGAACCGATGAGCCATGATGTCATCGTGCTCGGGGCCGGCCCGGCGGGCGCTGTCATCGCGTGGCAATGTGCCCGGCGCGGGCTGGATGTCCTCCTTGTTGAGCGTCGACCCGACGTGGCTCCGAAGTGCTGTGGCCACTGTCTCCATCCCGCGGCGATGGTGCACCTGGATGCGATGGGGTGCGGCGAGATCATCCGCCGCTCGGCTCGCGGCTCGACGCGTCGCGGGCTTCTCATCCTCAACGGCGACCGCATCGTGATCGATCGTCGCTTCGACGAGGGTGGTCTCGTGATCTCGCGTCGCACGATTGACCCGCTCCTTCGGGTCGCGGCGGCCGATGCGGGGGCAGACGTCCGCACGGCGACGGCCGCCCGCGTCGTGACGTTGGATTCGTCGGGAGCGACGCTTGAGGTGGTAGAGGAGGTCGGCCAGCGGGAATGGCACTCGGCACCGCTTCTCATCGGCGCAGATGGCATCGGGAGCGCCGTGGCCCGCGCCGCTGGGCTGGTGGACCGCGACGCGGTCGGCCGCAAGTTTGGGTTCTCGATGTCCCTTCCCGCTCGGGCCAGTGCCGCACCGGAACTCGACGGTGCGATCGCGATGTTCGTCGAGCGCGACGGCTACCTCGGCGTCGTGCGCGAGGGCAGCGAACGGCTTCACTGCGCGGCTCTGATCTCCTCCGACGCCCGGATGCCCACCAGGCCGCTGGACGTCATCACGTGGTTCGCCGAGCGATCGACCATCGTCGCCCGGGCCTTGGCGGACGGATGGCGCGACGACGCGGCCGACATCGTCGCCACCGGACCGTTGCCGTGGCGGACGACCGCCCGAACGGCGCCCGGCGTTGCCTTGGTCGGAGACGCGGCCGGGTACGTCGAGCCGTTCACCGGCGAGGGCATGCGCTGGGCGATCGAATCGGCTTGGCTTCTCGCCGAAGCCCTCGAACTCGGCCCTTGGAACGAAGCGGTGCGGGCCCGTTACGAGCAGGCCTGGCGCGAGTCAATCGGGGCGATGCATCGACGCTGTGCGCTGGTGGCGACGATCGTCGAGAGCCCGGGAATCGTCGGCGCGGTCGGCGGCCTGGTCGGCATGACGAGGCGCGTCTGGCCCAGGTTCAGCGATGCCGCCCTGGCGCCCTTCCTGCGGAAGTTGGTTCCGCGATGAGTGCCCGGCTCCGCTCGCTCGGCTTCGCGCTCCCGCGTGCGTGGGCGCAGGACGAGCTTGCGAGCGGGCTGGCCCAGGCCTGGGAGCTCGACGGCGTCGAGAAAGCCCGCTGGGATCGCATCGTGTGTGGCTCGACCATCCGCAGGCGGCATGCCGTGGGCGACCTTGTCTCGACGCTCCGCATGTCCACCGGCGAGCGGATGCGGGTCTATGAGCGCGAAGCGCCGGAACTTGCCCTTCGCGCCGCGAGCGAAGCGTTAGGCAAGGCCACCATCGACGCCTCGGCGATCACCGATTGCGTCGTCGTGAGTTGCACCGGCTTCACCGCTCCCGGCGTCGGAAACCTGATTGCCCGGCGGTTGGGCCTGCGGCCGACGGTGCGACACACCCAGGTCGGATTCATGGGGTGCTTCGGCGGCGTCCTCGGGCTGAGGACCGCGGTCGGGACCGTCGCCGCCGAACCGGGCGCCGTGGTCCTCGTGGTCTGTGTCGAACTCTGCTCGCTCCACCTGCGGGCCGATCGCTCGCCGGAGAATCTCGTCGCCTCGGCGATCTTCGCCGACGGCGCCGCGGCGGCAATCGTCGATGGCGAACGCGAAGGCGGGATCGGTCGACTGACCCTCGGTGCGACGATTGTCTTGGACGAGGCCGCCGACGCCATGACCTGGCGTATCGGCAACGATGGCTTCGCGATGACGCTCACCCGCGAAGTGCCCGTGGCGCTGGAGCGGAGCGTGCGGCCGTTCGTCGAATCACTCCAGATCCCGACCGAGGAGCGCTTCGCACCGCTTGCCCACCCCGGCGGCCCGGGCATTCTCGACGCGATTGAGCGCGGCCTTGCCAGCGTGGCGGTGGTCCCCGAAGCGAGCGCGGCCAGTCGCGCGGTCCTCCGCGACTATGGCAACATGAGTTCGGGATCGATCCTTTTCGTCCTCGACGAGTACCTCCGCCAAGGCGGGCGGCCGCCGGCCCAGATCATCGCCTTCGGCCCCGGCCTCACGATGGACGGCATCGCTCTCGCAGCGCCGTGAGCGAGACGTTAGACAAGGAACAGCACGTCCCTCGCCTCGACCGCAGTGCGGCCGTCGGCGATCGGCTGGAGCGAGCCGTTGGCATCGGGACGGACCGAGCGATAGCCCTCGGGAAGGAGCGAGCGGAAGCGATCGAACTGGTCCGGTGTGTTGAACTCGACGAAGAGTTGCGGCCGGTCGTGGCGGATGGTCTCGAGCCCGCCTTCCAGCACCTCGCACTCGTGGCCCTCGACATCGATCTTGATGAAGTCGATGCGCCCGAGGCCGCCAGGAGAGGAACGGGCGAGTTCGTCGAGGGTCATCAGCGGCACCCGAATCGTCTCGCCGCCGTGGGGCGTCGGTCCATCGAGGCGGTTCGCCCCGCAGTGACCGCGATCAACGGTGAAGGCCGCTTCGCCTCGACGGTTGGAGAGGGCGCAGCGCTTCACGTCGATGTGCCTGAGTGCGCTGGACATGACGTTGCGTTCTAAGCGCTCGGCCGTCGCCGGCGTCGGCTCGAAGGCAACCACCCGCCGGAAGAAGAGGCCGGCGGTCAGGGTGTGGAAGCCGACGTTGGCCCCAACGTCGAGCATGGTCCGTCCTCGCCCCTCAAAGCCAGCGAGAAGTCGGGTGAGCCGCACGGTCGGGTTCCTGAGGAGGTACCCGCACTCGGGGCTCTCGGCCAAATCAAGCTCCATCGAGAAGCGCTTGCCTCGCAGCGTGAAGTGCACGTCCTTGCGGGCGGAGTCGCCCAATGCCCGAGCGGCGGAGGCTTCCCAGAGGATCGACCAGAAGACGCTTGGGAGACCCGGGTCGCGGCGCTCCTGTTCGAGTTGACGGTCTAGGTCGACGGTCAGGCCGTCGGGGATCGCACGCAGGAAGTCCAGGTCGAGTTCTTGCAGATGCCGCCCGAGCATGCCGGCGACCATCCCGCGAAATCGCGGCGATTGCATGGCACGTTCAAGGAGCGGGCGGAGAAGTCGTCGCATCAGGGAATGGGTCCGCGGGCTGGTACGATCGAACCATGCCGCGAGCGGCACGGTATCGCAATCCTGCCTTTGAGGAGTTGGAGCGCCAGCTCTTGTTCGCGCCGCCCGATGCCCTGCGCCGTCAGATGGACGCGGCCGAGCGGCTGGCCCATGAAGTCGAGGACGAGGCGACCTATCCGTTCGAGTTCGTCGTCTGGCGACTCACCGGCTTTCGGGCCGAGGACGCCGCCATCAAGCCGATGGACGGCTTGACCTTGCGCGGCGATCTTGCAACGTTCGTCCTGCACGCGTCGGAGCGGATCCTCATCACCCATGACGAGCGGCCCGGGGGTGCGGTGGCCCTGAGCGACCTCGCCGATGAACTGGGGGTGACCGAAAAGACGCTCCGACGATGGCGGAACCGCGGGCTCGTCGCCCATCGCATCGAGCTCGCCGATGGGCGAACCCGAGTCGGTGTCTTTCGCGATGAGGTGGAGCGATTCACCGCTCGCTACGGCGAACTCGTCGGAGATGCCAAGACCTTCTCGCGCATGGGCGGGGAAGCGGAGACCGCCGCCGTCGCTCGGGTCCGTGAGTTGGTGCGGGCCGGCCGCTCGCCGAACCTCGCGGCGAAGGCGGTGGCGGTCGAACTGAGTCGTTCCCACGAGACCATTCGACAGCTCCTCCTCCGAGCGGGCATCCAGTTGGGCAATACACCCGTCGGGCGGAAGAGCGAATCGCCGGGCAGGCAAGCTGGTCGCGGTCGCGAACGGTTTTCGCGGCGTGCCCTCGATCGCTCGGCGTGGGAACGTCGCTTGGCCTTTCGGGCGTGGCGCTTCGGCGTCGCCGTCGAGCGGATCGCTGAGGCCAGCGGGACATCAGTCGATGCGGTGCGTCGGCGGATCGACGCGGTGCGGGCCGAGCGCCTGCGGGCGATGCGGCTGTCGTGGATCGAGTTCCCGACGTTCGAACGGCCGGATGCGGCGGAGACGATTCTCGCCGGCGAAGCGGCTCGATGCGACCTCGCCCCCATGCTTGAACCGGCCGATGTCGTTGGCATGCTCGCCCACCTCAAGCAAGGACGCTGGCTTTCCGGCGGCCCGACGACCACCACCGCTGCGCCGGGTCAATTGGAGTCGGCCGACGAGGCGATGCTGGCCGCCTACAACTTCCTGAAGCGAGAAGCCCGCCACGGGATTGTCGAGCTGGGAAAGGCGCCGGCCCGAGCGGACATCGATCGCATCGAGACCGATTTGCGCTGGGCCCTGCGGCTCAAGCGGCGCCTCGTTGAGCGCATGCTGCCGTTGGCGTTGCTGCGGGTCGAGCAGGGGAGTGGCGGCCCGATGGACCGTCGACCGGCCGAGGAAGTCCGGTCACTTCTTCAGCGCTGCGTCCACCTCATTTCTGAGGTGATCGAGTCGGTGGATCCAGCGAAGCGGCAGACGCTGCGGCGCCTCGTCGCCTTGGACACCGACCGCATGCTGGCCCAGCTCAGCTCCGTCCGCGGCACGCGAGCCGGCGTGCGCCACGAGCCGGGCACGATCGCCATGCGCGGCCTCTTCGATGGGGTCGTCGGATGGGCCGACGTGGTGGATCCCTTCGCCGCCTTGGCCCCGAGTGCCGCCCGGCTCCCCAAGGAGCACGCGTCCCTCCTCGCTCGCCGCTACGGCTGGGACGGCGCGCCGCCAGCCACGCTTGAGGCGCTCGCGGCGACCGAACGCACCACCGTCGCCCGCATCACCGCCCGCACCGCTGTTGCGGAACGCCTGCTTCGGGCGATTCGCCGCGGCGCTTGATTGCCGCCACTGAAAGCCCCTACGACCCCGTCACCGCGCCGTGGCCGCCTGTTGAGAGGTTCAGCCCGACGATGCCGATGGCGACGAGGGAAAGCGATGCGATCTTCATCGCCGTCACCGGCTCCTTGAAGTACCACATGCCGATGACGGCGATGATCGCCATGCCGCTGCCCGCCCAGATGGCGTAGGCGGTGCCGACGTCCATTCGCTTGGTCGCGAAGGAAAGGAAGACGACGCTCAGGAAGTAGAGAACGATCGTCACCACCGTCGGCCAGAGCCTAGTGAAGCCATCGGAGAGTTTCATCGCGATGGCCCAGCCAACCTCGAAGGCGATCGCCAAGGCGAGCCAGAGGTAGAGCCAGAGAAGGGACCCGTGCTGGAGCGAGTCGGTGGGCATGTGGGCAGTATCGCGCCCGCATCGCCAAAGAGGGAGCCAAAGAAAAAGCCCGCGTGAAGCGGGCTCTTGTTCTTTTGCTCGTGGTCTCGTCGCAGGTGCGGCCGAGAGCGATTATCGCTTGCTGAACTGGAAGCGACGGCGGGCACCGGCCTGGCCGTACTTCTTACGCTCGACCTTACGGTCATCGCGGGTCAGGTAGCCGCCTTCGCGGAGAATCGGCTCGAGGTTCGGGTCGTAGTTGAGGACCGCTCGGCCGAGGCCGAGGATCACCGCGCCCGACTGACCGGTGAAGCCGCCGCCGTTAGCATTCACTTCGACGTTGACCGAACCCTTGAGGTTGGTCTTCTCGAGGATGCCGTTGATGTTCTTGAGGTCGCGCTCTTCGGTGAAGAAGACGTCGAGATCCTTGCCGTTCACCTTGAACGAGCCGGTCCCGGCCTTCATGCGAACGCGAGCGACGGCCGTCTTGCGTCGTCCGGTGCCCCAGAACCAGCCTTGGGCATCAGGGCCGCGGGAAACGTATCGGGATTCGGTAGCGGGAGCAGCGGTGTCTGGCATGGACAGGTCCTAACAGTCTCGTTTCGCGTTGGGTGTCGCGTTTGGTGATTCGTCGACGCGCCGCCTAAATCAGTTCTTCTCGCCGGTCCCTGGCGTGTGCGGGGCCGAGGGCGTGTCGAACGCGATCGGGCTCTGAGCGGTGTGGGTGTGCTCGGTCCCTGCGAAGACGCGAAGTCGCGTGGTCATCTCACGACCGAGACGGCCGCGGGGCAGCATGCGAATCACGGCCTGGAAGACAACGCGCTCAGGGTTGGTGTCCATCAGCTCGCGGTAGCTCTTAACCTTGAGGCCACCCGGGTAGCCGCTCCAGCGGCGCAGGGTCTTCTGGTCGAGCTTGCGGCCGGTCAAGACGACCTTGGCTGCGTTGGTGATGATCACGGCATCGCCGGTGATGACGTGCGGGGTGTACTCGGGGCGATGCTTGCCCATGAGCGCGGTAGCGACTTCGGTGGCGAGACGACCAAGCGTCTTGCCGTTCGCGTCGATGTGCCGCCACACGGTCTTCACTTCACCTGGCTTGGCAAGAAACGTCTGGCGTGGCATAGCGTCGTCCGATGGGCTCGAGGCGTTCAGGGGGTGAGACAAGGTCCGTCCCGAACTGACGTTCACACGGGCGTCCCAACCGTTCATTCCGGGTGGCTGCCTAAGGCGGCTGAGTGGAAAATCCACATCAGATCCACGTTTGGGCTGTCCGGCGGCGAGACACCAATGGCCCTCCGAGTCACCTCGGCTGGCTAAGGGCGGATCGCACAAGATAGTGATCCCAAGGAGAGTGTCAAGGTTCAGGCCCGAGGTTGGACCAGTCTGGACCGGCAATTGTCGTTCTTGTCCGGCCAGATCCAGGCATCGACTCCGCGGTCGGAGCGGCCTGCGAGCACCGAATTCTCCGCTCGGACCAGGCCGGAAGGGCGTCTGGTTGGGCGAAATCGAAAGGCGACCCGGCTTTCTAGGTCCGAATCGGATTACCGTCTGGCCACCCGGATGGCCGAAGGAGAAGTCGCGATGGCACACCCTGAATCGAAACCAGAATCTGGACCAGAATCCGAGCTCCCCCGGAACGCGTCCACTCCGCCCCCTCTTCCTCCCGCCGGCGACGAGCGTTCGACAGGCCGTCCACCAGCTATCCCGACGCCGCCGGCGGGCACTGCGGCCGATGGTCGCAGCGCGGGCCTTCGCATTCTGGTCTCGTGGATCCTGATCCTCTCCCTCGCCGTCGGGTGGGTCTTCCTCAGCAACATCCGTCACCCCGACGAGGCGGTCAGCGGTCCGTCCCGCGTCTCGATGATCTCTGAGATCGGCGGGCGGCTCATGCACAACCTGATCGAGTGGCTCGGCACCACCGAGGACCGCGAGAATGTCGTTGCGATGACAATCGACGGGTCGGATCCGGGCGATGCAGCTCCGTGGATCGATCAAGTGGCTTTTGCGATTCTCCAGGCGGACCTCGACAAACCGTCGCGCGGCCTGGCCAAGCTGCAGGAAATCGGATTGCCTGACGGCGCTTCCGATGCCGACGCGACGCTCTTCGCAACCGTGCGTGACGCGTTGGAACAATGGGAGCGGGGCGAGGCTCGTCCGGCGCTTCCCGAAGCCGAAGCTGCCCGCCTGGGCTGGTTCGGCCATGTTCTCGATGGCACCGTTCCGCCGAGCAACTTGGCGGTCTTGCTTGTGATGGCTTTCGCTTGGTACGCCGCTTTCGTGGTCGTAGGAGTCGTGCTTCTCGTCACGCTTGTCGTCCTGATCTTCTTGGGGAAAGTGAAGCCGCAGGTGGCGGTCACCGGGCACTCGGCGATCTACGCAGAGACTTTTGCACTCTGGTTCCTCTGCTTCCTCTCCTTCCAACTCGCCGTCGGTGTCATCGTCCAACTGACCGGACTTGAGGGTTGGATCATGGTCGGCGCCCTCGTGGCGATGTTCGGCAGCCTGGCCGCGCTGGCCTGGCCGGTATTGCGGGGCATGTCATGGCGTGATGTCCGTCGCGACATCGGGCTGCACACAGGTCGTGGCGTCTTGATCGAATGCGCGTTCGGTCCGCTGACCTATGCCGTCGCCCTGCCGCTCATGTTCGTTGGGCTGGTGCTCTTCTCGATTCTGAAGAAGCTCTCCGAGGATGCCGCTCAGCCCTCGCACCCGGTCTTTGAAGAATTGGGCGGGGGCATCCAGGCGGTGATTCCGGTTTACCTCCTGGCCTGCGTCGCGGCTCCGATCGTCGAGGAGATTGCCTTCCGCGGGATCCTCTATCGGCACTTGCGGGAATCAGGAAGGGTGATCGGAACGGCGCTCTCGGTCCTCGTGGCGATGCTCGTCTCGAGCGTCCTCTTCGCTGGGATTCACCCGCAAGGTCTGCTTTTCATCCCGGTTCTGGGCGGGCTGGCCACCGGCTTCTGTATCGCCCGGGAATTTCGCGGCTCGCTTCTTCCCGGCATGGTGGCCCACGCGATCACGAACTTCGTAACCGTCAGCCTTGGAGTCGCTCTGGCTCACGGCTAAGTGCCAGCGACGGGCCCCAGTTTCCATCTTGCCAGTTCCCTTTTGGCGGGCGCGCGGTCAGAATTCAGGTGATGAACCGAATCGTGCCGCGACGAGGTCAGCGTGTGCCTGTCGGTGTCAGCCGGGCCGTGCTGCTGGCGGCGCCGCTGACGGGCGCCCTTCTCCTTTCGGCGACGGCCCACGCGGTCGAACCGAATCAGGGAAGCGCCGCCGGCCTCGGTGCGACGCCGCCGACGACTCGCGAGATCATCGTGTCGGAATCCGAGCGCATCGGTGCGTCGATGGACGCGAACACGCTCTTTGGCAAGCTCGTGCACCGCTATCGCGGGATGAGCTTCTATCAGGACTCGGTGAAACTCGCCCACCGTACGGTCGCACCATCGAGCGGTATCAAGGACGACCCAACCGAGCCGATCCGCAGCGAGCAGTTGATCGACTGTGTGGTCGATGGGAGTTACCTCGACGTGGTCTCGTCGGCGCTCGGTGGCGGTGCGTCCTGCGATGCCCGCGACGTCTCGCCGATCGGTCGGCTTGCCATGGCCCGGCAACTCTGGACGCTTCCGCACCTGGCCCTGCGGTTCGCGGACGAGCCCTTGCGTTCGATGCACGGCGGCGGTGATTGCGGATCGCTGGTGCCGACCCGCGTCGAGGAAGTCACGATCGACGCGAAGCAACTCCTTCGGCTGCATCTGGAATCAGAGCATTCCAACACGACCGACCCCTTGGCCCGCTGCGAGCAGGCGACGCTTGACCTCTACGTCAATCCGGCGTCGATGCTCATCGAGCGCATCGAACATAGCCACGGGCTCGGCGAGGGTCTTCGCTACGAGGCGACGCTTGAGATTCGGCCATCGCGAGCCGTCGAGGAGAAGCCCGCAGCCGCACCGCCTGCCGCGACGACTCCGGAGCCTGCCGCCCCGACGGGTCCGCGCGGTCCGACGATTGATCCGGCGCCTGCGCCAGCTTCCAGCCCGGTTTCCAATCCGGTTTCCAGTCCGGCCTCCAGCGGCACGAAGCCCGCCCCGACGCAGCCGGAGCTGCCATCGTCCAAGCGTGGCCCGACGGTCACCATTGATTGACGTCGGCTCGGGTGCGTTCGTTCAGACGACGGTCAATGCGTCGGCAAGCTGGCGTGACGAGCCGCGTCGACAGCGTCCAGGAACGCTCGCACGCCGAAAGGTTGGGAGAGCCAGACTGTGCGTGGGTCCTGTGGATGCAGGACGATCGTCTCGTGCCGCTCTGTGGTCAGGACGATCGGCGTCTCGCATCCGCCGGCGCGGGCGAGGCGCACGGTCTCAAGGGTCTCGATGACCGATTGGCCGCTGGAGGCGACGATGAGAGCGGGTTCGCGCGGACCGGGCCGCAGCGACTCGCGAAGCGACCGCTGTTCGGAGACGAGAAAGCCGCGCACCTGAAGTGCCGCTAGGACCAGATCGCGCACCGCCGAATCGGTCTCGGCCACGATGGCCAGCGGCCGCTGCTGGGCGTCGTCCTTGGCGGGCGAGGTCAGCGGTTGAACGTCGGTTCCGATCGGTGCCGTCGGAAGGCGAATGGTCACGATCGTGCCGTGGCTTGGGGCGCTCTCCAACTCGATCGAGCCGCCGAGCCGTTGGGCGATGCCTTGTGACGCCGAAAGCCCGAGTCCGCGGCCTACGCCCTTGGTGGTGAAGAAGGGCTCGAACGCCTTCGCGACCGTTTGGTGATCCATGCCGGCGCCATCGTCGGTGATTGTGACGGTCACGTGGCCGTTCTCCTCGACGGCGCCCGCGCGGACGTTGCCACCGGTCGGCGGCAATGCCTCGAGGGCGTTGGTCAGGATGCTCACGAACATCTGCCGAAGGTGCTGCGGGTCGGCGTCGATCTCGAGCGTGGCCGCAATCGGTGCGAGCTCGATGCGGGCGTTCCGGGGTGCCGAAGTGGTCACGATCCCGTGGGCCTCACGCAACACCTTCGCCACCGAGACGCGCTCAGGCGAGAACGGTCCGCGACCTGCGTAGGCCAGGAGCGTCGAGACCAGCCCGGCGGCCCGTTCGCACGCAGCGTCGATCCGATCGGCCGCGTCACGCACGCCCTCACCTTCGCCCTCACGCAGCCGCAGGAGACCGGCGTTTCCGCGGATGCCCATGACGATGTTGTTGAAGTCGTGAGCGATGCCGCCGGAGAGAACACCAAGGCTCTCGAGACGCTGGGCTTGGAGGACATTGGTCTCGAGTCTCAGCCGTTCGTCCTCGGATCGGCGGCGGTCGGCGAGATCCTCGACCGCGGCGATGACGCCGCGCCGCGAGCCCCGCTCGTCGACGAACGCGCTCAGGTGCAGGCCAAGCCACGCCGTCGAGACGTCGGGGCGCATGCACTCGATCTCAATGTCGCAGGCCTCGCCGTCGAGGGTTCGGTCGATCGCCCGTTGCAGGCTCTCGCGATGGGCAGGCAGGGCGATGTCGAAGATCGATCGACCGATCAGGGTCGCCGCGGGCTCGCCGAGCATCGCCTCGAGCCTAGCGTTGGCGTGGGTGGTCCGCAGGGCGAGGTCCATCTGCCAGTACCCCAATCGAGCCGCATCCACCACGAGGCGCAGCCGGCCCGCGACCGAGGCGACCTCAGCGGTCTTCCGGCGGTTGGACGCGACACTGACGCCCAAAAGGACGGCCATCGTCTGAAGGGCGAGTGCCACGCCCCAGAGGCCGAGGGCCCGTCGCGAGGTCTCATCACTGAGGGTCGCGTTGAAGGGCCCATCGCCCGTCACCGCCGCGACGAGAAGGACGCTCGCACCAACCAGCCCAATGACCGCGGCGCCGAGGCGGTCAAATCGAATCGCGATCGTGACGCCAATCGGCAGGGCCCCGACGGCCGCAAGCGGTCCGACGATGCGGAGGTCGGGCTTGTAGATCGCGAGCATCGAGGCCAGCGTGAGAAGCGAGACGAGGAGCACCAACTCGATCCAGCGCCGCGCTTTCATCGCTCCCATCGGAACGCTGAAGGCCAGGAGCATCGCCGGCGTCAGGATCGTCGCCCCGACCACCTCGGCGAGCATCCAGTGCACCCACAGTTCGCCGGCGTCGAGCTCATGCTCGGCGACCAGACGAAATGCGGTGGTGACGCCAAGAGCGTCCAGGGCGCAGGTGACCGGGATCGCGACAACCAACACCCAACCCAGATCGGAGACGCGATCAAGCGACGGATCGAAGCCGGCGATGCGACGGACGAACCAGGCCACGAGGGCCGGCACCGTCGCGCTGGTCGTTGCGGCAAGAAGGCCGCCGCCGACGGGGATGACCGAAAGCCATGAGAACGCGAGCCACGCCGCTGCGAGGAGGGCTGGCAAGAACCGCAGGCCACCAATCAGGAAGGTGCCGAGGGCAAAGCCGATCGGCAACCAGACGAGAGGTTCGGTGTGGTTGGTCGCGTCCGTCCGCAGTCCGATGATCGCCACGCACAGGTATGCGGCGCACACGCCGATGTGCAGAAGGATCTCGCGGATGACACGGAGCATGGTGCTGGATGGGCCGACAGGGTGTCACACCGATCCGACGATGTCCGCGCCGCTTGATTCGTCGCACGCGCCCGCAGCGCCAGCCCGGAGGAAGGCGCTACGGACGGCTCGCATTGCTCAGCCGTGGCCGTCGCACATCCCCATGAACTCCTCGCGCACGATCTTGCCCTTGCTCACGGTGTAGACGCCGACTTCCGTCGATGCCATCCGCTGGTCGGTGCCGCGCGGCGAGATTTCCATGGTGAATTGAACGGTGAAGCCGGTGGCACCGACGAAGGGTCCGACGGCCTTCGCACTGTGGATCTCAAAAGCCCCGTACCACCAGGCGTTCTTCTCGGCGATGCCCTTGCGGCCAAGGAAGACGGTGCCGTCGCCCTCGATCGACTCGATCTTCTTGTGGTGCCAGAGACGCTCGACCTCGTCGGCCTTGCCTTGGTTGAAGAGCGTCACGAGGCTGTGGCCGATCTCGGACGCGGTCGCGCCCTTGCCGGTCGACAGACGCTTCTTGGCGACGTTCTTGAACTTCGGCATCGCCGGCGGACCGCCTGCAGGGGCACCCGCGTCAACGGCCGGAGCGGATGCCTCGGCCGGGGCCGACTTCGGGGCCTTCGACTTCACTTTCGACTTGGATTTTGAATCGGCCTTCGACGCTTTGGAATTCTTCTTTGCCATATGGGAGCTCTTCCGCCTTGCTTTGTTGCTACTCGCTCAGTTCAACAGTCCAGTACGCCTCGTCGAGGAACGCCTTCCAGGACTGGTACTTCGGACTGCCGAGACGGATCGTAATGGCCGGGTTGCGCTTCGGCTTGACCGGCTGGCGCATGAGACGCATGCCAGCCTGGTCAGGCGTGCGGCCACCTTTGCGGGCGTTGCACTTGACGCACGCGCACACAAGGTTCGTCCAAGCGTTCTCACCGCCCTGCACGCGCGGTCGGACGTGATCGAGGGTGAGTTCCTTCGTCGAGAAATGCCGGCCGCAGTATTGGCAACGGTTGCCGTCGCGGGCGTATATGTTCCGCCGATTCAGCTTGACATGCTCGCGAGGGAAGCGGTCATACCCAAGCACCCGGATGATCTTGGGGACCGCGATCGCGAAGCGTGCGGTCATGACCCAGTCGTGCTGCTCCTTCTCGTGCTCATGCTGAAACGCCGCCGCATCGGCCCAAGAGCTGAATGTGTACCCCGCGTAGCTCCCGTTCTCGATCGCCACGACCTCGGCGATGTCCTTCACCAGCATGGTGAAGGCCCGGCGCGCATCGATCACCCGGACTGCCGCGTACAAGCGGTTCAGCACAAGGACCTTGGCGTCAAGCGCCGTGGCAATGGCGGCCGTCTGGGACGGGTTCATGACGGATCAATGGTAACTATCAGTCGGACCTTGGGGCAATCTCCGCGCCAAGGACGTGCGAAGATCCGCCGCGCCCCAACCGGAATGACCCGCACCACTCGCAGGGTTGCACCGCTTTCGAGAGGTCAGCGCTGGTCGAGCCATTCGAGCTGTTCGTCTAGCGCCTGGGGCATCAGAACCACCGGCAGGTCAGCCGGGGCGAAGTCGCGAAGAAGGCCTCGGACGAGGTCGCGGGGGAGGATCCCCTGTCCGAGCGGCACCGGCACGAGGCGGTCGCCATCACCCACCGCGGCGTCGTGCAGAAGGAACATCGCCGCCCGCGGAGCGAGGGTGGGGATGATCCGTCGGAGGTGGTCCTCGATGTCCTTGACCATGTCCGGCGTCAGGAGGTCGACCGGCCCGACCGCGATGTCGAAGGGCTGCCCGTCCCGCTCGCGCAGGAGGTTCATGCAGCCCTGGACGTCGCTCAGGACGTGACGGGCATGCGGCCGGAACGCGAGGGTTCGCTGGCGGGCGAGGAGTGTCGGGGCCGCGGCGTCGCAGAAGGCGCGGAAGGCGTCGTGGCCTTCGCGCATCCACGTCCGCGGATCGTCACCGAAGAGGTCGTCAGCGAGGGTTCCGCTCCAGCAGACGATGCGGTCGCCGGGCAATTCGATGTCGAGCATCCACTCCTCGGAGAGCGGGTTGCCATCGGCGAACGAAGCCAGGGGTCGGCCAGCCAGGCGGCCATGACCAACGAAGATGCCCTCGCAGCAGGGGTGGGTGGCGCCCACCAGTCGAGCGAGGGCCTTGGCGTCGTGGTGGAGGTAGATGTTCATGGGGCGCGATCGCGAGGAGTTGTCACCCCCGATACTCGCACCGCGTAGTGCAGGTCTCGTGGACGACGACCTCGGCCAGCAGCGTGAGGTCGGGCTTCAGTCGGTCCCAAATCCACTTGGCGATCATCTCGCTGGTGGGATTCTCGAGTCCCTTGATCTCGTTGAGGCAGTAGTGGTCGAGAGCCTTTTCGATCGGTTCGGTCGCACGCTTGATGTCGCCGTAGTCGACCAAGTAGCCCTTGGCCAGATCCACCTCACCGGCGACGACGATGTCAACCCGGAACGAATGCCCATGCAGCCTCCGGCACTTGTGCCCCTCAGGAAAGCACGGCAGCCAGTGGGCAGCTTCGAAGGTGAAACTCTTGGCAAGTCGTACGTGCATGGGAGAGATTCACCGCAGAGGCGCGGCCTGCCCCGAGCCTGTCGAGGGGAGAACGGAAAGAAGAGGGCGGACCGTGTCCCGGCGATCGGGTTCTGACGAGTATGACTTCGGGACGAAAAATGGGAAGGGACGCCATCGCATCCCTTCCCACAAACATCTCTGCGTCAGGGTCTGCGCTCTCCCCTCGACAAGCTCGGGGCAGGCCGCAACTCTGCGGTGAAAGTGTTGCAACTCAGCCCTTCACGGTCGCGCCATCGTCCTTCAGGCCGCGGCGCTGGTCGCGGAGGCGGCGGCTGCGGCCGGTGCGGTCGCGGAGGTAGTAGAGCTTCGCACGGCGGGCGTCGGCGCGGCGGACGAGGTCGATCTTGGCCATGCGCGGCGAGTGCACCGGGAAGACGCGCTCGACGCCTTCATTGGCGACGATGCGGCGGACGGTGATCGTCTTGTTGATCCCCCGGCCCTTCTCGGAGATGAAGACACCTTGGAAGACCTGGATGCGTTCCTTGTCGCCTTCGATGATCTTGTAGTGCACGTCGATGGTGTCGCCGATGGTGAAGTCGGGATACGCATCGGTGGGCTTGAGCTGGCTGGCGACGATGCCTTCGATGATCTCGGTACGGTTCATGACGGTTCAGTCCTTGGGCTCACCTCGTACGAGGGTTTCGAGCCCGGTTGTGCCCACTCAGCGTGTCCTGTCCCCTCGATGCGGGGCGGGTCATAGGCCGGAGTGGTTCTGCGACTTGAGACGGGTTGGTCCGACGGGCGATTGTTCCGGCGGGAGCCGTTCGCTCAGGGGTCGCGAGCTAGTGAAAGGTTGGGGGTGTGTTCGTTGGCTTCGGATCGCTATCCAACAGGTCCGGGCGGCGGAGCCGCGTCCGCTCGAGCCTTTGCATGTCTCGCCATTTCGCGATCGACCCGTGGTCGCCGCTCAACAGCACGTCTGGGACGGGTCGGCCTCGCCATTCGCGGGGCCGGGTGAAGTGCGGGCAGTCCAAGAGCCGAGGCCCCAGAGGCGTACCGCACGGACCAGTGGGGCCAGAAGCGAAGGAGTCCTCCGCCGCCGATCCTTCGTGGCCGAGCGCTCCGGGTTGGAGTCGCACGACCGCGTCGAGGACGAGCATCGCCGGCAGCTCGCCGCCTGAGAGGACGAAGTCGCCGATCGAGATCTCGAGGGGTTGCAGTTCCTCGATCACCCGCTCGTCGATGCCCTCGTAGTGGCCGGCGATGAGGAGCAGCCGCTCCTGTCTCGCCAGCCATTCCACCCGGCTCTGCCGCAAGGGTTCGCCTTGCGGGGTCATGAGCAGCCGGACGGCAGGCCTGGGGTCCATCGCTTCCACGGCACACACACTGTCGAACACCGGCTGGCACATCATCACCATGCCGGGTCCGCCCCCGAAGGGACGGTCGTCCACCTTGTTGTGCCGATTGTCCGCCCATGCTCGAATGTCGTGAACGTGGTAGCTCACGATGCCGTTCTGGGCGGCTCTCCCGACGATGCTTGTCCCAAGCACCTGCGGGAACATGTCTGGGAAGAGGGTCAGGACGTCGATACGCATGGCTGGGTCTCAACACATGCTGCGGCGAAGGTCCGGACGCCCTTCTGCACCCGTGGGGTGCTTCGTTCTTACTTCTTCTTGGCGCCCTTGTTGGCGCTCTTGGCCGGCTTCACCTCGATGCCGAGCTTCCGGAGAAGATCGCGCACGGTGTCGCTGGGCTGGGCGCCAACCTCGAGCCAGTGCTTGACACGCTCGGTGTCAAACTTGATCTGGGCGGCGTCCTTCCCCTGGGTGGCCATCGGGTCGTACCACCCAAGTTCCTCGATGACGCGGCCATCGCGCGGGCTGCGCTTGTCCATGGCACCAAGGCGATAGAACGGACGATGGGCGCGGCCCATGCGCTTCAGACGGAGTACAACCATTGGAGAATCCTCGTCAGCGTCCACTTCGGTCCCGTCGCGCACATGCGCGACTCGGCAAACCGGGCGGACCGTGGAGCGGGACAACGAAGGAGGACCCTTCAGCCGTCACTCACCGTGCGGACCACCTTCAGCGGGCGGATGCGAAGGGGGAACGGTAGTGGATTCCTCCCCGCGACGCAACGGCTTGCATGCTCTCCACTACGGCGGACGATGTGGGGAATCGCGCGGGCGAACCGGTTATCGGGGCCATTTACGCCGCTCCCGAGGTCACCATCCGGGCAATCGCGATGCAGTAGAGAAGGCCACCGACCTTGGCCCAGAGGATCACCTTCGAACCGATCCCGGTGGCGAAGATCACCACCAGAAAGAGGATCCCAAACCGCTGCATGCCCTCGGAGTAGTAGAGGCGGTGGGTCGTCCGGCTCATGTTGGCGACGATTGCCGCACCATCGAGAGGCGGGGCGGGAATCAGGTTGAAGGCAAAGAGGGCGATGTTCAGGGTGCCGCCGACGATGAAGACCTGGAGGAGCTTCTCGTCGCCGCCCTGAAGGACGTCGACCGGTGAGACGTCGGCCCGGCCGCAGAGGACGCCGCCAATCGTCAACAGCACCACCGCCAGGGCGAGGTTCATGAGAGGCCCGGCCGCCGAGACCCAGACATGCCCCCATCTGCCCCAACGGAAACGATTGGGATTCACAGGCATCGAGCCCCACGTGATCCCGGCGATGGCGAAGGCAAGGAGGGCGAAGCCGCCCATGTGCACGAGCGGATTCCAAGTCATGTGCCCGAGATCGCGCGGCGTGCTGTCGCCCTGCTGCAGCGCTGCCCAGCCGTGGGCCAATTCGTGCAGGCAGATGGAGACGACCACCCACATCACGAAGAGGTAGAGGATCCAGTACTGGCCGTCTTCAAGAAGGGGGCGGGCCCACCATTGCATGGGGCGATCGTAGCGGAGCGCGGCGCGCTCGGCGAGTCGTAGTGCCGTCCACGCTCACACCGTCCACGCCCCGAGGAGGATCGCCAAGTCCGCGCCGTTGACCGTTCCGTCGCCGTTGAGATCAGCAGACGGCGTGCCCCACGCGCCAAGGAGGATGGCCAGGTCCGCCCCGTTCACCACGCCGTCGCAGTTGAGGTCGACCGGAGCGCATCCTTCCCCAACCAGGAACCGGAAGGTCCGAAGCTGTTGCGAAGCGAAGCTGACGGGAAGAACGTCGCCCAACGGCTCTTCCTCTCCCTCGTCGGTCTCGACATGGCTTGTGCGTCGGACGCCTGCGACATCGAATCCGAGGGCTGTGATGTTGGCGGTCGTTGGGCTGTCGCTCAGGTTCCAGCTCCGCACGATCACGCCGCTGCCGATGCCCTCTTCCGCCGGCTTCACTGCCCAGACGAGGACATCCGGGTTTGAGACGGCGAGGAGCGAATGGATCGTTGCGGGCAGCGGCGCGGTCGGGCCGCCCGTGGCTGCGACGGCCACCAGGGGGTTCTGTTGTGCAAGAGCGACGCGCATCGCGCTCGGCGCTGTGTAAGACGCCGAGGTGGCAAGGGCGAAGCGCTGTCGGAAGGAGCTGTCGCCACCCTGGTTCTGGATGCCCAGCCCCGAGCCGTCCACCTGTCCGCCCGCCAGAACCTTCACGAGCGACGTGTTCGCGTCGAGAACATCCGGCGTGCTGTTGCCAAGCTGCATGAAGAGGCAATCGCTGTTGGCCAGCGTGACGCCCGCGCCGTCCGAGGCGCGCATGTCGGCGAAGTGGTTGAGGGTGAGCCAGTCGTACCTGGCCCGATCGAGGGCGTAGTGGCCGCCTTGCGAGATCAGTCTCGCTGTGTTGATCGCCCCGACCTCTTCGTGACGAAGCGTCGGACTGGCCAGCGCGAACCCGAAGCCCCAGGTCTGGATCGCCCCGAAGTTCTGGGTGATACGGTTGTCGATGTCGACCCGATCACCTTCGCGGTAGAGCGTGATGCGCGTGGTGTGGGCGACCGGTGACGCGGCGACGGCCTTGATGGTCACCGACACCGGGCCAACGTTCTCAATGGAGAGCGTTCCGCTCGACGCCCCAAGATCGTTCAGGGCTCGGCCACCGACCAATCCGGCAAACTCGCGATCGGACTGCATGCGATCGATCAGACTCGTGATGGCCCCGCGCCCAGCCACGGTGACGCGATGGTGGCTCGTTTGGTAGGTGAGGGATCCCGCTCCCGATGCGACGAGTTCCGCTGCGGGCGTGAACACGCCACCCGCGCCGCTGACGACCTCGAACGTGCGATAGCCGATGGGAGGTACATCGCTGGCGAGCACGCGCAACGAGGTGACGCCGTCGAGCGTGACGGTTTGCGAAGGCACTTCGGCGCCGGTGGTGACATCGATGACGTGCACCGGACCGCTCGGCACCAATGGCAGGTCAACGGCATCATCCCGTTCCCATGAGAGCGGGTTGAAGACGGCAAACCGCGTGGTGCCGACCGGCTCGGGAACGAGCGAACCCACCGCGGCAACGGCCGCGCTGTGGAGCGCGTCCACGTAGCCAACAACGGTCGTTGCGTTCTGCCGCTGGTAGGTCGCATACGCGGCCTTGCTGATCGGGCCGTCAGCGGTCCAGTCGTGATCATGGAAGAGACCGAGCCGTTCCCACGCCTCATCGCGGGCCGACGCGAGAGGCGCCGTGACGTCGGTGCCTTCCAACGCCGCGATCGTGGCTAACGCCTCGGCCGTGCGCAACCGCTCGATCGACCGCTTCACGGTCGAGGAACTCTCGGCCAACGACGCCAGATACAGCTCCCACTCGTTCCCGTAGGCGAGCGACTCGCTTGGTAGGGTTGCCCCGTAGGTCGACTCGAACTCGGTGAAGAAGTCGGTCTCGTTGGAGACGATGACCTGCCGCGTGGCGTTGGTCAAGGATTGGGCGACGGTGACAAACTCGCCAGTCAGGGTCTTGAGATCGTCCCAGCCCTTGCCGAACGCGCCGATGACGTCGTAAGGGTAGCGGGCGGCGAATCCGTTGAACGGGGCGTTCGTCGTCACATAGCTGACAGCGGCACTGGGATTCCTCGCCTCGGCGTAGCCACCTAACGATTCGTTCCCGGCGAGCATCGAGTTCCACTTCATGAGGACCCGCTGCCCGTCCGGTCCGGTCCACCAGTAGATGTCATGCTCGCGATCCCAGGCGTCCTCAACCTTCGATGCGCAGCCGCAAATGCCCTTCCACGACCACTTCGCCCCGCTGCCGGCGAAGAGCGAGGCAAGGCCTCGCGGGATCACCTGGTTCTCCATGGTGATGACCAGCGGAAAGCGCGTCTCATAGCGCCGCTCGAGATGGCCTGCGTAGTACATCGTGCGAAGGACATCCTCGACCGGAGCGCCGCCGTAAAGCGTCACGATCGGTGTCATGGGCGCGGTGAACTGACCGAGCTTCACGCGCTCCATCAGGGCGTCGAATTGAGCGGGGCTCCGCTCCTCCTCGAAGACGCGGAGCCAGTAGGAACCGTCGAGGTTGAACTTGCTTCGGTACTCCGGCGGGTTAGACGCGGTCGAGTCTGCCAGCGCCGAGTAGAAGTCGATCATCTCGAGGAACGCCGCGCGGTAGGTCGCCTCGTCGGCGGTCCACATGTAGTCGGTGTGGTCATCACAGGCGATGTAGACTCGCTTGACCGCGCCTTGGGCTGCCTGTTGCGCAGCGATCGGTGCGTTGGGATGGAGTTCAAGCAGGAGCGACGGGCGGGTCCGGGCAGGCGAGGGAGATTCCTCGGCCGAACTGATTGTTGCGACACTCAACCCGACAGCGAGAGCGACCAGGACGTGCATGCAAACAGCGTGGCACGACAGCGTCGAAACGCAAGCTCGAAAAGGCGTCACGCCTCAAAGGTGACCTCGCCGCCGAGGACGGTCATGAGCACCCTCGGTTGGTGATTCACCCAGTCGCAGTCATAGGGGTCGCGATCGAGCACCACGCAATCGGCCAGCCGGCCGACGCGCAGGACGCCGGCGTCGAATTGGAGGCACTCGGCGGCGGTGCGTGTGTACGCCACCAACGCCTCGTGGATGGTGATGTTGTCCTCGGGTCGGAAGGGCGTGCCGGCGAGATCAAGGCCGGTGATCGCGGCGGCCATGCCGCGGATCGGATCGGGGCTGACGACCGGCCAGTCGCTTCCGAAGGCAAGCCGCCCACCGGCGTCGGCCAACGCCCGGAAGGGGAAGAAGCGATTGAGCCGCTGCGGACCGAGTTTCGACAAGGCGCTGCGACAGTCGTAAGGCTTGTGCAGCGGCTGCATGCTGACAAACCGGCCGGCAAAGCGATGGATGTCGGTGGGAGCGACCGTCTGGGCGTGTTCGATGCGCACCGGCGGGGCGTCGGGCCCGTCGGTGTCGTCGATGGCGTTGAGCGCGACGTGCACCGCCTCGTCGCCGATGGCGTGGACCGAGGGCGAGAGGCCGCTTGAGCGCACAAAGCGCATCCATTCCGTGAGAACACCGCGCTGGGCGTATTCGACGAACATGCCACGGCTCTCCGGCGCATCGGTGTAGGGTTCGAACATGCGGGCGGTGCGCTGGCCGAAGGCACCGTCCACGAATGCCTTGCTGCCTATGATTGCTAGCCGATCGCCGTTGGAGAACGAATGGGCGAAGGAGAGGTCGAGCGGCCAATCGCGATGGAAGAGGGTGACCAAGATGCGGACGGCCAGATGGTCGCGCAACGCCTCAAGGTGGTCCTCGATGATGTTGGGCGTCTCCATGCCGCCGACGGCAGTGACGCCCAGCGATGCCAAGTACTTTCCGGCCTTCGTGAGGGCGTCACGCATGAGATCGGACCGGAGCGGGGGGATGTGCGGCAGGAGCAGCACCCAAGCGGCCGATTCCTTCAGTACCCCCGTGGGTTCGCCGGTGGCGTCCCGGAGAATCTGTCCGCCCGGCGGATCCTCGGTCAAGCGGTGATGGGCAGCCAAAATCCGAAGGGCCGCCTCATTCACCACGCATCCGTGGTAGTCCATGCGCCAGCACACGCATGGATGTTCGCCTGCCACAGCGAGCCACGACTTGTCGGGTCGTTCGCCGCCAGCGAGGTTCTCCTCGCTCCAATTCCGGGCAATCACCCACTCGCCGCTCCGCGATCGCGAAGCGCGTTCCGCCACCAAGCGCTCGAAGTCCTTGCGGCTCCGGGCCGGCTCCAGGTCGACTTGGGCGAGCGTTTCCGCGCCCATCGCAAAATGGACATGCGAGTCGATGAAGCCGGGGAGCACCGTGCGGCCCTTGAGGTCGATGATCCGTCCGGTGGGGATTTTCGGGTCGAGTTCGGCTACCCGTCCATGGCGAAAGGCGATCGCGGTTGCCGTGGGGCGATCGAGGTCCATGGTGTGGATCCGGGCCCCTACCAGGGTCATGTCATCGCGCATGGTCGCTACTGTATGCGCAACCTGCCCGGCGCCGAATGCGGCCCGACAGGCCGACCCCGAGGCACGCCCCGAAGGCCCGACTCCCCATGAATAGCTCCACACGATTTGCAATCGGTTCGCTCACCCTTGTCGCTCTCGTTGCCTGCACCGAGGCTCCGAAGCCCAAGCCCCCGGCCCCGCCAGTGAAGGCCCCGAACGCGCCTTCCAATCCGCAACCGAATGTTCCGGATTCGGGAAGCGTGTCGTTGCCGCCCTCGCATCCGCCGATCGACGTGCCAGCCCTTCCGGCCTCCGATCCGGCGGGATGGAAGACTTCGACGGCAACCGACGACGCCAACAAGATCGAAGTCGCAGGGCTCGAGATGCCAAAGCCCGCCACCTGGGTTTGGCAGCAGCCGACGATGCAGTTCCGCACCCTCCAGTACTCGGTGCCCGCCCCGGGCGATTCGAAGGACACAGCGGAACTGGTCATCAGCCAGTTCATGGGTGACGGCGGTTCGGTCCAGCAGAACGTCGATCGATGGGCCGGCCAGTTCCGCGACGCCGAGGGCAAGGCCGCGACGCCGAAGCGCGAGGACAAGTCCATCGGCGGACTTCAGGTCACCCTGGTTGAACTCAAGGGCGCCTACATGGGCATGGGCAGCACCGGCCCGAAGGAGAACACGCTGCAGCTTGGGGCGATCATCGTCGCTCCGGGGCGTTCCATCTTCGTGCGCCTGAACGGGCCTGAGAAGACCGTCGAGGCCGAGCGGGCCAACTGGGACAAGCTCATCGAGGGGCTGAAGATCGTCAAGTAAGCCTTCGCGTGCCAACCAGAAAAACAACGACGGGCGCTCCTCCGTGGAGCGCCCGTCGTGTTGTTAGGTCAGTCACCGATTTGAAGGAGTGTGCGCCCTTCGACCGGCTCAGGTCGCTACGGCCTGCTCAAACTCGTTAGGCGCTGAACCGGCGGCTGGCCTCGGCCCAGTTCACCACGTTCCAGAAGGCGGCGACGTAATCGGGCCGTCGGTTCTGGTAGTGGAGGTAGTAGGCGTGCTCCCACACATCGAGGCCGAGGATGGGAATTCCGCCCATTTCCGCGACGCCGTCCATGAGCGGGTTGTCCTGGTTCGGCGTGCTGGTGATCGCCACCGAGCCGTCGCCCTTTCGGATCAGCCACGCCCAACCCGAGCCGAATCGGCCAGTGGCAGCGGCGGCGAACTTGGCCTTCATGTCATCCATCGAGCCGAAGGCCTTGGTGATCGCCGCGGCTAACGCTTCGCTCGGCGAGCCGCCCTTGCCGGCGGGTGCGAGCACTTGCCAGAAGAGCGAATGGTTGAAGTGGCCACCGCCGTTGTTGCGGACCACGCCACGCACCGCCTCGGGCACCTGGGTGATCTTCCGGCAGATCTCCTCGATCGACTTGCTCGCCCAATCCGGGTGGGACTCAAGGGCCTTGTTCAGGTTGGTGACGTATGCCTGATGATGCTTCGTGCGATGGATGTTCATCGTCTGGGCATCGATGTGAGGCTCGAGGGCGTTCTCGGCGTAGGGCAGGTCAGGCAGCGTGAAGGGCATGAAGGTCTCCTGTGGAAATGCGGGATGGAGTGTAGGGCGGGGGTCGCGGCCCGTCATCCGTCGGTCACGATCAGGCCGTCGTAGGCGAGGCGCATTCGATCGGGCAATCGCGGATCGAGTTCCGCGTGCCGAATGTCGTGGGTCATGTGGATGAAGTAGGTCTGGTCCGCGCCGATCCGCTGGGCCGCGTCAATGGCCTCATCGACCGTGAAATGAGTTGGGTGGGCTCGGTAGCGAAGCATGCCCAGCGCGAGTGTGCGAAGCCCCGAGAGAAGCCGCCACGAGGCGGGGGGGATGGCGCTGACATCGGTGCAGTACGCCAGCGGGAATGGCCCGGGCTGGGAGGCTGCAATCTGGCCGTCGGCATCGAGCACATCGGCCCGGAACCCGAGGACCGGCAATCGGCCGTGGAGGAGCGGGACCGGCGTGATGCGAAGGCCAAAGAGGTCGAAGGGCTTCGACTCGTCGATGCGGCGCGGGATGAGGTCGGCGACGAAAGAGTCGTTGACGTTCTTGTGCCGCTCGAAAATGTGTCGGTAGACCCGCTTCAGGTGATCGAGCGTGTGCTCGTCGGCCCACACGTCGATCGGCTGCCGCATGATCGCGTTGTAGCGGCGCACGTCGTCGAGACCAAAGGTGTGGTCGACATGGTTGTGCGTGTAGAGGATCGCGTCGCAGCGGTCGAAGCGATGGCGAAGCGATTGTTCGCGATGATCGGGCGGTGTGTCGATGAGGAGAAGTCGCGGGGCACCTTCGGCGTCTTTGAAGCGAATCGCCGCCCCGCAGCGGAGGCGGCGGTCACGGGGGTCGTCGGACGTACACACCGCACATGTGCAGCCGATGACCGGCACGCCCGAACTCGTTCCCGTCCCCAGAAAAAGAAACGCCGCGTCGCCAGGGCTCATGAGCGGACCGTCCCGTACGCGTCAAGAAGCGATCGGACGACGTTGCCAGGCGTTGGCGACGCGCAAACGCAGGAGGACACCGCGACGCCGCGACATCCGGCCTCGATCAGCGGCGCGATCCTCTCCGGTGTGATGCCGCCGATCGCCAGATGTGGCACGCGGCCAAAGCGGGCGAGGTACTCGATGAGCCACCCCAGGCCGCCACGACCGGTGCTGGGGTCGGCGCTGGGCTTGACGCTGGTCGGGAACATCGCCCCCACGCCGCAATAGTCGGCGCCCTCAGCCATGGCCCGCTCGGCCTCGCTGGCATTGTGTGTACTCATGCCGATCACGAGGCGACGGCCACAGAGTTGACGCACCCGGCTCGGGGCGAGATCGGTTTGCCCGACGTGCACGCCGTCGGCGCCCGCGATGAGGGCGATGTCAGGTCGATCGTTGACGATGACCTGGACCCCGGCAGGTCGGGCGATGCTCACCACCCACGCCACGCGATCGGCGAACTCGCCGCCATCGAGTTCTTTTTCGCGCACTTGGATCGCCTCAGCGCCGTTGTCGACGGCCGCCCGCACCACGTCGCGCCACGGAAGCGAGCAGAGCTGCTCGGTGATCAGGACGCAGACCCGCCACTGTCGAACCGACCCGGGCATGCGCAGGGCCACGGTCGCGGCGAGGTCGTAGGCGACGTAGCGGATCTGTTCAATCTCGCGGGCGATTGTCGGATCGACTGCCTTGCTGCATTCCTCGATCACGCGAAGGCTCTCACCCAATCGACTTGCCGCCGCAGACGCAATGGCGCCGATGCCGCTCCGGGCGTACTCCGCGGCGGTCTCGTTGGCCGTTCCCACATCTGTCGCGGTGCTGCGGTTGGCGATAAGCCAGCCGGCAGGAAATCGGGCGAGAGCCGAGGCTAGCCGGTGACGGACCGCCTTCCACGCTGCCGAGAGCTGTTGGTCCTCGATTGCGAAGCGCACGACCTCCTCCATGGTCCGCAGCGCCTCCATGGCCCGGTTGGCGTTGGCGTCGAGGATGCGGGGCAGGGGGTCCATCGGAGGGTCAGTCGGGGTGGGCGTGCAGTCTGGAGGGGGGCCGGTAAGCCGGGAAGGGCCCTTACCGACCAGCCACGCCGGACCTGAATCCTACGGCCCAAACGCACCTCTCGGCGCGACACGCCGGAAGGCTCGCTCGCACCATGGGCAGGGCTCTTTCTGCTATTCTCTCCGCCCCTATGGCCCAGATCCGCGAGCTCAAGAAGCGCATGGTCGCCGTCCGGACGATCCAGCGCATCACCAAGACGATGCAGATGATCGCCACCGCGAAGTTCAACGCGGCGCTTCAGCGGGCTCGCGCGTCCAGGCCCTACACCGACACCATCCGGAAGCTCGTCGAGGAAGTCTCCGCGGCCGCCGGCGAGGTGACGCATCCGCTTCTCGAGCGACCGGCCAAGCCCTCGGGCACCGAGACGGTTCTGGTCATCACCAGCGATCGCGGTCTGGCGGGCTCGTACAACGGTCAGGTGCTCCGCAAGGCCGAGCGACTGGTGCGCGAACTTCAGCAGGCGGGCAAGAAGGTCCAGCTTCTCGTTGCCGGCAAGAAGGGTGTCGCCTTCTTCCGCTTCGCACGTATCCCCCTGACCCGCAGCTTCAGCTTTGGCGACAAGCCCGCGTTCGAGGAGGCCGCACGCCTCGCCGACGAGTTCATGAGCGACTACGCCGCCGGCAAAAGCGATGCGGTTCACGTCGTGTCGATGCGCTTCGTCAGTGCCGCGAAGCAACTCCCCGAGGCCATCAACCTTCTCCCGATCTCCTCGACCGCCTCGCCATCGGCCGGTGGCGCTGCAGCCCGGTCGTCCACGCTCGAGTTCTCGCCCTCGGCGGAACAGATCTTGAGTGACCTCCTCCCGCGCACCGTGCGGATCCAGGTCTTCCAGTGCTTCCTCGACTCCGTCGTGAGCGAGCAGGCGATGCGTCGCGTGGCCATGAAGGCTGCCACCGACAACGCGACCGGCCTTGGTCGACTCCTGAAGCGCAACTTCAACCGCGCCCGTCAGGCCAAGATCACGACCGAACTCACCGAAATCGTCTCGGGTGCAGCGGCGCTCAGCTAGGCAAAGGCCGTCCGCCAACGCGATCGATCGAGCGCCTGTTGCGAGATGCCGCAGTCGTCCGATCAGCCCTTGTCAGTCATGTTGCCATCGCGCTTCCAGGCCTTAAGGCCGCCGCGCATGCAGTAGACGTCTTTGTAGCCAAGGGCCAGAAGTCGCTTCGCGTAGGTGAGAGCCAAGGCGCTGTCGGCGTCCGAGTCGTAGATGATCAGGACGTCCCTGTCCTTGAAAGCGACCATGTGCTCGGCCTCAATGCGGGCGAAGGGCAGGTTGATCGCCCCCGGAATGCGTTCGGCCTTGAATTCGGCTTCGCCCCGCGGGTCGACCCACGCAGCCCGGGGTGTGCCGGCGATCCCGAAGGTGCCGCGCGGCTTGGCCATGATTTCCAAGGCCTCGGCGCTGGTCTCGGCCCAGGTGACGTTGCTGTCGACGATGTTCGTGCTGCAACCGAAGACGACTGAGAGCGTTGCCACGACTGCACTTAGGAAGAGTGGTCGGGACGGTGCGAACGGTTGTGCCGAGGAGTTCATGAAGTGGGGGAATCGCACAGAGACCTCCGTGTCAACGCCGACTTCGTCGCTTCGTGCGACGGCGGCAAGCCCCAGCGGCTCGACCAGCACATGCTGTCCTGAGTCAACTGAGGCCGTCATCATGCCCGAAAAGAGGCGGCATGAGGGGCCGAACGCCGACCAATCTCGCCCATGCCGCCCGTCCCTACCCCCGCGTTGCCAACCATGTCGACAGCACTTGTCGGGCTCGTTTCACTCGCCATGTCGTTCGCCGGAGAGGGTCCGGCCCGGGCGTCGACGCTCGCGGCGGCGACTCTTCAGTCCCCGCCTCCTATCTCTGGTCGAGCGGCCGCAGCGGAGGTGACCGGAGAGACCTTGGTCCAGACCGACATCGTGCCGTTGGCCGCCGCGATGGAACCGGGCAAGCCCTTCCCGATCGGCGTCCGCTACAAGGTCGCCCCAAAGTGGCATCTGTACTGGAGAAACCCGGGCGAATCGGGCGCGCCCTTGGGTATTGAATGGGTCGTCCCAGAGGGCTTCAAGGTTGGCCAACTCGAGTATCCGCGGCCTCTTATCATTGAACATCCAGGCGAGGTGACGATTGGCTACGAGAGCGAGCTCGTTCTCCGCACGACCCTGACCCCGCCCGCCGATCGACCGCTTCCGGACCTGATCTCCGTCGAGGCGAAGCTGGACTGGCTCGTCTGCAGCAACAAGTGCCTGATGGGGAGACGGACATCGAAGGTCACCCTCACGAAGAGCGGAATGACCCCGTTCGCGCCGAGCGGGGAGTATCCGACGACGCTTGAGAAGCTCGGTCTGGTGGCCATGGTCAACGACGACAGCCTGATCATCCGAGCCGGCGCTCTTTCCTCTTCGCCCGGCTCTGTTTCCCGCGGCTCCTCGATCCGCTTCGTCCCGGACCTGACACCCGGTGTGACCTACGGCGCTACAGTCCCGCCGGCCGTGGTCGTAGGAGACGCCACGGAACTGACCATCCCGCTCACCGTGAAACCGCAGAACGCCTTGGGCGAACCGCTTCGCGCTGCGGGCCTCGTCATCATCACCCTCCCCGACGGCAAGCCTGCCGGCTGCGCCGAGATTGCCTTCCCTTTGGGTCTCCCGCAGACCCCTTCGGGCGCCACGCCTGCGAAGGAACAGCGCTAACAACCTCATTCGTCCTCTGGGGAATGTTTGTCCAGGGGACCTTCAACGTGACCGTTCCGTACCTCTTTGGAGACAACCATGAAGAAATCGATTGCCCTGATTCTTGCCTCGACGTTCACCGCCTCGGTCGCCTTCGCGACGTTCGCCGACGACACCAAGAAGCCCGCGACGACCGACACCAAGCAGACCGAGAAGCGCGAGCGCAAGGCTGACGGCGAGAAGAAGACCGACCAGAAGGCAGACAAGAAGACCGAAGGCACCGCCAAGGCCAAGATCGGCGAGGCCGCCCCGAACTTCACCCTCAAGACCACCGACGGCAAGGACTGGAGCCTCACCGACGCGAAGGGCAAGATCGTTGTCCTCGAATGGTGCAACCCGCAGTGCCCGGCTTGCCAGGGCGTCTCGAAGGACGGCACCGTCACTTCGATGCTCACCGACCTGAAGGCGATCGACTCCAACGTCGTCGTCGTCTTCATCAACTCCAGCGCTGACGTTCCCTCCAGCCTCGAGGCGACCGGCGCATACCTCAAGGAGCACAAGATCGACGTCCCGGCGCTTCTCGACACCGAAGGCTCCGTCGGTCAGCTCTACGGCGCCCGCACGACCCCGCACTGCTTCGTGATCGACGACAAGGGCGTCCTCCGCTACAACGGCGCGATCAACGACGCGCGGGGCGGCAAGAAGGCGACCACGAACTATGTGGTCAACGCCGTCAAGCAGATCAAGGGCAACGAGACCGTGTCGCCCGACACGACCACTCCCTACGGCTGCTCGGTCAAGTACAAGAAGTAATCAACCGCTGACAAGCTGATTCACCCGGCCGTGGAGTTCGCTCCGCGGCCGGGTTTGTTTTTGTCCTTGTTCACCGCAGAGCCGCGGAGGGCGCGGAGACCCGAGGGAGGAAGGCGAGGGGTTGGGTTCGCGCCACCTGGACCGCCTCGGCGCCGGTCTCGTCGATCTCTGCACCTCTGCGGTGCATCCGAGATCGTCAGGGCTTAGCTCAGATTGACCGGCATCACCACATACAGGAAGTCAGTCCCGGCCTTGATCACGCCCGGCTTGTTCGGGGCCTTCAGCTCGATGATGACCTGTTGGGCATCGATGACCTTCAGGACATCGGTGATGAACTGCGGGTTGAAGCCGATCTCGATCGGGTCGCCCTCGTACTTCTCGACGTCGACCTTGATCTCGGATTCGCCGAGCTCCGGGGCACGGCTCGAAAGCACCAACTGCTCGCCTCCGAAGGCCATACGGACGCCCTTACTCTCCTCGTTGGTGAGAAGTGCCGCGCGACGCACGGCCGAGGTGAGTTCGATCGCGTCGAAGGTGACCTTCTTGTCCTGCTCCTTCGGGATGACGTCCTCGAAGGGCGGGAAGCTGCCTTCGACGAGGCGCGTCGAAAGCACCGCGGCGTCAGCGCCTTCGCCGACGCGGAAGAGAATCAGGTTGTCCTCGCGGGCGACCGAGACGAGTTCGTCCGGGTCGGAGAGAAGCTTGCCCAAGACGTTGAGGGCCTTGGTCGGAACGATGCACTGGCTGTCGGCCTCGGCGGCGCGGGAGCACTCACCCTTGGCCAGGGCGAGACGTCGGCCGTCGGTCGCGACCATGCGCAGTCGCTTCGCCTTTCGCTCAAGCTGCACGCCGTTGATGGCGTAGCGGCTGTTGTCGACGGCGGTCGCGAAGAGCGTTCGGTGGATCAGGCGGGCCAACGTGCCGGCGGTCGTCTCGAAGTCGATCCGGTTCGGCGAGAAGGCGTGCACGCCGGGGAAGTCCTTCGGGTCGTATCCGAAGATCTTGAAGGTCGAGTCCTGTCCCTTGATGACGGCGATGTTGTTCTTCACCTCGATCGCCAGCGTCGAGTCCTCGCTCGCTCGCACGATCTGGTTGAGCTTGTCGGCCTGGATGAGGGCCTCGCCCTCGTCGGTCACCGAAACGCTCGCCACCGGAACGCTCAAGCCAACCTCGGTATCGGTGGCACTGATGGTCAGGATGCCGTTCTTCGCCGCGAACTTCAGGCAGAGCAGCACCGGTGATGGTGTCCGCGACGCCACGACGCTCCCGGCAAGGGTGAGGGCATCGAGCAAGGCCGAGCGGTCACAAACGAGCTTCATAGCGTGCGCATCCTCGGGAAAATTCCCCTTGCGCGACTGCGCCTCGGGGAGGTGCGGAGTGTACGACACGCTGGCGAAACCGGCGAAACCGCGGGCTGGCGGCGCGGCCTGGTGGCGACACAGGGGCTCGGGCACCGGTGATGTGGGGCAGCACGCGACTTCCCCGCATACCATCCCCCCATGCTCTACCGGATCGCCCGAGCCGTCGCCGAGGCATTCAAGTTCGTCGCTTTCGGCGGGTTCGTGGTGGCGTTCTTCGTCGCATTTGCGTTCGTCTTCATCCTGCCGGTCGTTCCGCTCTTTCTCATCATCTCCGCCCCCTTCGTCCTGGTCCTTTGTTGGATCGCCAGCGACCTTCTGGGCGCCCTCGAGCAAGCCATCGCCCGGCGGTCGCTGCGGCGGGGCAAGTGCCCGGCCTGCGAAAACGGTATCGAGCGGTTCCGGTTTGATGGCCAGGAGATCCATGAGTGCGGCCACTGCCGAAGGATCTTCGAGAGCGACGGCGACATCTGGCAGCGCTCCCCGGACGCGCCGCCGCGGGAGCCAGCCGATTCGGGCCACCCTTTCCGTCCCGACGGCATGGGGGATCGTTCCGAGCTCGCGTCGTCCTGACGAAAGTCGCCCAGGTCGCAGGCGTCACTCGGCGTCTGGGTCGGCGTCCGGGTCGTCGATGGGGTCATCGACGTCGGCATGACCATCGAGATCGACTTGGGACCAGTCGATACTCATAGCCTCCTCGCGTCGCCGCCTGATGGCGCTGGCCGCCCGACCCAAGTCAGTTGCGCGAACGAGGAGCTTCACCCGGCCAGGTGCCTCGGCTCGAAAGTTGCCGGTGTAGGCGCCGGCGATGACGCAGGGGATGCCTTCCGACAAGAGCGTTTCCCGCACCAGCGAGGCCTGCCATTCGTCCTGGAAGGTCGCGGCCGCAACGTGGCGCTCATGCATCGGCGTTGGTTCCTCCCGTGGAACCGCCCACCGAGCCATTCAGGAAGTGCTGCGCCGCGTCGCGAAGCTGGCCTGCCACCGTCGCACTGCCGACGGCGATCTGTACGGTTCGCTTGGGCTCGACGCGAGCCACGATGAGTTGCCCCGTCGCGGCGATGGTGATCCCCTGACGCTCGTCCGCTTCGCCCTCGACTATGAGGACGCGGAGGAATTCCCGCAGCATGTGCAGGTCGCGTGGCCCGCAAACCAAAGGGTCGCGGCCATTCTGCTGCAAGCTTGCCTGCGAGTCGATCTCCTGCCAAGCATCATGGACGGCGAGGCCGAAGCTCACCACGTCGAAGATCTCCCGCCACCGGCCGACCGGTATGAGGTAGAGCGGTGCGAGGTGGAGCTTGTGCAGGACGGTCTCAAGCGCCGCCGGTACGTGATCGAGGTCGCAGCGAATGTCGATGGTCGACGCGGCGGCCTTCCGGATCGGCTTTCCCTCGGGGCCAAGGAGCACGCAGACCGGTTGGCGGGAGGGGTCAATGCCCAGCTCCAGCGCCTGTTCATCGCGATGCCGTTCAACGACGCCTCGCGCCTTGAGTTCGGACCACACTTCGCCGAAGCCAACGAATTCCACGTCGGGGCTCCCTGTTGGCCAATCTCGACGGCACCGTCGAGCCGTTTGCACGATAACGCTTTCCCAACCGGCCTCAAGCCTCAGCCCTCAAGACATCGAGTTTCCCGCGCCGATGGCTGCGCCGTGTACCATCCCGTTTCTCCAGCCTTTGCGTTGCTGCCCACCCACCAAGGCGCGGGCAGGCGGCGGGCTGACCGGCTCCACCTCCGATGCGTACCGTCCTTTTCGTCTGCACAGGCAACACGTGCCGCTCACCCTTGGCGGAAGGGATTGCGCGGCACCTTCAGCGCAACGGTAAGTTGCCCGCTGACCTGTTCTTCGCATCAGCGGGGACCGCTGCCGGCGATGGATGGCCGATGAGCGAGGAGTCGGCCGCGGTACTCTTGCGGCTCGGGGCGACCCCGGAAGGACACTCGAAACAACTGACGCCGGCCATGGTCGCGAAGGCCGATGTCGTCCTGGGAATGACCAGGAGCCACGTGGCCCAGGTGCAGGCCCTGACCTCCGCAGTCGCCAGTACGCCGACATTCGACAAGATCCTGCCGCTCGACCCGCACGGCGACATCGAGGATCCGATCGGTCTGGGGCAGTCCGCCTACGACTCCGTCGCGAACCGACTTTTGGAACTCATCCCCAAACGCCTCGGCGAGGTGCTGAAGCAATGAAAATCGCGCTTGGGACAGACCATCGTGGGGTCGTTGTTGCAAACAGCCTCGTGAACCACCTTCGCGCCGAAGGCCACGAGGTCGACATCCTCGGGGAATGCAACACAACCTCGATCGACTATCCCGACGTGGCCTTCCTCGTCGGCCGGGCAGTGAGCGAGCGACAGGCGGATCGCGGCATCCTGATCTGCGGCACCGGCATCGGCATGTGCATCGCCGCGAACAAGCTCACCGGCATTCGGGCCGCGATGGCCCAGGACGAACTCAGCGCCCAGTTGAGCCGGACTCACAACGACGCAAACGTCCTTTGCCTCTCGGCAGACCTGATCGGGCAGACCCTCGCCAAGCGCGTGGTGGACGTCTGGACGAAGACGCAGTTCGAGGGCGGACGTCACCAGCGCCGTCTGAACAAGATCGCGGCAATCGAGCGCGGCGAGGATCCGGGCGCGATCAAGGCCTGAGGTGACGAACGAATCGTTAGGAAACGGCGAAGCCGCGGGCGACGTCGTACAGCAGCTTCACGCCAAAGCCGGTCGGTCCCGGCGTCGTGTAGACGTCGGTCGAGCCGTCGACGCTGGCCACGCCGGCGATGTCGACGTGGGCCCACGGGACTTTCTCGTCGACGAAGTAGGAGAGGAACGCACCACCCTGCAGCGGATGTCCGAGGCGGCTCGGGTTGGAGTTGATGATGTCGGCGTGCTGGCTCCGCATGTGTTCGCGATGCTCGGTCCAAAGCGGCAAGTGCCAGACGCGATCGCCGGTCGCCTGTCCGGAGCGTTCGACGCGGCCACGCAGGTCAGCGTCGGTGCACATGAGTCCGGCGCACCAGGAACCTAACGCGACGACCACGCCGCCGGTGAGGGTGGCCATGTCGACGATGTGCGAGGGCTTGAGCATCTTGCACGCCCAAGCGAGTGCATCGGCGAGAACCAGCCGGCCCTCGGCGTCGGTGTTGGTGACCTCGACGGTGACGCCGTTGAAGAGGGTGATGATGTCGTCGGGGCGGTAGGAATCTCCGGAGACCATGTTCTCGGCGGCCGGCAGGAGGGCTGTGACCCGCACCGGGAGCTTCGCCGTGGCGATGGCGTGCATCGCTCCGAGCACCGCGGTCCCCCCGCACTTGTCGTACTTCATCCCCTTCATCCCGTTGTTCACCTTGAGCGAGTAGCCGCCGGTGTCGTAGGTCACGGTCTTCCCGACCAGGCAGAGATGGACGTCCTTCGCGGCTCCCCGGGTGCCGCGGCCGGTCTTGGCGGGTCGCCAATCAAGTACGACGATGCAGGGCTTCGCTTCCGAGCCCATGCCGACCGCGGTGAGGCCGCCCATGCCCAGGCGGCGAGCCTCGGCATAGGAGATGACCCGGCAGGTCATGCGATGCGAGCGGGCCAGCTTCTGGGCCTGGGACGCGATCCATGCCGGTGTGCAGATGTTGGGCGGCGTCGCGGCGATGGTCCGCGAGTAGTTGACGCTCTCGGCGATGCGCAGGCCCGTTGCCAGCCCCGTCGCGAAGTCGCGATCGGTCGCGCCGAGGGCGAGCGTACCGTTGACCTTCTTCCGGGTGGACGCGCTGCCCCGATAGGTCGCGAACTGCCAGTTGGCGACGCCGGCGCCTTCTCCGAACTGTGCGCCGAAGGCCAGGCGATCGGCGTCCTTGGCAAGTGTGCCCTCCTCGAAGGTGACCTTGGCGAATCGTGCCTTCATCCGCTCAAGGGCCTTGATGGCCTTTCCGCCGGCAGTGCGCATGGTCAGGCCGTTGATGGATTCTCGCTTTCCCAAGCCGACCAGGAGCGACCCGTCCGAGAGGACTCGGGTCTCACCGTTGTCGCCTGCGAATCCCGGGGCAGCGCCGATGCGCTTGAGTGTCCGCTCGATCTCCTCGGAAACGACGAGATGGATGTGAAGGGATTGGCGGGAGGGCTTGGCGACGGAGTTGATCGATGAGTACACGATGAAACCTGAGGGTGGGACGGATCTTGCGAGCGGTCGGAGACGCGCAGGATACCGCGGTGAACGGCCCTGCATCGCACGAGTGCGTCACCGAGCAAGCTCAACCGCGGCGGCGCACCGCGAGAGCCAGTAGCGTCATGTCCCCCGGGGTGATGCCCGCAAGGCGACTCGCCTGACCCATGGTCGTGGGGCGGAAGCGCCGAAGCGCCTCGACGGCCTCGCTGCGCAGGCCCAGAATCGTGGCCGGGTCCAGTTCGTTCGGAATGAGCGCACGCTCGCCCTCACGCTGGCGTTTGATCTCGTTCTGCTGTCGACTGACGTAGCCCTCGTAGCGAAGGTCGGTGATGACCCGTTCGACGAGTCCCTCGGCGACGTTTCCGCCAAGTTCAGCGGCCAAAGCGCGGGGGCTGACCTCCGGACGCCGAGCGATCTCAGCAAGTGTGCGGCCTTCGCGACGAGTCGTTGCCATGGCCGCGCGAATCGAGGCGAGATCGGCCATGCGCCGCTCGTAGAGGCGCCACCGTTCGTCGTCCACCAGACCCCATTCGCGGGCGATGCTGGTGAGCCGTTCGTCAGCATTGTCGGCCCGAAGAAGCAGCCGATGCTCGGCCCGGCTCGTGAACATGCGATAGGGCTCGCGCGGCGTGCGCGTGACCAAGTCGTCCATCAAGACTCCGAGATAGGCCTGATCGCGACCCAGCCGAATCGTTTCCAGCCCGCGGGCTCGTCGCGCGGCGTTCAGGCCCGCGATGAGGCCTTGGGCACCGGCCTCCTCATAGCCGCTGGTGCCGTTGATCTGCCCGGCGAGAAAGAGCCCGGCGACCAGCTTGGTCTCGCCCGTCGAGTCGATCTGGTGCGGCCAGACCATGTCGTATTCGACGGCGTACCCGTAGCGGAGGATCACCGCCCGTTCGCAGCCGGGCATCGCATGCACGATCGCATCCTGCACGTCGGTCGGCAGCGAGGTCGAGATGCCGTTGCAGTAAATCTCGCAGGTGTGCAGCGTCTCGGGCTCGAGGAAAACGTGGTGCTCGTCGCGGTCGCCGAAGCGCACGACCTTGTCCTCGATCGAAGGGCAATAGCGAGGTCCGCATTCGGCATCGACCTGGCCTGCGTACATCGGGGCTCGGTGGAGATTGGCCCTGATGAGGGCGTGCGTTGCCGGCGTGGTGTGCGTTTCCCAACAGAGGATCTGCGGCAGGTAGGGAAAGGGGAGCGTCGTCGGAAGGGTGCAGTCGGAAAAGGGCGTCGGCGGTTCATCACCGGGCTGTGCCGGAAGCGACTCGAGCGCAAGGGAGCGTCGATCGAGGCGCGGCGGCGTGCCCGTCTTCAGGCGACCGAGATCGAAGCCCAGGCGCTTGAGGCATCCGCTGATGCCGGTCGCGCTCCCCTCGCCGACACGACCACCTTCGGTCACCGCCTCGCCGGTGTGCATCAGGGCCCGCATGAAGGTGCCGGTGGTCAGGACGACCGCCGAGGCCTGAAGCATCGTCGATGTGGGGCAGGGGTCCGCGGCTCGCGATCCGAACGGCGGCAGCGGCGCCCCCGGCGTACGAAGATCGGAGTCAAGCGCGGCCCGATCGGGTTGGACGATGCCTGCGCCGGGCGGAAGCACGACGCCGATGGTCCGGCCGTCGCGCACGATGATGTCGTCGATCGTGCCGGCGATGACTTCGACGCGGGTGTGGCTGGCGATGCGCCGTTGAATCTCGCAGGCGTAGCGATCCTTGTCGCACTGGGCGCGAGGGCCGCGCACCGCGGCTCCCTTGCTCGTGTTGAGCATGCGAAACTGGATGCCGGTGACGTCGGTGGCGAGTCCCATGATGCCGCCCAAGGCGTCGATCTCTCGCACCATCTGGCCTTTCGCCAGTCCGCCGATCGCGGGGTTGCAGGACATGGTTCCGATCCGCCGCGGATCCATGGTGATGAGGGCCACCGAACCCGCGGGCCCGAGCGCGTTCGCTGCTGCCCACGCCGCCTCGGTTCCTGCGTGACCGCCGCCAATCACGATGACGTCGTAATGGCTCTTCATAGGAGTGGTTGGAGCGTAGGACGTGAAGCCGTTCGGGACCGATCGCTGACCAGCGGTGGCGGGGCCAGTGGCCCTTCGACTACCATGCCCGCCCGCGATGAGTCGCATCAGCATCGCCGGTCAGGCACGCCACCGTAGCTCAATTGGCAGAGCACCTGATTTGTAATCTGGAGGTTGACGGTTCGATTCCGTTCGGTGGCTTTGCGGTCTGTGAGTTTTGGGGCGAAAGTCCACGTTGAAATGGGCGCGGGGTGCTTGGTACAGTCCGGCTTGGCGTGTCTGGCGCCCAGAGAGGTCCAACCCGATGTCGTGGCGGTCACCAAGGCGATCGTCGCGCGCATCGCTCATTCGCTCTCTTTGGGGAGGCGCGACTCCTCCAGTCGCGCATGCCACACGGCCGCCGGCGGGCAACCGCTGGCGGTCTTCTTCCGATGGCGACGCCCCATTCCCTCCAACGGGGCGTCGGCCATGCGGTTTGTTCATCTCAACGGAAGTCGACGACGCCGGGTCCAGCGGCCGCGATTCGCAGCAGCGTGTCGAAGTCGCCATCGCCCAAGTCGGTCAGGCAGATCCGCGCGCTGCCCATCTTGGCGGCGGTCGCAATGCGCAGAATGTCATCAAACGCACGATGGGTGCCGGAAATGGTGAAACTCGCCCCGGCCGCAGCAAGTCGGATCAGCTCTTCGGTTGATCGATCGTCAAACTCCACGGGGGCTCCTTTCGTCGGCCGCCTCGCCGCCTTGCGGTGTGCTGTCGTGGCAAGGGCAAAGACCGTCGGCGCCGTGGGCAGCGGTCGTGATGAAGGACCGACTGCCCAACTCGTTGCATGACGTGCCGATCACGTCAAGAGCGAGTTGTCGGCGTCCGACCGCATAGAAAATCGCCCGTCATCTCGAGAGTCTGCCAAAGGCTGCTAGATCGGGACAACGGGCGCGAACTGGGGGCACGAGATTGGTCAGAACACCAGGCGGGCAGTTGAGGTTGTTCCGCGTTGCGGCACTCCGAAACAACCGTCCGGCTGGCTGCAAGAGAATCGACGCGGGCACATCGCCGATCAAATGTCCTTGGAGAGTTGCCGCCATCCGGCACGAGACTGGGGCCTTCCATTGCAAAGCGTTCGCACAAACTGATCGCAGGTTGGTTCGAAAAGAAGGCGGTCGCCCCGTTCGCTGCCCAGCCGAAGAACTGCGTCAGGCTGCGTTGAGAGCAACTGCCTCGCCTCTTGCGTCGCAGTGGCGTTAGCGGCCTTCGAACTCAAAGCTGACCACAACTCGATCTGGCGCTTGGGCTCGCAGCCTCTCCGCCCCATCGCGCGTGACAAATCGAATCGAGAGCGGTTCCCTTTGGCGGGAGTAGTCGCGTGAGCCGACGGTGACGATGACCGGTCCGGTGAGCCGGCCGTGCAGGCGGCGGGCGAGTCGGCGGGCCAGGGTGATCCAGTTCAGATCCAGATAGATCGGGCCGGAGAAGCTGCGAATCGTCGTCCTCCACGCGGTCAGCCCGTGCTGCGTGGACGGGCCTTGCACGACAGGGTCGTCATGTTGGACGAAGAACAGGTCCATCCCAACCAAGGGACGTCCCGCTGCGAAGCGGCGCTTGTTGTCCATGTTCTTCATGCAAGACCATTCAATGTCAACCCAATGGGATCGTCGAACGTCGCGCATGCGGATGACCTCAATTGCGTGGTCGCACTCACTGCCACGTCGCGCCTGTAGATAGAGACACTTGGTGTGCTCGTGTCGCGAAAACGGACCGCCCGGCCGAGGCAAGCCGCTCGAAACGCCTGATGAGGAATCGGCGCTGGAGCGGGTCCTTCGGTCCGGGCGGTCACCCCCATTCGCATGACCCAGGCGGAGAACCAGTCACTCCCGATCTTCGGATCGGATCCAGCGGAAGTCGAGCGGACTCGTCGCTCACAGCCCCAATTGGTTGGCGTCACGCAACGCGAAGCTGCGCTTTAGGAGAGTAGGAAGCGCACTACGACGTCCGCATCGTCCTGCAATGGCAGCGACGAACCGGGCAGCGTGTGAAACAGGATGGAGAGGGGCTCTCGCCGAGTCGAGTAGGAACGGCATCCCATGAAGACGACCACGTCGCCTGAGAGCTTGGCGTCAATCGCTTCGGCGAGACGGGACGCCAAGGCCTTCCAATGGCGGTCGATGTAGGGAAGCCCGGTGAAGTTGCTGATCTCAACACGCCACTGGGCAGGTTGTCCGTCCTTGCCGGGGGCCGTCAGTACCGGTGTGCCATGCGCGGCAAAGAACTCATCCGTCGCCAAGCCCTGATGGTCCTTCTCCAGACGCGGGCTTGACGAGCGGGTCTTCATCGGGTCCTCGGCGGTGCTCGATTGAGGAGGATGCATCAGCCTCGTTTCGGCGACCGGGCCCGCCGCCGAACTGGTGTGGCCGGTAGATCGGTCCGTCTCGTGTTGCACTGGAAATTCTGCTCTCGCCAAAGTAGATCCGGCGTGTCGTTCCGCGACGTGTGCAGGCAATCGCCGATGCGGCGATTCGGTCGGCCCAGAGTCTGGATTCGCCGGCGCGAGAATTTCCCTGCGGATGGGCAGGTGCTCGGGCCGCCAGGACCACCGACGCCGGCGCATAAAACCGGCCGAGGCACGCTGGGTGCCTCGGCCGGGAACTGGGCCGCGAGTCTGCGGCAGGGGATTCTCCGAAGGCGGCCGATCAGTCTTCCTCGATCCCCTCGCCATCACTCACAGCCAGCGAAAAGCGCTCGTTCCCGCACCGGGGGGACGGGGTCGGGATACGAGCGCCAACGGGGTTCTTTCCGCCGATGGCTGTTAACGGCTGGTCTTGAACTGGCGAACGCGCTGCCGAAGCACCGCAGTCTGTGAGGCGGTTTCCTCACTCGATGCCGCGAGCTCCTCCGAACTCGCCGCAGTCCCTTGGGTGACCTTGTCCAGCTCGGTCATGCCAACGGTGATCTGCGAAAGGCCTTGGGCCTGTTCGTCGCTGGCGTTGGAGATCTTGCCCAAGAGCTGGTTCACCTCGGTCGCCGACTTGGTGATCGCGTCGAGCGACTCGGCGACTTCGCCGCAAAGGGAGACCGCCCTGTTGGCCCGATTGGTGCTCTCCTCGACCATGGTGGCGGTTTCGCGAGCGGCGCTGGCGGAACGGCCAGCCAGGCTGCGGACCTCCTCGGCGACGACGGCGAATCCCTTGCCTGCTTCGCCAGCACGAGCCGCCTCGACGGCCGCATTGAGGGCAAGCAGGTTCGTCTGGAAGGCAATCTCGTCGATGACGCGCAGGACCTTGGCGATTCGGTCGCTGGACTGCTTGATGTTCTCCATCGCCTCGGTCATGGCCTGCATGCGCTGCTGGCAGAGTTCCGCGGCGGAGCGACTCTCCTCGGCGGTCCCGAAGGCCGACTTGGCGCTCTGGGCGTTCTGGTTGGTCCGCTCGCTGAGGTCCCGCAGGCTGGCGCTGATCTCCTCGAGGCTCGCGGCCTGCTGGCTGGCGCCGCTCGCAAGCGACTGACTCGCGCCACTCACCTGTCCGCTTCCGGCCTCGATCTGCTCGGAACCCTCGCGCACCTCGGCGATGGTCTGGTCGAGCTTGTCGAGGAACTTGTTGAACCACGTGCCGAGCTGGCCGAGTTCATCCTTTGAGACGCTCGGGATGCGCTTGGTGAGGTCGCCCTCGCCCTCGGCGATGTCCTTGACCTGGTCGGTCAGGCGGCCGATCGGCCGCGAGAAGGAGCGCCGGAGAACGAACAGGAAGAATCCGATGAGGGACGCGGCGATGACCGCCGTGACCACGATGCCCTCGATGATGAAGGTGGTCACCCGGGCGTCCGCCGCTGCCAGCGGCAGTTCCACGTGATAGGCGCCGTGCGTTTGTCCGGCCTTCCAACCCTCCATGTCGAATCCAAGGACGTCCTTTCCATCTCCGTCGACGTCGAAGCTGTTGCCTCGGTCGCCATGACAACGCATGCAGCTCTCGTTGAGTGTGATCGCATGCATCACATGCAGCGTGTTGGTGGAGGAGTCGATTCGGGAGATCGAGTGCTCCCCGCTAGCGACCTTGCCATCAAGTTCGCGGAGCATCGACTCTTCGAGCGAACCGGGCGTGGGGGCGTGTTCCTTGTTGCGCGGCTCGAAGGCAACGATGGAGAGGGCGATGCCATCCTCCTTGGCTGCGGCTTCGGCACTGCGCCAGGCAACCACAATCGGGAGCATCGAAAAGAGCGTGGTGTCCGCGTAGGGGCGACCGGCTTCCAGATCGATCTTAGCCTGTGCTTCCAGGGCATTGAGGTCGATGCCGCCGAGTTCCACGGCGTGCTCCTGGTACTCCATCACGCTGGTGGCGAAGTCGGCGTAAGCGCGGGCTTCGGCGATCTTCTCATCGAGGATCGCGCTTCGGTGCTCATGGATGAGGACGGCGTAGTTGGCGACCACGACCACAACGATGGTCGCGACGACAAGGGCGGCGAGCCGGGTGCTCAGTCGGGTGTTCTGGATCCAAGTCCACATGGCGGCAACTCCGATTTGGGTTCAACCCCCGGGAGCCCACGGATGTGGGCGAGGCGAACCCATCGGAATTGCTTCACGGAGCCTTCATCGCAAATGCGGTCATTGCAGAAGCGAAAGCGGTGAAAAGCGAGTGGAACCTGTCAAGCCGGTGGCGCAACTCGTTTCGCGCATACCCTGACAGGGTGATTGCAGGGCCTTGTGATTGCATGACTTAGGGTGCAGGGAAAGCTCCTTGCGTACTTTCGCCTTATGTCGAACACCTATGGGTTCCTCTGGTTGTCGATAGAACTGCCGCGGACGCCTCATTCTCCAATGGGGTCCACCAGTCCAGTCCCAACGGGAACTCCAAGAGACCCTCACTCGCATGACGTCAAGTCGTGCAAGAAGCGGGGCTCTTGGGTCGCTCGCTTATCTTCCAACGCGACGCCATGCAGACCACGTCTCCTCCGCCTGCCTCTTCTCAGGAATCAACTCTCGCCCAGGATGCGGCAGTGTCTGCCGGGACACCTCCGGCGCCACCGAGCGAGCTCGAGCGGAGCATCGCCGAGAGCATTCAGCAGAACCCGCTGGTGCAGTGGGTCCGCTCCCACCCGACGCCCTACCAGGCCATCGCGCCGGGCGTGACGCTTCTCATCGCGATTCTGATTTACGTCGCCCTCCGCACGGTTCTCTTCTTGCCGCTGATGCGCTTTCTCGGCAAGCGCGAGGCCAAGGCCCGCGAGGCGACCATCGCGGCGAAGCAACGACATGGGCTTCCGCTGGTGCGTGCGGTGCGCGAAACGAAGCTCATTAACGCCTTGGCCTGGATTCTCCCGTGCCTCGTTGCGTGGCGCGGGATCCACCTCTGGCCGGAACTCCTTCCCGCGGTCTCGGAGACCTTCGGCCGGGTGATGCTCTCGATCGGGATCGCCTTCGGACTGCTCGCGTTCGCCCGGGTGCTCTCCTGCGTCGACATCGTCATGAGCGAACGGTTAGGTCGGCCCGGTGCCATCCGCGGCTACGTTCAGGCGATCAGCGCGATCGTCGGCGCCGTCGGCGGCGTCACCATCATCTCGATCCTCTTGGGCCGCAGCCCGATCTACTTTCTCACGGGCGTCGGGGCGTTCGCGGCCCTGCTGGCCGTGGTGCTGAAGGACACGCTCCTCTCGATGTATGCCAACATCCTCATGACCACCGGCGACACGCTGCGGGTCGGCGACTGGATCGAGATGCGGCAACATGGTCTCGACGGGCGAGTCGAGGAGATCCGGCTGACCTCGACCAAGGTCCGCAACTGGGACGAGACGACGCTCACCGTGCCGAACTACCGATTCGTGTCGGAGATCTTCGTCAATTACCGAACCCAGAATCCCAAGGGCGGTCGGCGCATGAAGCGTTCGATCCGCCTCGACCAGCGCACCGTGCGCGAGCTCACCGAGGCCGAGCTCGTCGCCGCCTCGGCGGTCACGGTGCTGCACCAGCCGGTGGCCATTGCCCGCGCCGCGGCAACGCTCGCCGCCGGTGGAGCGGCAAGCGTGGTCACGAACCTGGCGCTCTACCGTGCCTACCTCGAGCGATTTCTCGCGGTCCATCCGCTGCTCGACCGGTCGCGGCCGATTGTGGTTCGGCAAAACGAACCGATGGGAACGGGCGTGCTGATAGATGTCCTGTGCTTCTATCAGGACAGTGAACTGAAGGACTACGAAACCCTCCAATCCGGCATGCTCGATCACTTTACCGCTGTCGCTGCGGTCTTCGGCCTTCGCATCTACCAGCAGGGAAGCGACCTGAACGTGGCCCGCGAGCCCTTCGCATTCCTCTCGGAAGACCAGACGCGACTCCTGTCGGCCGCGGCATCGGGATGAGTCTCCCTTTAGCCCGTCACTTCGGCCCTCACTTCGGCCCTCACTTCGGCCTGACGGCTGCGGCGTAGCGCTTCGGGTCGGCCCAAAACTGGGCGGCGCACTTCTCACAGCAGAGGCCGATGGCCTTGCCTTCCCAGACGATCACATAGGTTGGGCAGACCGCAGCGCCGCTGACGGGACATACGCTGTTGATCGGCTCGATCGACGCTCCCGGCGCGGCAGCGGTCGCCCCCGGCAGGGGAGCGTCGCTTGAGAATGCAAGGACCGGCTCTGTTTCGATGGCGGCGGAGGTGGTCGATTCGTCCGCATCCGCAAGAAGCCCGGGCCGCTCGGCGCGAAGGGCGACGAGGGCGTCGCGGCTGATCGCGGTGCGCCAGACGTAGAGTCGCGAGAGCTTCGGCAGCGACCGGATTGCCTCGAGCGATGCGTCCGTTGCCTTCGTGCCTACCAGGATGAGTTCCTGAAGGCTCGGATGGGCGTTGAGCTGGCGAACGCTCTCGTCGGTGATGGCGGTGTCGCGGAGGTCCAGGCGATGCAGCGAACGCATGTTGACCAGGAACTTGGCCGACGCGTCGGTCACGTTGGTACGTGCGAGCGAGAGGTCGCCCACGAAGGCCAGGAGGGGCGAGAGAAGCGTGCGCAGGTCGTCGTCGTTCACGCCCGTCGTGGCTGCGAAGTCAATCCACAGAAGCGGCGAGTCGCCGGCCAATGGTTGGACATGGACAAGCCGGGCCTTCAGGGCCTCGATCGCCGCGAGGTCGGGTTTGGGGGCCGCTGGCGCGGGCGGAACGGTGGTGAGGGAAGGAGCTGTGGCCGCCGCGTTCGCGAGGTTTCCTTCGGCTGCGCGATCCTCGTTCGACACCCACTCCCGAAGCCGAGCGCGTTCCGCCGCGGTGAGCTGCGGCTTGCCCGCTGGGGGCATGTGGTCGTCGTCGTCGAGCGGAAGTTCGATGCGATAGACGAGCGTGCTCTCATCGGGCTTCCCAAACCGAACGACCTCGCCGTGCTCGCCGCCGGCCCTCACGGCGTCCATGGTGTGCAGGGCGAGGAGGCCCTTGGTGCGGCTCGCCCCGTGACAGGCGGTGCACGTGCGCTCGAGAATCGCACGGATGTCGGACGGCATGGAGTCGGCATGGGTCGCCTCCTCGCTGTTGGCGGCGGGCTTGGCGATCGGTTGGATGTCGCTTGCCGTACGCGATGCGAGCGGGGCGGTCAGAAATCCCTCGCCGTGGGTCATCGTTGCCCCGAGATGGCCGACTGGCACCAAGAGGAGTGCACACGCCGCGAGGAGGAATCGGTAGCCCCCGAGCCCGCGGCCGTCGAGGCGCCGAATGCCTCGGGTGAGGGCGATGGCTAACAGGACGCCCACCACGCCGAGGACGATCCCAAGCAGCCGATGCCGATCGAGGGTCAGCCCGGCGTAGCCTGGCTCGTTGGCAAGGACGAGCCCGCTGATGGCGGCGGCAGCGCCGGTTGCGGCGTTCATCCAGACCAAGGGAAGGGCAGCACTCGGCAATCGGGGCTCGCCGCGCCACCATCGCCATGCCTCCAGAATGACCAGCGCGCCGACCAGCCCGATCGGCATGTGCAGGATGAGGGGGTGAAGCCGACCGACCACTCCAAGCGGGGCACCGCCCATCGAGGCGAGCCACGGCAGGGTAAGGATCATCGGGTCGGTGTCCATGCGTTCGGATCGGGTTGGCTGTGCCTCAGCGGCACCTGAGCGAGTTGTTAGGTCACGATGCCGGGTGAGGCCATGATGCCGGGCACGAGTTCGCCGGCGATGTCGGTGAGCCGGAAGTCACGGCCCTGATGGCGGTAGGTCAGGCCCTTGTGGTCGATTCCGAGGAGGTGAAGCATCGTGGCGTGCAGGTCGTGCACCGTGACCGGGTTCTCGGTGATGTTGTAGGAGTAGTCGTCGGTGCTTCCGTAGCAGACGCCGGGCTTGATGCCGCCGCCGGCGAGCCAGATGGTGAAGCAGCGAGGATGGTGGTCGCGGCCGTAGTTGGTTGTCGAGAGTTCGCCTTGGCTGTACACGGTGCGGCCGAACTCGCCGGCCCACATGACTAACGTATCGTCCAACATGCCGCGGCGCTTCAGGTCGCGCACGAGAGCCGCCTGCGGCTGGTCCACCGCGGCGCACTGGGCCCGAAGCTCGCTTGGCAGGTTGCCGTGCTGATCCCAGCCGCGCATGAAGAGTTGGATGAAGCGCACTCCGCGCTCGGCAAGGCGACGGGCGAGCAGGCAATTCGAGGCGAAGCTGCCCGGCTTGCGAACTTCAGGGCCGTACATCTCCAGCGTCGCCTCGTCTTCGCCGGAGAGGTCGGTGAGTTCGGGCACGGACGCCTGCATGCGGTAGGCCATCTCAGCCTGGGCGATGCGCGTGCGCACTTCGGGATCAAGCGTCCGTTCGAACTCCTCGGCGTTCAGGTCGTTGACGAGGTCGAGCATCTTTCGGCGGTCATCGCGGGTCACACCTGCTGGATCACGCAGGTACAGCACCGGATCGGCGCCAGAACGGAGTTTGCAGCCCTGATGCTCGCTCGGCAGGAATCCGCTGCCCCAGAAGCGGGCCGACAGCGCCTGCATGTTGCCGAACCCCTGGGTGATCATCACGACGAAGGTGGGCAGGTTGGCATTCGCGCTGCCGAGGCCGTAACTCATCCACGAGCCGAAGCTCGGTCGACCCGGCTGTTGTGTGCCGGTCTGGAAAAAGGTGATGCCGGGCTCGTGGTTGATCGCCTCGGTGTGCATCGAGCGGATGAAGCAGAGTTCCTTCGAGAGCGAGGCGGTGTGTGGCATCAGCTCGCTCACCCACATCCCGTCCTGGTTGTTGGGATAGCGGGAGAAGCGGAAGATCGACGGGGCGATCGGAAAGCGGGACTGACCGCTGGTCATGCCGGTGAGGCGCTGGCCGCTGCGGATGGAATCGGGGAGGTCCTGGTTGAAGCGCTGGCGCAGCCCGGGCTTGTAATCCCAAAGGTCGAGCTGGCTCGGGGCGCCTTCCATGTGCAGGTAGATGACCCGCTTTGCCTTCGGCGCGAAGTGGGGCCGCGGCATCGCGAGGCCATCCGACCCGCCGGCCGGTGAGCCGAGCAGGGCCTTCTCGCCGACCAGTTGGGAGAGGGCGGCAATGCCAACACCACCCGCGATCGAGTTGGCGATACGGCCGAAGAACCGCCGCCTGGTCATGTCGAGGTAATGGAGCTCAAGGGGATCCATGGTTGTTTGGCCTGCTTCTCGTGGGTGAGCTCGGACTAGTCGCGAGTGATGGTGCTGTCGAGGCTGAGGGTGGCGTTGGCGATGAGCGTCCAGGCCGCGAGTTCGCTCGGATTCAGCTCCTGGGGGACGGGAGCGTCGCCGATCGTGAGCAGGCGGGCCGCGTCCTCGGGCGATGCCGCGTAACGGGCCTTGAAGGCGTCTAACGTGGCGCGCAGCTTTCCGAGGGTGCGCTCGTCGGGCACATGGCCGGTGCAGCGCTGGTGAAGGCGGCTCAGTCGCTCGCGGTCGTCGGAGCGTTCGATGAGCGTGTGGGCCGCGAGGACGCGGGACGCCTCGATCATCTGCTCATCGTTCCACAAGGCAAGGGCCTGGAGCGGCGTGTTGGTCGTGCCGCGGCGTACGACGCAGGACTCGCGGGTCGGGGCGTCGAAAGTGAGCATCGATGGCGGTGGAGCCGCCCGCTTCCAATAGGTGTAGATGCTGCGGCGCCAGAGATCCTCGCCGGTGCCGCGTTGGAAGACGCGGGTGTTGGACTGGATCATCGCCACCTCTTCCCAGAGGCCCGGTGGCTGGTAGGGCTTCACCGACGGGCCGCCGGTCCGCTCGACGAGAAGGCCGGCGATCAGAAGGGCCGAGTCGCGGATCTGCTCGGCGGAGAGACGCTTCCGCTGGAAGTGAGTGAGGTAGCGGTTGTCGGGGTCGCGTTCGGCCATCTCGGGACGGATCGCCGCGTCCTGCCGATAGGTCGCGCTGGTCACCATCAGCCGAATCATGTGCTGAAGGTCCCAGCCGCTCTCGCGGAACTCAACCGCCAGCCAATCGAGCAGCTCCGGATGGGTCGGCCAATCTCCCTGAAGCCCGAAGTCCTCGGTGGTGCGAACGATGCCGTTGGCGAAGAACTGCTCCCATAAGCGATTCACCGTCACGCGTGCAACGAGCGGGTTGCCCGGCGAGACCAACCACTGGGCAAGGCCGAGACGGTTCGCTGGGGCATCCGGCGGCAACGCGCCGAGAGCCGCGGGCACGGATCGCTTCGCGGGGCGCGAGGTGTCCGCCATGTCGTATTGCCCACGTTTCAGGACGAACGTCTCGCGCGGCGTGGGGAGCTCGCGCATCACCATCGTCAGCGGGATCTCGGAGCGAATCGTCCCTTCCTCGCGCTCCAGCTTGGCGACCTCGGCGGCAAGCTCACGGCGCCGCGGCGAGTGATTCGCAAGCCAGAGCCCGGCCATCCTCTCACTCAGGTGCTTCGGGCGCACGATCGGCGGCGTGATGACCGCGGCCAAGGCGTCCTGAAGGAGATCAGGCCGATCGGCGATGCGGTGATAGATCGCTCCCGGTCCGCCGGTGTTGGCGATCTTCAGGACCAGGGCGTTCATCCCGGCCTGGAGCGGGACCTCGATCGACTCCTGGTTCGGCGCCGCGGACCGGTCGACCTCGCGGGCGAAGACTTGCTTGCCGTTGAGGTAGACGCGAAGGCCGTCGTCGCTGCCCAGGGAGAGGGGCATGTTTCTCGCGCTGGGCGAGAAGATCCGCCGAGCGACGTAGTGGGCCGAGACGCCCGGATCCAGCGGGACGATCTCGCCGTCCCGCATGGTGAGGAAAGGCTTCCACGCCGCCCCGCCGGGGAACTCGTGGAGCGGGAGAAGATTGGTGTCCAGCTCCGGCCCGAACTCTTTGGCGAAGGCATCGGTTCGCTGCTCCACCGGGAAGGGGCCCGCGACCAACCAGCGGCCGAACCCTTCGGGCAGGTTGCCTAACGCTTCGTCCTTGGCGGTGCCGAAGGAAACCCGCACGCGACCGAAGGCATGCCCGCTCCAAGGTGAGCGGAAGGACAGCGTGACCGTCACGAGGGTGCCGCCTTCGTAGCCAAACGGCGCGTCGGCGAGGAACATCGCCAGCCGCCCACCGGCCAGGTGCTGTCCGCCGACGGCCCAGCCGATCGCGCCCGGGGCAAGCAGGTTGGTGACGTCCCAGTCGCCGTCGGATTGGGAGGTGTCGGCCCACGCCCACGTCAGCTTCACGTCCCTTGATTCTGCTGGATTCTTCACCGAACGGGCGGTGACGCGGAGGCCGGTCATGACCACGTTGCCATTCTCGGAGCGACCGACGCGCTCCGCAGGCATCGAGGGATCGGTGAGGCCTTCCAGAAGGACCAGTCGCGAGTCCGTCGCGTCGAGACGATAGGTCAGCTCGTATTCGTCCTGGGCGGGATTCGTGCCGGTGACCAGCACCGAGCGATCCTCGCCCACCGCCATCGTTGCACCGCTCTCGGCCCGAGCCGCTGTCGGGGCGGTGACGGACCAATGCACGCCTAACGATTCGTCCATGCCGCCCAAGAACGCATCGCGCTGGGCGATCTCCTCCGGCGAGACCTTCGAGGCAAGCTCACGCGTCTCGGCCAGCTTGGCCCCGATCGCGCTCAGCTTCGCCTCCTGGTCCTTGGTAGGCACCGACATGAAGGGCTCGAAGGCCCGTTTCGGATCGGGAAGCTGCGAGTAGAGTCCCGGCTCCTCGATCGAGTTGAAGTAGGCGTAAAGCCCGTAGAACTCGGAGGCCGTGACCGGGTCATACTTGTGGTCGTGGCAGCGGGCGCAGCCAAGGGTGAGGCCGAGGAAGACCGAGCCGGTGGTCGTCACGCGATCGACCGCGTACTCGACGAGGTACTCCTCGGCGATCGCGCCGCCCTCATCGGTCGTGACGTGGTTGCGGTGGAAGCCGCTGGCCACTCGGGTCGAGTCGTTGGCATCGGGGAGAAGGTCGCCGGCGATCTGTTCGATCACGAATCGATCGAAGGGCATGTTCGCTCGGTAGGCCTCGATCACCCAATCGCGCCACAGCCAGATCGATCGGCCGGCGTCCATGTGGATGCCGCAGGTATCGGCGTAGCGCGCAGCGTCGAGCCACGGGGCCGTCATGCGCTCGGCATAACGGGTGCGATAGGGTTCCTCGGTGAGCAGCCGGTCGACCCAACGCTCGTAGGCATCGGGGGCCGTGTCGACGAGAAAGGCATCGATCTCTTCCGGCGTCGGCGGAAGGCCGGTCAGGTCAAGGAAGATTCGTCGCAGAAGGGTCGCCCGATCGGCCTCGCGGTTGGGCGTCAGCCCGGCGGTCTCCATCGTTGAGCGGGTAAACCGATCGATGGGGTTCTTGGCCCACGACTCGTCCGAAACCGAGGGCACCTCCGGCTTGCTCGGGGGAACGAACGCCCAATGGGCCTCGTAGACCGCCCCGTCGGCGATCCATTGGCGAAGAAGAGCCTTCTCCTCGTCGGTGAAGGGCCGCTTGTTGGCGGCTGGCGGCGGCATCATGTCCGTCGCGTTGTGGCTGGTGATGCGACGCCAGACCTCGCTTCGTTCTGGGTCGCCAGGGACGATCGGAATGCCGTCCTTGCGGGCGGTCGTGGCGTCCTCCCGGATGTCGAGCCTGAGATTCGCCTCGCGTTTCGCGGCATCCGGGCCGTGACAAGTGAAGCAGCGATCCGACAGGAGGGGCCGAATGTCGCGGCCGTAACGCACCGTGGGACGGTCCGAGCCGGGGTCTTCGGCCGGCGAACCTCGGGCTGTGAAGACGGCTCCGGCGAGCAATCCACTGATGGCCACACCCAATCCAACCCGTGACCGGAGCTGCGCAAGGAGCGTCCGGGACGAGACGACGGACGAATCCCACGCGGCTGGCATGGGTCAAACAGTAGTGGAAGCGGGCAGCCGCTCCTATCGGGAAAAGCCCCGAACGGCTACGCTTCCCGCGATTTCGAACCGTTTCGATCTGCAATTCACCCCACCGGAGACTCTCGTGTCCCAGTCCGTATCCGCGCTCGCGCTCGCGGCGCTCGTCGCCCTTGTGCCCGCCTCGACTCTCGTCGCGCACCCGTCGCAGGCGACTCCCGCCGCACCCGCAGCAGCGCCCGCCGCTCAGACTCCCGCCACCCCGGCAGCTCCCGCAGCGGCTGCTTCAGAATCCGATCCCGCGGCACACGCCCTTCTCGAGAAGGCTCGCGCCGCAGCGAAGGCTGCCGAGGACCTCAGTGCGGTGGTGACGTCGAAGGTCTCCGGTGAAGGTCAGTCGGCTGGAATGAAGGGGCGGGTCACCGTCGTCTTCTCGAACGAACTCTTCCCAATCAAGGCATGGCGTTTCGACATGCTCCCGGAGAAGGACGGCGACACCACGGCGATGGAAAGCGTCGCCGGGACCAACGGCAAGATCTATCGCCTCGTTCCCGCCGACAAGGAGCTCATCGAGCTCGACCTCGGCGGCATGCCGGCGTTTCCCCAGGATGAGTCCTTCGTCCTGCTTCCGACCTGGTACATGTCCGAGCGAAGCGACGGTTCGCTCATGCCCGGCATGCCCAAGCCGGTGATCCTCAGCGAGAAGATGGGCGAAGACCGGGCGGTCGACGGCGTGAAGTGCAACGTCGTGCACTTGGTCCGTGAGACCAAGATGACCGGCATGGGCGACGGGGAAGTCGTGATCCGCGACGAGCTCGTCCTGGCCCTTGGCGCCGACGACGCGCTTCCCCGTCATGTCCACTCGAAGCTCACCCAGAAGATGGGCGAAGAGGCGATGACCCAGGAGTTCGAGACCAGCTACTCCGACCTCAAGATCAACACCAAGCCGGCGGACGAACTCTTCGCGATGAAGGCCCCCGAGGGCTTCAAGACGACGGCGAAGAAGATGGAAGACATGATGCCCAAGGCGCCGGAAATGAAGGCGAAGGTGGGTGAGCCGGCCCTCGACTTCGCGCTCAAGGACGCCAGCGGCACCGAGGTCACGCTGGCCAGCCTCAAGGGCAAGGTCGTGGTGCTCGACTTCTGGGCGACTTGGTGCGGACCCTGCAAGCAGGCGATGCCGGACATCCAGGCCATTCACGAGCACTTCAAGGATAAGCCCGTGGCGGTGCTTGGCGTCAACGTCAGTGAGCGTTCGCCGACCGCCGGTCCGGACTACATGAAGTCAAAGAACTTCACCTACGGCTGCTTGCTTGCTGGCGAGAAGCTCGCCGAGGGCTACGCGATCTCGGGCATCCCAACCATCATCGTGATCGATCAGAAGGGGACCATCCTCTTTGCCCAGTCCGGCTTCGGTCCGGGCGAGAAGGAGAACCTCATCAAGCTGATTGAGAGCGCCCTGACGACGAAGGGCTGATGAGATTACGTCGTGCGGATCCGCACGAACACCACATCGATCACAACGCCCGCGACCTCTCGTCGCGGGCGTTGTCTTTCTCCGGGCAAGGGAACAACTAACGCGTCGTTGGTGCCACGTACGGTCGCTCCGGTTCGGCCTTCACGCCCTTGTCCGGAATCGTCGTCTCGTCGCCTGCTGCCCACAGGATCATCTGTTCGACGAGGCGCCGAACCTCGACCTGCTCGAAATCGCCCGGATGACCCAGCGTCGTGAAGGCCATGCGTCGGGCGGCGCGACCACCGCTTGGAAACGGCGTCGCGGTCGAGGGCGTTCGCTCGCGCACCCAGAGAATCGGTTGCCGCGCGGGTGAGGCCTCGGGCTTGACGCTGACGACCTCACCCCAGAGGAGGACGGTGCAGTCCTTGGGTAACGGTTCGACGTCGTAGAGCCAGCTCGGCACGACGAAGTCGCCGCGGATGCCGCGCAGGATCGGATGGCTGCGCGCCTCCGGCAATGGAGCAAGCACTTTCGTGCGCGACTCGTGCCCGTGATGCGAGATCCACCGCTGCCCGAAGATGCGAGTCGGCCACTCGTCGTTGATGGACTGGTCGGGCGACTCGGGCTTGGCCCGCAACATGTGGGTCGATGTCCGCAGACCGACGATCGGTGTGCCTGAGCCGAGGAAGGCGGTGAGGGCGTGCATCGTCTGGACGTCGGGCTCGCGCCAACGCATGAAGAGGACCCCGACGTCGCAGTCGCGCAACGCCTCGATCCCGGCGATGTGCTCGCGGTTGTCGGCGTCGGGCTTTCCCGTCGTGGGATCGGCGGCGAACGCAACCGACGTCTGGGCCTTGGCGTCGCGGGTCAGGCATGCGGCCACCAGCGGCATCGAAATCTCGCTGCGGTATTCGTCGTCGGCGGCGACGAAGGCGACCCGTCGCTCGACCGGCTGCCAGCCGTTGGGGAGCAGGACGTTCAGCCAGGGACGGGCGTCCTCGCCCGAGCCGCGCTTGGCCTTCGGATCACCTTTGGCGTAGACCCTCCGCCGTTCGCCCTTCGTGGGAAGTCCGCGGTGTCCGCTGCCATAGGTGGGTGGAGTCCCCGTGCCTGTCCACGCGTCGTTCCAGGAGAGGAAGACCACGATGTCCCCTGGCTTGAGCGAGCCGCTCGAATCCCGTTCGACCCGTTCCAGGCGAAGGTGATGGAACCAACCGGTGTGGCGCATCGAGCCGCTCGACGATTCCTTTGACTCGACCTTCACGCATTCACCGACCACGATCACCGTGGCGACCTCGGGAAGGTAGGACCGGGGGATGTCGGCGATCTCGGCGTGGGCCTGCGGAACGCACAGGCCGAACAGGAGAAAGGCACCAAGAAGCGGGCTGAGGAGACGTGCCCACCAGGAGGGGAAGAACGCGGCGGACATGGATTCGGGCATGCCGGTAGTATCGGCGGACGAACGGAGACCGGTACCGATGTTCCTCGCACAGACCCCCACATGTTTCGCACTCGCGGTTCTCCTCGCGAGTTCCTGGATCATCGCCATGCAATCCCCGCCCTCATCGACCCCTACGCCGTCGTCCGCGTCGGTCACGGTTCCGGCGCCGGCACCGCTGCTTCCCATCCCGACCGCCGCCCAGCGGGCCTGGCATGACCTCGAGTTCACGGCCTTCATCCACTTCGGTCCCAACACCTTCACCGATTCTGAGTGGGGGCACGGCGACGAGCCGGGCGACGTCTTCAACCCAAGCGACCTCGACACCCGCCAGTGGGTGCGGGTCTTCACCGACGCAGGCATGAAAGGCGTCGTGATCACCGCCAAGCACCATGACGGCTTCTGCAACTGGCCGACCGCGAAGAGTACGCATTCCGTCGCCAACAGCCCGTGGAAGGGCGGCAAGGGCGACCTGCTCCGCGAGTTGAGCGATGCCTGTCGCGACGCGCGAATCCGCTTCGGCGTGTACCTCTCGCCGTGGGACCGCAACAACTCGGCCTATGGGACCGGTGAGCCATACAACGAGTACTTCCGGGCCCAGTTGCGCGAAGTGTTAGGGAACTACGGTCCCATCCACGAGGTCTGGTTCGACGGCGCCTGTGGTGAGGGCCCCAACGGGAAACGGCAGGTCTACGACTTCCCGAGCTTCGAGCGTGTCGTGCGCGAACTTCAGCCCAATGCGGTGATCTTCAGCGACGTCGGCCCCGACATCCGCTGGGTCGGCAACGAGCAGGGGTGGGCCGGCGAGACCTGTTGGGGAATGCTGAAAGTGAAGGGGCATGGCCGCGGAAACGACAATCCGCCCCCGACCACCAGCCTCAATGAGGGCGATGAGGATGGCGAGGCGTGGATCCCCGCCGAGTGCGACGTGAGCATCCGACCGGGCTGGTTCTACCACGCACACGAAGACGACAAGGTGAAGTCGCCGGAAGCGCTCCTTGACCTCTGGGAGCGCAGCGTCGGGCGCAACGCGAACCTCCATCTCAACTTCCCAGTCGACCGACGGGGACTGATCCACGAGAACGATGTCGCCGCGGTGCGCGGGTTGCGCAAACTGTTAGACGCGACCTACGGCCCCGGCACGAATCTCGCCCAGGGACGCCCGGCGACCGTCTCGAACGGCCGAGGGAGCAAGGGAAGTGGGACGGGTCCGGACGCTGCGGCGACTGCCTTCGGCGCTTCGCGTGCCGTTGACGGCGATCCGAGCACCTACTGGGCGACCGACGACGATGTCCGAATCGCCTCGATCGAAATCGAACTTCCGCACGATCGCGACTTCGACCGCGTGGTCCTCGGCGAGCCGACCTGGCTCGGGCAGCGGGTGAGGCGGTTCTCGGTGTCGGTGCCGGATGGCAAGGACTGGCGGGTCATTGGACAAGGCACGACCATCGGCCGAAAGCGGATTCTGGGCGTTCCCCTCACTCGTGCGCCGCGACTGCGCGTCGACATCCTCGACAGTCGTGCGTGCCCGCTTCTTACCGAAGTCGCCGTCCATGCGACGGTACGTCCTCCGACCCCGCCCCAGGGATCCTGAACTTGAAGGTCGCGCCCTCTCCCGGTGAGGCTTCCGCCCAAACCTGACCACCGTGGCGCTCGATGATGCGTTGCACCGTCGCCAGGCCGATGCCGGTGCCGGGAAAGAGCTCCGCCCCGTGCAGGCGCTGGTAGGGATGGAAGAGGCGCTCCGCCTCTGTCATGTCGAAGCCGATGCCGTTGTCGCGCACGAAGTGGACGACCTCGCCGCCCTCGCGCACCTGCCCGACCTCGATCTGCGGCGAGGTCACCATGCCGGTGAACTTCCACGCGTTTCCGAGGAGATTCTCCATGACGATTCGCATCAGGCGCGGATCGGCACGAATGATCATGTCCGAGCGAATGCGCAGTTCGACGCCGCGATGGGGCGAGCGGGTCTGCAGCTCGGCACCCACCTCCGCCGCCAGGGCACTTAGATCGGTCGGCTCGCGGGAGATCTCGAGTCGGGAAACCTGGGAGAGGCGGAGCAGGTCGTCAATGAGTTCGTTCATGCGCCGCGTGGCAGAGCGAAGCTGGTTCAGGCGGTGCAGCGCTTCGGCGTCGACGCGGTTTGCATAGTCCTCGATGAGTGCCTGGCTGAATCCATCAATCGCCCGAAGCGGGGCCCGCAGGTCGTGGGAGACGGCGTAGCTGAAGGCATCGAGTTCGCGATTCGCCGCCTCCAGACGCCGGTTCGATTCCTCCAGAACGCTGTTGGCTTCCTGGAACCCCCGCATCGCCATCTCGAAGACCGAGACGCACTCGGCCGCGAGCAACCCCGCCGACCGGGCAACGCGCTCGACCTCGTCGGGCGTCTCAAGTCGGTGAAGAAGGCTGGCGAGCGACTTGTGATGCAGCAGGACCAACTCGACGACGCCAACCCCTTCGGCCCATGCCGATCGCCCCAGCTCATAGGCTCGCTCCAGCACATCCTCGCTCTCCTCATCGGCCCAGCGCATGAGGAGCGTCGAGTAGCGTGAGGCGACCGATGTGGGCTCGACGGAGTTCATCATCGCGGGCCTCCGTGACGAGCAACGAGGACGAGGGCGTCGTCTCCGCTGAGGGCGTGGCGGGCGAGGATGTCACGAGCGATCTCGGCCGGTTCGCCATTGCAAGGCGATTGAACAGCGAACTGCTCGGAGATGCCATCGGTGGCAAGAACGATGAGGTCGTCGGGGCCCAAGTCCAGAGACGCGGTCCGCAGCGGCGGAAGGTGGTGCCCGACGACGCCCCCTGAGGCCACGATGAGCGCGCGGGCAGGCAGGCCGCCCGGCGAGGCGCGGACGAGCAGCGCCTCGACGTTGCCGACGCCCAACCAAGTCAATGTTCCGAGGGTCGGGCTCACCGCGACGAGGGTCAAGGCGACACCGCGCGTCGAACGCAATTGGCGATGGCACTCCTGCACGATCTCATCGAGCGGCGCGTCCGCACGTTCCGCTATCGTCTCGATCGCCCGCTCGGCCGCTCGCGCCGCCTCGATGCCGTGGCCGAGTCCATCGACCACAGCCAGGAGCGTCTCGCGTCCGCTGACGACGAGCGAGCGGTCGCCGCACGCGACCTCGCCCGGATAGGGCCTCGCTTCAACGGCCCACTCCAAGGCGGAATGGACGCCGGACATCGGAACGGCAGGATCGTCTGGGTATGCGAACATCTCAGCGCACCCACTTCGTCATCGTGACGTTGGTTCCGCGACCGACCTCCGACTCGATCGCGAACTCGTCCATCAGCCGTCGCGATCCGGGCAATCCGAGGCCGAGGCCGCGCGAGGTCGAGTAGCCGTCGGTGAGGGCCTTGCGAAGGTCGGGAATCCCTGGGCCCGAATCGCGGGCCTCGATCGAAAGGCCGCGCCGTCCGCCCAGTTCAACGCAGCAGAGGATGATCTCGCCGCGCTGGGCATAGAGGAGGATGTTGCGAGCTACTTCCGAGATCGCGGTGGCGATGAGCGTTCCGTCGCAGCCAGCGAAGCCGAGTTCGATCGCCATCGTCCGCCCACGCTGGCGGGCGGCGACGATGTCCGCTTCGTTCGCAATCGGCATGACAAGAGGCTCGGTGGAGATCTCGCTCATCGGTCGATCCATTCGAGCTCGGCGAGCCCGGCGAGCCCGGCGAGGTTCGTCGTCGAGGTCGGGTCCGCGGATCGGATGGTGCGGGCGAGCATGTTGAGGCCATCCTCGAGGTCAAGGGCCGTGTCGACACCATCCAGGCGCAGTCCAAGCTGGACCATCGCGAAGGCAACGCCAGGCTGGATGCCGACGATGACAGTGGTCGCTCCGCGCATGCGCACCGCGTGGGAGATCGTGCGAAGCATGCGGGCGGCGAAGGAATCGAGAACGTCGAGGGCCGTGACGTCCAGCACCACCCCGAGGCTGCGATGGGTGCCGACCCGCTGGAGAAGGTCGTCGCGCAGCCGGTGGAGGTCGGCGTCGGTCAGTGCGTCCTGCACGGTGGCGATGAGTACCGGACCCTGCTTGAGGATGGGTACCTGCATGGTCTACGCCTCGACCCTGGAGACGCGATATCCAAGCGACCGTTCGGCCTCTTCGATGCCGCCCTGAAGGTCACCCACGGTCCTGATGCGATTGAGATCGATGCCGACGAGGACGAGCGCCTGAGCCACCTCCGCTGAGAGGCCGGTGATGATGACCGTCGCTCCCATGAGGCGAGCCGCCTCGACGGTCTGGACGAGATGGTTGGCGACGCGCGAGTCGACCGAGGGCACGCCGGTGATGTCCATCACGACGACCTTGGCCCGGTTGGCCCGGATCGATCGAAGAAGCTGCTCGGTGAGCTGACGCGCCCGGGTCGGATCAATCACGCCGATGATCGGCAGAATCAGAAGTCCCGCCCGCAACTGGAGGACCGGCGTCGAGAGTTCCCGGATCGCCTCCTCCTGTCGCCGAATCGTGGTCAGGTAGATCTCGATCGCCAGACCGATGTCGAAGAAGACCAGCTTCTTGAGCGAGAAGTAGCAGGCCCGCCCCCGCTCGGGGTCGTCCTGAAAGGCCCGCATCAGCCGGCTGCCGACGGCCCGGAGATAGAAGTTGTACGCCCCGAGGTACCACTTCACGTCGAGGCCGATCCGTTGGTGAATCGCCCCGATCTTCAGCCGGTCGCGCACGTATTCGCGGTCGTAGTTGCCCTCGGTCAGGCGGAGGAAGTACTCCGTCTGCATGGCCTTCACGCGGCGGAGTGTCTGCTCGTCGCGAAAGAAGGCTCGAGTCTCGTCGAAAGCGAGAAAGTGGCGATAGAGGTCCTCGATGACCTCGGCCGCATAACCTCGGGCGACGTCACGGATGCTGGTGAGATTGGCGATGTCATCCGCCGTGATCTCCAGCCACGACATGCGGCGAGCCACCTCCTCGTCGGTCAGTTGCATCTCGTCGACCCCGATAGCCCCGACGGGACCTATGGGGACGGCAGCGGGTGGGCGCTGCGAGCCATAGGAATGCGGAGCGACGGGGCGCTGCGGGCTACTCATCAATCGTCCCTCGTATGTGGCGCATCGAACATCTCGTGCGGCGCAGGCTACGGTGCGCGCAGAGTACGGTCAATCTCAGGCTGTTGCCACCGCAGAAGCGAACGAAGTGTTAGGCACCGCGATGCGGCAGACGTTGCGCGACCGCGGTAGTGCCATAGGCGACTCGCCTGAATTGTCGTCTTGCGATCGCGTTTTGAACGCGTTTTCAAGCCTCTTCGGCAGTCGCGGAATCTCGCGTCGATCACGGAACGACGATTGCGCATCGGGCGATCGCGGCTAGGCTGGCGTCCAGTTGTGGGGTTGCTCGACGCGAACAAGGGTGCAACGCATGGACAACGGCGCCGGCACGGAAGTGGAAGCAAAAGCCACGAGCGCACAGACGTCGTCAGCCCAAGAGGACTTCGCGGTCCATCTTGGCAGTCTGTTGCGCGCCTTGCAGGCGGTGGACGCGGGAGACTTCTCCGTGCGATTGCCGGGTGACTGGACCAGCCTTGCCGGGAAGATCGCCGACACCTTCAACTCCATCGTGGGTTCGAACGCGCGGATGGCGAAGGAGCTGGAACGCGTCGGTGAGGTCGTCGGTCGGCAAGGAAAGACGAGACAGCGGGCTCGCTTCCACGGCTCGGGCGGGGCGTGGATCGAGATGGAGTCCTCGGTCAACACGCTCATCGAGGACCTGTTGCGTCCGACCAGCGAGGTGACGCGGGCCATCTCGGCGGTCGCCCACGGTGACCTTCTCCAGACGGTGCGCCTGGACGTCGAGGGCCGCCCGCTCGAAGGCGAGTTCCTCCGCTCGGCGAACATCGTCAACACGATGATCCAGCAGCTCGCGGTCTTCACCTCCGAGGTGACCCGCGTGGCCCGCGAGGTTGGCACCGACGGCAAGCTCGGCGGCCAGGCCCAGGTCCGGGGTGTCGGTGGCGTGTGGAAGGACCTCACCGAGAGCGTCAACTCGATGGCGTCCAACCTCACCGCCCAGGTGCGCAACATCGCTGCGGTGACGATCGCCGTCGCGAGCGGCGACCTCTCCCGCAAGATCACCGTCGACGTGAAGGGCGAGATTCTCCAGCTGAAGGAGGCCATCAACACGATGGTCGACCAGCTCCGCTCATTCGCGTCGGAGGTGACGCGTGTGGCCCGTGAGGTCGGCACCGACGGGAAGCTCGGCGGCCAGGCCGTCGTGCCCGGCGTCGCCGGCACGTGGAAGGACCTTACCGACTCGGTGAACGCGATGGCGGGCAACCTGACCTCGCAGGTCAGGAACATCGCCGAAGTGACCACCGCCGTCGCCCGCGGTGACCTTTCCCGCAAGATCACCGTCGACGTGAAGGGCGAGATCCTCGAGCTCAAGGACACCATCAACACGATGGTTGACCAGCTCAACGGTTTCGCGTCGGAAGTGACCCGCGTCGCCCGCGAGGTCGGCACGGACGGGAAGTTAGGCGGCCAGGCCCAGGTGTTAGGCGTCGCCGGTACGTGGAAGGACCTCACCGACAACGTCAACTCGATGGCCGGCAACCTGACCGCCCAGGTCCGCAACATCGCCGAGGTCGCGACGGCGATCGCCGGTGGCGACCTCTCGAAGAAGATCACCGTCAACGTCAGCGGCGAGATCCTGCAGTTGAAGGAGACCATCAACACGATGGTCGATCAGCTCAACGCCTTCGCCGGCGAGGTGACCCGCGTCGCCCGCGAGGTCGGCACGGAAGGGAAGCTCGGCGGCCAGGCCGAGGTGCGCGGCGTCGCGGGCACGTGGAAGGACCTCACCGACAACGTGAACTCGATGGCGGGCAACCTGACCGCCCAGGTGCGCAACATCGCCGAGGTGACGACCGCCGTTGCCCAGGGCGACCTCTCCCGCAAGATCACCGTCGACGTGAAGGGCGAGATCCTCGAGCTGAAGAACACCATCAACACGATGGTCGACCAGCTCAACGCCTTCGCCGGCGAAGTGACCCGCGTCGCCCGCGAGGTCGGCACGGAAGGGAAGCTCGGCGGACAGGCCGAGGTGCGCGGCGTCGCCGGCACCTGGAAGGACCTCACCGACAACGTGAACTCGATGGCCGGCAACCTGACCGCCCAAGTCAGGAACATCGCCGAGGTGACGACCGCCGTCGCCCGCGGCGACCTGTCGCGCAAGATCACCGTCGACGTGAAGGGCGAGATCCTCGAGCTGAAGGACACCATCAACACGATGGTCGACCAGCTCAACGGCTTCGCGGGTGAGGTGACGCGTGTCGCCCGCGAGGTCGGCACGGACGGGAAGTTAGGTGGCCAGGCCCTCGTGCCGGGGGTCGCCGGCACGTGGAAGGACCTCACCGACTCGGTGAACGCGATGGCGGGCAACCTGACCTCGCAGGTCCGGAACATCGCCGAGGTGACGACCGCCGTCGCCCGCGGCGACCTCTCGAAGAAGATCACTGTCGACGTCCGCGGCGAGATTCTCCTCCTCAAGGAGACGCTCAACACGATGGTCGACCAGTTGCGGTCCTTCGCCGCCGAGGTCACCCGCGTCGCCCGCGAGGTCGGCACCGACGGCAAGCTCGGCGGCCAAGCCGTCGTGCCTGGCGTCGCCGGCACGTGGAAGGACCTCACCGACTCGGTGAACGCGATGGCGGGCAACCTGACCGGTCAAGTCCGCAACATCGCCGAGGTGACGACCGCCGTCGCCCGCGGCGACCTCTCCCGCAAGATCACCGTCGACGTGAAGGGCGAGATCCTCGAGCTCAAGGACACCATCAACACGATGGTCGACCAGTTGCGGTCCTTCGCCGCCGAGGTGACCCGGGTGGCCCGTGAGGTCGGCACCGACGGCAAGTTAGGCGGACAGGCCCGCGTCCCCGGTGTCGCGGGCACGTGGAAGGACCTCACCGACAACGTGAACGTCATGGCGATCAACCTGACCGAACAGGTGCGCGGCATCGTCAAGGTCGTGACCGCGGTCGCCAACGGTAACCTGAAGCAGAGCCTCACCGTGAATGCGAAGGGCGAGGTCGCCGCGCTCGCCGAGACGATCAACAACATGACCGCGACGCTGGCGATCTTCGCCGAGCAGGTCACCTCGGTGGCCCGCGAGGTCGGCGTCGAGGGCCGCCTCGGCGGTCAGGCCAACGTTCCCGGCGCCGCAGGCACGTGGAAGGACCTCACCGGCAACGTGAACCTGCTCGCGGCGAACCTCACGACACAGGTTCGGGCGATCGCCGAAGTCGCCACCGCCGTCACCAAGGGCGACCTCACCCGCTCGATCCAGGTCGAGGCCCGCGGCGAGGTCGCCGAGCTGAAAGACAACATCAACACGATGATCGGCAACCTCCGGCTCACCACCGACCGGAACACCGAACAGGACTGGCTCAAGACCAACCTCGCCCGCTTCACCAACATGTTGCAGGGCCAGCGTGACCTCGTGAACGTCGGTCGACTGCTGCTGTCGGAACTGGTGCCGCTCGTCAACGCCCACCTCGGCGTGATCTACCAGATGGACACCGAGGACGAGCCCTGCCTCAAGCTCCTGGCCAGCTATGGCAACTCGCGCGAGGATGGTTACCCGCATCGCCTTGAGGTTGGCGACGGCTTCTTGGGGCAGTGCGCCGCCGACAAGCGGCGCATCCTCGTCGGCGACATCCCTCGCGACACGGTGCGGGTCAGCCCGGTCATGCTCGGGGCGCTTCCACGCAGCCTGGCCGTCTTCCCGGTCGTCTTCGAGGGGCAGATCAAGGCGGTTGTCGGCCTCAGCTCGCTAAAGGAATTCGCGCCGGCCCACATCTCCTTCCTCGAGCAGCTCACCGAGGGCATCGGCATCCTCCTCAACAGCATCGAGGCGACGATGCAGACCGAGGGTCTCCTCAAGCAGTCTCAGCAGCTCGCCGCCGAGCTTCAGTCGCAGAAGCGTGAGCTTCAGCAGACCAACGAGCAGCTCGCCCTCAAGGCCCAGCAACTTGCCGAACAGAACGCCGAGGTGGAACGAAAGAACCGCGAGATCGAGCAGGCCCGCGGGGCTCTGGAGGAGAAGGCGGCGGAGCTGGCCCTCACCTCGAAGTACAAGTCCGAGTTCCTCGCCAACATGTCGCACGAGCTGCGCACGCCGCTCAACAGCATTCTCATCCTCGGCCAGCAGCTTGCCGAGAACCCCGACACGAACCTCACCGGCAAGCAGGTCGAGTTCGCCCGCACCATTCACGCCGCGGGCACGGATCTCCTCAACCTCATCAGTGACATTCTCGACCTGTCGAAGATCGAATCGGGCACGGTCTCGGTGGATGCCGAGGATGTCCACTTCACCAACCTGCTGGAGATGGTCGGGCGACCCTTCCGTCACGAGGCCGAGAATCGAGGCCTGCGTTTCGAGATGCAACTCGATCCCCAGCTCGGACGCAGCCTCTCGACCGATGCGAAGCGGCTGCAGCAGGTCCTCAAGAACCTGCTCTCCAACGCGTTTAAGTTCACGGAACACGGTGGCGTCGAGTTGCGCGTCTTCCAGGCGACGGAGGGCTGGAGCGGCGACCACCCGACGCTGAACTCCGCCAACGTCGTCGTCGCCTTTGAGGTGACGGACACCGGCATCGGCATCCCAACCGAGAAGCAGCGGATCATCTTCGAGGCGTTCCAGCAAGCGGACGCAGGCACGAGCCGCAAGTACGGCGGCACGGGTCTCGGTCTAGCGATCAGCCGCGAGCTGGCCAGTCTCCTCGGCGGCGAGATCCAGCTCCGAAGTTCGACCGGGGTAGGCAGCACGTTCACCCTCTTCCTCCCGATTCGCTACTCCGGCCCCACGGCCACGCCCCAACCAAAGCGGATGTTCCCGATCCGTCCGGTTCCAGCCGACCGGAGCGTCGAACTTCCATCCCAGCCGCTGGCTGACGATCGGTCGATCCTTGCTCCGGACGACACGGTGCTCCTGATCGTCGAGGACGATCCGCATTACGCGAGCATTCTGGCCGACCTTGCCCGCGACACGGGCTTCAAGGTGCTCATCACCCCGCGCGGGGCTGAGGCCTTGGCCCTGGCCCGCCAGTTCCGACCTGCCGCTGTGTCGCTGGATGTCTTCCTTCCCGACATGCTCGGCTGGGCAGTGCTCAATCAGCTCAAGCAGGATCCGGCGACGCGACACATCCCCGTGCAGATCGTGACTCTCGATGAGGATCGGCAGCATGGACTTTCTCGCGGCGCCTATTCCTTCGTGACCAAGTCGTCCGGAGCGGAGGCCCTCGAGTCGGCGCTCCAGCGGATCAAGTTCTACGCCGCATCCAAGCATCGGCGGCTGCTGGTGGTCGAGGACAGTGCGATCGAACGGCTCAGTATCGGCGAGCTTCTGGGCCACAGCGATATCGAGATCGTCACCGCCTCGAGCGGCGAGGAGGCTCTCCGGTCGCTGCGGGCCGATCCCGCCGACTGCGTCGTACTGGACCTGCGCCTCCCCGACATGACCGGCTTCGACGTGCTGGAGGCGATGCGAAGTGAGGAGCGGCTGTGCGACATCCCTGTCGTCGTCTTCACCGGCAAGTCGCTGACCCACGAGGAAGACGCCCAACTCCATTCGCTCGCCCGAAGCGTGGTGGTGAAGGGCGTCGAGTCGCCGGAGCGGCTGCTGGACGAGACGTCGCTCTTCCTTCATCGCGTGGTCGCGGAGCTTCCCGCCTCCAAGCAGCAGATGCTGGATCGGCTGCACCGCTCCGACGAGCACCTCATCGGAAAGCGGGTGCTCGTGGTGGACGACGACATCCGCAACATCTTTGCTTTGAGCAGCGTCCTTGAGCGGCGGGGCATGGAAGTGCTCGCCGCCAACACCGGACGTGAGGCGATCGAGATGCTCGAGGCGACGCCGGAGACCGCGATGGTCCTGATGGACATCATGATGCCGGAAATGGACGGTTACCAAACGATGCGAGCCATCCGGGCCAACCCGATGTTTGGCCGGTTGCCGATCGTCGCGCTGACCGCGAAGGCGATGAAGGGCGACCGGGAGAAGTGTCTTGAGGCGGGAGCGTCCGACTACCTTGCCAAGCCGGTCAACACCGAACAGTTGCTCTCGGTGCTCCGCATGTGGCTCCACCGCTAGGAATGTCCGATGGCGCCAAAGGAGAAGGTCAACATCCTCCTGGTCGACGACCAGCCAACCAAGCTCCTGAGCTTGGAGACGATCCTCGCTGACCTCGACGAGAACGTCATCAAGGCCAACTCGGCCGATGAGGCGCTTCGGTTTCTGTTGGCTGAGGAATGTGCGGTCCTGCTGGTCGATGTCTGCATGCCGAAGATGGACGGCTTCGAGCTGGCGGAACTGATCCGCACCCATCCCCGCTTCGGACGAACGGCCATCATCTTCATTAGCGCGGTCTACTTGACCGACGCCGACCTCCTCCGCGGCTACGACCTTGGCGCGGTCGACTACATCCCGGTGCCAATCGTGCCCGAGGTGCTGAAGGCGAAGGTCTCGGTCTTTGCCGAGCTCTTCCGCAAGACCTCGGAGCTTCGCCGTCTGAATGGCGAGTTGGAGCGGCGACTTGCCGAGCTCGATCGCTCGAATGAACGCCTTCGATTCGCCGACCGCATGGCGACGATCGGGACGCTTGCGGCCGGACTGGGACATGACATGGGCAATCTGCTGCTTCCGGTGCGGATGCGGCTCGATTCGCTGACCGGTTGCGATCTGGCTTCCGAAGCTCGTGATGATGTTGCCGCGATCCGGGAAGCCACGGAGTACCTTCAGCGACTGGCCCGTAGCCTCCGGCTGCTGGCGCTGGACACCGACGTCGAACATTCAGTCGAACCGAGCACGAACCTCGGCCAGTGGTGGCGCGAGACCGAGGTGCTTCTCCGCAACGCGGTGGGGCGGAACGCTGAGCTGGCAGTGTGCATTCCTGAGCATCTGCCGGAGGTGCGGCTCGACAAGGCGGGACTGACGCAGGTGGTCTTCAATCTGATCCAGAACGCTCACGACGCTCTCAAGGGCGTCGCTGACGGGAAGATCGTGGTCAGTGCCGTCGGTTCTCCCGACGAGCAGTGGGTGGTCTTGGACGTGGCGGACAACGGGCCGGGCATGAGCGAAGAGGCCTGTCGACGATGCCTCGAACCCTTCTTCACGACGAAGACCCGCGAGTTGGGAACGGGCTTGGGGCTGGCCCTTGTGAATGGAATCATCAAGCGGGCCAACGGCAAGGTCTACGTCGAGTCACGCATCGGTCGCGGGACGACATTCTCGATGGAGCTTCCCGCGATGCGTCAGGCAACCGAAGCTGGCGGTGATGCGCCGACCGGTGCTGGCGTCGCCCGCGTCGTCCTTCGCACCCAACGACTTCGGGCCCACGTGGTGTCGATCCTGACTGGGCTTGATTGTGCAATTGCGGTCGACGATTCCGCCGAGGCGGATCTTCTGGTCATTGAGGAGGACGGCAACGGTGCCCTCAGCGCAGCGGGGGACTTCACCGAACGCCATCCGCATCGCCACGCCATCGTGTTCAGCGGAGAAGGACAAGGTGAAAGCGCGGAATTCGAACAGAATGGCCAGCCTAGTCGCGTCATTCGCCTTGACCGGTCCATTCGACCATCGTCGCTGCGCGTTCGGATCGGGGAAACCCTGGCGTCCAGTTGCAGGGGGCGGGGGGGCCACGCATGAACCAAGCTACGAATGTGGATTCGAATCTGGACCGCCATCGTCGACTTCGCATCGTCTGTATCGACGATAACGCAATGATTGCCAGCGCTTTGGTGCGACGATTGGAGAGTGATCCGACGCTGACCTGCGTCCAGGTCGTGCAGGAAGGGAATGCCTCGTTTCAAGTCGTGCGCGAGGCTTCGCCCGACATCGTCCTGATGGATGTCGACATGCCAGGTGTCGACACCTTCGCCATTGTCGAGAGGTTTGCGTCGGAACTCCCAGACGTGCGGGTGATCATGTTTAGCGGACATGTCAATCCTGAGTTCATCGATCGGGCCTTGGACGCCGGAGCGTGGGGCTACCTCTCGAAGAACGAGGACGTGGTCGACCTCATCGAGGCGATCCGTCGGGCGGGCCAGGGCGAGATCGTCCTGAGCAAGGAAGCCCAAACAGTGCAGCGATCGGCACTGCCGAAGCGAGGGCCGTGACCGCACGTGTTGATTTGACGTGCAGCCATGAGTCAGGTGAGCAGCATGAGAAGCTGCTAATCTTCGGACATGCCCGACGCAGGTCATCCGTGGGTTGCGCCGACGACATTGGCGGGGACGCCGTTCGTCCGGACGATCCGGCTCGAGCCGCTCTCGGTTCGTCACGCGGCGGATCTCTTTGCGGCGGCGGATCAGGAGCTCTTTCGCCACAGCATGCAAGCACCGCCCGAGTGGTCGGTGCGCGGATTCGAGCGCGAGATCGACAAGGTGATCTCGCTCTCGGGCGTCGTGGCGTTCGCGATCATCATGGCGGTTGGGCGGAGGGCGGGGAAGGCCGTCGGGCGCACGACGTACATGGACATTCGTCCCGAGCATCGTGGACTCGAGATCGGTCGAACCTGGATCAGCCGGGAACTTCACGGCACGCGCGTCAACCCTGAGGCAAAGTACCTCATGCTTCGCCACGCCTTCGAGGGTCTCTCTCCGCCGGCGATCCGCGTGCAGCTCTTGACCAACGCAACGAACCTGCACAGTCAGGCGGCGATCACCAAGCTCGGTGCGCTGCGCGAGGGTGTCCTTCGCAACTCTCGGATCATGCCTCCGGCCCTCGACCGGACCGAGGAGCGCATCTGCGATTGGGTCTCGTTCAGCATCATCGACAGCGAGTGGCCAGTGGTGCGGGAGCGCCTCGAGGCCCGGCTCACTGCAACGGAATCGGGTCGCTCCGTCGCGACTTCCACGGGCTAAGGAAAGGCACGCTCACCATGCCGGGAACCCAGCTGGATCGACTCGCCGAGCTGCTCGTTCGGCACTGCACGCGGGTGCGCCGGGGAGACCTCGTCACGATCGTCGCCGAACCGCTGGCGATGGCGGCGGTCGAGGCGGTTGTCCGCGAAACGCTGCGGGCCGGCGGCCATCCGAGCTTCCATCCGCGAAGCGATCGGTTGCGTGAACTGCTGGTGCGGCATGGCAACGACGAGCAGCTTCGCCACATCTCGCCCTTTGAGAGCCACCGACTCGCGACCTGCGACGTGATCATCGTGCTGGTCATGCGGACCGATCCCATCGAACGCGATCCGCCCGACCCGCGACGCCTCGCCATCGCCGAGTCGGCCCGCAAGGAACTTCTCTCGCTCTCGCTCGCCCGCGGTGCGGCCGGTGCGCTGCGCTACACGCTGGCCGAGATCCCGGGTGAGCGCGGGGCGAGCGAGCTCGGCATGTCGCTCGCCGAGTACGAAGCGTGGGTCTATCGGGCCTGCCTCCTGCATCGGCCGGACCCGGTGGCGGAGTGGGACCGGTTGCTCAAGGCCCAGGAGTCGATGCGGGCGTACCTTGAGGACGTCCGCACCCTGCAATTCCGATCGCCTGCGGCACCGGGAAGGCACGATGGCACCGATCTCACCGTCGACGTCTCGGGCCGTACCTGGATCAACTGCGGCGGCAGCGAGAACATGCCCGATGGCGAGCTCTTCTCCGGGCCGGCGGGCGTCGATGGGGTCGTCAACTTCACCGCGCCGGCGTGGTATCGCGGCACCTTGGTCGAGGGCGTTCGACTGGCCTTTCGCGACGGACGGGTGGTCGAGGCCAGCGCCACGAGGAACGAGGCGTTTCTTCAAGCGATGCTCGACTCCGACGACGGGTCGCGCGCGGTGGGCGAGATCGCCCTTGGCACCAATTACGAACTGACTCGGGTGGTCGGCAATCCGCTCTTTGACGAGAAGGTCGGCGGCACCTTTCACCTGGCTGTCGGTGCGGGCTTTCCGCAGACGGGCAATGCGAACGAATCGTCGCTGCATTGGGACCTGGTGAGTGACCTTCGTCCGGGTGCCACCTTTGAGGGAAGTCCCGGCGGAACCGTTTTGGCGGATGGAGTCGTCATTCAGCGCGATGGGATCTTCACCGATCCGAGTTGGCCGCGGCCCGGAGCCTGAGCGACCGGTGACGGTCGCTGTACGCTGCAGCGATGACCTGGAACGGACCGCATCGACATGCCTTGACCGTCGTGGCCTCGACGGATGCGTTCCTTCGCGACTTTTCGCCTTACGTGCCCTCGATCAATGGCGATGGCGTGGTGGCGTTTCAGGCCACCGATGCCCACGGTCATTCCTCGGTGCACTGTGCGATCGGGCAGCAAGTCACCGCGATTGCGCCCGGCGCAGGTTTGGCGGGCATTGCGGTGCGGAGCCATCCCGACATCAATCGCTCCGGGCAGACCTCCTTCTACGCGGAAGGCGACGGCAGGCCAGGGGTGTTTCTGGTCGAGAAGGGCGACCTGCGGCGCATTCACGATGGGCACGGGCCACTCGGGCCCACGATGAATGAGTCAGGGAGTGTCGCCTTCCGCGCCACCGGCCCGAGTGGAGGTGAGGCAATCTTCGTGAGCACATCGCACGGGGTACGGTTGATCGCCGAGGCGGGCGAGCGATTCGCGGCGTTCCATGGCCTGCCGTTGATGGAGGCCAGTGGGTCGGTTGCGTTTCGGGCCGACCGTACCGATGGCATCCACGGCATCTATCGAGGTGACGGTTCGTCGACGCAGGCCGTGATCGAGTGCGGGTCCTCGTGGCGTTCCATCGGGCCTTTCCCATCCTGCGACGATGCCGGGCGCATCGGCTTCTGCGCGGAACGGTGCGACGGAACGGTCGTTGCGTGTATCGAGGAAGCCGGCGAGATCACCGAGGTCGTCAGTTCGGCCAATGGCTTCGAAAGCCTTCGAACAGTCCTCCTCGGCGCCGACGGTCCGGTCGCCGTGGTCGGCACGCCCATTGGCGGAACGCTTGGCATCTTCACCGGACCGAACCTCAACGCAGGCGGGCTCCTGTCGCGCGGTGCCGGCCTGCTTGGAGCAAGCGTCGTCGAGTTCGCCCTGAATCCGGTGTCAGTCAACGGCCGTGGGCAACTCGCGATCCGGGTGCGATTCGCTGATGGCCGGCAGTGCATTCTGCGGGCCGACCCGGTGGTGTGAGTTGGCTTACATACTCGTCAGAACGCCCGCGAACCATCGCCATGCGTCGGTACGGGCACCTTGCATGACGAGCATGTAGCCGACGGTGAGGACGACGAAGCCGATCGAGAGCCAGCGGTCGAGACGGCCAATGAGCATCCACCGGACGAGGACGAGAACCGCAAGGAGGATCTGGGTCATGAGGAAGGGGCCGAAGAGCGAATCCCAGATGGTGCCCACGTAGAGGTTGCTGAGGGCGTCGATACGGCTGATGGGGGCCGATAGGACCGAATAGGTCGAGAGCATCATCATCGGCCGGTGGATCTCGAGTCGCCGCCGCTGCCAGAGGCCGATCCCGAGGAAGGCCGCGAAGAAGAGACCGGCAAAGAAGGGGACGGCCATGAACTCATGGGGCGAGAGGCTCCAGATGAGGTTCCCTGGCGGGCTCACCCGGGCCGAGGCGACGGCGATCCAGAGGCCGGTGACGACCACGGCGAGTCCGACCAAGGCACCGACGCGGCCGAGCTTCCTATGCAGACGTCGTTGGCCGAGGGCGACGAGCAGCGGCTGGAGGAAAAAGAGTCCGATCCACGCGGTCATCACCAGGCCGTGGGTGATGACCAAGCCCCGAATCGGCGGCGTGATGGGGCGGCCGGGATACGAGCTGCCCTGGAAGTAGAAGTGATGGAAGCCGATCAGCGTGACGAGGATCGCCAGCGCGGCGGCGCCCGTGTAGAAGAGACGAGCCGGCTGGACGCGAACTGGTGCAAGTGCAACGACGTGAGGGGTAGCGGACATGGCGTGGTTCCGTGAGTGGCCGTTCGTCTCGGGGCGAGCCGGTCCGGGCCCCTCAGCGGACAAGGGGGAACCTGCCTGACAGACTTTTCGGGATTTCCTCCCGCGTCGACGGGAGTCCGTCAGGGTGAGCGAACAAGGGACCAGCGGCGCTCGTCAAGGTGGGCCCTGTGTGCCGATCGTGAGGGGCCGAGGCGGGAGAGGGACTTGGATCCAACCATGCATGTTGATCAAACGAGACCGGCGGATCCGGTCAGCGAGACGGACGCGGCGCTCCTGGCGTTCGTCGCCGGCCGCTCGGTGCCTTGCCCGCGATGTGCCCATGACCTGCGCGACCTTCGCTCTGCACATTGTCCGGAGTGTGGTGAGCCGCTCATCCTGAAGGTCGGAACGCCGCGCGCCCGATTCGGTTGGCTCCTTGTGGCGATGGCGCCTGGCTGCTTCTCGGGACTAGCCGCGGTCTTCGTCCTTGTCCCGGTCTCGGTCGCGCTCTATCAGGGGCTTGCCCTCGGGAGATCGATCCCGTGGCCGGTCGTGTTGGTCGACCTCTTTGGCTTCGCAAGCGCCGCGACGGTGTGGCTCATGTATCGAGAGCGTCACCGTCTCATGGCACGCTCCGTGCGGCGACAAGTGGTCTTCGCCAGCGCGGTCTGGGGCGGCCACGTCCTTGCCCTTCTCATCTTCCTCTTCTCGGTGTGGTATTGGCGGTGAGTGCGGATGTGGCTCGCGATTCCGAAGTGCTCACCCGCTTCCGAGGCGACCTCACAATCGCTCTCCGCGGATGCGGCTCGACTGCCGCACCCAACTGATGAACTGTGGCTCGTCGATGGCCTCGCCCTCGTGGATGTGGAGGTAGCGGGCGTCCTTCATTTTCGAGTCGATCGGCGGGAGCGGCTGCAGCGACGACCCGCGAAGGAATGCGACCTTGACATACTTGTTGAAGCAATGGAAACCGAGGAACCAGTCGCGGCCGTCGACGCTGTCCCGCGCGCCGTAGAACGGCGTGTTCCATTTCACGGCCTTCCGCACGCCGGGCGCGGCCTTCTCGATAAGCGCGTCAAGCCGGCGACCGACGTCGCGCTTCCAGCCGGGCATGGCGGCGATGAACTCTTGCACCGGGGCGTCGCCGTCGCCTTTGGCAATCTGCGGATTGCCGCCGGAGAGGAGCTTCGGCTCAACCGGGCCAGATGCTGCCGCGTCAGGCTTACGCGACTTCGTGGTCGCTCGACGGCGAGTGGCTCGCTTCTCCGCTGCGGCCGGCTTCGTCCTCGCCGTGCCTTTGCTCGCGGTCGATCGCTTGTCGGACGGCTGCTTCATGTGCGCAGCGGTATAGAACCAGACTGATGGAACGTCAATGGCCGCCACACTGCGATTCGTTGCATCTGCGAAACGGGCAACGTTCACGTAAGCCGTTCGAGCTTCCCCTTGCGCTTCACGATGTTCTTGTAGTCCCACTGGATCTTGGCGGACTGGGCGAGCCAACGCTTGAGTTCGCTCGCCTTGACCTGATCAACGGAAACGTATCGAACCTCCGCGGCCTTGAAGCTGCCTTCAGGCGTCAGGCCCGGTTCGGTGAACGACTGGCCACTCCAGAAAAGAAGTCGGATGCAGTCCTTCAGCTTGCTGTAGCCGACGATCGGGTTGCCGTCGAGAAACCACACCGGGTGGCGGTGCCAGATCTTGTTGTCAGCCTTCGGAAGGTGACGGGCGATGGCGCTACTCAAGGCGTCGCAGATCAGCCGGTCGCTTGGCGATTGGGCGGCGTTGTAGGAAAGCGTGTCGTCGTGGATCGGCATGGTTCGTGTCCTTCGAACGGAGGATGATCACCGGTCCCAAGCCGAACGCAAGAGGCATGGGGCGTGAAGAGCGCCTTGAGCCTTAGCATCGGACGTTCCAGGAGATGCCACGAGACCATTGCCGCGAGGATCGCCGACAGCGGGAAGAGGACCAAGCCCCAGCCCGAGCCGTCAAGATCAACGCCGGGGAGAAATCGCCCGATCACCTTGCCGGCGATCACTTGGGCGGGACGCTGCAGCAGATAGATGCCGTAACAGAGGACGCCGAGTGAGCAGAGCGGCGCGAATCGCAACCAGGCGACGGCGGTAGCACCGCGGCGCTGGGCAACCCAGAGGACGAGGGAGAACGCGGTGAAGGCGATCAGCGAGTAGCCGAGTGTGCGGCCAAAGAGACTGGTGCGGTCGAGGCCTCCGGTAAGGAACGCAATCGAGCAAAGGCACAGTGAAAGGGGCAGAATGATCCGCACCAGTGAGCGACTCGGAAGCCAGGCGTGTCCTCGGAATCCCAAGGCGATGAGGCAACCCAGCGCGAGCACGTCGAGGCGGCTGGGCGTCGCGAGGTACTGCACGCGTTCGTTCTCTGGCCAAAGAAGCGAGGTGGCGAGCCGGAAGAGCGGAGCGAAGACCACCAGCGACCAGAGGAACACCCGCAATCGGGCCGGGCTGAGCAACGCGACCACCAGCGGGAAGAGGATGTAGAACTGTTCCTCGATGCAGAGGCTCCACGTCGGTGCGAGCACGTAGGCCGGCTCGTGACCGGTCAGGGCCTCGCGGGCGTTTCCGAGATAGAGGAGGTACCACCAGGGTGAGCCGGATTGCTCGTGAAATTCAGCGGTGCCCTGCATGCGCGGAATGAGGAGGAACGCTGCCGCAACGAAGAGGTAATAGAGCGGGAAGATGCGAATGACGCGTCGGGCATAGAAGTTCCGAAGCGAACCCGGTTGGGCGCGGGTGTCGAGCAGGATGCCGGTGATCAGGCAGCCGCTGATGACGAAGAAGAGGTCGACGCCGACCCACCCGAGGTGAGGCAAGCCTGACCATTCGGCGAGGGGCCCCGAGCGAGGCCAGAAGTGATGCACCAACACGGCGGCGATCGCCAAGCCGCGCAGGCCGTCGAACTCGCGGATGTGGCCCGCAAGTTGTTCGGAGGGTCGCGTTTGCTCGTCGGTCATTGGGTGGGAACCTCAAACGACGAGTCGCATCGACCCTGACTCGCTTTGACGCTGGACTGCTTCCCAAGTGCCGCTTCCTGCGGGCGGGCGGGGGGTTTCGCTCGATTCGGCGGAATCGTCTGGGGCCTTGAATGGCAGGTCCGGAAAGGCACGACAAACGTGGGCCATCCATGTCAGGCCAAGCGTTTCGTGGTCCGAAGCGACTTCTCGTCCAGAATGGCAAGCCTGCAGATCGAATGGGCTGGGAACTCGCCTACTGAAACGACCCGCGAAGGTTGACCTGGCCGACGGGCGCTGCACCTTTTTTCGACTCGTCGGTCGTTCGTCCTCCGTCAACGGATACGTTGACCGACTGCAACCGCGGCCGTCCATGCCGAGTATCTCGCCGTAGGCCCATAGGAGCTCCCTTTGAAGACGATTTGCCCCACCCGCGCACCGGCTTGTGTCGCCTGTTCAGCCTCCATCCTTCTGAGCTCGGCTGCCGTGGCGACCCCGCCTGCGTTCTCGAATCAGACGACGGCAGCAGGTTTGACACTGACCCATTCGACATCTGGCTTCACCAACTCGCAGTACTCCGGCGGCGGGGCCATCGGCGACTTCAATCGCGATGGGTTCATGGACATCTTCTTCATCTCTGGCGGCACCGGGAACAAGCCGGATTCCCTGATGATCAACAACGGGAACGGGACCTTCACCGATAAGGCGGCGCTGTGGGGGCTGACCACGGTCCATCGCGGCAAGTCCGCTTGCGTCGGTGACTTCGACAACGACGGTTGGCCAGACCTCTATGTCACGAGTGCCGGCCCAGTTGGCGCGGCGGCCGCCGGGCATCACAAGCTCTACCGCAACAACGGCAACGGCACCTTCACCAACGTCGCTGCCGCCGCGGGTGTCGCCTTCGCCGATCCGACCGCCGAGAGCGCTTGGAGCGCCACGTTTGGCGACTACGACCTCGATGGCGACATCGACCTCTTCGTTGGCGGCTTCACTGGTGCACCGAGCAACACCGAGCAGCACCTCTTCAAGAACAACGGCAACAGCACGTTCACCGACGTCACCGCGTCCATCAACCTCTTTGGCGGAGTCGGACCGATTGCCCTCCAGTCCGCCCGCTTCGCGGACATGAACGGCGATCGCTATCCGGAACTGCTCCTGGTCGGTGACTTCAAGGGAGCCGGCTATGTAGGTAGCCGCTACATGCGGAACAACGGGAACGGGACCTTTACCGACGTCACGAACGCCTCGGCGACCGGCATCGAAGAGAACGGCATGGGCCAGGCGATCGGGGACTTCAACAACGACCTGAAGCTCGATTGGTACCCCACCAGCATCTACCAGCCGTCGATCGGTTGGACAGGAAACAAGCTCTATCGCAATCTTGGGGGGCACGCGTTCACGGACTACTCCGCCGGAGCCGGCGTCCATGACGGCGGTTACGGCTGGGGCGCCCACGGCATCGACGTGAACCACGACGGTTGGGAAGACCTGATCGAGACCAACGGCGACGCCGCCCCGGGGTCGAGCTTCTACAACGATCCTTCGTACGTCTGGCTCAACAACGGCAACAACACCTTCACCGACGTTTCGGTTGCCTCGGGCTTCGTCTTCTCGCAGAAGGGGCGAGCTCTACTGCGACTGGACTATGACAACGACGGCGATCAGGACATTGCCATCTGCCGCAACACCGGGGCCTTCACGCTCTTCCGAAACGATCTGCCGACGGCGTCGGATACGCACTGGCTGCGGATCTTCCTCGACACCGCCGGTCACCCTGGCTATACGCCGATGGGTTTCGGGGCTCGCGTCTTCGTCACCGCCAACGGTGTGCAGCGGATGCGCTGGATGGACAGTGGCGTGAGCTTCCTGGGGACAAGCGAGTCGTCGGTCCACTTCGGACTCGGGGCGGCCACGGTGGCGAGCGAAGTGAAGGTCGTCTGGCAGAATGGCGACGAGACGACGCTCACCAATGTTGCCCTCAATCAGACGATGACGATTTCGCCTGGCGATGACTGCCCGTCCGACCTCGACGGCGACGGGACTGTCGGCGGAAGCGATCTGGCCATTCTGCTCGGCGGATGGGGCGGGCCGGCCGCTGATCTGACGGGAGACAGGACAACCAATGCATCCGACCTTGCCGTTCTGCTCGGTGCGTGGGGAGCGTGCAGCTAAGCACGGCCGATGAGATCGCGTAGGGCTGCACCCAACTCGGGAAAGTCGAAACGGAAGCCCGCGTTGAGCAGCCGCTTCGGCAGGACGAATCGCCCGTAGAGGGCGAGTTCGGGGTCGGTGCGCATGACCAGTGGGGCACCGAGGCGAACGAGCCAAGCCGGCGCGGGCAGGCCGATGGGCATGCCGGTCGCGCGGCGGAGCGAGCGCATGAACTCCCGCTGGGGGACCGGATTCGGGCTGCTCACGATGTAGACCCCTTGCATCGGGGGCGCTCCCGATGGAGAGGGGGGTGAGGTCTCCAATGCCTGTCCAACAATGCGGTTCATGTCTTGCTCGTGGAGCCAGCTCATACCCTGACGCCCCGAACCGACCGATCCGCCGAGACCAAGTCGAGCGAGGAAGCGGAGTCGGCTCAGGGCACCTCCGCCGGCGCCCCGATCGCGTCCGATGACAAAGCTCGTGCGGAGAACGACTCCTCGCTGGGTGGGAAGGACGCTCTCGGCGAAGGCCCTCTCCCATGCTTGTCCAACGATCGGGGCCAACCCGACGCCGTAAGGGGAGTCCTCGGTGCATCGCACGGTCGGCGGGTCGCCATAGATGTGAGCCGTACTCATCTGCACCCACACCGGCGGGGGAGCGGCCACCCGGCGCATCGCCTCCCCAAGAACCCGCGTGCTTTCGACGCGGGAGCGGAGGATCTCATCCTGATGGTCAGGCGTCTTGATGCAGTCGACCGTGCGGCCGGTGAGGTTCACCAGTCCGGTTGCCCCATCGAGTTCACCGGCCCACGGGCCGAGGGTCCGAGCATCCCATTGGGCGGTCCGCCATCGTCCGGCAATGGTCGCTGCTTTCCGAGAAAGGACCACCACATCCACCCCGCGATCGCTGAGGTAGGTCGCCAGAGACGTGCCCAGAAACCCGCTGCCGCCTGCGATGACCACCCGGCCCGAGGAGTGGGGTGTTGACATGCCCGAAGGGTAGCGGATCCCAAGTCGGCGATCGGGGGTCGTGGGGAGGGCGGGACAACGCGTTCTGAACTGCGTTCCTGCACCTTGCCGATAACAGCCGCGCCGTTGCCTTCGGCGGCAACGCCCTTACCGCCCTCCGCACCGACTCCCTGCGCCCCATTGCCATCGCGAGCAACGGGCGTTTCCGATGTTCTATCTCCTCACCGACTACCTCAAGAACTGGCTCGACCAGTCTGGCCTGTTCTCGGTGGTGCGAGTCTTCCTCCAGCTCGAGTTTCGGGCCTTCCTCGCCGTCCTCGTCGCCTTCGCCGTAGTAGTCCTGCTCGGCAAGCCGGTCATTCGTTGGTTGCGACGGCAAAAGGTCGGTGACGCTCCCGAGTTCTACAACGAGCGCCTCAACGAGATGATGAAGGGGAAGTCCGGGACGCCGACGATGGGGGGAATCATCATCATCGGGGCGATCCTGCTGACGACGTTTCTCCTCGCCGACTTCGTTCACAACCGGCTGGTTCACCTCGCCGTCCTGGTCATGGTCTGGCTCGCGGCGGTCGGCAGTTTTGATGACTGGCTGAAGCTCACCGCGGCCCGCCGCGGACCGGGGACGCGTGAGGGCCTCTACGCCTGGGAGAAACTCCTCTTCCAACTCGGGATGGCTTCGCTCGTCTGCTACTTCCTGTACCGGCACGGTTTGGCGACGGAGAACCCAGCGGCGCTCTCGTTGAACCTGCCCTTCCAGCGCACCTATGTGCCTGTCCCAAAGCACGACGTCATCCTTCAGCAGGTCGCGCTGCAGTTGAATCCCGGCGTCTGGGTGCTAGCCATGGCCCCCTTCGTCCTGATCGGGACCGTCGCCATTGCGGGCATGAGTAACGCCGTCAACATCACCGACGGCATGGACGGTCTTGCCGCCGGCACGATGACCATCGCGGCCTTCGCGATGATGACCCTCTGCTACATCGCCAGCCAGCAATCCGCGGCCAGCTTCCTGCTCGTTCCACATGTCGCTGACGCCAAGGAACTCATGGTCATCACCGGGGCGATGGCCGGAGCCTGTCTGGGCTTTCTCTGGTTCAATTGCAACCCGGCCTCGGTCTTCATGGGGGACACCGGTTCGCTCTCGCTGGGCGGGCTGCTTGCCTACGTCGCGGTGGCCATTCGTCAGGAGTTCCTGCTTGTTCTCATCGGCGGGATCTTCGTTATGGAGATCGGCAGCGTGATCATGCAGGTCAGCTACTTCAAGTGGACGAAGGGCAAGCGGATTTTCCGCTGCTCGCCGATCCACCACCACTTCCACATGGGAGGCCTGAGCGAACTCCAGGTGGTGACGCGATTCTGGATCGTGGCGATCATCTTCGCGATGCTCGCACTCGTCTCGATCAAGCTCCGCTGACGGGTTCCTGTCGCTAGCCTCCGCTGCAGCAATGCCGCGAACGACCTATCCTCTTCGCCGTGCTGGGCATCTTCCATCGTCGCCTGCTTCTTCTGCTCGCGGTCTTCGCGATCGTCAGTCTGTTGTTGGCAACACAGCTCGCCCGACTCGCGATCGTCGAGGGCGCCGATCACGCCCGCCAAACCGAGACGTTCCTGCGGCGGCGGACGTTCCTGCCCTTCGTTCGTGGGCGGGTACTGGACCGTAACGGGCAGGTGCTGGCCGAAGACCGGGCGAGTTGGGACGTGCAGGTTGAGTACGCGATGATCGCCGGCCGGTGGGCCGCCGAGAAGGCTCGACTCGAAGCTCGCAAGGAGCTCGGTGTCAACGCTTGGGTCCGGCTCTCCCGCGACCAACGGGCGGCGGAAGCAGAGCGCCGACTTGCCGGATGGAACGCGAAGGCCGAGGCGATCTACGCCGAGATCTGCTCTGCGGGCGGGATAGACCGGGCCGAGCTGGAGCGGCGCTTTGATGAGATCCGACTCCGCGTGGGCCAGCGCGTCGAAGCCTATCGCGAGCGGCTCCGGAAGGTCGAGGAAGCGAAGGCTCTCGCTCGCGGCGAGACTCCCGAGCCGGTGCCCGAGGACGAGACGATCAGCGAGCAGGAGGAGCCTCACACGATCCTGGCGGACGTCGATGACGACACGAAGGTCCGCTTCGAACTCATCGCCGACAACGAACCGAACACGATCGTCGTTGCTCCGGCGACGCGACGGGTGCGGCCGTGGAACGACGTCGATCTCTCGGTCGATCGCTCGTCGCTGCCGAAGCCGCTTCGATCGGACCGGCCACTTGCGATGCGACTTTCCGGCGTCGCCGATCACGTGATCGGTTCGACCCGGACGCGCGTTTTCAGCGAGGATCTCAAGCGACGCCCCTTCCTCGACGAGCGTTCCGGCGACGTCGCCGACTTGGGCGGCTACCGGGCGGATCGCGACGTGGTGGGGGCAACCGGTGTCGAACGGGCCTTGGAAGATCGGCTGCGCGGCGTGCGCGGCATGGTCGAACGCAACCTCGAGACCGGCGAGTCCAGCCGCAAGGAGCCGATCGTCGGCGAGGACGTTCGGCTGACCATCGACGTCAAGCTGCAATCTTGGGTGCAGGCGGCGCTGGAGCCCAAGCTCGGGCTGGCCAAGATCCAACAATGGCAGCGGGGCTGGGATGCCGACGGCGAGGCGAAGCCCGGACCGCTCCCGGTTGGCTGGGAGTTAAATGGCTCAGCGATCGTGATCGAGATCGAGACTGGCGACATCTTGGCCATGGTCACGACGCCTACGCTCAGCGAAGCTGATGGGATGACAGCCGAGCGGCGCCGCAACGAGGGAGCCGACGTCAACAAGCCGGTCGAAGGTGTCTATCCACCGGGTTCGATCGTGAAGCCGCTTCTCTTTGCGGGGGCAGTGACGCAGGGAGCCGTCCCCGCTGACCTGACGGTCGAGTGCAAGGGGCACTTCTTCGAGAACGTGACGACCTCGGCCCGATGCTGGATCTGGCGACCGGAAGAGGGTCGCAGCTCGACGCACGGACCGCTGCAAGTGGAAGAGGCCATTGCCCGCTCCTGCAACATCTACTTCTACACGGTCGCGTCGCGCTTGGGGCTTCCGAGCGTGGTCGAGTGGTATCGTCGCTATGGCGTGGGTTCACCTCTCGGCGTCGGTCTAGGCTACTCAACCGATCGGGAAGGCGGTGGGATTCGCATCGAAGGAGAGTCGGGAGGAGCGCTCCCGGACGAGGCGGAGCTCAGTCGTATTCAGGCCGCAGGCGATCGCTCGGCGCCGGTCTTCCTTGGGATCGGCCAAGGTCCGGTGGCGTGGACGCCCGCACATGCGGCGAACGCGTACGCAACCCTCGCCCGCCGCGGCGTGGTCATTCGACCGGGTGTCTTTCTCGATCGAACGGATCGTGGGCAAGCCCTGACGAACCTGCATCTGGCTCCGATCGCCGTCAGCAAGGCGTTGGAAGGCTTGCGTCAGTCCGTTTCCGAACGGCACGGCACGGGGAACCACCTCACGCTCGAGGATGGTGTACAGGAGCCTCTGACGGCCGTTCCAGGTGTGCAAGTGTGGGCCAAGACGGGGACGGCCCAGGCGCCGCCGCTCAAGATCGACAACAACAAGGACCACGTGGCTGATGTTCGCGTTCGAACCGACCACGCCTGGTTCGTGGGCCTCGTCGGCAACGAGGGAGAACATCGCCCGCGCTACGCCTTAGCGGTTCTGCTGGAGTATGGCGGATCGGGCGGAAAGACCGCTGGTCCCATCGCCGCGGAAATCATCCGGGCGTTGGTGCGCGAAGGCTACCTGTCAGGGAGAGCGGCAGCCGGCCATGCTCAGGGAGAGGGTTCATGAGTCGCGGTGACGCGAGTGGTGGCCCCGTGGACCCGGCAACTCCGCTGGTCGGGCTCTCCACCCGCGAGCGCGTTCGTTGGACGCCCTCGGAACTCTACAGCGAGCAGGTGCCGTCGAGACTTCGCAAGCGGCTCCTCTGGTGGACGCCTGCATGGCTCTCGGCCTTGGCGGCGCTCTTCCTCTCGCTCTTGGGCATCGAGGCCATCAGCACCACCCGGCCGGAGTCGGCCGCGAAACAACTGACGTTCCTCTTCATCGGACTCGCCGCCGCGGCGGTCGTGGCGACCCCGAGCTACCGCTTCTATCGCCGGATCATCATTGGTCTGGGCATCCTCGTCCTTGGGCTTCTCGTCTTCGTGTTGCTGCCCTTCGTGCCCGAGTCGATCGTTCGGCCGCGCAACGGATCGCGCTCATGGATTGCCCTCGGTCCGATGGACTTTCAGCCGTCGGAACTGGCCAAGACCGTCTACATCCTCGCCCTCGCGGTATGGCTCTCGCAGACCCAGGTCCATCGGACGATCCTCGGCTACATTGCGGTGGTCGGACTGACCCTGATCCCGATCGGGCTCATCGTGCTCGAACCCGACCTCGGCAGTGCGCTTCTCTTCTTGCCGACCATGGCGGCGATGGTGATTGCAGCGGGATCGCGTAAGCGGCACGTGATTGCAAGCGTCGTGCTGGCGGCAGCGCTGGTGCCGATCGCGTATGGGTTCGTGCTGAAGCCCTATCAGCGGGCCCGGATCGACGCGATCATCGCCCAGATTTCAGGCGACACGCGCTTTGAGAAGCGTGAAGGCTTTCAGGGTTGGCGGGCGATGCGGCTGGTCGGAAGCGGGGGCGTGCTTGGCGTCGGAAAGCAGCACGCCGGCGCTCTGGTCACCTTCAACGGCCTTCCCGAAGAGCACAACGACATGATCTTCGCGGTCGTCTGCTGCCGATGGGGACTCGCCGGCGGGACGGTCCTGTGGGGGGCGTATCTGGTCTTCGCGGTCGGTGGCTTGGCCACGGCGGCGCTCTGTCGCGATCCTTTCGGCCGACTCGCGGCCGTCGGTATCGTGGCCATCAGCTTCACTCAGATGACCATCAACACGGGGATGACGATCGGGCTCTTGCCGATCACCGGCATCACCTTGCCCTTCGTCAGCTACGGAGGCTCGAGCCTGCTCGCGACGTGGCTGAATGTTGGGCTCCTCGTCAACATCGGCTTGCGCCGTCCCAAGCCCGACGAGCGAAGCTATCTCGACGACTGATGCCGCTTTGGGCGCTCCCGCCGCAATCGGACAGCGCTACCGGCCGGGCGCTTCGCTGTCGCGCGGCGTCGTGAGGGCACCCGCGGCGCGCCGTGCCGCGATCTTCTCGCGAATGCCGCGGACGATGTGGAAGCCGAGCCAGAGGAACGCCAAGACCATGACGGCGATCCAGCAGCCGGCAATCTCCATGAAGTATCGGCTTAGGAAGTCCAGCGGGTCGCGCATGCTGGGAGCATACGGGAGCGAGCGGGTCGCGGCGTGCTGCGCTGTAGTGTCAGGGGCAGGGCCCCCAGGACCCGAGCAGGATGCTCAGGTCCTCGGCGTTGACGTTGCCGTCAAGCGTGAAGTCAGCAGCAATTGCCACGCATGGACCCCAATCGCCGAGCAAGATCGCAAGATCCGCTGACTCCACCGAGCCGTTGCCGTTGAGGTCGCCCTCGCAGCCGCAGAGGATTGCTCCGCCGGCGTCAACGAAGGGACCGGCAATTTGGTCCGGGAGGTTCTCGCAGAGACTCGACCCGGTGATCGACAACGCGCTTTCCGGCGACACCCAGACCCCACCGCCGCCCGACATGGCGACATTCTCGATCACCGACGACGACATCAGTGCGACCGATCCGCCGTGCTGGACGGCAATGGCCCCGCCCTCGCCGCTTGGCTTGCCGTTGGCGATTGTCGAGTTCTGGGCGAGCATGCAGTCGGTCAGGGTTGCGACGCCGCCGTCCACGCCCAACGCGCCGCCGCGGATCGCCGTCGGATACTCGCCGTCGCCAGCGGAATTCCCCAGGAAACTGCAGGCCTCAAAGTGCGCGGTCCCCTCCACGAGGACCGCGCCTTCGCCATCACCGCCCACGTTGCCACTGAAATGAGTGCGAGCGAGTGTTGAGGCTCCCTGGATGCGAAGGGCACCACAGCGTCCGAATGTGCTGTTGCCGACGAACGTGCAATCCTGAATGCTCGCACTGCCACGGACGATCACTCCTCCGCAACCGATATCGCTCAGGGTGTTGTTGGCGACGAGGCACTGTTCCAAGACGAGATTCGGGCTGTCCAGGATCGCGGCGGATGCCTCGGCGGCGAAGCTTCCGGAGGAACGAATGGAGCACTGGCGCAGCGTGATGGACGGGCCGTCGGCCCATATCGCCAGATCAATCCCGGTGATGGGATCGCCAATCTGGTCAAAGGTGACCTGATCGACGAGGAGATCGGAGTCATGGCAGACGATTCCCGTGCCCGGCCCGATCGAATCGAAGCTGCCGGACCTGACTGTCAGCGATCCGTCAATCGACTCGATCGCTCCGACTGGCGTCGGTAGGGTGTCCAGCGTGAGGCCAGCGAAGATCGAGTCGTCAATGAAGATGTCGGACTGGTGGCCGTGCAGGATGGGCCGCGAGCCACTGATCGTCTCGCAAGCCGCGACATACGCCGAACCGTTCTCGATCTCGAAGAGAGGCCGATCGTGAGGCTCGTATCCGGAGTCGGCAATGACCAGGCGCTCCATGAGCACGGACCCGGACATCACGTGAAAGGCAATCGAAAGCCCGTTTGCGTCACTCGTCACGATGCAGTCCCGGAGTGCAAGGGAACCGTCCACCACGGAGAAGGCCGCATATCCGCCAAGCGTCAGGCCTTCCAGTGTGATCGTGTCACCTTCCGGCAGCGCCGGAATCGAGAGCAGGTTGCGCTCCTTGAGAGCCAAGGGTGCGAGCGTCGTTGTGCCAGGAGTATCGGGCGAGCCACGCAGCGTCACTGCCTTGAAGCCGAAGCTGAACGGGTCGACGTAGGTTCCGGGAGCCAGTTGAATCGTGTCACCGTCGTTGGCCATGGCAATGGCATCAGCGATGGTCGGGAACTCCCCGGGGACGTGGAGGACACAGGACATCAGCGATGATCGGGCCGATACCGCCGCGGCCTCGGGAGCGACGGCCACCACGACCGCGAACAGCGCGACCGTGGTCCGAGCCGAAATCAGTACCCCGAGATCAAAGCGACAGCGTTGCACCTGTTCGTGCGCACGTCGAACTTCCATCCAGGTCGTCGAATTGTGAAGCATGCCGGGAGGCTCTCTGAGGGACACGGCGGCCGGAGCCCGCCGGTTTGGCGAGCGATTTGGGCTGTATCGACGTCGTTACGGCTCATCTTTGGTGGAAGTGTCCCGCCGTGCCAACATTGCCCGGGCGATTGAGCGTCCCGGACCAACTTTCAGGGCGTTCGCCCGACGGGACCTCGCTCCTGCTACCGTTCGCCGGATGGCAGCTTCCTCTCCGCGCGAACCGGTGGACCACGGTCCGCCCTTCGATCCCTCCCAGCCCGGTGACGCGCCAACGCAGGCGTTTCTCGACGCACTTACGGCCATGAACGTGGCCTGTGAAGACGGCGAGCTGGTGAGACTCGGGCGTTACCTGCGCCACCTTCGGGACGCCAACGAGCACTTCAACCTGACAGCGGTTTCTGAACCGGAAGCGATGTGGATTCGTCATATCGCGGACAGCCTGAGCCTGGTGCCGCTGATCCTCTCGCTGACCGAGAGCGACGACGACCTCTTGGAGTCTCGCATTCCGGGCCAGCCATGGAGTGTCATCGACGTCGGAAGCGGGGGAGGCCTGCCCGGCATCCCGCTGGCCATCGTCCTTCCTGAGTTTCAGTTCACGCTCTTGGAGGCGACCGGAAAGAAGGCCAAGTTCTTGGAGGCTGTGGTTGCCTCGCTCGGTCTATCAAATGTCCGGGTGGAGCAGGCACGAGCAGAAGACGCCGGTCGGGATCGTCTTGAGCATCGCGAGCGGTACGACCTGGTCCTCAGCCGGGCCGTTGGCCCCATGGCGACACTGGTCGAGCTGACGGTGCCCTTCGCCCACGTGCATGGGATCGTTCTGGCAATCAAGGGCGAAAAGGCGGCGGAGGAGGTGTCGGAGGCAAAGCAGGCGCTCTACGCGCTGCACTGCCACGCGCTCGAACTGATACGCACGCCGACCGGCACCATCGTGCCGATTCGCAAGATGCGAGTCACGCCCAAGATCTACCCGCGCCGACCGGGCGAGCCGAAGCGAGTGCCGCTGGGAGTCCCGCGGACGAAGAACCGCGACTGATCGAATCGGGGCGGCGGGCGCGCCGAGCGACTGCTCCGCTGATCACGATCCCCAGAGTCCCAGCAGCAAGGCCAAGTCGTCAGCGCCCACCAAACCGTTGTCACTCAGGTCGCACGTGTCGTTCTGCGTGCCCCAGAAGCCTAAGAGGATCGCAAGGTCGGCAGCGCCAATGACGCCGTCCCCGTCGAAGTCGCTGGCCTTCTTGCGGAACAGGTAGAGGTCGGTGTCGTCGATGTCGCTGTCGCCGTCAAAGTCCATCATCTCGCAACCGTGGATGAAGCCGCGAAGCGCACATGTTTCGAATGCCTCGCGGTCGGTGTGAGTCAGCTCGCCATCGCCATCGGCATCGCCCAGCGTGGCTGGTGGATAGACATCCCACAATCCGTTTGCGGGCAAGTTTGAGATCGTCCGGATCGCATCGTTGTAGGTGCCTTTGGGCCAGCGGACCACGACCTCGTGAAGCGTCATCCGTCGTCCGAGGCCGAAATGAGCCTCAGGCATGTCGTGGCCGAGGTAACTCCGGCCGCCAGCGTGGATGTCGCGGAAGATCGGCGGACCGCCGGCATCAAGCCGTCCAACGAGGGTTGCACCGATCGCGGTCGGATTGCCGGTTCGGCCCACCACTCGGATGCGAACCCCGTTTCGCTCATCCCCTTCATGGTTGATGTAGAGCAACACGTTCACGCCGGAGTCACCCACAAGTAGATCTGGGTCGCCATCGCCATCGACATCGGACGATGAGGAGGAGAAGGAGAAGTTCGGCGGGGCCCCGAAGACGTTCGCCGACAGGCTCACATCAAGGGCTGGAGGCGACGGTGCGCCTCGATAGAGCGTGTTGCCGAGAGATTGGTTGTTGACGTACAGGTCGTGGCAGCCGTCCTGATCAAAGTCGAAGAACTCGGTGCCCCAGCTCGTCTTGAAGTGTCCCACGCCCCACTGCTGATCGCCGCGGACGAACGTGTTGTTGCCCTGATTGAGGAGAAGTGGATTCTTTCCCTGGAGCGCCGAGTTGGCGTTGGCAATGTTGGCGCAATAGAAGTCGGGGTAGCCGTTGGAGTCCATGTCGCCGATGCCCAGTCCCATGGAATAGAACTGGAGATTGGCACCACTTCCGTTACTGATCTCGATCAGTTGTCCGCCGTCGTTTCGAAAGAGCTGATTGCCCTGAAAGAATGGGGCAACGTGCCCTCGATCATTCGAGAGGTAGAGGTCCAGATCACCGTCCAAGTCAATGTCGGTCCATCCTCCGAGGAAGGTGTACGCCGGCTTGGCCAGGTTCTGGGCTGCGGCTACGTCTGTGAAGACGAACTCTCCGTTGTTGCGGAAGAGCGAACTGGGCTTGTTCATTCCGCCGGGGGTCCCGTTGCGGTAGACCCCCACGTAGATGTCGAGGTCGCCATCCCCATCGAAGTCAGCCAACGATGCGGCCTTGGCCGGACCATTGATGGCGGTTCCGGAGCCGGCGCTCACGTCGATGAACTGAAACCCGCCGATGCCTCGATAGACCTTGCTGGGATTGTCGATCTGGGTGAGGAAGAGGTCGATGATCCCGTCACCATTGAGATCTCCCGCGGCGCATGCGGAGGGGCGAACAAGATTGGCGATCCCGCTGGTGGCGGAGCGATCGGTAAAGACGCCGACGCCGTTGTTCTCGAAAATCCCGACCTGGCCATCAGGCGAACCCATGGTGATGATGTCGGCATCTCCGTCACGGTCGAGATCCGCGAATCCACAGGTGAAGCCGAAGAAGCCGTATCCCTGGACTGGCGGGCTGAGCTCGTAGTGGATTCCGCGTGCCCAAGCCTCTTCCGAAAACGGCGTGACATTTAGTCCGCCACCGGCAAAGGCGGGAGCAGCTCCAAGGGCATACGTCGCCACCACGGCCAAGGCCCGCCGCCCAAGTCGTCGGCTCCGGCTCTCCTTGGGGTCATTGTTGGACGGGCTGGTCAGGATGGTGCCACCCGGCCCTCGCATGGTGTTGGCTCGGCGATTCGCACCGCCCCCCCTCAACGGATGTCTCATGTGTAGCGACTCCACGACGCCTTCTCGAGGCAACATCGAGTCTAGCACGGCTTTCCGGGCAGTTATCCCAAAGTCCGCACTTCCGGGAAGTTGACCGTTGCGACGGTGACCAACCCGTTCACTCAGCCCAGCCTCTCTCGCGGCCCAAACGACTTAGCCACGGGCCGCTAGGCGAACCGCCTCAACGTCCCCAAGGGCGGGCCGTATCGGCCGCCCGGGATGCCTAGTTCCGGGAACACGTTGGAGTGGATGTAGGCCAGACGAGCATGATTCCACGTTCGTTCGGCCTCGTCGATGGGATGAGGGCACTCGCCGAGATCGAAGACGACCGTTGCCCCGACGTCGATCCGCTTGGAGGCGGAATCGGTTCGGAGGAGAGAGCGTGCACCCAATTCCATGACCAGCCAGCGTCCAGAGAGTGTGCACCGTCCAGAGACCGGAAGTTCAATCACTGAGCGCCGTTCGTCGGCGACGCCGGCCGAGTCGAGGCATCCTGCCTGAAGGGTCAGCCGTCCCCGCCCCCGACTCCGTTCTATCCGCAAGTGAAGCGAAAGCGTGAGCGGGACGTCAGCGGTGCTCATCGGAGCTCGGGCGGCCACACCTGGCTCAACCGCGCGGTGAAGGCATCGCCAAGTGACCTCCGCCACCACATCCATCCGGCGAGCGTCAACACCGGGAGCCGATCCAACCGACGGCGATCGACCCGTGACGGGACGAGCGAGGATCTCTCCGGCGGTTTGCGGCGACATCAGTCGCTGTTGGGCCGTCGTCATGAGCGGCCTCCTCGGTTGTCACGGCTCTTGCTCTTGGATGGAAGAAGCCCGATGAGTCCACCGACCCCCATGAGCTTGCTCAATGTCAAGGCCGCGGTGCGCAGTCCACTTCCGTCGGCGGCGACGAGACGCTCGCTGATTCCATCCACGATCCGAACCGCGTTCAGAAGCTCATCCACCCTCGCGTTGTGGACCGACCTTCGTGCTCCCTCTCGTCCGCGTGCGGCCGCCGTCTTGCAGCGGTCAAGGCCTTCGACCAACGGGTCGATCTCCCGACGCTTCCGCGCCCGAGCGACCGTGGCAAAGAGCTTCCAGACGTCCTGCTCGGCCCTGAAGTACTCCCTTCGATCGCCCCGCTCATGGTGACGCGTGATGATGCCCCATTCCACCAGGGTCCGCAGCGTCATCGAGACGTTGCCGCGTGAGATGCGAAGGCGGTCCATGATCGCCTCCGCATGCAGCGGCTCGCCATGAACGAACAGGAGGGCATGGGTCTCCGCCATGGTGCGAGGCACCCCCCAGCGTGACCCCATTTCGCCCCAGAGTGAGATAAAGCGGTCTTGGCTCTCGACCAATTCGCGATCCGATTCGGCCGAAGCGAGGTGGGACGAGGTCGGGACGATCGTCGGAATCGTCGGCTCGGAGGTGACCGTGGAGGAGGGGTGGGTCGGCGACATGGGCTGGCTCGAGAACTTGAGCGTTTGGGAATACCCGTGCAGCGGGTTTCCGCGTTGGGGCAGGGTAGCGGCTAAGGGCCCGCATCGGAACTGAGTTTTCAGAAAAAATTGAAAGTCAGGGCCGCTCGTTGCGAACCTCCGGCGCGGCGAAATCGAGATTGAAAAAAGCCCCCGTCCGAAGACGGGGGCTGTGAAAGTCACTGAGTGCTGTCGAGGCTTACGGGGTGACCGTCGCGCCTTCGATGCTGACCTCGATGAGGTCGTGCCAGATCTCATGCGGCCCGGTATTGCCGAGGCTGCAGGTCCACGCGCGAGCATGGACATCGCCTGCCGGGCTCACGTACTTGTAAACGTTGAACGGCTGCACCGGGAACACAGCGTTCGTCGGAGCGGGCGTGATGAAGGTCACGCCGACGAAGTCCCAACGGTGGTCAACCCAGTTGTAAAGGAACCCGCCAAGGATCACGAACGGAACCGTCGCCTTGGAGGTGAGTCGGACGGAAACGCCCGTGAGGATCGTCGGATCGATCGTCGTTTCGAGGAACGCCTGCACGTCGGTGGTGTGACCAGCGGCGATGTAGGGAAGCTCGTTGACGACCTTGCCGGCGGGGGCGTACTTGGTCACGATCTTGAGATAGTTGCCATCGGTGGCGCGGATCTTGAACGAAGACGGAGCGCTGCCAGCAACCGGGCTACCCCAGAGGATCTTGACCTCGGTCGCGTTGCCGTCCACGAACTGGCCGTTCATGATCGCGAAGCCGCACTCAAGGGCATCCGGGAAGGTCCCGATCCCAGGAGCGCCTTCGGTGAGCGAACAGGTCGGGTTGTCCGGCCCGAAGACCGTCCCGAGCGGATTGCACTGATCGGGCGTGCGGCCGTTGCCAGCCATGACCCCGCGGAGCTGAAGTGGTGAGATCGGAGTGCCGTAGCACTGACGGGCCCACCCTTGGAGGCAAGCGGCCAGACCGGTGATGATCGGGGCCGCCGCGGAGGTGCCGTTGAACTCGGCGCTGTACTTCCGGAGGTTGTTCGTCTCTGGATCGAGCGGATCGGTGCCTACTTCGCCGACGAAGAGATCGCCGTATCCCGTGGTCGCCACGGCTGTGCCCCAGGCACAGAGGTGAACGGCACCGAGAGCGGCCTCGGGGTCAGAGTAGTTCGAGAAACCGAGCTTGCAGTAACGCCAGAAACCGTTCGTGCAGGGGTCCGGGAAGATGTTCATCCCTGGCCAGCATGCCCCGACGACCACGGCGCCGGTTTCAAACGGAGCGGGATCGATGGGGATGTTGTCGTTGCCCGCGGACATGCAGGAAGTGATGCCCAGATCCGTCATCATCAGGATCATTGCGGCAATGGCCTCGTCCGTGATGATGGGTCCCGAGCCACCGAAACCGATCGAGTAGTTGACGACGTCGCCCTCGTCAAACGTCATACCGGCGCTGGCGATCGCGGTCGAAAGGCGGGCGCCCTCTTCAATCGACAGTGTCGGGAAGAAGTAGCCTTGGGACTTGTAGGCGATGCCCGTGACGCCGAAGCCGTTCTTGCCGGCAACCGTCTCGCCGAGGGTCGCGGTGCCGTGCTGCGGGCTGTTGGCGCCGCCCTCGATCAGGTTGATCGTTTGGCCTGGTTCAGGAAGGACCCGCGGGGTGTCGTAGGGCTCACCCGAACCGTTGATCGTGAAGTCCTCGTGGTTCACGAATGCAGAGAACTCGACGATGCCGACGCGGCTTTGCTTGCCATAGTCAAGCACTGGCCCATCGTTCTGATAGAGGTAGGCGTACTGGGCCTGGAGGGCAGCAAGGCCCGGAAGGTCCAATCCGCCGCCGCGGAAACCGCTGTTCAGGAAGATGTAGTCATCGGTGAATGCTGGCGGCAGATCGGCGAAGTCGCCGAGCACCTGCGGACCGCGAAGGTACGCCTGCCAGTTGTTGGTCATGACGATCGGTTCACCGATTCCTGGGTAGTTCGGATTCGGCACCACATCGCTCGCCCAGCTTGGCGTTTCACCGGGGTCGGGAGTGAGCTGACACACATCGGCCAGGAGTGCACCGCTGGCAAGAGCAACGCAACCGGCGTCCCAGTCGTTGGTGCAGCAAATCGGATCGACATTGCAGACCGCGAAGCAGCATGCGGGCCGGTTGCAACCGCGTCCCTCGTGGGCTTCGAGGCAACCGCCGCTGAGAAGCGGGACGATCAGCTCGAAGTCCGGGTTCGGAGCGCCTGCACCATCCGTGAAGCATGGGTCGTAACGTTCTTCGGGCGGAAGAGCGCCACCGCCGTCGTAGATCGTGCCGTCGCAAAGGATGTTGGCATAGGCCGCACAGAGCACGTCCCATCCGTTCGGGCCATCGGGGTCCGAGCAGCTTTCGCGAATGGACGAGACCAGCTCGCAGCACACGACGTCCTTGCAGCCGGCTTCGCAGATTGGGCCGGGGGCGACGCAGCCCGGGTCCGGGTTGCACATGAAGCCGTCGGTGCAGTTCGGTCCCGGCTCCTTGCAGATGAGCGGGTTGTTGGGATCGCAACCGACCTGGTGCAGTTCAAGCGGCCGCTCGAAGCTGACGAACTCGACCAAATCGAGATCGTTGAGGGCGCGACCGGCGGCGAGCTCGCTCCCGGGGGCGACCGTGACGACCACCATGCCGGCAAGGTCGGGTTGCGGCCGACCGCTCTTGGCCTCGGCCTTCAGCTCCAGTGCGCGGAGCTTCTCATCGCTATGACCCGGAATGAACGACTGGACGGCGCCACCGAACTGAGCCAAGACGGCGTCAAACCCGCTTGTGTCCGCGGTGCCGATGGTCATGAGTCGTGGGGCAGGGGCGAGCTTGGGGGCTCGACCGCCGACCTCATCACGAAGCTTGACGACGATCCGACCCGTGAAGCTGAGTTCACCGGTCGCCTTGTTGATGGGAAGCGTCAGAAGCTCAGTCGGCTTCTTCGGGAAGGGCACGCGAACTGAGCGAGCCGCCGGATCCATGTTGATCGTGCCAGGGACGAATCCCTTGGGAGCGACCTCGGTCCACGGTTGGTTGCCAACGCCCTCGCCATCGGGCTGCGGGTCAATGGCCACGCCGGCGAGTCCAGCGAGATTGCCTTCCACGCCGTTGGTCGCTGCGGACTTCGAACCGGCAAGCCGCGCGCTGTTCTGGCCTGGGGTTGGAGTTGTAGAGGGTTGCGCAAGAACGGACGAGCCCACGAAACCGGCAAGGAGAATTGAGACGGGTACGAGACGCTGCATCATGCTTGGGGTCTCCGTAGACGTGGTAGACGGGCTCGTTGAGGCGCTGTGAGCCACCTTGGGCGAGCGGAGCGAAAAGCGGACACCATTCCATCCCAAGCAACCGGTTCGCAACGACTGTGCGATTCGGATTGTGGAGTGGACAGCGCACCGGCGATCACACATGCATATTCGTCGGAAGCGATTTCGACGATCCACACGGTGGGTCGCGCGGCCGCACATCAGTGCGGCGCGCAGCACGCCAGTCGAAGTGTAACAGTCCCGATATTGCCAACAAGTGCCGAGGTGAAAGGACTTTCCGATTCGCCTGAATTCCGCTCAGAGAGTCGCGCCGCGCGTCGATCCGACTTGAAGGACGCGGTGCCCAATGTCACGCCGAAAGAAGGCGCCGTCGAAGCGAATGAGCGAGGCGGCCTCGTTGGCTCGGGATTGGGCCTGCTTGAGCGTCGATCCGAGCGCCGTCACTCCAAAGACCCTCCCCCCGGAGGTGATCAGGTCGCCGTTTGGCGCACGGCTGGTTCCAGCATGGAAAATGCGAACGCCGGGAACGGCGGCAGCGTCGTCGAGGCCGGTGATGACCTTTCCCTTGACGTAAGCCCCGGGGTATCCGCCTGAGCACACGCAGACACAGCAGGCCGGCCGAGGATCGAAACCAAAGTCGACTCCATCCAGCTCGCCGGCGGCCGTGCCGTACAGCAACTCGAGCAGGTCCCCCTGAAGCCGAACCATCAGCGGCTGGGTCTCCGGGTCACCGAACCGGGTGTTGAACTCAAGGACCTTGGGGCCGGCAGGGGTGAGCATGAGACCGGCATAGAGAAGCCCGCGGAACATGACGCCTTCGCGGCGCAACGCATCGACAGCCGGCACGAGCACCTGCCGCTGGACGATGTCCATGAGACCGTCGTCGGCCAGCGGCGAGGGGCAGTAAGCCCCCATCCCGCCGGTGTTCGGGCCAACATCGCCCTCGCCCACCTGCTTGTGGTCTTGGCATGGGTCGAGGATGTCGATCGTGCTGCCGTCCACAAGAGCAAGGACCGATAGTTCCTGCCCGCGAAGGCGTTCTTCGATCACGACCTTGGCGCCGGCGTCGCCGAACTCGCGGGAGCCCATCACCCGCTCAACGGCAGCGAGCGCCTCGCTGTGCGAACTGCAGACCATGACGCCCTTGCCAGCGCAGAGCCCCGCGGCCTTCACCACCAGCGGCTCGTCGCCATGGGCGTTGACGTAATGCAGCGCGGCCTCGCGCGTGTCGAAATGGCGACCCTCGGCGGTCGGGATCGAAGCCGAACGCATGATCTGCTTCGCATAGGCCTTGTCCCATTCCAGCCGCGCCGCTTCGCGGGTCGGGCCAAAGACCTTTCGGTGGGGAGCCGCAAGAACACTCGCCAGGTCCTGCTCCAACGGCGCTTCAGGTCCAATGACCACAAGGTGAATCGACTCTCGGTCACACCAACGCTGCAGGCGAAACGCCTGCTTGGCCTCGAGCAGTTCGGGACAGGTCCTTCCGAGGGACTCCAAGCCTGCGTTGGCCTCGGCCTGGACCCAAAGCTCCCCGAGGTGCTTCGATTGTTTCAGCTTCCACGCCAACGCATGTTCGCGACCGCCGCCACCGATGAGAAGGACGTTGCAGGGAGAGGGGAGGGAAGCGGGCGCTGGCATAGGAATGGTCGGGCGTCAGCGGATCGGGAAAGCCTGATCCGGGCTCAGATCGAAAGGGACGTGAACTCGAGACCATGGGCAGCCGCAACCGCACTGTTGGTGAGTTGGCCGCGATGGGTATTGATGGCGTTGGCGAAATGAGGGTCGCGACGAGCCAAGGTCTCGGGTCCGTGCTTGGCGAGACGCAGTGCCCACGGAAGCGTGACGTTGGTCAGGGCGAGCGTCGACGTTCGGGCGACGGCACCGGGCATGTTGCCCACGCAATAGTGAACAACGCCATCGACTTCATATACCGGGTTGCGGTGGGTCGTCACGCGACTCGTTTCGACGCACCCGCCCTGATCGATCGCCACGTCGACGATCACCGAGCCGGTTTGGATGTACTTGAGATCATCGCGACGGATAAGCCATGGGGCTTTGGCCCCGGGCACCAAGACGGCGCCGACGATGAGATCGGCCCAATGAAGCCGCTCTCGAATTGATTGGAGATCGGAGTACACCACTCGGACATTGGCTGGCATGATCTCAGCCAACCGCCTGAGGCGATCAATGGAGATGTCCATGATCACGACGTCGGCACCCATACCGGCGGCGACCATCGCTGCACACGTTCCAACGACCCCGCCACCAAGGATGAGGACATGACCCGGCGCCACACCCGGGACACCGCCAAGAAGGACGCCCTTGCCTCCGAACGGGCGTTCAAGGAACTTCGCCCCCTCCTGAACGGAGAGTTTTCCCGCTACTTCGCTCATGGGCGTCAGAAGCGGGAGTCCACCCCGGTCGTCGGTCAACGTCTCGTAGGCGATGGCGGTGCAACGCCGCTCCAGGCAGGCAACAGTGAGGTCGCGATCGGCGGCGAAATGGAAGTAGGTGAAAACGAACTGGCCCTGCCGGATCTGCACGCATTCCTGGGGCTGCGGTTCCTTCACCTTCACGATGAGGTCCGAGGTCGCCCAAACCTCTTCGGCAGTGGCGACGATTCGAGCTCCGGCGGCGACGAAATGCTCGTCCGTGAATCCCGATCCGACGCCGGCCCCCGCTTGAATCAGAACGGTGTGGCCGTCACGGGCGAGCATCTCCGCGCCAACAGGCCGCAGGCCGACGCGAAACTCATCGGTCTTCACTTCGGTTGGAACTCCGACAATCATCGCACCGAACCTCTTCCTTTCCGATGGGCACCGTTCCGGCTTTCGTCCGGCTCGCCCTCGTTTGAGACTCACGCTCCGAGACCCGCTCGTCTCGGATCGTCGACCCAAGCCGAACGTCGCGGAGTGTAGCGGGGTTGGCCGGCGAACTTCGCCGCCCTCCCGTTCCACTCGCTGTTACAGTACCGAACCCTCCTTTTGGACCCGCGTCACGAGGACGCGCCGCGAGACTCAGGAATGACACAAGCCACGCGACTGACCGTCACTGCACGCGTTTCCACCGGAACCCTCCAGCGTCCAGTTCCCACAAGCCTTCGCCGGCAGTTGGGGGCTCTTGGCGCGGCGGTCTTTGCGACGTCGGTCCTTTGGACCACGAGCGCGTTTGGGCAGGTGGCTAAGGTCCTCGACAAGCTCAACGAGCCTTGGAGCCGTGTTGTCGAGGAGAACAAGTCTTGGAAGCCGATCCTCACGGCGGCCTTGGACATCACCGAATCGCCCAAGCCGATCGACGCCAAGTTCGACCTTGCCTCGATCTGGCCAGGGATGGACAAGTGGTCCGACTGGTCGGCCTGGGCCGAAAAGAACGCCGCGATGGGCAAGGCCCTCCTGGCCAACCAGGACAAGATCGCCTTCTGCATGCCCTACGGTGAGGAGAAGCTCGATCAGGCGCTTCGCTCGAAGGGGTTCTCAATCACGATCAACCTTGAGGCCGATGGCAAGAAGACCACCTTCGGCTACTTCAAGGCGATTGCAACGATCAACGCCTACGCCGTGGCCGAGATGTACCGTCTCGGCGAGGCCGGCAAGTTCGAGGAGGCCTTCGCCCTCGGCATCGCCAGCGCGAAGGTGCTTCGGCAGCTCGCGGACCAAACGATGCTGGACGAGAAGCTCTTCGCGCTCGATTCGCTGTCGACGGTCCTGAGCATTCACCGCGACTTCGCGTATACGTACCTGGAGAAGATCCCTGCAGACCTCTTCCGAAAGGTCGGCAGCAAGGACTACCCGCTGATCCGACCGCAGGACGGCGAGCGCCTTCGTCGACTGGAGATGCCCGAAGGCGATCGCTTTGTGGCCGAAGGCGTGCTCGGCCGCTGCTTTGACGACCGCGGCCAGCCCTCTGAAGCGCTCTTTGCCGACGTCTTCGCCGGGCTCCAATCGCAGGGGGCCGAATTGACCCGTTTCGGCGCCGCCAAGCGCTGGTCGAAGATCGCAACGCTGCATGGCTCCCTCGACGCCTCGGTGAAGATCTTGAACGAGGTCTACGACGACTGGTGGCGGCGCTGGCGTTACCGCCCGTATGACCCCGCGACGCTGGTCCCGACCCGTCTCTCGCAACTCAACTCGATCAGGTATGCGGCGGTGCTCCTGGCCGTCATCGACATCAACGATGCATTCAAGGCTCGGCTCCGCACCAGCGCCGACCTCAACGGCACCGCCACCGCCATCGCCGTGTGCGGCTACAAGCGTGCGAATGGGCAGTGGCCAGACGACATCGAGAAGGCGTTCCCGATCTTCGGCCAGAAACGACTCAACTTCGATCCCTACGATCGTGACTTCGGAACCCTTCTCTACAAGGATCTCGGCACTGGCGAGCGGCGCATCGACACGCCCCAGGGCAACGTCACGGCGACCGGTTGCCTGATCTACGCCCGCGGCGTCAACAATGAGGATGACGGGGCGAAGACCAGCGATCCGACCGCCGAGGCGTACGACGTTCTCTACTGGCCGCCGCTTCGGGCCGTCTCCCGCTCCTCGAAGGGTTGATTTTCTCCCTGGGTCCAGAGCTCTCCACCATGTCCGCATCGCCCGACACACAGGATGCCGCTGGCATCGAGAAGGTCGTCATCATCGGTAGCGGGCCGGCGGGTTGGACCGCTGCGATCTACGCTGCTCGCGCCAACCTGAACCCCGTCTCGATCATCGGCGTGCCGGCCTCGAACCCGGCCCCGGTCCTTCCAGGTGGACAGCTCATGCTGACCACCGAAGTGGAGAACTACCCGGGCTTCCCGGATGGGGTCACCGGCCCGGAGATGATGGAGCGTTTCCAGAAGCAGGCCGAACGCTTCGGAACCAGGATCATCAGCGACGACGTGGTGAAGTGTGATTTCTCCAGCCGTCCCTTCACCCTCCATTTGGCTGAGGGCGGCACGGTGCGGGCCCATTCGGTGATCATCGCCACGGGTGCCACTGCGAACTGGATTGGCTTGCCGAACGAGCTTCGCCTTGCCCAGTGCGGCGGTGGCGTCAGTGCTTGCGCGGTCTGCGATGGCGCCTTGCCGATCTTCCGCAACCAACCACTCGCGGTCGTCGGCGGCGGTGACACGGCGATGGAGGAAGCGAGTTACCTCACCAAGTTCGCCAGCAAGGTCTACGTCATTCACCGCCGGGACAGCTTCCGGGCGAGCAAGACGATGCAGGAGCGGATCCTCAAGGCGCCGAATGCCGAGGTGCTGTGGAACAAGGCTGTTGTGGACGTGACTGGGCAGGATCGCATCGAGGCGGTCGTCCTGGAAGACACCGTCACCAAGGCCCGTTCCACACTGGCCGTCAAAGGCCTCTTCATCGCGATCGGCCACTCGCCTGCGACGCGATTCTTGGCCGGTTCAGGCGTCGAACTGGACGCGAGCGGCTATGTGCACCTCAAGGCCCGCAACTCCTTCACGAACGTCGATGGCGTCTTCGCCGCAGGCGACGTTGCGGACAGCGTCTATCGCCAAGCGGTGAGCGCTGCGGGCATGGGTTGCCAGGCGGCGATCGATGCGGAACGTTGGCTCGCCGCTCACGGCGTGCATTAGATTGAGCGCTCCGTAGCGCCCTTCGGGCGCACACTCGCTTTGGCGAGCGGGCGCGTGGTGCCCGCCTTTGGGCGCACACTCGCTTTGGCGAGCGGGCGCGTGGTGCCCGCCTTTGGGCGCACACTCGCTTTGGCGAGCGGGCGCGTGGAGCCCGCCTTCGGGCGCACACTCGCTTTGGCGAGCGGGCGCGTGGAGCCCGCCTTCGGGCGCACACTCGCTTTGGCGAGCGGGCGCGTGGTGCCCGCCTTCGGGCGCACACTCGCTTTGGCGAGCGGGCGCGTGGTGCCCGCCTTCGGGCGCACACTCGCTTTGGCGCGAGGGCGCGTGGTGCCCGCCTTTGGGCGCACACTCGCCGCGCATGAAAAAGGGGACGCCTTGCGGCGTCCCCTTGGGTGACGATTGGATCAGGTTACTCGGCCCTTACGGGCAGGCGCCCCACGCGCCCAAGAGCAACGCGAGGTCGGCACCGTCGACAGTTCCGTCGTTGTTCAGATCTCCGGTCAAGCCAGGGGTCCCCGTGCTACCCCATGCTCCGAGCAGAACCCCGAGGTCCGCTGCATCGACCGAACCGTCCGCGGTGAAGTCGCCGGTGCAGTTCGCAGGGCAGAGGATGGTCTCGACCTGGAAGTTGTCGATGCCTGCCTCGGTGATCGAGTTGTTGCTCGGATCGCTGGTCTGGAATCGAATCCGAACTTGGGAAGTCGGCTCGATGTAGTCGCTCACTCGGAACGAGTAGGCCTTCCAGGTGCTGTTGGTGGTGGCGATTGACATCACCGGCACCAAGGTGACTCCGTCATCACCACTGACCAGGATGTCGAGAGTGTCGGCTCCGGCCACTCCAACGTCATCGCAGTAGAACCACGCGGCGAAGGAGACGAAAGCGTCCTGCCCGACCAGGTCGAGCTTCGGCGACGTGAGCATCGCCGGTCCGAAGTCGACATCGCTGGCGTTGGCCGCGCCACCCAACGCGCCCTGTTGTGTGACGAAGCACTTGGTGGCGTCGCCGCTGGTGGCATCATCTTCGGGCGCCGCGATCGTCCCGGGAACGACCGTGGCGATGGGATCCACCGCCTGCCAATGGCCGCCCGTCAGAGACGCGTGAGCTGCGACCTTCCAACCGGTCACGTCGCCCTCAATCTCGTCGCGAAGGGTGATGTCGGTCCCGAGCGCTGCCAAGCTCACATAGGTCGAGGCCGGAGCGCCCGGGGGATCGGCGAACGGGATGTTGCCCGGGCTAATCGAGGAGGTGACCCACCACTGGATTCGCTCGGTGCAAGGCACGGGCGGGAGGGTCGCCTGGAAGAGGTTTCCGCCGAGCGGCGAGAGCGCCGAAGTTGTCTCCGTGCCGCCCGGGAGAATGTAGTGAAGCGTCGGTGAGCCGGGGGTGACCGTGCCGCCCACTGGGTTGAGCGAGACCGTAAACACCGTCGACACGTCGGGGGTGAGATACGCGGGAAGACCGTTGGGGTAGCTGGTGACGATGCCCACGGGCGGCACGTTCATCCAGATCCTGGTCCCCGCGCAACGGCCGATGATGATGTCCTTCCAGCCGTCGCCGTTGAGATCAAAGACCGCGACGTCGTGACTGCCGGTCATCTCGGAGGCCGGAATCCCGCAGGTGCCCTGCTCCTGAATCGTCACACTCGGAACGTTGCCGAGGTTGCGATAGATGTGCATGCGACGCGAACAGCCGCCGATATCGACGTCGACGTCGCAAATCAGGACGTCGTTGAAGCCGTCGTTGTTCAGGTCGACGATCCGGCTGTTGTTGCCGAAGCCGTCGTCGCCGCCGGACTGAAACGAGAAGGTCTTGCTCTCGAAGTTCGCCATGCCGTCGGCGCCATTTCCCGTATTCAGAAGGAAGCGGTCGGAGCCGTCGTCGCCGAGCACGAAATCGAGCTTCCCGTCGTTGTTGAGCTCACCCGCGGACATGCCATAGTGAGCGCCGGAGCTCGAGGTCTCGTGCTTGTCGAAGAAGCCCTGCTGGGCGGGCTTGTTGTAGCTGGTCTTGAATGGACCGTTCTCCGACTTGGCCACGTCGCGGACGCCGTCTCCATTGATGTCGGCGATGACGCCGGATGTGCCGAAGCCCGACGCGATCATCTGCGGGGTCATGCGGGCGAGCGTTTCGTCGGCGAAGAAGCCAGAACCGTTGTTGATGAGCAGCCGATCGCCCTGGCCACTGAGGTAGTTGACGATGTAGATGTCGACGGCGCCGTCGCCCGTGACATCACCAACCGCGATACCGCAGCCGTTGGGAGCTTCCGGCATCTGAGGAATGCGCGAAGCCTCATAGCGGAACCCCTGCCACGCGCCTCGCCCGTTGGTCCCCTGGTTCATATAGATGCGGGGATGCGAGATCGTCTTCGGGAAGCCCTGGTTGAGGGCAGGGCAGGTGACGAAGTCGAGCCAGCCGTCGTTGTTGAAGTCGCCGATGGCGACATCGCGGTCGTTGGTGATGTCAAGGAAGCCCTGACTGCCGTCGTCGGAGGCGATCGCATACTCGAGCGTGCGGTCGACGAGAACTCCGTTCTCGTTCATGAACAGCACGTTCCTCTTGCCGGTCGAGACGGTGAAAGGCTGCTTACGGACGACAATCAGGTCGATGTCGCCATCCTGATCGAGATCGTCGTAGGCGAAGTCCTTCTCTTCGGGGTCATTCGAACCCAGGCCCGACGTGGCGACAAGACGTGTCGACGTCGCGTCAACGAACGTCGCCCATCCGTCAGCCATGGCCATGGTGGAAAGGCCACCGGTGAAGGCGGCCGCTGCCAGCACGCCAAACGTGGTCGCTCGTCTCATGCAAATCTCCAGTTGGACTTCTCACACGGCAAGCCAGATCGCGAGGGGAACATCCGCCTGCGATTCACATCCGGCTCTCAGGCCCCATCGCCCTCTCGACCGCGAGAGAGCGAAGGCCTCACGCCCCCACTGGTTCAGACCGTATTGGGACGATCATTCGGAACCGTCCGCGATCCGTGCCGCCGACAGGCCAGTCTCAGTCGAGTCGCGACGCATGTCAACGGCTCACCTTCCAGTTCAGCACTTC
>JAEUIU010000084.1 GCA_016795065.1 Phycisphaerae bacterium
AAGCCGCCAAGGCTGGCGATCGGCCTGGAGACTGGGGTGTTCCAACTTGGCGGCAAGTCCCGATGCACGCCGAAACTCAGGCAGCCGTGAAGCGCGCCAACGGAGGCCCGATCGAACAGCGTCACGACACGTGGCTTGACCCCCCCAAGGACGGCGGCGAAGGAGAGCAGGACAACCGCGGCCAGGCTCACCGATCGCAATCGCCTGACCCTGCCATGGCGTCGACACAGTTCGCGAAACGCATCGAGCGCGCCCTTCGACTCGAGCGTGGGTGAGGTGGTCATGACGGGACATCCTGAGGTACGTGTGGCAACCCGCGTTCATCGACGTCGCGCGTGCAGGCGATGCACATTCCCCGTGTCCGCGTGCGACCGCGAGCAGGCACGCTCCCTGAGACCGGCGTCCATCGCTTTCAGTCCGGAGCTCCGGCAGCCCTCGCCAGCAGGCGTCGGCTGCCGTTACGCTTTCCTCATGCACCGCCGTCCGGCCCTTCCAAAGTTGCTGACATGCTCACTCGTCCTTGTTGCCGGCAGTGTTGCCGCCTGCAAAGGGACAGGGCCGTCCCCTGCCGACACCGCAGCGAGCCAAGCAGCGACTCCGCATTCCGCGCCGCCGGTTGCGGTCGCGGTCTCTGATCCGGCGCTGTCGAACTCGATTACGAACCTTGCCTACAGCGGGAACACCTACTTCGCCGGCTTTCCAACAGAGGCGGGCCTACGCGAGCTGAAGTCCCGCGGTGTCACTCGGATCATCTCCCTCAAGACCAACGAAGAGGTCGCGAAGGCCAAGGGCTTCGACGAGGCAGCCGTGGCGAAGGAACTCGGCATCGAGCTGATCGTCATCCCCGTCTCAGCCAAGTCGTTTCGCCCGGAGGACGTCACCCGCTTCCGCGATGCGTTTGAGGCCTCGAGCGCGCCGGTCCTTGTCCACTGCGGATCGTCCAACACGGTCGGGGGCGTGTGGGCGGCCTATCTCAGCCGATATCGAGGACTCTCCAGTGGCGACGCCCTCGACGCCGGCCGTGCCGCGGGCCTGAAGTCACCGGACATGACCGAAGCCACCGAACGGGTCCTGTCCACCCCCGTCTCGAATTGAGCACGCCTCGAAGGCGCGATCGACGTCGCGCCCGCCGGAATGACCTCGCCTCCGTGGTAGCCTGACCCCTTCCGGAGTCCCACCATGCCCCATCGCCCAACGCTCGCCGTCGTTCTTGCCGCCCTCCCCGTCTGGCTGAGCAATCCGGCCACGTTCGGCAACGCCGGAGATCCCCCCACCGCCGAGAAGACCAGCGCTCCCGCACCGGTCTACGACGAGAAGGCCGACGCCGCGAAGGACATCGAGGCGGCCCTCGCCAAGGCGAAGCGCAACCACACCCGGGTCCTCATCCAGTGGGGCGCGAACTGGTGCGGCTGGTGCAAGATGCTGCATGCGTTCTGCGCCAGCGAAAAGGACGTCGCCAAGAAGCTGCGCGACGAATACGAAGTCGTCCTCGTCGATGTCGGCCGCATGGACAAGCATCAGGACCTAGTCAGGAAGTACGGTGCCAGCCTCGACCAGGGCATCCCCTTCCTGACCGTCCTCGGCGAGAAGGGCGAGGTCATCACCAACCAGGAAACCGGTTCTCTCGAGAAGCCCAAGGGCACCGAACCGCCAGGCCACGACAAGGCGAAAGTGCTCGACTTCCTCACCAAGCACCAAGCGCCGGCAATGAAGGCCGACGACGTTCTTGCCTCCGGCCTCGCTCGGGCGAAGGCCGAGGGCAAGCTCCTCTTCCTTCACTTCGGCGCTCCGTGGTGCGGGTGGTGCCACAAGCTGGAAGATTGGATGGCCAAACCAGAGATCAGCGCGATTCTGGCGAAGGCATTCGTCGACGTGAAGATCGACACGGATCGGATGACTGGCGGTCAGGCCCTCCTCGATCGGCACTCGGCGGGAAAGAACAGCGGCATTCCTTGGTGCGAGATTCTCGCGGCCGACGGCACCGCGCTGGTCAACTCGAATGGCCCCAAGGGCAACATCGGGTTCCCGGCGCAAAGCGAAGAGATCGCGTGGTTCGTCGAAATGCTCAAGAAGTCCGGCGCAAAGCTCAGCCATGACGACATCGCCACCCTCGAGAGATCGTTGGCGGCGAAACCGACTCGCTAACACTACAGCGCCCCTTCGATTCGTCGCGAGGGCGAGCTGGGCCTTTGCTGGCCCAGTTCCAAGGTGGAAGATGCGCTGATTTCGCCTCGAAGGTGTATCCGCAGCGATACACCGAGAGGCGAAATCATGCATCGACGCGGCCAGCGAAGGCCTCCGCTCGGCCGCATCGGAAGCGAAGGGGCGCTGTAGTGCTTAGCAGGCTCAGGACCTCACTTGATCCCGTCGCGCTCGGCCATCATCCGAAGCATGTCGACGCATCGGCTCGCGTAGCCGAATTCGTTGTCGTACCAGGAGACCACCTTGAAGAAGCGGTCGTTGAGCTGGATGCCGGCCTTGGCATCGAAGATCGAGCTGCGCGGATCGCTCATGAAGTCGGTCGAGACGACCTCGTCCTCGGTGTAGCCGAGCACGTTCTTGAGGGCGCCTTCGCTGGCAGCCTTCATGGCCGCATTGACCGCCTCGAGCGAGGTCGGCTTGCTGGGACGGAAGGTGAGGTCGACGCAGGAGACGTTTGCCGTCGGCACGCGGAAGGACATGCCGGTCAGCTTGCCCTTGGTCTGCGGCAGACAGAGCGCGACGGCCTTCGCCGCGCCGGTCGAGCTGGGGATGATGTTCATGTACGCGTTCCGGCCGCCGCGCCAATCCTTCTTGCTCGGTCCGTCCTGGGTCGGCTGGGTCGCGGTCACCGCATGCACGGTGGTCATGAGGCCCTCGTCGAGACCGAAGTTATCCAGGATGACCTTCACCACGGGAGCGAGGCAGTTGGTGGTGCAGCTCGCGTTGGAGAGGACGGTGTGCTTCGCCGGGTCGTATTGCTCGTGGTTGACCTTGTAGACGAAGGTCGGAACGTCGTCGGACTTCGTCGGGGCCGAGATGAGCACGCGCTTCGCGCCGGCGGCGATGTGCTTGCGGGCGTCGTCACCGCCGGTGAAGAGACCGGTTGCCTCGAGCACGTAGTGAACGCCGAGGTCCTTCCAAGGAAGTTGGGCCGGATCCTTGACCGCGGTGCACTTCGTCGCCTTGCCTTCGCAGGTGATCGACTCGCCGCTCACCTGCACATCCTTGGCGAAGCGACCGTGCGAGGAGTCATGCCGAACGAGGTAGGCGAGGTTGTCGGCGGGCACCAGATCGTTGACGCCGACGAACTCGAAGCCGCCTTGGGACATGCCGATGCGGTAGACAAGGCGACCGATGCGACCGAAACCGTTGATGGCGACGCGAATGGCCATGGGAGCGTGAATCCTGCAAACAGGTTGCGACTGGACGACGGAGAATCGATCAGGATAGAACCTGCTCGGTGTGCCCGCAACGGCAGCGAACGTGGCTCGCCCCGTCGCACCGGCGACCTTCTCTCAGGATTGAGGCGAGGTACGCGATTTCGAGCTCTCGTCGGGGGGCGCACAGGCCGGGATGTATCGAAGATGCCGTGCCAGAAAGAGATCCGCGATCGATGGGAAGGCGGTGAATATCGCCGCGCCGAGCCGGGCGGAGAAAGACGTCCACACCTCGGCCCGCGGCCGAACAAGGCATCGCACGACCGCCCGAGCGACCCGTTCGGGCGGTTGAACGAAATAGCTCGGGGCGTGTTCCGCGACCGACGGCCGTCCGGTGCGCTTGGTATCCGCTGCGACCTCGAAGAACTCGGTGGTGGTCGTCACCGGGTGGACGCTGGAGACCTCGATGCCGTGCTCCTTCAACTCATACCGCATCGAACGGCAGAGCATCGCCTGGGCGGCCTTGGTCGCCGAGTACGGGCCGTAGCCGGGCAGCGTGAACCTCGCCACGCACGAGCTGCACATGAGAAGGTGCCCCGGCCGGCGCGCCGCAAGGAGCCGTCGCGCGGCGTCCCGGATGAGATGAGCCGAGGCGAAGAAATTCACCTCAAACATCCTGCGGAACTCGGTCTCGGAGAAGTCGAGCACACGCCGCTCGGCGCCGTAGCCGGCGTTGGCGAAAACCGCATCGAAGCGGCCGAAGGCGCGATCGGCCTCATCGAGCAGCCGTTCGGTGAAGCCCTCGTCGGTCACATCGCCGACGACGCTCACCACGCGCCGTCCTAACGATTCGATCACCTTCGCAGCCTCGGCCAGCCGATCGGCGCGGCGACCGGTGATGACGAGATCCATGCCGGCACGGGCGGCCTCAATGGCCGTGGAGCGGCCGATGCCGGAACTGACTCCGGTCACGACGAACACCCGACCCTCAAGCGGTGCTGACATGGGCCGTAGAGCGTACTGCCTCAACCGGCGTGCAGCGAGAAGCTCGCTTCGTATGGCCGATCGGGAGCCGCTTCCGGCAGATCCAATGCGTCGGAGAGCGCCGCGCCAGGCGCGGTCATCGGCTCAAGGCAGACGAAGCCCGAGTCCTCTGGCGCGTACACCTGGAGAAAGGTGTAGCCGCCCTCGAATTCGATCCTGGCCCCGCCGAGCGGCGGATGGACGGCAGCGCGGGCGTCGGCACCGACCCGGAATAGGTCGTCGAAAACATGGCCCGAGAGCGTGCAGGTGCCCTTGGCGTGACGCCCGGTGACCACCATGTGTCCGCGGTCACGCGAGGGAAGCATGAGCGCATCGAGTTCGATGTGATCGCGATCCGGCAACTGCAGGAGCGTCTCCCGTCGCGCTGCGGTCGGGAACGCCAAGTACGGATGCCAGCCGAAGGAAATGGGCATCGCCCCGTCAAGCGGTTCGACTCTCGTCGCGACGCGGAGCGTGCGGCCGCCCAACTCGTAACGCACCCTCAGGCGGTGCCGGAAGGGGTAGCCTCCGAAGAACGGCAGATGCCTGTCCCACTCGAGCGAGGCTTCGGCGACCGCGAGGTCGCCGCATCGCGTCGAAAGCGAACTCCACTCGCCGAAACGGACGAGCGAGCCATGAATGGGTAACCGGTTGCCGTCCCGCTTCAGCCCGGGGACGCCGGCCACGTCCAGCGCGACGCCCCGCCAGAGACAGCGGTCGCCGCGCAAGCGATTGGCGAAGGGATAAAGAAGCGGCACGCCACCGGTCTTCGGCTGGCGAGCGAACTCGCGCAGCGGAAGCGGAAGGGCAAGCCGTTCCATCTCGTCCACTTGCCAAGAGACGGCGCAGAAGCCCAGCGCGGGCGCGACATCCAACCGTGCCCCCTGGCACGAAAGCCGGATGATCTCGGTGCCGAACTCCTCGGCGGCAATGCGGACGGCGCTCGCGGTCATGCCGGGAGTCTACTGCACAGACCACACGTCCACGGGCAATCGGGTGCATGGGCGTCCGGTACACTCAGCGCATGACCAGTGCGAGCGATCTCGGGCTCGGCGCCGCCGAACGGGGAACGGCCGCCCTCTTTGGGCGCGATCGAGCCATCGTTGGAATGGTCCATGTGGGCGCGCTGCCCGGAACCCCGCGGCAGTGCGAATCGCTGGCAGCGATCGTGCGGCGCGCCTGCGACGAGGCGACGCTCCTGGCAAAGGCCGGTTTCGACGCCGTCATGCTCGAAAACATGCACGATGTTCCCTATCTTCTGCGCGAGGTCGGACCTGAGATCGTCGCTTCGATGACCGCCATCGCCGGCGCGGTCCGCTCCGCGGTGAGCGTCCCGTTAGGCATTCAGATTCTCGCCGGCGCGAACCGGGCTGCCCTCGCCGTCGCCCAAGCGACCGGCTGCACGTTCCTTCGCGCCGAGGGCTTCGCCTTCGCCTCTGTCGCCGACGAGGGGCTCATGGCCGAGGCCGACGCAGGACCGCTCCTCCGTTACCGGGCGGCCATTGGCGCCCAGTCGATTCGAATCCTCACCGACATCAAGAAGAAGCACAGTTCGCACGCCATCACCGCCGACGTGACAATCGCCGAGAACGCCGGCGCGGCTGAGTTCTTCGGCGCCGACGGAATCATCATGACCGGTCCGGCAACCGGCCAGCCCACCGCCCTCGGCGACATCGACGCTGCCCGCCGCGGATGCACGCTGCCGATCCTCGTTGGCAGCGGCGCGACGGCTGGAACGGTGCGTTCCCTGCTCACCAAGGCGAATGCGGTGATCGTCGGAAGCGACGTGAAGGTGGACGGCTCGTGGCGAAACACGCTGGACCCAAAGCGCGTTGATGCCTTTGTGCGGGCAGCCCGGGCCTGAATCCGACGGCGGTTGCGCGCCGAGCCCCGTATACTCCGCGAATGCCCGGCTCATCGCGCAACATGCAGGTGTGGCTCAACGGTCGTCTCGTCGATGAGGCGGCCGCGATGGTGAGCGTCTATGACCGCGGGTTCCTGTTCGGCGACGGCATCTACGAGCTGATCCGCTTCGTCGGTTGCGCTCCCGGTTCGGCGTCCCGGCGGTTCGGCATCGCGATGGACCTGCACGTCGCGCGACTCGCCCGCAGCCTGAAGCTGGCCCGCATCGAAGGCTTCGACGCCAACGAGTTGCCGAGGATCTGCTCGACCCTCCTCGACGCCAACGGCCTCGACGACGCGGCCGTGTACCTTCAGATCACGCGTGGGGCGGGTCCGTCCCGCGCACACATTCCCCAGGGACCGCTCGTCCCGACGGTCTTCGCGGCGGCCACCGTGTGCGAACCACTTGAGCGCTTCCGCGAACCGGCGGTCGTCAATGCAGTCACGCTCGAGGACCAGCGCTGGAAGCTCTGCCAGATCAAGACCATCAGCCTCATGGGCAACATCCTCGCGTTGCTTGAAGCCGATGGACGCGGCGCGACCGAAGCGATTCTCCACCGCGACGGTTGGGTCGGCGAGGGCGCCTACACGAATGTTCTCGCCGCCTTCGGCCACACTCTGGTGACGCCGCCTGTCGACGACGATCCGCCGATCCTCCACGGCGTCACCCGCGCCGACGCGATTCGCCTCGCGACCGGCGTCGGGCTCAAGGTCGAGGTGCGCCCGATGCGCCTCGATGAGCTTCGTACTGCCGACGAGATTCTCATTACCTCCAGCCGTCGCTTCGTCAGCGCGATCGGAAACCTCGACGGCAGCCTCGTCGGCGAGGGCACTGCCGGCCCCGCAGCCCGTTCCCTCTTCCGGGCCCTCCGCGACGAGTGCCTTCACAGGGCAGGCTTCCGCGTGGACCGCACAGCACCGCAGCCTGCCTAACCATTCGTTCATCGGATCAGCTCATGACCTCCCCTCCCGTTCTCGCAGTCCAGGTCGGCAACACCCGCGTTCAGCTCGGCCTTCTTCTGGGCGGGATGGCGGAGCAGACATTCCGTTTCGCGAACACCGACATCGCCGCCATCGTCGCCGAGGCGGTGCGCCTCTGGGATGAGATCAAGGACGAGCCGCAGGCCGCGGTGATGCTGGCCAGCGTCAACGAGAAGGCCGCGGTGCTGATCGAGTCGTCGCTGGAGGACCAGCTCGGCGTCGAGATCTATCGCATCGGCGACGACGTTCCCGTTCCGATCGGCGAAGCCCTTGATCCCGAGACGCTGGTCGGCGTCGATCGCCTGCTCAACGCGGCGGCGGCGTGGGACCGGTTGAAGCAGGCCTGTGTCATCATTGACGCGGGAACGGCCGTCACGGTCGACTTCGTGGATGGCGAAGGCACGTTCCACGGCGGCGCGATCGCCCCGGGACTGGCCATGCAGCTCAAGGCACTTCATCAGCACACCGATGCCCTGCCGGCGATCGAGTTCCGCAAGCCGACCGGGGAGGCCTGGGGGCGGAACACCGTCGACGCCATGCTCCGCGGGGTCTACGAGGGGGTCCGCGGACTCGCCTGGCGTCTGGTCGAGCGGTACGCCGAACAATATGGGGCCTTCCCGCTGGTGATCGCGACGGGGGGTGACGCCGACGCTCTGTTCGGGGAGGACGAATTAGTCAACCGAATCGTGCCTGATTTGACGCTTCAGGGGATGGCTGTCGCCGCCCGACACGCGCTGGCGGCCGATGAGCGAGACAGCGCCGATGGAGAGTCGGCAGGCGAAGGCGCCTGACCCGACCTCGGCGGCTTGTTCCCGCATGACCTTCCCGCCCGAGAACCTCGTCCCCGACCCGGATTGCTTTGCGATCCTTTCGACCCCACGGGGGCCGGGGGCTATCGCCGTGATCGATCTGATCGGCGACGTTCAGGCGGGGCTCGCCCGCCTCTATCCCGCGAATCCGCCATCGATCGGCTGCCTCTCGCATCGACGATTCGGCAACTTCGATGATGGCGTTGTGGCGGTCCTGACAGATGACCGGGCCCAGTTGTGCCCCCACGGCGGCCTTGCCGTGATCGAGCGGCTGAAGGCCTGGTTGGATGAGCACAAAGTCGGCTGGCTCGAGGACGCGTCCAACATGGACCCGACCGAGCTCTTTCCTGAAGCGGGCGACCGGGTCGAGGCCTACGCGATGGCGGCACTCACTCGGGCGGCGAGCCGTTTGGCGGTGCCGCTTCTCCTTGAACAGTCAACGATCTGGCACACCACCCCGCCCAGCGCCGAGGACCTGGTCCGCTCGCAGCGCCTGCGTCGGCTGCTGGCACCGCCACGGGTGGTCGTGGTAGGTGCCCCCAACGCCGGCAAGAGCACGCTGTCCAATGTCATCCTCGGCCGGACCATGGCCATCACGAGTCCGGAACCGGGCACGACGCGAGACTACGTGGCGGCTCGGGTGGATCTCGAAGGCCTCGTTGTCGATTGGTTTGACACGCCGGGACTGCGGGCCACCGACGACCCGATCGAGCGCGAGGCCATTCAGCTCGCCCGCGATCTCATCGCCAGCGCCGACGTCGTGGTCGCCCTGGCGGCGCCCGGAACGGACTGGCCGGATGCCGGGAAACCGCCAGACATCCGCGTCATGAGCAAAGGCGACTTGGGTGGTGCGCCGGCTAGCGGACCGGCCGATTGTGTCGTTTCGGCATCGACGGGCGAAGGCATTCCCGAGCTCGTCCGACGGGTGCGCGAGGCGCTGGTGCCCGAAGCAGACCTCGAGAGCTCGCGCCCGTGGATCTTCAACGACCGGCTCTATTCCGAGTTCATAGCCGAGCATCCGCCGACCGAATCGGCGGCGTGACGTTGCGATCGATTCTGGTCAGAGTCCCATGATCGAGTAGCCAGCGTCGACGTAGATGTTCTGGCCGGTGACGCCCTTGGACATGTCACTCAGGAGCCAGGTCGCGGTGTCGCCGACGTCGTTGCCGGTGATGTTGCGGCGGAGCGGGGCCTTCTTCTCCACCCAACCGAGGATGTCGCTGAAGCCACCAACCGCCAAGGCGCTCATCGTCCGCAGCGGTCCACCGGAAATCGTGTTGACGCGAATGTTCTTCTGCCCCAACTCCATGGCGAGATAACGCATGGTCGCTTCGAGGGCGGCCTTCGCGACGCCCATCACGTTGTAGCCGGGCACGGCCTTCTCGGCCCCGTAATAGGAAAGAGCCAACATCGAGCCGCCGTTGGGCATGAGTGGCGCGGCCCGGTTGGCCATCGCCGCGTAGGTGTACGCGCTGATGTCCATCGCCTGCGTGAAGACCTGCCGCGGCGTCCCGGTGAAGGCCCCCTCACGCAGCCAGTCCTTGTCGGCGAAGGCGATCGAATGGACGAGAAAGTCGATCGTGCCCACGTCCGCCTTCACCTGAGCGAAGACCCGGTCGAGGTCCTCGTCGCTGCCGGCGTCCATCGGTTGGAGCCATGGCTCGCCTACGCCAAGCTGTTCAATCGCTTTCCGACAGCGGCGCTCCATCTTCTCACCCGGAAGATGGGTAAAGAGGCACTCGGCTCCATGCTTGCGGAGACTCTCGGCGATGAAGTAGGCGTAGGAGTGGTCGTTGGCGATGCCGACGATCAGGCCTCGCTTGCCTGCCATGAGGTTCGAGGTAGCGCCAAGGGACGGCTGGGTGGCTGTAGCGGACATGTTGCACAGGATACGCCAGTCACCGGCGATCCAGCCCACCGTCTCCTTCGTGCCGTCCCACGGCCGAGAACGCGGCAACTGGCAGGAGCGGTTCGGTCCTGCCCTGGCAAACCGCTTTCGGCCCGCCCGAGGTTTCGGCATGTGAGTGACTCAATTCAGCACTGCCATCGAACCGGTTGGCAGAACCGTGCGTTCAATGTCTTGGGGAGTCAATGGGCTCCGACGAGCCAAGGCTCTCCACCTCGGAGCATGCCATGCTGATTCGTTTCCATGATGGTGTCCTTCCGACCAGTCCGTCCCTTGTCGAGCACGCCACGCGATGCCTTGAACGGGCGGCACGCCCCGCGGCCGGGCGCATTCGAGAGGTGCTTGTCCGGGTCACGGACGTGAACGCCCACCGGGGAGGGATCGACAAGGAATGCAAGATCGTCGCTAAGGTCGACGGCCTTGGCCTCTTAGCGGTCGATGCGCGGGCCCGAGACTTTCACGAATCCGTGGTCGCCAGCGCCGAGAAACTGCGGCGCCTTGTCTGCCACCGGCTTCATCGCTAGCGGGTCGGCGCGGCCGACAACTCCGAGCCCAGGGCGGTGTTGTCGTTTGCAGGAGAAACTCGCGAGCGAGGGAACCACTCGCCCGATGAATCGCTCAACGACCCCATGAGCAGTTCAACGGTCCACGCTACGTCTGCTGCCAGCATTGGCCAAGGCACTTCCCCGCTCGCATTGGAGATCCAGCCTCGCGACGTGCAGTCTTGGCTCGCCGGCGGCACCTGCCTCCTCCTCGATGTGCGCGAACCTGATGAGTTCGCCCGCGAGCACGTCAGCGGCGCGGTCCTGATGCCGCTCTCACGTTTCGACCCCCGTCAGATCAAGCCCGCCCAAGGCCAACGGGTGGTACTCATGTGCCGAAGCGGTCGCCGGTCGGGCGATGCCCTCCGACGATGCCATGACCTTGCGACCCATTGCGAGGTCGTCTCGATGGCGGGCGGCATCGATGCCTGGAAGTCGGCAGGCCTGCCGGTCTCGACCCGCGCCAGCGCACCGCGACTCGGTGTTCTCCAACAGACGCAGGCGACGATCGGACTCATGACCCTTGCCGGCGTGGCCCTCGCCTATTGGGTGCATCCGGCCGGACTGCTTCTCTCGGCATTTATGGGCTGTGGTTTGGTGCTTGCAGGATTGACCGGGTTCTGCCCGCTGGCCAGTGCCATCGCGTGCCTCCCGTGGAATCGCCATGCGACACAGGGGAACTGCTCCGGCGGCAACTGTGCCGATGGCTCGTGCGGAACGAAGTGACGCCTTCTGGTCGTGGTGGCCGACCGTCGCTTGACAGGCGAGGGGTGTGGGTTAGGCTCCAGTTCGCCATGGCAAGCCCAGCCGGATCGTGCCCAGATCTTCTCGTGACCACGACATGCGTGGCGTGTTGTTGTCGCCGAGTCGCCGGGCGCACCGCTGCGGGCAGCGGATTCGCTCGCTCTGGCCGTTGAGCGATCCGCGACCACCGCACAACCTCCTCGATTGACCGAAGCCCGCCTCGACGCGGGCTTTTTCGTTTCCTCCTCACCGCCCTTTACGCATCTCCTCACGTACGGACCTCCTATGCGGGCCAACTCGATCCTCGACACCATCGGAAACACGCCTCACGTTCGGATGCAGCACCTTTTCGGCACGACCCACGAGGTGTGGATCAAGCTGGAGCGGGCGAATCCGGGAGGGAGCATCAAGGACCGTATCGCCCTGGCCATGGTCAATGACGCCGAACGGCGTGGGATCCTTACCAAGGAGACCGCGATCATCGAGCCGACCTCGGGCAACACCGGTATCGGTCTGGCGATGGTCGCCGCGGTGCGGGGGTACCGGCTCATCCTGGTCATGCCCGAGTCGATGTCTGTCGAGCGGCGAAAGATCATGAAGGCCCTCGGCGCCGAGCTTGTGCTGACCCCGAAGGAGCTCGGCATGCGCGGAGCCATCGCCAAAGCCGAGGAACTGGCGGCCGCGACCCTGCCCTCCTGGATCCCACAGCAGTTCGACAATCCCGCGAACGTCGAGATCCACCGCACCACCACCGCCCAGGAAATTCTCGCCGACTTCCCCGAGGGCATCGACACGATCATCACCGGCGTCGGCACGGGCGGACACATTTCCGGCTGCGCACAGGTGCTGAAGCCCCGCTTTGCGGGGCTCAAGGTCTTCGCCGTCGAACCGAGCAAGTCGCCGGTCATCAGCGGCGGCACCCACACGCCGCACCGGATTCAAGGCATTGGCGCAGGCTTCATTCCTGCGAACCTCGATCGCTCGGGGCTCGACGGGACGATCCTGGTGAGTGAAGAGGAAGCGGTCATCTACGCTCAGCGGGCAGCGCGCGAGGAAGGGCTCTTTGTCGGGCTCTCCTCCGGTGCCACGCTTGCGGCCATCGCTCAGAAGCTGCCATCGCTCATGCCCGGGTCGCGTGTCCTTGGCTTCTGCTACGACACGGGCGAACGATACCTCTCGCTGGACGGCGTCTTCCCGACCGCGTGAACTCACTTCATCGGTGTTTCGCGGCCAGATACGGCCGACCCTTCGCGGACCATCTCGCTCACGCCTGCGGCGTGCGAGTGCAGTACGCGCACCACCTCCGGGTCGTCACTTGTTTCGATGATGTGCACGCCCTTGTCCGTGACCTGAACGTCGAGCTTGACCTTCTCGGCGTGGTCAAAGAGCTTGACGAAGACGGGGTCCCACTGCCGGACGCGAGCGCCATCGCGAAGCCTTCGCTGCATGGCGAAAGCGTGGTTTCGGATCCTCGCGGCCACGTCCGGATCATCGGACTCGGTGACGGCGTCGACGCCGTTGGGCAGTTCGTGAACCTCGCGGCGGATCTTGGTGTGGTCGTGAATGAGGCTCAGCCAGATGTCGCGGTCGTAGGCGATGGTGCCAGGCGAGGCCTGCGGCACGGCCGCCTCGGCTGAGCCGTCCGTGGGTTGCGACGCGCAGCCGGCTAGGAGAAGAAGAGCGGCCGCGGAGGCGACCGAGACGCGAAGAACGCTCGTGAATTGCATGATGGTGAATCCTGATGGGAGCGAGGAGGCGCTCGCACTGAGGCCGTGCGGTCCGAAACGGTTCCCACCCTTGATGCAAGGATGGGTACCGTTCCGGAGTCGTGCGTGATACCACTTGCCTGACAGCGCTGTCTTGTCGGGGATTGACGCCCCGCAATTCGCTTCCCGCAACGCAGAGGCTCATTCGGGGTATCGTCCCCGCGCAGGGTTTTCACTCGCATGGTTGAACGACACTCCCAATCCAACCCGAACCCCGCTGCACGGCTGAGGATCCTCTGCGTCGACGATCACGCGGACTTCGCCCAACTTTGGTCGAGCATCCTTGATGGCGAACCGGACATGGAGTCCGTCGGCACGCTGCCCAACGCCGATCACTTGGAAGAGGAGTGTCGGACCAGAGGCACGCACGCGGTCCTGGTCGACCTGACGATGCCCGGCCGCAACCCGATCGAGGCCATTGACTCGTTGCGTCGAAGCGCCCCCGGCATCTGGATCATCGCCTTCTCCGGCTATGACGATGCAGCGATGGTCGCGACGGCGAAGGCCGCGGGCGCTCACGGACTCATCTCGAAGTCTCTCGACCCACAAGGCGTCATCGATCGCATCCGCCGAATCGTCGCCCTTCCCGCAGCTGTCGCCCCGACGGGAGACGCCTGATGGCATCACAGGATGCGAGCGAGTCGGCGCTGTACGACCTTGCCCGCGATCAGTTTCTCCGCATCGTCTGCCACGAGCTTCGCTCACCCCTCTCGGTGGGCCTGGTCTGGGCGAATCTCCTTCGCGAGAAGCGCGTAGCTGCGGGGCAGGTCGATCAGGCTCTCGCGGCAATCGAACAGAGCTTCCGCGACCAGAAGCGACTCGTCGATGTTCTGGGCGATGCGTCGCGGCTCTCGTCAGGACGAATCGCACTCCACCCAAGCGATTGCGACCTCGCTACGGTGGTCGGCGAATCGCTTGACCTCGCCCGAGGCAGCGCCGAGACGAAGGGCGTTGAACTCGCCAGTTCGCTCCACGCCTCAGGCCGTGTGAGCTTGGACGTCGATCGATTCCATCAGGCGATGTCGCAACTCCTGCTCAACGCGGTGCGACACACACCAGCGGGCGGGACCATCTCGGTGGAGACTCGCCGTTTCGATCTCGCGCTCCAGGTGGCCGTCCGTGACACCGGCGTCGGCATCCACCCGCAGCTTCTCGCCCATCTCTTTGATCCGCTCATGCTCGCGGTGCGGGCGGAGTTTCAGCAGTCCGCTGCTCCACCGGCAGGCCTTGGCCTGGGACTCCTCATTGCACGCAGGATCATCGAGCTCCATCGCGGCTCCCTGTCGGCGACAAGCGACGGCGTCGGCCGAGGCGCAACGTTCACCATTTCTCTGCCCCGCGCCAAAGGCGAACGAGACGAGGAGCCCATGCATGAGTGACCCGTCTCGCAGCGGCATGCAGACGTTCGTTCGCTGGATCCGCAGGGTGCTCGTGATCGAACCCGGCGAGGCACTTCCTCTGGCGGTCTCTTGCGGCCTGACCTTCCTCATCTTCACGGCGTGCTTCATTCTGCGACCGATTCGCGATGCAATCCAGAGCGAACAGGATCTGAGCAGCGAGCTCCCGTGGGTCGTCACCGCAACACTGGTCGGAATGTTCGTCGCCAGCGCGATCTTCTCCACCATCGCGTCGCGCGTGCCCAGACGGCTCATCCTGCCCGCGGTGCTCGAGCTCTTTGCCTTCACGACAATCGTCTTCTTCGTCCTCTTCCACAAGAGTGACGGCGCGACGCTCGTCTGGACGAGTCGAGCGTTCTACGTCTGGTACAGCGTGGTGAACCTGCTTGCGATCTCGACAGCATGGTCAGTCTTCACGGATACCTACTCGGTCGACCAGTCGCGACGGCTCTTTGCCAAGATCAGTATCGGTTCGACCGTCGGCGCCATGACGGGATCAAAGATCTCCGCCCTCTTCGCCGAGTCCTTGGGCACGAACATGCTGTTGCCCATCTCGGTGGTGCTCCTTCAGGTTGCGGTGGTGCTTGGCTGGTGGGTCAGCGGCCGGGCCCGGTCGGACGAGACGACGTTGACCGAACGGCCGAGTGACACCTCGACCACAAGCGAGTCCACACGTCCCTCCGACCAGCGCATCGGAGGTGGGATCCTCGACGGCGTGATTGCCGTCGCCACGCAACCCTACCTCCTCCTCATCGCAGGCTACATACTTCTTTACACCATCACCTCGACCTTCCTCTCGATCCAACAGTCACGCATTCTCGCGACGATCTTCTCCCACGACGACCCAGGCGCCGCCCGCGCCGCCAGAACGGCCTTCAGTGCCGACATCAGTTTTCTCTCCAACCAAATCGTGCTTGGCACCCAACTCCTGCTCAGCGCTCGCATCACTCGTTGGTTAGGGATCCGGCGGACCCTGTTCGTGACGCCGGTCGTGACCGTCCTTGGTTTCGCGCTCATCGCTTGGCGCGAGTCCGCCACCACACTTCTGATAGCCATGGTGGGACGCTCTTCGATGCACTATGCGATCGACCGGCCGTCGCGGGAAGCCCTGTATTCGCCGCTCAGCCGCGAGTTGAAGTACAAGGCCAAGAACCTCATCGACACCTTCGTCTATCGGGGCGGCGATGCCCTCACCGCCTGGTGGGTGGCGTTCCTTCCGGTCACGGTGCTGCTCTGCGCAACCCTCTCGATCCAGATCGGGTTACACGCCAGCGACGGACTGCTCGCCTGGTGGCCGGCGTTCGTTCCGAAGGGAATTCCCCTGGCCCTCTCGACGCTCATCGCGGCTCTCGCCTGGTGCGTCATCGCCTACCCCCTCGGACGACATTACCTCCGTCGCGTCGACGAACGGGCCAGTCGAACTTCGCCCGAGCCAGGCCCGCGAATGGAATAGGACTCGGTATCCTGCCTCTGGAGACCTCGTCGCGGCCCGCAATGGATCGCGAAGGAGCCCGTTCAGAGCGGCTCTCCCCTCGAAATCGCCAGACTGTTGTCCCGGGGTGGGTTGAACGGTGTGGTTCATCACCCCTCTCACGGTTGGCCACTGCAAGGAATCTTCAGCATGTCACGCGTCCGAGTTTTCGCGTCCGTCGTCACGCTTCTCATCACGTCCATGGCCTGCGCCCAAGGCGCCGGCCGACCCGCTGGTGGCCCCCCAGGTGGGGGTCTTGGCAGCGGCCCAGCCCCCAGCCCGGACGCCGTCGTCGATCGCTTCATGCAGGGTGACAAGAACGCCGACGGCAAGTTGACCAAGGATGAGCTTCCCGCTCCCTTCGTCGAGCGAGCCTTCGACGCCGCCGATGCCAACAAGGATGGCTCGATCGATCGTGATGAGCTCACCAAGTACATGAAGGCACAGTCCGAGGGCCGTGGACGCGGCGGCGCTGGCGAAGGCCGTGGCGAGGGCGGACCGCAGGAAGGTCGCGGCGAAGGTCGCGAAGGCCGCGCTCCCCGCGGCGGCAGCTTTGAGGGCGGCATGAAGCAGGCCGGTCGCGGCTTCAAGGGGCTTGAGAAGTCCACCTTCACCGCCGAGAGCATGAACGCCGATCTCGAAGCCGTCAGCCTCATTCAGGCTGGCATGGCCTCCTCGAAGGGGCTCATCGGTCAGGTCAAGATGAGCGACGCCGCCAAGAAGAAGTTCGGCACCGATGAGGCAGCCTTCAAGGCCGAGCTCCGCAAGCAGCTTTTTGCCGCGCTGAAGGAAGCGATCGTCCTCGAGGAGGCCATCCTCGCCGGCAAGTCCGCCGACGCGAAGGCCGCCTACGAGCGCCTCCACAAGGCCGAAGAGGCCGGCCACGAGCTCTTCCAGGCCGAAGAGAAGGACTGATTCAACAAATCGAACCCTGATGCAGCTTCACAAGGGGCGCCGCTCATGCGGCGCCCCTTGTCGTTGTGCGGATATGGCGGCCCGAGGACTCCCATTCGCGCCAGGCGTGACGTGCAGCGGCTCCCCCCGCATAATGCCCCACTCGCCGTTGACTTCACGACCCACCTGCTGGATCGCATCATCATCACCCTCCCCGACAACCTCCGTCGCACGCTCGACGAGATCCTTGCCGAAGACACGGCCCTCGAGCGGTCGCTGCACGAACCCGAGATCGCCAGCGATCACCGCAAGGTGCGGACGATCGGCCAGCGGCGTCGAGCGATCCAGTCGACGGTGGATGCGTGGCGCGAATTCCTCGCAAAGGAACGGGAGCGTGAGGATCTCCTCGCCCTCCGCGCCGGCGGCGATCGCGATCTCGCGGCCATGGCGGCCGAAGAACTCCCTCCGCTCGAGGCGGCGATCGACGCCTTGGCCGCAGGCATCCGGACCCAGCTCGTCACCAGCGACGATCGTGCGATCGGAAGCGTCATGCTCGAAGTCCGCATGGGCGTGGGCGGCGATGAGGCGGCGCTCTGGGCCGGCGAGCTCTTTGAGATGTACCGCAAGTTCGCCGAGCTGCGCGGTTGGCGATGGGAACTTCTGGACATGAAGCCGGGCGACGTCGGTGGCATCACCCATGCGATCGCCAATGTCGTCGGCGAGGGCGTGTGGAGTGAGTTGGGCTACGAAGGCGGCACGCACCAGGTGAAGCGCGTCCCCGCGACCGAGGCGGCGGGCCGCATCCACACCTCGACCGCGACCGTGGCCGTCATGCCAGAGCCGGAGGAAGTCGACGCGACACTCGACCCGGCCGAGGTGAAGGAGATCATCACCACCGCCCAAGGCCCCGGCGGACAGAACGTGAACAAGGTCGCGACCGCGGTGCACCTCATCCACCTTCCGACGGGACTCGAGGTGCGCATGCAGGAAACGCGAAGTCAGACGCAGAATCGCGAGAAGGCGTGGCGTCTTCTCCGGGCCCGCGTGCATGAGCGCCGACAGCAGGAGGCCCACGCCAAGCGCGGCGAGCTCCGGCGCTCGATGATCGGTTCCGGCGATCGAGCGGAGAAGATCCGAACCTATCGATGGAAGGAAAACGTCGCCGTCGATCATCGCGTCGAGCGGAGCTTCAATCTCCAAACGCTCCTCGGCGGCGGGCTCGACACGTTGGTGCGCGAACTCGCCGCCAAGGACATTGAGGAACGTCTGGCCTCGCTGTGAGCGCGGCTTGAATGCGAACCGCCTTACTTCGAACGGCGACGGCGAGCCGCGACGGCGAGCAGCGAGGTGAACATCATCGTGACGCCGGGGGCCGGAACAGCCGCCGGGGCGCCGTCGCTTCCAAAGACCCAGCCGTCCCACGAGCCATCACTCACGATGCGGTCGCCGAACCCCACGAAGGACGATTCCCAAGCGGCCGTTGCGCTTTCCTTCGTCCAGTAGTGCCAGAAGTCGAGGAAGTCCGGCGGCGAGCCGAAGCCTGCATTGGCATCGCTTCCGATCGACTGGCCGAAGAGGGCGTCACCAAACGGAAACGTCACGATGTCGCTGGTGAAGTAGCCAGGCTGGGCAGCGCCAACGATGTCGAAGAGATCGCGACCCGTGACGGTCCCCTCCCAGTGGACAAGGTAGAGGTAGCTGTTGCCGTTCTGGAAGTCGAATTGGAGATGCGAGGCGTTGCCGCCCGAACCGACCTCAAACGTCGCGACGAGCGAGGCGTCGGCGGATCCCGCCCCGATCAAGGCGAACAGCGACGCCGCAAGCGCGAAGCGCGCAGTGCGAACACGAGACAATTCCTGGGACATGCGACATGACTCCGTCGGGCCGAACTCGCGTCGGCCGATGCGAACTGGAACCAGAACCGAGGGAGTCGACCCGACTGACCGTCCGGCATGGTGCCAACGGATCACGGTGACGCGTTCGTGGCGGATTCGCACCGCCTTCCTCTCCCTCGCTCCGGACCTGCGTCGGGCAGGCCTACTCATGCTATCAGGCACCGTGCCGAGTGCTGATGACTCCAACCGAGGTCGGCCATCCTGAATGCTCACTCGCAAGGCGATCTTCCGCCCATTCCGGCCCTGGACGCTTCCCTTGCCAAGACAGCTTCATAGGATGGACGAAACGCCGCACGCGCGGCGCATTCACTCCCAAGCGGAGTCCCGCATGACGCCAGCGACTGTTGCTTCCCTTGTCCTTCTTGCCCAGATCATCAGTCAGGCGACCGCTCCCTCCGCGCCGCCCGCGGATTCGGTCCCGACTCCGGCGCCGTCGCAGGCGCCGGTCGAGGCTCCCGCAACCTCACCCCGGGACATCCCGACCGTGCGGCTCGACCCTGAGCGCCCCTTTCCGGTGATCGGCTGGTGGAGCAACGGCGCCCAGATGATCGAGCTGAGCCCCGATGGCGCGTACCGGCTCTACGACTCGGCCAATCGATATCGCAAGCCGCTCGAGGTCGGCCGATGGAACCGACAGAACCACGCGGCGTTCTGGCTTGAGCCCTACACCATGCGGAAGGACGACCGCACGCGCGTGCCGCTCTCCGTGGTTGACGATCAGGTGGTCATCAACGTGCGCAAGTACAAGGCGATGACCTTCATCGAAACGCCACCCATGGTGGCCGAGGATCTCTTCCTTGGCCTGTGGGCGGGCGAGGGCGGAACGCTCCAACTCCTCCCGACGATGCGCTACCACTATGTCGCTCCGCGGGCGGCCGGTGAGAGCCAACCGGTGGTGATCTCCAGCCATCGAGGCGAGTGGCGGCTGCGCGAAGGCCGCGTGGAGTTGCTGCCCGATTCGCCGTCGGTCGCGGCAATGCTCCTCGAACCCGAATCGGTGCCGGTGGACGAAACCGGAGCGGCAACGAAGACTCCCGCCACCGAAGATGCGACGCGCACGTCCGACATCACCAACTCCTTCAATCGTCTGCGGAGCGTGGAAGGGACCCTCGATCGGATCGTCCAGCGCGCGACCGTCGGCCCGGGTGCGGCGAAGCCCGATGGCTCGGCGAAGCCGACCGAGCCGGCCCGCGCGACGCCGACCGGTTGAGGCCCCACACACCGCCGTCCACCGTGTCCGGCTTCTCCTGGTGGCCCCGCTTTCATGACGTTGCGTACCGTCCCGGTCCGCGCGAGGCGCTGGCCATGCATTGGAGGGCGAACCTCCTCATGCTCCGGTCGCCGCAGGCCATCGTCGGGTTTCTGCTCCTGAGCCTGTGGCCGCTTGCGTTCCTTCTCGCGGCGCTCTGGCTGATCGGCTTCCTGGGCGGTCGGGGAGGCGCCCCGCACCCCCTTCTCGGCGGGCAGCCTTTGGGCATCGCCGCCGGAGTCGCGACCTTGGTCGGGTTCCTCTTCCTTCAGCACATCGCCTTTTCCATCGCCCTGGTTCGGACCTATGCCCCATGTGTCCGGAAAGCGATCCGGGAGTCCGGCGTCCCGATATGCCTTGGATGCGGACAGCTCCTGCACGCCCCTGACGCGGCTTCCTGCCCAGAATGCGGGATCGCGAGTGACGCGAAGGACGCGTCGGGCGGCCCAAACCGGCGCTAGCTGCTCCCTCGCACCGAACCGGTTCGAGATCGGCGCGATCTCCAGTATGATGCGGGACTCTCGGTAGGCGAACGCCCTCTCCGCCCGGCGCGGTCGGTGCGATTGGGCCATTCCCTCCCCTGCAAGCTCTCGGCCGATGCCTGTCCGCAACTTCTCCATCATCGCTCACATCGACCACGGGAAAAGCACCCTTGCCGATCGCCTGCTGCAGGCAACCAATGCGGTCAGCGAGCGCGAGGCCAAGGCCCAGCTCCTCGACTCGATGGACCTCGAGCGCGAGCGCGGCATCACCATCAAAGCCAGCGCGGTCACCGTCTATCACAAGCACAAGGGCGAGATCTATCAGCTCAACTTCATCGACACGCCCGGGCACGTCGACTTCGCCTATGAAGTCTCGCGAGCCCTCACCGCGTGCGAAGGTGCCGTTCTCGTCGTCGACTCGACGCAGGGCGTGCAGGCCCAGACCGTCGCCAACGCCTACCTTGCGGTGGCCAACAACCTCGAGCTGATCCCAGTCATCAACAAGATCGACCTCCCCGCCTCGCAGCCCGAGAAGGTCGCGATGGAAATCGAGAGCGTCCTCGGCCTGCCGGCAGAGGACTGCATCCTGGTCAGCGCGAAGACCGGACAGGGGATTCAGGAATTGCTTGGCGCGATCTGCGAGCGACTCCCGGCCCCGCGTGCGGCGGTCACCACCAAGCTGCGAGCCCTGATCTTCGACAGCCACTACGACGACTACCGCGGCGTCGTCGTCTACTTCCGTGTCTTCGACGGCAAGATCAAGGTCGGCGACAAGATCCGCATGATGGGAACGGGCCGCACCTTCCAGGTGACCGAGCTGGGCCGCTACACGCCCTTCCCCACAAAGGTCACCCACCTCGACACCTCCGAGGTCGGTTACATGGTCGCGGCGATCAAGAGCCTCGGCGATGTCCGCGTCGGCGACACCATCACCCACGAGAACGACCTCGCTGACGAGGCCCTGCACGGCTATAAGGAGCCGAAGCAGATGGTCTTCTGCGACTTCTATCCCGCCAGCGCCGGTGCCGACGGTTCAAGCGGTAAGAAGGGCGACTTCGAGGCCCTGCGCGAGGCGATCGAGAAGTTGCACCTGAACGACGCAAGCTTCACCTTCGAGACCGAGCATAGCGAAGCGTTAGGCTTCGGCTTCCGCTGCGGATTCCTTGGCCTTTTGCACATGGACATCATCCAGGAGCGCCTCGAGCGCGAGGGTGACGTCGAGATCGTGCAGACCGCCCCGACAGTGAGCTACCTCGTCGACCTCAACGACGGCACGACGATCGAGATCCACAATCCGGCAGACCTGCCCGACCTCTCGAAGGTGAAGGCCATCCGCGAGCCGATCGTCAAGATCGAGATCATCTGCCCGACGGTGAACATCGGTGAGCTGATGAAGCTCTGCGACACCCGACGCGGCATCTTCAAGGGCCAGAAGTTCGTCAGCGACGACCGCCAGATGCTCGAATACGAACTACCGCTCGCCGAGATCATCTACGACTTCTACGACAAGCTGAAGTCAATCACCCGCGGCTACGGCACGATGGACTACGAGATCAAGGAGTACCGCCAGGACAACCTGGTGAAGGTCGCGATCCTCGTCAACGGCGAGCCGGTCGAGGCCCTCTGCCTGATCTGCCACCGCCACAATGCCGAGCAGCGCAGCCGCAGCATCCTCCAGAAGCTCAAGGCCCAGATCGACCGCCACCAGTTCGAGATCCCGATCCAGGCGGCGATCGGCGGCAAGATCATCGCCCGCGAGTCGATCAAGGCCCTGCGCAAGAACGTCACCGCCAAGTGCTACGGCGGCGACGTGAGTCGCAAGCGCAAACTCCTCGAGAAGCAGAAGGAAGGCAAGAAGCGGATGAAGACGATCGGCAGCGTCACCATCCCGCAGGAAGCGTTCATGGCGGTGCTGGAGCAGGGGGACTGAGAGCGGGTGCGTGCCTCGGCGCGGTTTCTCACCGCAGAGGTGAAGAGGTCGCGGAGGCCGGAGGGAGAAGGCGACAGAGGGGGCCGCGGCGTTCAGCCCGAGCGCCATCGACATCTGCGGCTGCGTCCGCGTCCCACATCGCCTGCACTTCAACCCGTCGCCAGAACTTCACAAGGCCCGACGTCTTGTGTCGCGAACCCCCGACTGTCCATGTTGAACAGGTTCACGCGGCGCGAGTCAGACGTTCGCTTCCCTATCGGCGGTCCTGCTCGCGGAAAGCGGACGCACCCCTACCGCCTCGCGCACTCCACCACATACACCTCGCCGCCTCGGCGGCCTATGCGTTCGCAGGCTCGGGCCAGCTCGAGTTCGACGGTGAGTTGCAGATCGTCGTTGATGAGTTCGACGTAGGCAGGGAGCGATCGCTTTCCCATGGCGACGTTTCGTTCGGTGCTGTCGTTCGGCTGCGTTCCGAAGCGTGCCGCGATCAGGGCGAGGGCGACAACCAGCACCGCCGCGGCGGTTCCGCGCACGACACGCCGGCGCGTGCGGCGCCGGGCGGTCGAGCGATCGAACTCGCCCAGCCCGCGGGCGAGCATCCGCTCATGATCGGGAGTCAGGGTGCCGGTCGAAATGTCGTCATCGTGTTCGTTCATCGCTCACCTCGCCGATCCTGGACCGCCTCCGCCGTCAACACCCGTCGTGCGGACTCCGCCGCCCGTCGCAAACGACTGTCCACCGCCGCCCGCCCCACGCCTAGCATCGCACCGAGCTGGGCAAGCGTTGCCCCGGTTCGCGTCCGCAATTCCAGCAGGGCCCGCTCCTCGCCGTCGAGGCCATCCAACCGACGCATCTCGCGCCCCATCGCCTCGAGCAGTTCGACATCGTCGACGAACGCACTCGCCTCATTGCGCGAGGCGGCGAGCCGATCCTCGCGAACCCGGCGGGCAAGTTCGCTGCGGAGAAGATCCACCGCTGCACTCGCCACGATCCGTTGAAGCCAAGCATCGAGCCGCGAGATTGATTCGCAACAACGCGGGGCACGGGCAACGCGGAGCCACGTCTCCTGGGCGGCGTCCGGAGCGAGATCTCGGCGCCGCGACAGGCGCCGCAGCGACTCACGCTCGACGAAAACGCACCGCAGCCGAAAGAGCCGTTCGTACGCACGCCGCTCACCGGACACGACGTCGGCCGTCAACGCGCACACGGCCGCGTCGCTCAGGGCGGCGCCGCGCTGGGTGGCGGCGTCACTCCCGTCGTTCGCGGCCGTTGCGGCCTGCCCATCGCGAACCTCAGGTGCCATGGCGGAGGTGCCGGCAGGAGTCGCGTCATGCGGAGGGATGGACATGGGGACGGCGGTCATGAGCGTTTCGTTCGCCGATCACTCGTGGGTCGCCTCGCGAATGCCCGTGTCGGCGGGCAACGACTTCACGGCTTCGTTGACGACCTCCGCGTCCCCTTGCGTTCCATGCACGAAGAGCATGCCCGTCTCGCGATGAAGCCGCATGCGGAATCCGTTCGAACGGGGCGACTCACCGATGCGAGCATCGAGGGCGAGGATCGCCGCGTCCTGGGCCGCCTCACGCTCGACCCGTTCGGGGCTCGACGCCGGCGCCGCGGGCAGGCGATAGAGCACCACGGCGGGCGCTGACTTGATCGGAATGACCAGCCTCTCGGCATCGACCTTGTCAGTCGAGAGCGTGATCTTCGAGGGCCTTCCGGCCGCTTCCCAACGGGCCAGATCGATCGAGAGCTTCTGCTGGCTCGCCTTTCCCTTCGGCAGCTCGATGATGCCGGCCGGATCGACGGCGGTGATCGAGAACTCGCCCTGATCGACGCTCTCGAGCGTCACCGTCGCGTTCGCGCCGCTCGGCACGGCCGACGCATCGACCACGTCAGGCGAGACCCGCACCACCATCTTCACGTGGCCGGTCACGGTCATCGACTGGGTGCGCTTCCCATCAAGCTGGAAGTGAACGGCCTTCGCGAGGTCGACGCCGGTCTTGTTGCCCGGATCGACGGTGATCTCGACCGAGAACGAAGCGCCGGCCGCAACGGAATCCTTCGGCGTCCCTGCGATGGTGGTGCAACCGCACGCGCCCTTGATCGCCTCGACGGTGATCGGACCGCCGGTGATGTTGGTGACGGTCAGCGTGCCGGTCTTCGGCTTGCCTGAGATCATCTCGCCGAGTTCGAGTGTCTCAGGGGAGAAACGCAAGAACGTGGCGGCCTGGACGGGTGCGGTCGGCGGAGTCCCGCCAGCGCTGACGGGCGGGGACGCGACGGGCGGCCCGGCGAGGGCGAAGGTGGCGAGAAAGGAAGCGACAAGCAACATGCAGAGACTCCGGAGAGGAGGGTTCGGTCTGGCAGGCGATCGACATCCGATCGCCTTCACCCTCGCTTCAACGGAGTCGACGCCCGAGCGTCGTCGTGATTTCCGGCCGATCGCCGGAAATCAGCCGGTCACGTTCAGGGCCTTCAGGACCTCGGCCGTGATATCGACCGCTTCGGGGTACTTCAGGAAGGTCCTGGACACGACCTGTTCTCGGGCGCCGGCCAGATTGTCGACCTCAAAGGGATTGGCGGTGGGAATGAACCGGACCACCATGTCGATCTTCTCCTTCTCACAGACGGTCTCCACCGCGCTCACCAGTTCGCGATAGGCCGCCTCGATCTGCTCGGCGAAGAGCTTCTCTTGGATCCGCATCGACCCCTGACGCCAACGCTCGTACTCCTGAGCCAAAGCTTGGCTCTCGGCCTGGGCCTGCGGCGCCTCGGGGCTCTGCGGCGTGACGTTGGGGTACTTGTTTCGAAGGGCCTCCAGGCGGGCGCCGAACTCGGCGTCCTGCTGCTTGGCGGTTTCCTCCAGTTCCTTCCGCTTGTCGGCGTAGCTCGGGCCATTCAAGAGGGCCTTCATCGCCCGATCGACGTGCACCGCGCCGACCGCCCATGCCTTCGATGTCATCCGGTCATCCCAGGAGAGCCGCTGGCCATCGACCCGCAAGCGCACCGGGCTCGCCTCCTTCGCGCCGCTCTTGAGTTCGTTCAGGAGGAGGCCATCGGCCGGGCCGAGGTCGTTGGCCAGCGCCACCGGATTCGCAGCGAACGCACCACCGGTAGGGGCGAAGTGCAAGGCGAGCGAACTGACGGCGACGAGGAGCGAGGTGACGACAACAAGGCGGTCTGCGGTCTTCATGATGCCGTCAGGATACGCCGTCTCGATCCGACTTTGCTGGGTCGCCATCGAGAGGGGACGAGTCGAGGGGATGCGAGGCCGCCGCCCGTGCCGTCGATTCCGCCGCGGCGAGGAACGTCAGGGCCATCGCCCGCTTGACCTCGTCCATGGTCGGCGGCGCTGCACATTCAACCGCCAGCGACGTCACCGGTCGACCGACAAGACCGCACGGAACGATCAGACCGAAATGGGCAAGGTTCGTCGAGACGTTCAGGGCGAGCCCATGCATCGACACCCAGCGACCGACGCGCACCCCCATCGCGCAGATCTTCCGCCCGCCGGCCGGCGCGGCGCAGGTGCCGGAGGAATAGTTGGGTTCACCACCGACCCACACACCCGTCGCGCAGGCGTCACGGTGCCCCTGCACGCCAAACCCGGCGATCGTGTCGATCACGACTTGCTCGAGCCAGCGCATGTAGCTGTGCACGCGCAGGCCGAGTCGATTGAGGTCGAGGATCGGATACGCGATGAGTTGGCCAGGACCGTGGTAGGTGATGTCGCCGCCGCGATCGGTCTCGGCGATCGTGACACCCTGCATGGCTAACAGTTCGGGCGTAGCGAGTAGGTGATCCGCGGCGCCCGGACGACGACTCACGGTGATCACGGGCGGGTCGTGCTCAAGGAGGAAGATCGGCATCGGCAACCGCCCAGCCGCTTCGCGCGCCGCAAGCACCGCCGCGTGAGCGCCTCGCTGCAGCTCGAGCGCCTCCGGGTACGCCATGCGTCCCAGATTCCGGACCTCGACCAACTCGCTGCGTTCGATCACCTCGGACATGGGCGAGGATGGTACGCCGGGGATGCGTTCGACCTTTCGACGGACCCTCCCCGTAGAATCCCCCTCATGCCCCACATCCACCCCACCGCGATCATTGATGGCGACGTGCAGCTCGCCGATGACGTGGTCGTCGGCCCCTATTGCATCCTCGTCGGCAAGATCCGCATCGGACCGGGGACGACGCTGGTGTCGAGCGTGCACCTGAATGGACCGCTTTGGATGGGGGCCCGGAACGTCTGCTATCCGGGCGCCTGCCTGGGCTTCGCTCCGCAGGATCTCGGGTTTCCGCCTTCGAATGACGGGGCCGGTCTGGTCATCGGTGACGGCAACACCTTCCGTGAGCACGTCACCATTCACCGGGCAACGAAGGAGAAGCCGACGACCATCGGCAATGCGAACTACTTCATGGCAACGTCCCACGCCGGCCATGACGCGGTGATCGGCAGCCACAACATCTTCGCCAACGGCGTCTCGATCGCCGGGCACGCCCAACTTGCTGACAGGATCGTCATCGGAGGCGCCACCGCGATCCACCAGTTCGTTCGCATCGGACGCAACTGCATGCTCTCGGGCGCCAGCGGCACCTCCTGCGACGTTCCCCCCTTCTTCCTGCTGCGGGACCTCAACGCCACCGGCGGCCTCAACATCATCGGCCTGCGACGTGCGGGATTCTCGCGCGAGACGATCGACCACCTTCGCTGGGCCTTCCGCACGCTCTATCGCACCGGAGCGACACCGAAGCAGAATGTTCACCTGCTGCGCGAACGGGAACATGTGCCGGAGGTGAAGGAACTCATCGATTTCATCGTGGCCTCCAAGCGCCCCATCGTCGACCGCGCGGGCCGGGCCCGCCACTCGCTGCTCTCGCTCATTCGTTCGGGCGAACTGCCCAGCGATGGCGCCAATGAGGAGCGCGACTGAGCGATGCTTGAGCTCACCGTCCTGGCCAGCGGTTCGCAGGGAAACGCCAGCGTGGTGTGCGCGGACGGACGGATGATCCTCATCGACGCCGGTCTCTCGCCCAAGGCCACGCGCGAGCGCCTGTACGCGTCGCTGCGGCGTCGGCCCGAGGAGGCGACGGATCTTCTGCTCACCCATCTCGACGCGGACCACTGGCGCGAGACCTGGCGCCGGCCGATCGAGCGCTCCGGCATCCGAGTCCGGCTGCATCGCGAACACGTCGGCGAAGCCGTGCGTTGCGGCGTCCCAGCGGCAAGCATCGTCCCGTTCGAGGACTGGACCGACCTCGGCGAGGGCCTGCGGCTCTTTGCTTGCCGAACTCCGCATGACGAACGGGGCTCAACGGCGTTCCTGCTTGAGCGCCGCTGCACCGTCGGCATCACCCGTCTCGGCTACGCGACGGACCTCGGCCGCGTCTCCGAAGCCCTCATCGAACTCTTCCGGGACATCGATCTCCTGGCCCTCGAAAGCAACTACGACGAGGAACTCGAACGGACCAGCGAGCGCCCGTGGTTTCTCAAGCAGCGGATCATGGGAGGCAAGGGCCACCTCTCCAACGACGAGAGCGTCGCCGCGGCGATTCGCATCGCCGAATCGGGCGTTCCGCAGGCGATCGTCCTGTTGCACCTCTCGCAGCAGTGCAACCGTCCCGACATCGTCGATCGCGTCTGGCGCGAGCGTGCCGCACACCTGCGGGAACGGCTGGTCATCTCCGACCAGTTCCGTCCCGCGCCGGCGATCACGGCCCGACCGACCGGACGGTCGGCTCGCATCGCGGGCGTGCCTGGGTCGCTCTTCGAGGATTGCTTGAGCGGTCCGTAGCGCCCTCCGGGCGCACACTCCCTTCGGCGCGACGGCGATTGAAAACACTCACTCCGGTCGCATCAGAAGGATCGAGTGACGAATCCCCCACTGCGTGATCTTCGCGCAGTCGTCGAAATCGCGCATAGGATCGGCGTCGATGCCCCAACCGTTATGGGCGGTCTGCACCATGTTCACGGTCATGTCCCCGTGGTCCCCAGGGTCCCAGCGATAGGAGTAGATCGCCCCCTGCGGCCCGTCGGCGAAAGCGACGCCGACCCTGGTGAGGGTCCATTCGTCGTAGAGAAGGCAGGTCAGCCATCCGTCATCGAGTTGGCGGTTGCCGACCTGCTTTGTGCGCCACGCGGTAGTAAGTCCGTTGGCTCCGAACCACCCGGTGTGGAAGATGTTGAGTTCGCTTCCGGTTGGCACTGCACGGAACGCGACCACGGGCCGGGTCGTGCAGTGGTTCGTCGCGTACTCGCCACGCGTCCAGCGCGACTCGAGTTCGGTGATCCGGTCGCCGTCGACCTGGCACCAGGTCACCCGCAGGCACCAGTCGCTGGTGGCCGGGTTCTTCACGCTCGTCGCGAAGACCAGCCGTCCGCTGGTCGGGTCCTGGGCGCAGCCTGGCGGGACGTGTGAGGTAATCGGAAGCAATTGCGGCGCGGAAAGTCGCTCCTTCGAGGACCAGTCGAACCACCGTGCCACGACGGCGTCGTCATCGGCTCGCAGCAGCACCAGGACGCGGCCCCCGACGACACATGCCGCCAGGTCGCGCGTGCCGGTGCCGTCGAGTTCGACCGGGGTGTCGATCGCCTCACCCGTCACGCGGGCGACGAACCACGCTCGCTGCATCCGGAAGAAGACGAAGCCCTCGCTTCCGACGCTGACCCCCACCGGATCCGACCTGGTCGAACTGTTAGGAATCGGCCGGGGCGCCGTCCACTGTCCGTCACCCGTGCAGGCCCGCACGCTCACCGCCGTCCCCTTCATGTCGACGGTGATGAGCTGCGTCACGCCACCCAGAACGAAGAGCGCTGGCGCGGTCGAGCAGTTCTCGACGTTGCGTCGCGTGCCGCAATGCGTCGAGCCCCCGTAGTTGATGTCGGCTTCGACGGTTCCCTCATCGAACGCGCCGTTGTGGTTCCAATCGATGAGCGTCGAACGATCGCCGTCGGCCTTGAGCGAAAAGTGAAACGGTCCCTCGGCGAGGTACTTGACCTCGTCGAACGCGAATGGCAGCCGCTCGACCAGGGATGACTCGCGCAACTCATGGGACGCGAAACGGCCGTCGCTGAACCTGATCGCCTCGCCGTTGCCGCCCAGCGAGTAGTTGAAGGCGTAGTTCATGAGCGAGGGATAGAGCGGACACCACGCTGGCCGCGAATCGCCCTCGTGGGCGAGCGACAACTGGTGCCCAACCTCGTGGCCAAACGCAGCCCAGTGGGCGCCGGCCCCGCCCATGTCGCCGGTCTGCTGAGCCTGACCGCCGCCGCCGGGCGTGACCTGCATCCAGTGGACGACACCACGCTCCTTCGGAAGCACCACGCGATTGCCGACCGACCACCACGCCCCCTGATGCTCCGGCCGGATCGGTTCGGTCCAGCGAAGGTGAACCGTAACGCCCGTCGTACCGTCCACATTCGGCGTCGGGATTGCCGAGTAGAGGCGCTTCGACTTCTCGACCTCGCGCTTCGCCGTCGCCTCGTCGAGTTCGACATAGCGCGAGACGAGAAGAAGCACGTCGCGCCGCGTCGGACTCAGAACGCCCTCGAATGGCTCGATGCCGCGCGGCAACCCGTTCACTTCCCATCCGTCAGGAAGGCCGTCGTCGTCGGTGTCTCGATCGAGCGGGTCGCTTCCGATCTCGCGCTCCTTCGCATCGGCGACACCGTCGCCGTCGGCATCGGGACCGTCGTGGGCGGTGATGGCGATCCGCACGACCCGATGTTCGTGTGGCCGCGTCGCCGAGAAGACCGTGATCCCGTCGAGTCGTCCGTCGCCGTCGATGTCTGCGCCGGTATGCATCAGCTCCGCTGCGTCGGGTTCATAGGGCGGCGGCTCGGCGAGCGGCGCCTTCACGAGACTCGGCCATGCAATGTCGACGGCGCGGCCTTCCTCCAACCCGAATGGGCCGCTCCGCCTGTGGACGAGTGTGCGATCGGGATAGCGCAGAACCAGCTCGTTGCCGGGCGAATCCGGATCGACATCCGCCACCGCCAGTTCCGTCGCTCCCTGCGGGACGTTGGGGCGAAGCACTTCCCACACGCCGCACTTCCACCCTCCGACACTGCGGGCCCCACACAGGGCACCGCCGCCGTTCAGGGTCACAATCTCGGCACGACCGTCGCCATCGAGGTCGCCTGCACCGAACACGGCGCAGTCGTACCCCGCGGTGATCCAGTCATCGGATTGGACGACGGGGGAGCGGTTTGTCGCGAGGTCCGCGCCGAGCACGAACGAAAGCACAGCGGTCAAGAGCATCACGGCATTGTGATACCAATTTGAGCATTCTGGAGCGTCCCGACCCCGTCTCGGGGCGGGCACGTCCGGACGTCGCACCACTTGGATCGGTACGCCTCGGTTTTGACGACGCCTTGGGCTTGCTTCGGCTCCCCCGCCTCGCAACACTGCTGGGATGGACCGGCTCCCGCCGCATCTTCGCCCACTTTTGGACGCGCTCGACGTCTCGCCAGACAACGTTCCCCTGCGCAAGCACCTCGGCGAACAGCTCCTCACGTTCGGGCTGAACGAGGAGTCAGCCAAGCTCTTCGCCGACGGGCTGCGCCTCGCCCCGGCGAGCGATGCCCTCCAGCTCGGGTTCGCCAAGGCGAACGAACGGTTAGGCCAGGTGGCCAAGGCGAAGTCGATTCTCGAGGAGCTGGTTCGTCGCCCGGGCCAGGGCGAGGCCCACTTCCTGCTGGCCCAAATCCTGGCCGCCGAGGGTGCCGGCGAGAGGGCCAAACAGCACTACGAAAAGGCGATCACGATCGATCCGTCCCTAGCCAACGCGGAGGTCGTCGAATCGATGGCCGGCATCCTGAAGGAGTTGGACGAGGAGGATGGCGACGACAACGCGAGTGAGGAGGAGTCCGAGGACGACGTCGACGCAATGGGGCGCCGCCTCGTGCGTGCCGGCCAGCAAGGTGAGTTCCAGCCGCCGAAACTCGAGCGACCCACGATCGACTTCCGCAGCGTCGGCGGCATGGAAGGGGTGAAGGACGAGATCCGAATGAAGGTCATTCATCCGCTCGTCAACAGCGAACTCTTCAAGGCCTACGGCAAGGCGATCGGCGGCGGCATCCTTCTCTACGGGCCGCCCGGCTGCGGCAAGACCCACCTGGCCCGAGCCACCGCCGGCGAGGCGAAGGCGACGTTTCTTGCCCTCGGCATTCACGACGTGCTGGACATGTGGCTTGGCCAGAGTGAACAGCGTCTGCATCAGGTCTTCGCGTACGCCCGGAAGAACGCCCCGTGCGTCCTCTTCTTCGACGAGGTCGACGCTCTCGCCGCGAGCCGTCATGACCTGCGGCAGTCCGGCGGACGCAACGTCGTCAACCAGTTCCTCAACGAGCTCGACGGCGTCACGCACTCCAACGATGGCGTCCTGATCCTCGCCGCGACGAACGCGCCGTGGCACCTCGACAGCGCCTTCCGCCGGCCCGGCCGCTTCGATCGCATCATCTTCGTCCCACCGCCGGACGAGGCGGCCCGCGCGAGCGTGTTGAGCGTCCTGTTGGAGGGCAAGCCGGTCGGTGCCCTGGACCTGAAGGCGGTAGCCAAGCGCACGCCAGAGCGTTCCGGCGCCGACCTGAAAGCGGTCGTCGATCGCGCCATCGAGGGCAAGCTGCGCGAGGCGATGAAGACCGGTCGCCCGCTTCCGCTTGAGACGAAGGACCTGCTCGCCGCGGCCAACGACACGCCGCCCTCGACAAAGGAGTGGTTCGCGACCGCCCGCAATTACGTGCTGCATGCCAACGAGAGCGGAGCCTACGACGACGTCGCGAAGTACCTCGGCATCAGCCGCGGAGGCGCGCGGTAGCGTCCGCTCACGATGTCGAGCCGAACCGACCGAGGCTTCCAGTTGCTTGGCGCGAGCCGAGCGGACCTTGCTGCCAGCGAGTTCCGGGCGGCGCTCACCGACGATCCCGCACACGGGCCGGCCCTGGCCGGACTCGCGTTGGCGCTGAACGCGCTCGACCGTACTGAGGAGTCCCTCCAGGCGGCGAGGTCCGCGGTCGCCAGTGCCCCTGACCTACCGCTCGCCCGCGCTGCGCTCGCCCAATCGCTCATCGCCGCAAACAAGCCCAAGGACGCCCTGCCCGAGGCGAAGGCCGCCATCACCATGGATCCGACCACACCATGGTTCCATGGGTTGGCCGCCTTGGCTTCGCTTCAGATCGGCATGCCCAGGGACGCGCTCGAAGCGGCTGAGCGCGGCCTGTCCCTCGACGCCAACGACGAGACCTGCGCCAACGTTCGGGGCCTGGCCCTCATCCGCCTCAATCGCCGCGACAACGCCGAGTCAAGCCTTCGCAGTTCACTTGCCCGCGACCCCGAATCCCCCTACGCCCACGCTGCCCTCGGTCACGCCCTTCTTACCCAAGGAAAGGTGAAGGAGGCCGCCGAGCACTTCCGACAGTCGCTCCGCCGCGACCCGACCAACGCCTTTGCCCGCGACGGCCTGATGCACACGCTGCGATCCCGCTTCATCGTCTACCGGGCGGTGCTCTGGTGGCTGGCCTTCTGCGTGCGCATGCCCCGCTCGGTGTTGGTCGGGGTCATCGTGGCGTCGTTTCTCGTGCCTAACATCCTCGCCGCAGTCGCCAAGAACGCCCCGAGCGCAGCCCTCTTCATCGCCCCGATCCGCTTCTCCCTGATCGCCTTCGTCGTCCTCACCTGGATCGGCGTACCGCTCTTCAACGGACTCCTGCTTCTGGCCCGCGACGGACGGCTCCTGCTCAAGCGAAACGAGAAGTGGTGGGGAGTGGCGACGCTCAGCCTCCTACTCTCGCTCGGCGGCTGGTCGCTCCTGGCGGTCATCGATCCCACCCTGCGGACGCTGGCGACACTGCTGGCGGCCTGCAGCTTCATGCTCCTCCTGCCGGTCGGCATCGCCAGCAGCGCCTGGGACTCCCCCTCGCGCCGATGGTGGTCGCTCCTGGCCCTCGCCGCCCTGGCCGGCGTGGCCGCCTATTGCGTTGTCGAACTCACGATCTTCCCGCTGGCGATGTCGACGCTGGGGTACATCATCCTCATCAACGTCGTCGGACTGTCCGGCGCCCGGCGACAGTGAGACCTGCACGAACTGTTAGGTGAGTCGGCTGTTAGGTGAGCCGGGCGACCCACTCCGCGACGCGGTCAATGCCGCGGACGATGTTCTCGTCGGCGCAGGCGAAGCTGAATCGAACGTGCGAGCGGGCACAGTGGCCGAAGTCTTCGCCCGGGACCACCGCGACGAGAGCCTCATCGAGGAGCGCGTCCGCGAACTGGCCCGGCGTCTCAATGCGCTTGCCACCCGGCGTCGTACGGCCGAGGCACTCGCCGATGTCGGGGAAGGAGTAGAAGGCGGCGTTGGGACGCACGCAGCGGAAGCGCGGGATCGTCGAGAGACGCTCGTGGATGAGTCGGGCCCGCCGGGCGAAGACCTGCCGCATGCGCTCGACGTCGTCGGCGCCGTTGGTCAGGGCCTCGACGATCGCCGGCATGATGAACGTGGCGATGCCATTGGTCATCTGCCCCTGAAGCTTGATGAGCTCTTTCGCGAAGCGCCCGCCCTCGCCCGGAGCGCAGATGTACCCGACGCGCCAACCGGTCATCGCGAAGGCCTTGCTCATGCCGTTGATGGTGATCGTGCGCTCGGCGATCTCGGGAAAGGAGGCGAGTGAACGGTGCCGCAGCCCCGGCTCGATCTCGGGGTAGAGGAGCTTCTCGTAGATCTCGTCGGCGATGACCGTGACGTGCGGATGGCGGGCGAGGACCTGAACGAAGGCTTCGATCTCTTCGGTGCGATAGGCGACGCCGCAGGGGTTCGACGGCGAGTTGATGATGACGCCGGTCGTGTTCGGCGTGATCGCCGCTTCGAGCTGCTTCGGCGTGATCTTGTAGCCGGTGCCAACGGTGCTCGGGACCTCGACGCAGCGGCCGCCGGCGATCTCGATGAGCGGCTTGTAGCTCAGCCACGCCGGCGTCGGCAGGATGACCTCCTGGCCCTTTCCCGAATCGAGCAGGCACTGGAGCGTCATGTAGAGGGCGTGCTTCGCGCCGGCTGTGATGCTCACGTGCTCGGGCTTGCAGGCGATGTGGTTTTCGCGGTTCAGCTTGTTCGCGATCGCCTCACGCGACGCCTTGTCGCCCGGGGTCGGCGCGTAGTGGGTCAGGCCCTTTTCGAGTCCCGCGATCGCCGCACGGCGGATCGGCTCGGGCGTCACGAAATCTGGCTCGCCCATGCCGAAGGCGATGACGTCCTTGCCGGTCGCTTTCAGCGCGTTCGCCCGCGCCCCGACGGCGATGGTGGCGGACTCGGAGAGGCGAAGGACACGATCGGCGATGAGCATGGGGGCAGGATACCGGCTCCCGCAGCGCGACGACGCGGCGGGCGCGGCCGATCGACGGCTCACATCCCCCGCCAAACTCGGCTACGATCCCCGGCCCATGCACTACGACGCTCACCAGCCGGTGATCGACGACTTGGAGGCGCGGATCGTGACACTCCGCGACTCTCTTTGACTTCGATCGCAAGATCCGCGAACGTGCCGAACTCGACGCGCGCATGAACTCGGCGGACTTCTGGAACAACCAGAAGGAAGCCCAGAAAGTCATCGCCGAGAACAAGATCCTCCGGGCCCAGACCGAGCCCTTGGAGGACGCTCTGCGTTCGCTTGAGGACGCCAAGGTCGGCTACGAGCTGGCGAAGGAGGCGGGTGACCGCGACCTGCTGGTCGAGGCCGACGAGTCGCTCTTTCAGCTCGCCCTGTCGATGGACAAGATCGAGACCCAGAGTCTCCTCTCGGGCAAGCACGACCACCGGAGTTGCTACGTCACGATCCAATCGGGCGCTGGCGGACTCGAGGCCGAGGATTGGGGACGGCTGCTTGAACGCATGTACCTCTACTACTGGGAGAAGCAGGGCTTCAAGTGCGAGGAACTTCACCGCGTGCCCGGCACCGACGGCGGCGTGAGTGAAGTGGCGTATCGGGTCATGGGCCCGTTCGCGTACGGCTACATGAGTTGCGAACGCGGCACGCACCGGCTCGCCCGCGTCTCCCCCTATAACGCCGAAGGCAAGCGGCAGACGAGTTTCGCGACCGTCGACGTGACGCCGGAGTTCGAGGAGAACGACCTTGAGATTCCCGAGAAGGATCTTGAGATCGTCCCGTTCGTCCGGGCCAGCGGGCCCGGCGGACAGAACGTCAACAAGGTCGCCTCGGCGATCCGCGTGACCCACTTGCCGACGGGCATCCAGGTCGTTGCCAGCACCTATCGTGACCAGCCGCAGAACCGCAAGCAGGCCCTCACCGTCCTCCGCGCCAAGCTCGAGCAGCTCGAGGAAGAGCGGCGGGCGGCCGAGATTGCGGCGGCGACCGGCGGTAAGGTGACTCGCGACTGGGGTAACCAGATCCGCAGTTACGTCTTCTACGACAATCGCGTGAAGGACCACCGCACCAACTTCGAGGTGGGCAACCCGCCGAACGTGCTCGCCGGACAGCTTGAGGGCTTCGTCGATGCGGAACTGAAGCGCCGCCGGGCCGAGCGGGAGCGCAACGGCACGAAGGCCTGACCGGAACGTGCTGGCAGCCCCATACCGACCGGAGACGACCGACCGCCGCGCTCTCAGCAGCCCATGCTTGAACTTCGCGCCATCGAACGTCGATACCGGAGCGAGTTGGTGCTCGCTGGCGTCGACCTTGATGTGCGGCGCGGCGAGATCGTGGCCCTGATCGGGCCATCGGGTGCCGGAAAATCGACGCTCCTGCGGATCATTGCCGGACTCGACCGCGCCGATCGGGGCTCCATCCGCCTCGGTGGACGCGACATCAGCGCGCTCCCGCCCTCGGCGCGGCGCGTGGCCATGACCTTCGATGACGGTGCGCTCTATGAGCACCTGACCGTGATCGAAAACCTCGCCGTCGGTTTGGAGCAGTTCGGGTTTCGCGGCGCGGCTGTTGGCCAGGCCGCGACGGAGGCGGCGGCGCTTGTCGGGGCAAGCGAACTGTTAGGTCATCGTCCGGCCATGCTCTCGGCCGGCCAGCGCCGGCGTGTGGCCCTTGCCCGAGCCATTGCCCGCCGGCCCGATGTCCTTCTTCTCGACGAGCCGCTGACGCATCTGGACCTCCGCTCCCGCCTGGACCTGCGCGAGGACCTGCGCCGCGTCCACGAGGCGACCGGCGCGGCCACGCTCCTGGTCACCCATGATCACGCCGACGCCTTGGCGATCGCCGACCGCCTTGCGTACCTGGACGCGGGGCGGATGCTCCATGTCGGCACCGCCGAGAGCTTCGGCCGACCTGCCCATGTCGCGGTCGCCCGAGGCTGTTCGTGGCACCCGATGAATGTCCTTCCCGACCCTGAAGGAAATGGCTGGCTCGCCCTACCCGCTTCGGCCGTCACCATTGCACGTCTTGAAACCCCCAGCCATGCCGAAACAACCGGGACAGAACGCCTACCCTCGGTCGGAGAGGTCCTGTTCCTCTCAGGCGATCATGGGCCGCTGAGACGAACCGAAGGCGACGAGAACGGCGTTGTCGTCACCGTCGGCCTCCAGGTCGCACGATCGAGCCAAGAGTCCGCCCCGACGGTTCGGCTGCGCTGTCTCCTTCCGCGCGGGCTCGTCCTGGCGGTCGGCGATGCCGTTCGGGTGCGCCTCAGCCTTGATCAGCTCCAGTCCTTCGACCGCCAAGGCCTCGCCGTCGCCCAAGCGATATCGGGGCACCAACCTCCACATCGATCGTGAACCAGCCCCCATCGGTTGGCCGATAATCACCCAGTGTCCACCGACCCATCCGTTGCTCCCGTGCCCAATCACACCGCCGACTTTGCGGTGCACCTGGGCCCTCAGACCTGCACCAACCTCGCCGAATCCCTCCGGCGCGAATGGCTTGTCACCAACGGCATCGGCGGGTACGCGATGGGCACCGTCGCCGGAGCGCTTACGCGGCGCTATCACGCCCTGCTGATCGCCGCGACGCGACCGCCCGCGGTGCGCACGGCGGTCCTGAGCAAGCTGGAAGAACGGCTGATCGTGCGGGGCACCAAGTACGACCTCTCGACGAACCTCTGGGCGGATGGCACCTGCGCTCCGCGAGGCTTCCGACACTGTGCCCGATTCCGGTTGGAGCGCGGCCTTCCCTGTTGGCGATGGGAGTTGGAGGAGTGCACCCTCGAGAAGCGAATCGCGATGGTGCTTGGCGAAAACGCGGTGACGGTGGAGTACCGCCTGCTCCCGGGTAGTGCGCCGTGCGAACTCCATCTGGAGGCCCTGGTCACCAACCGTTCGCATCACACGCTCATCCCGACACCTGGCTTCGACGCCGACATCGAACGGCTGAACGGCGCGATCCGCGTCCGCCTTCCCCAGACCGCTCAGGGCGGCGTGGGCGACGAGCTCTGGCTGCATTGTCCCGAGGCCGATGCCCGACTTGCCGGCGGCCGCTCGGGCACCTGGTGGCGCGACCTTGAGCTCTCGGCTGAACGCGACCGCGGCTATGACCATCGCGATTCGATGCTGCACGCAGCGACCTTTGTCGCCCGGCTTGCACCGAGCCAGCGCCTCACGTTCGGAGCGAGCCTTGGGCTTCCCTTGCCTCGCGATCCGCAGATCCTCTTCGTCGCTGAGCAGGCCCGACGTCAGTCGTTTCTCGACTCCTCGGGCATGTCCAAGAGCCCGCCCGCCGTCCGCGAGCTTGCGCTCATGAGCGACCAGTGTGTCGTGCGCCGTCCGCTCGGCGGCGGTCAGGAAGGTTGGTCGGTCATCGCCGGCTACCCGTGGTTTGCCGATTGGTCGCGCGACACGATGCTGGCGCTTCCCGGGCTCTTCCTCACAACTCGTCGGTTTCCGGCGGCACGCAGGGTCCTCGAGACCTATGCGAAGCGTCTCTCCGGCGGCATGCTGCCGAACCGTTTTCCTGACCGGCCCGATTCGGTCGATGGCAGCGAGACGTTGGAATACAACGCCGCCGACGCGCCGCTTCTCTTCGTGCGGGCCGTCGGACTTGTCCACGAAGCGGCGCCGGACGAGCACTGGCTGCGAAGCATGTGGCCGGCTGTCCGCTCGATTGTTGAGTCCTACACGCGAGGCACGCGACACGGCATTCGCGTCGACGAGGCCGACGGGCTGGTGCAGGCGGGTGAGATGGGCCAACAGCTCACCTGGATGGACGCGAAGGTCAACGGCCGGGTGATCACGCCCCGCATGGGCAAGCCGGTCGAGATCAATGCCCTCTGGTACCAGACCCTCATCGTCGCCCGATCGATGGCCGAACGTTTCGGCGATGACGCTGCGCCCCTGTCCGCACGGATCGCGCAAGTCCGCGAGAGTTTCGGACGCTTCTGGAACTCGAACACCAACGGTTGCTTCGACGTCATCGACGGTCCTCCAACGCCCGAGGCTCCCGACGGGAACGACCCGAGCATCCGACCAAACCAGATCCTCGCAGCCGGGCTCGAGCATGTCGCGCTGGATGCCGAACGGGCCCATCGTCTGACACACACCGTTGCCGAACACCTGTTGGTGCCGATCGCCCTTCGCACGCTTTCTCCTCATGATCGTCGCTACTGCCCACGCTACGAGGGCGATGTCATCCGCCGCGACGAGTCCTATCACCAAGGAACGGCATGGCCGTGGCTACTCTCCTTCTTCGTCCGAGCATGGCGCCGGGCTGGGGGCGAAGCGAAGATGGTGTCGACCATTCGCGCCGCGCTTGCCGAGCATCTCACGGACGGCGGGCTGGGCGGAGTGAGCGAGATCGTGGACGCATCCGCGCCGTACGAGCCGCGAGGTTGCCCGGTGCAGGCCTGGAGCGTTGGGGCGGCACTCGAGATCATGCGTGAGCTCCACCCCGACGGAGAGGCATGCCTGAGCGATGCCGATGCGGCTGCCTGCGTCGGAGGCCGATCATGAAGCCCCTGAACGCCGAGGGCGCTCGCCTGCGGGCCAGCCGCAAGCACTCCTCGCCCTGGCGCCTGTGGGGCCCGTTCGTCAGCGACCGCCAATGGGGCACCGTGCGCGAGGACTACTCGAGCGACGGATCGGCTTGGAACGCCCTCCCCTTCGATGTGTCCCATCGGCACGCGTATCGATGGGGCGAGGATGCGATTGCCGGATGGAGCGACCGCCGACAGCACCTGGTCCTTGGGCTCGCCCTCTGGAACGGGCGCGACCCGATCCTCAAGGAGCGGCTCTTCGGACTCACCAACGCCGAAGGCAACCACGGCGAGGACGTCAAGGAACTCTATTGGTATCTCGATGCGACGCCGTCACATTCCTGGCAGCGGATGCTCTATAAGTATCCGCAGCGGGCTTTTCCATATGACCTCCTCCGGGCCGAAAGCGCCCGACGCACGAGGCTCGATCGCGAATACGAACTGATCGACACGGCGATCTTCGCCGACCAGCGCTACTTTGACGTGACCGTTGACTACGCGAAGCCTGACCCCGAATCGGTCGTCATGCGCATCACCGTCGCCAACCGCGGGCCTGAGTCCGCCGACATCACGGTCGCCCCGCAACTGACTCTGCGCAACGATTGGACGTGGGACCCGTCGATCGAGCGCCCCAGCCTTCGCATCGCCCATGCCGACGGCCATTCGCGGCAGGTGCTCGTTCACCATCGTGGACTTCCTCCGCTCACGTTCACGGCCTGCGCCGAGTGCAACGTCCTCTTCTGCGAGAACGAGTCGAACGGCCCCGCCCTGTGGGGCCTTCCCCATCGCGGCGGCCGCTACAAGGACGGCATCAACGAGGCCATCGTCCACGGCAACGAGGCCGCCGCCTCCATGATCGAAGGCACCCGCTGCGCCGCCGTCCATCGGCTCCACGTTCCCGCGGGCGAGGAACGCAGCGTGGTGGTGCACCTGGGTCCATCGACGCACCCGACGCCGTCGCATCAGGAGTGCCTCAACATCCTTTGGACGCGTCGGGCCGAAGCCGATGAGTGGTGGACCTCCGTCCAGGACGGGATTGACGACGCCGAGCAGCGCGACGTGCAACGTCAGGCCCTTGCCGGATTGCTTTGGTCCAAGCAGTTCTACCATTTCGACGTGCGGCGCTGGATGGACGGCGACCCCGGTCAGCCGACCCCGCCGGCGGAGCGACGTCATGGGCGCAACATGCACTGGCGTCACTTCGCCGTGCGGCGTGTCATGGCCATGCCCGACAAGTGGGAGTACCCATGGTTTGCCGCATGGGACCACGCGTTCCACGCCGTCGCACTCGCACGCATCGACCCGGACTTCGCCAAGCGGCAGCTCAGCGAGTTCCTCACCGACGACTTCATGCACCCCAACGGCGCCGTGCCGGCGTACGAATGGGCCTTCGATGATGCAAACCCGCCGCTCCAGGCATGGGCGGCATGGCGCGTTTACCAGATCGACCGCAAGCTGAAGGGAACGGGTGACCTCGACTTCCTGATCCATGTCCTCAATCGCCTCACCATGAACTTCACCTGGTGGGTCAATCGCAAGGACAAGGATGGCTTCAACGTGTTCGAGGGAGGCTTCCTCGGCCTCGACAACATCGGCGTCTTCGACCGAAGCCAGGGACTGCCGCGCGGTGCGACGCTTCAGCAGGCCGACGGCACGGCGTGGATGGGCATGTACGCGCTTTCCATGATGCGCATCGCCATTGAGCTCGCACTGCATTGGCCCGTGTATCAGGACCTGGCGACGAAGTTCTTCGAGCACTTCCTGCAGATTGCCGAGGCCATGACCGACGTGCGCTGCTGCGGCACCGGGCTTTGGGACGAGAACGACGGCTTCTACTACGACGTACTCCGGTTCGCCGACGGTCATGCGATGCCACTCCGCATTACCAGCGCCGTGGGATTGGTGCCGCTCTTCTGCGTTGAGACGCTCGAGCCGGAGATGCTCGAGCGCTTACCCGCGTTCGCCAGCCGATTGGAGTGGGTCTTCCGCTTCCGGCCGGAACTCGCCGGACTCGTCTCGCGATGGAACGAGCCTGGGCGCGGCGATCGAAGGCTGCTCTCGCTTCTTCGCGGACATCGCATGAAGTCGTTGCTTCGAAAGGTCTTCGACCCGCAACATTTCCTGAGCCCCTACGGCATCCGCGGTCTCTCCCGCATGCATGCCGATCGACCGTACGAACTCACCATCGACGGACAGCAGTTCAGCGTGCGATACGAGCCCGGCGAGGGCGAGACCGGATTGTTCGGCGGCAACTCGAACTGGCGCGGTCCGATTTGGATGCCGCTGAACTATCTGCTTGTCGAGAGCCTTCAGAAGTTCCATCACTACTACGGTGATGAGTTCCTGATCGATTGCCCGGTGGGAAGCGGCCAGAAGGCCACGCTCGGTCAGGCCGCCGACGAGTTGCGCAGCCGCATCGCCCGCCTCTTCGTGCGCGACGAGCGAGGTCGCCGCCCGGTGCTGGGCGACAATCCGACGCTTCAGCGCGATCCGCACTTCCGCGACCACGTCCCGTTCTTTGAGTACTTCCACGGCGAGACCGGCGAGGGGCTGGGAGCACGCACCCAGACCGGTTGGTCGGCTCTCGTCGGCAAGCTCCTCTTCCCCTACGGGCGCGAAGCCCGCGTCGCCGTCACGCAGCGCTCAGGTTGAGTCCCGATGACGGGCAAGCAGAATTGCGGTTCGATGCGGATTGATCACTCCACCGCGCCCGAAGGCCGGGCCCTACCGTATCGATCAATCGTGGACCCCTGGTCGCACTACCCCCAGACGATCCTGCGCTTTCCGCTGCCGAATCGCGCCATCGACGTCCGCCGCGAACTGAGCGACGGCGATCGCGCGTTCCTGCGCGGGCTCTTTCCGCGCGGACGTTTCGCGATCGTCACTCCCGCCAATCCGCATGGAACGGAACTTTCCCGGACCGAGAACGAGCGGCGGCTGAACCGATTCGCGGTCGAGTTGGACCTTCTCCACATCCCCCACCTGCGGGCCGACGGGACAAGCCCCGACGGCGCGCACGTTGAGCCGGGTTTCGGCGTGCCCCTGAAGCTCCTCGCGGCGGTGCGGCTCGCCCATCAGTGGGAGCAGATCGGACTCTTCTGGTTCGACGGAGTTCGGGTCTGGATCGTGCCGGCGGACCACACCCACGAGGCACTCCCGCTTCCGCAATAGGCTCCTCCGATCGCGTAGGATGGTGAGCCGCGCCAGCCTTGGCGCGCTTGGTGAGGTGGCAGAGTGGTTGAACGCACCGGTCTTGAAAACCGGTAAACCCGTCAGGGTTTCAAGGGTTCGAATCCCTTCCTCACCGCTGGGCGAAGCCGAAAGTCCTTCGGCCTTTCGCTTCGCCGGGCGGTGATGAAGCCCGACGCTACGCGACGGGCTGCGTGCCAGCTACGCTGGCCCGCGGGATCCAGATCGGGACACACCCGATTTCGAATCCCTTCCTCACCGCTGGGCGAAGCCGAAAGTCCTTCGGCCTTTCGCAGCAAGTCTGCAGCGCAACCTCGCCCCATCCACTCACGGACGAACTGTTAGGAAGCCGCCATGAGCGATGTCACCGTCAGCCAGATTCGAAACGCCCTCGCCTGGCGGTATGCGACGAAGCGATTCGATCCGGCGCGGCACATCGAGGACGCGACGTGGGACGTGCTTCTGGAATCGCTCCGGCTCGCGCCTTCCTCGTTCGGCCTCCAGCCTTGGAAGTTCGTGGTGGTGGGGGACCGAACCCTGCGCCAGCGATTGCGGACCGCGTCCTGGGACCAGCCGCAGGTCACAGATGCTGACCGCCTTGTCGTCCTGGCCAGGCGATCCCCGCTTTCCTCGGAGGATGTTCGGGAACACCTGCGGCTCACCGCCGAGGTTCGCGCCGTCCCGATCAGTGAGTTCTCCGGGTATCAACGCATGATCGAGGGCTTCATGAGCCGCCCGGGCTTCGACGTGGACGCATGGGCCGCCCGGCAGGTCTACATTGCCCTCGGCGGCTTTCTTTCCACGGCGGCGATGCTCCGTGTTGATGCCTGCCCGATGGAAGGGATCGACCCCTTGGCCTATGACGAGGTGCTCGCCCTTCCCAACGAGGGCTATCGAACGACGGTGGTTGCCGCAGTCGGATATCGCGCCGCCGACGATGCCAACGCACACCTCGCCAAGGTCCGATTCTCGCGAGAACGCGTCACGAGTTGGCGCTGATCGCAAGATTGTCGAATCGTTAGAATCGGGGATGTCCGAATGGCTGTGAGGTCATGCGTCAACCGCGGATTCCTGCGGGACGCTCGACCCCCACGCGAGTGTGCCCCCTGACCTCGGAACGCCCCATCCTCGCCCGAGTCGCCGCGAGCGAGCCCGGCGCAGCGACCGAGTGCATCCGTCGGTTTCGCGGGCTCGTCTGGTCGCTCGCCCGGCGCCTCTGCCCCACCGCCGCCGAGGCCGAGGACGCGGTCCAGGAGATCTTCATCGACCTCTGGCGATCGGCCGGGCGTTACGACGCTTCTATCGCCAGCGAAGCGACGTTCGTGGCCCTGATCGCCCGGCGGCGGTTGATAGATCGCACCAGGCGCCGAAAGCGGCGCCCCGAGCAATTTGTCTCCCCCGAGTCGCTCGGTTCCATTCCCGAGGGACCGAAGGGCGATGAAGGGCCTGCCGACCCGTCGAGCGACACCCGTGAGATTGCCGCAATCGCTCAGCGTGCATTCGATCGGCTGCGTCCGGAGCAGCGCCGCGTACTGCACCTGTCGATTCGCCAAGGCCAGTCGCACGAGCAGATCGCGACCACAACCGGCCTTCCATTGGGGACGGTAAAGACCCACGCCCGACGCGGGCTGATCAAGCTCCGCGAAATGCTCGCTGCCGAAGGCCTCGAGGTTGACCCCGACGGTCCCATCGAATCCTGACGAATCCTGAACTTCGAGCCGTTCTTGCGGTACAACGCCGCTCTTTCCGCGCCGGTCAGGGTGACGTTCGGGGGAATGTCGACCTGCGGGCATCAACGAAGAAAACTGCCATGCAACGAACCTCCATCACCGCGTCGCGTCGCGGCACCGCCGGCCGCACTCTCCTTGGGGCAACGTCCCTCCTCGCCTTCGCACCCAGCGTGCTTGTCGGGGCGGCGATCTCGGCCTCGGCCGGAGCCGCTGATGCCGCGGCATCGAATGGCTCCCTCTTCCGCTACCCAGACATCTCGCGCGACTCGGTCGTGTTCGTCTACGCGAACGACCTCTGGATAGCACCGAAGCAGGGAGGCATGGCTCGTCCCCTGGCAAGTCCGCCCGGTGGCGAATCGATGCCGCGATTCTCCGCCGACGGCAGCAGCGTTGCCTTCATCGGCAACTACGGCGGAGGCCGGGACCTCTACGTGATTGGCTCCGAAGGTGGCGTCCCCTCCCGGGTGACGCACCATCCCGGGGCCGAGGTGCTCAACGACTGGACCGCTGACGGGCGGCTCATCTTCGCGTCCGGCGACTTGGGCGGTCTGACGCGCGCGGCACAGCTCTTCACCGTGCCGTCGAACGGCGGGCTTCCGACGCAACTCCCGGTGCCCTACGGCGCGAACGGAGCGATCTCCTCCGACGGGACGTGGCTTGCCTACACACCGCACTCCATCGACACCCGTACCTGGAAGCGCTATCGCGGCGGCATGCAGACGGACATCTGGCTTTACAACCTGACCTCCGGCGAGAGCAAGCGCATCACCGACTGGGAAGGCCAGGACTCGATCCCGATGTGGCGAGGCGACAAGGTCTACTACCTGAGCGACGCCGGCGATGAGCATCGCCTGAACATCTGGAGATACGACACCAAGAGCGGCAAGCGCGACCAGCTCACGCGATTCAAGGACTTTGACGTGAAATGGCCGGCGATCGGGCCGGAGAGCGGATCGGGCGAGATCGTCTTCCAGTACGGGGCAAAGATCTGGCGCCTTGATCTCGGCGATCACACGACGGCTGAGATTCCGATCACGATCCCCGGCGACCGGCCGAAGCTGATGCCGCAGACCGTTGACGCCGCGGAGTTCATCACCGGCTCGAGCATTTCGCCAAGCGGCAAGCGCGTGGCGGTCGAGGCTCGCGGCGACATCTGGTCGGCGCCGGCCGAGAACGGAACGCCCCGCAATCTCACCCGTTCGAGCGGCATCCATGAGACGGATCCCGCGTGGTCGCCCGATGGCAAGTCAATTGCGTACTTCGCCGACGGCACCGGCGAGTATGAGCTGTACGTGATGCAAGCCGACGGCAAGGGCGAGCCGAAGCGGGTCACGACCGATGGCAACTGCTACCGCACCGGCATCACCTGGGCGCCCGACTCGAAGAAGATGGTCATCGGCGACAAGACCGGCGCCATCTATCTGGTCGAGATCGAAGGTGGCAAGGTCACGCTGATTGACCGCAACCCGTGGGAAATCACCATGGGTCCGGTCTCGTGGTCGCATGATTCGCGGTGGCTTGCATTCGCCCACGGCCCAGAGTCGAATCGTGCCGGGACCGTGTACATCTATGACACGAAAAGCGGCGAGAAGAAGCAGGTCACGAGCGGCATGTTCGACGACTCGCGCCCGACCTTCGATCGCAACGGCGATTGGCTCGTGTTCGTGTCCAAGCGAGCCTTCAATCCGCAGTATTCGGCGCTCGACACCACCTGGATCTACAACGATGCCGACATCCTGATCGGCGTTCCGCTTCGCGCCGACATGAAGATGGCGTGGCTCCCCACAAGCGATGAGGAAGATGGCAAGTCCGCAGAGAAGAAGGACGAGAAGGACGAGAAGAAGGACGAGGCCAAGCCTGGCGACCAGCCCAAGCCAGCCGAAGGCGATGCCCCCCCGCGACGCGGACCCGGACGACGGCGCGGCGGCGAATTGGACGCCAACGTCGTGGGCGGCGCGATCGAGCAGGTCCAAGAGGGCGAGAAGAAGGAGGCCCCTGCGAAGGCGGATGGTCCGGCGGGCACTTGGAAGTGCACCACCGACCTTCCGGGCATGGGGCGCATCGAGTTCACGCTCGTCCTGAACCTCGAAGAAGGCAATCGCGTGAAGGGGAACCTTTCCTCCTCAACCATCAGCGGCCCGGTGGAGGGCTCGTGGACTCCGGAGACCAAGCGTCTCGAGCTGACCCTCAAGATGCCCGAGGGCGTTCACGCAACGATGACTCTGACGGTGGACGGCGACAAGATCTCGGGCGAGGGCACCGGTCCTGCGGGCGAGGTTGCCAAGATCGAGGGCACGCGCGAGGCAACCGCCACCGGTGGAGACGACGCGACCAAGAAGGAAAAGGAGAAGTCGAAGGAGGTCAAGATCGACTTCGACGGGTTTGAGCTGCGGGCGATCCAGCTTCCTGCCGCGAACGGCTCCTACGGCACGCTCGGTTTCAACGACCGCAACCATGTGCTCTACAGCCGCGCCGGGACGATCTACTCGATGGATCTCGGGGACAAGAAGCGCGAGGAGTCGAAGGTCACGGCCGGCGGTTTCTTCGAGATGTCCGCCGACGGCAAGAAGCTCCTGCTCGGCGGCCGCGGTGCGTCCATCGCGGGGGCTTCGGCCGGAGCGACGCCGAAGCCGATCGTCACCAGCCCGATGCTTGTCGAGGTCGACCCGCGAGCCGAGTGGAAGCAGATGTTCCGCGAGGCGTGGCGCCTTCAGCGGGACTACTTCTACGACCCGCATATGCACGGCGTCGATTGGAAGGGCGCCTACGACCACTACTCTCCGTTGGTCGATCAGCTCGCCGCCCGTGAGGACCTTTCGTATCTCATCAGCGAGCTCATTTCGGAACTCAACGTTGGACATGCCTATTACCAAGGCGGCGACGTGGAATCGTCGCCGAACCGCAACGTTGGCCTGCTCGGTGTCGACTGGAAGCTCGACGGCGACGATTCCAACAAGGCCTACCGCATCACCAAGGTCTATCGCGGAGGTGCGTGGGATCTCGATGCCCGTGGACCGCTGAGTGAGCAGGGCCTTGGGATCGAGGAAGGCGACTACGTGCTTGCCGTGAACGGCGTGAAGATCGACACCGCTCGAGACCCATGGGCGGCGTTCCAGGGGCTTGCCGGCAAGGCCGTCACCCTGACCGTTTCGAAGTCCCCGGTGATTGACGACAAGGCCAAGGACGTGGTCGTGACGACCACCGCCAACGAGGGGACGCTGCGGTATCGGGCATGGATCGAACGCAAGCGTGCGTATGTTGCTGAGAAGAGCGGTGGCAAGATCGGCTACATCTACGTCCCCAACACGGGCGTGGATGGACAGACCGACCTGGTCCGTCAGTTCCAAGGTCAGGCTGACCTTGCGGCGCTCATCATCGATGATCGATGGAACGGTGGCGGTCAGATCCCGAACCGCTTCATCGAGATGTTGAATCGCCCGGTGACGAACTACTGGGCTCGCCGCGACACGAAGGACTGGGTGTGGCCGCCGGACTCGCACCAGGGTCCGAAGGCGATGCTCATCAACGGTCTCGCAGGTTCCGGCGGTGACATGTTCCCGTGGCTGTTCAAGCACCAGGGTCTCGGGAAGCTCATCGGCACCCGAACCTGGGGCGGCTTGGTCGGCATCTCCGGAAACCCCGGCCTGATCGACGGAGGACGGGTCACCGTCCCGACGTTCGGCTTCTACGAAACCGACGGCACGTGGGGAATCGAAGGGCATGGTGTCGACCCGGACATCGAGGTCCTCGACGATCCTGCGCTCATGAAGAACGATGGCGATCCGCAGCTCGACAAGGCGATTGAGCATCTCCTTGAGGAGTTGAAGACGAAGTCGTTCGTGCCGGTTCCCAAGCCGAAGTACCCGAACCGCTCTGGGATGGGCATCCTGCCGGAAGACAAGTAGGCCCACTTGCGGCGAGCGATTGTTCGTCTCGACATGGGACGCTTGTCTTGGACGGGTGGCATGCCTTCAACGGCGACCGTGTCGAGGGAGAGGTCCTGGGGTTGAGACCAGGTGGTCTGAATCCTGCACCGCGAGCCTGCTGGCGGGCTCGTCCTACTGCAGGCGAGGCGTGGGACGGCCTTCGGAAGCCGGTTCGAAGTAGAAGCTCCGACAGATACGCCGGTGGCGGCGACCTACAAGGGTCGCCGCCACCGGCTTTCTTTTTCACTGTCCTGACGTTCAGCGATTCCAGAGTGTTCGTCCCGAGTTCGCCCCCCTTCCAAGGAGTTGGCAGTGGGTTGCTGGGGATTGTGCTGGGGATTGGACAGGCACCTTCCTGCTGGGGATTGGACATGCAGGCAGAAAATTGGACAGGCACCATCCAGGCAGAAAATTGGACAGGCACCTTCCTGTTCAGTGGCAGAAAATTGGACAGGCACAAATCAGGGCAGTCAGAAAATTGGACAGGCACCATCCTGTTCAGTGCAGAAAATTGGACAGGCACAGGCAGAAAATTGGACAGGCACCATCCTGTTCAGAGCAGCGAATAGCTGCTTGCCTGGTTCGGTACGGCGTTCGTCGATGCCGATAAACTCAGGACCATGCCTCGCTGGTCGCTTGTGGTACTTAGCGTCGGAGCCGTTCTTTTGGCCGTTCTGCCGTTCGATTGGGTGCCCGGTTCCTATGAGCTCGGTGCCCGATGGGTCGCAGCAATCGCGCTTGGAACCGGTGCGGTGGTTGCCGGACAACAGAATTCCGCCCTTTGGTGTGGAGTCTTCGCTGCCAGCGCGGTGATCTTCCAGCCGCTCCTTCCCATCGATTTGAAGGACTATGCCCTCTACGTTCACGTTAGCGTGGCGATTCTCACCGCGATCTGTGTGGTCAGGCACTGGTAAGGCCCGACAGCGGAACCCAAGCGAAACCCAAGCGGAAACCAATCGGAAGCCAGACCGGCTGGACCGACGCGGATCGCCTATTGCATCTGGCTCTTGATAGCAGCCCTCCGGAGTCGAATGGCGGCAACGACCCGACCATCAGAGACCACCAGGCCGATCGTCACGACAACGAGGCCAATGAGGGTAAACGAGCCCGGGGAGAAGCCAAGGAAGGCCATCGATAGAAGCGTTGTCAGCGTCGGCACGGCATACGTGACCTGCGAGACCCGGGCCGAACCGACTCGATCAATCGCCGCGTTGTACATGGTGTAGGCGACAACCGTGGCAACGAGTCCGATGTACAGGATGCACGCCCACTCCTGGGCGTTCATCGACGCAACCTCCGCGATGTGGCCGGTGGCGACAACGCAGGGAAGCAGAAGGAGGGCGGTCATCGAATAGACCACGTACGTGACGCCAACGCTTGGAAGTCCCTTGAGGACGCCGGCGCGAAACCGCTGCATCGAAATCGCGAAGATCGCCCAAGAAAGAGAGGCGAGAAGACAGAGCGTTTCTCCAGCGCCCCAGCCGTCCACGACCCGCTCAAGAAAGGGTGCGTTCCGCGCAAGCCGATCGGGCTGGTCCGAAGCAAGGCACACGGCACCCGCAAAGGCGAGGGAAAGTCCGACGAAGAGCGACCGCGTCGGCCTTCGATCGTGCAGGAACAAGGCACAACCAAGCGCCGTCAACATCGGATTCGTCGCGATGACCACCGAAGCAATGGGCGGTTGGGATCGCGCGAGCCCCAAGTAGAAGAGGACGTGGTAGAGAACGCCGCCCACAAGGGCGAGAAAGCCCATAGCCGCCCACGCTCGCCCCGACGGGCGGGCACGAAGAAGCTCGAGGGCAGGTCGACGAAGTACGATCGCCCCACCAACCATGGTGACAGCGAAACGCAGGAAACTCACGGTGTCGGCAGAGAGCCGCAGAAGGGCGCTTGCTCCGGTCAGGAAGGCACCTGCCCAGAGGCATGGCACGATCCACATCCACCATGGAAGATGAAGGTGACCATCCCCACCCGACCTGATCGAGTTGGGTGGAGATTTGGGAACGCCGACGGGTTGTGATTTGCTCATCGACGGCTCGGGGAGGAGCGTACCCGACCTACTCGGATGAGTTGGCGGAAGCTTTGGCTCTATCTGCGCCGCAGACTGCGACACCGTCTCGAGCTATTGGACCTACCCGACAGCGGGCTCGATCTCAGGTCTCGGGCCATTAGCCGCCCGAGCCGATCGCGGGGCCACCACATGACGCGTCGCGGCAACCAATGCTTTTGTCTGAGGCCTCGAAACCGCAATTGGCGGCCAGTGACGATCCAGATCGGCTCAAGCACTTGCCGTCAGGGACGACGGCTGTATACTCCCCGTCCCGTCGCCAATCGCTGTGCGGCAGCTCGAGCGGTGCGGGACCTCAATGGCGGGTGTAACTCAGTGGTAGAGTGCCACCTTGCCAAGGTGGATGTCGAGGGTTCAAGTCCCTTCACCCGCTCTTCGAACCGCCGCTGTCCAGAACGGACGGCGGCGGTTCTGTTTGGTCCGGACGCGACAGGACGCGACACGGGCGGGAGTTACGCACGAATTGACCCCAAGGCGTCCCGGACGGGGCCGGGCGGCCCACGGGCCAACGTCGGCCACCGGCTGTCCGGCGCGGCCGGGGGTCTGTGCAAG
>JAEUIU010000030.1 GCA_016795065.1 Phycisphaerae bacterium
GTGGCGAGAGAGCGGCCGGTTGGGTCGCTGTTTCGCTGACTCATTGCATCTGTGTTGAACACCTCCCATGCCTCCAGCACTTCCTGAATCGGTTCGTCGCCTGATCGACGAGTTTGCCGCCCTTCCGGGCATCGGGCGGCGCAGCGCCGAGCGGTTGGCGTTTTGGGTGTTGAAGAGTTCGAAGGATGAGGCGATGCGCCTCGCCGATGCCATCGCCCTCGTGAAGCGTTCGGTGCGGCACTGCACGGTCTGCTGGAACCTGACCGATGCCGATCCCTGTCCGATCTGCGCGAGCTCCGAGCGTGACGCGTCGAGCGTCCTCGTCGTCGAGCAACCGAAGGACCTGATCACCTTGGAACAGACCGGCATGTACAAGGGCGTCTACCACGTCCTCTTGGGTCGCCTCGATCCGCTGGACGGCGTCGGACCTGACAGCCTGACCGTGAGTGGGCTCCTCGCGAGGCTCGATCGACCGGAGACGAATGCCCGCGGCGTTCGTGTGCGCGAACTCATCTTGGGGCTCAACCCCGACATGGAAGGGGACTCGACGGCCCTCTGGCTCGCCGACCAGGCGCGGCAGCGGGGGATCAGCGTCTCCCGGTTGGCCCGAGGACTGCCCACCGGAAGCCAGATTGAGTACGCGAATCCGGCGGTGCTCGCGGACGCAATTGCCGGTCGCCAGCGAATGTGATCCGCGATCGGCCGCCTTCGGGATTCGGACTCCGACGACCACGGTGGGCGACGCCGATTGAAATACCCAACCTGTTGGTGACTTCTCGTCCGGCGTTCGCCGATACGATGAATGCCGACGAGTTCCACCATGCGCTTCGAAACCGGACAACATCTTCGCCTCGGCCAGCACATGAAGCTGGCGCCGAAGATGATCCAATCGATGGAGATCCTCCAGCTCCCGCTGCTGGCTCTCCAGGAGCGGATCGACCAGGAGCTCGAGGCCAACGTCGCCCTCGAGCTCGTCGAGCCCGGGATGCGCGAGGGGACCCAGGACGCGAAGGCAAAGAGCGAGCAGGGGGAGCGGAAGGCCGACAAGGCCGACGAGACCGCCGAGCAGTTCGAGCGGCTGCGTCAGATGGAACGGAGCTATGGCGACATCTTCGACTCCGACACCGGACGGCCCTCCAGCCGACTCGCCGGCGAACGGGACAAGAAGATGGACGCGATGGCCAACGCCCCCAGCCGCGGGGCGAGCCTGGTCGACCAGCTCCGGCAGCAGTGGAGCGAGGCGGAGCCGCCTGAGGAACTGCTCGAGGTCGGGAACCGGATCCTCGAATACGTGAACGATGACGGACTGCTTGGGGCGGACCTACCGACGATCCTCGACCAGAGCCGCAACCTTCCGGGGGTGCCGTGGTCGCTGGAACTGCTCGAACGCACCGTGCTGGAGTTGCAGCACGTTCTCGAGCCGGTCGGCATCGCCGCCCGCAACGTGCGCGAGTGCCTCCTCCTCCAGATCGACGCCCTCGCCGACGCCGACGAGGACGAGAGCAAGTGGGAAACCTGGGACGACGCCCACGCCCTCGTCCGCGACCACTTCGATGACCTCCTCCAGAATCGGCTGCCCAAGATCCGCGAGAAGTCGGGTATGTCGATCGAGCGGATCCAGTTGGCGAAAGCGCTCCTCAAGCGCTGTAACCTCGCCCCGGGCCGCGAACTCGTCAGCGAAGACGTCCGGCCGATCATCCCTGACGTCATCGTCGAGTTCGACAGCGAGAACGACCTCTACACCGCCCGGCTGCCCGGCCACTCGCTGCCCGAACTCCGCATCTCGCCCGACTATCAGAAGATGGCCAAGGACACCTCGGTCGAGCGGAGCACACGCGACTTCGTGAGCCGCAACGTCCGCAGCGCGTCCTGGCTCATCGACGCGATTCATCAGCGCAAGCAGACGCTCCTTCGGGTCGTGAACGTCGTGTTAGCCCGACAGCGCGAGTTCTTCGATCACGGTCCCCACTTCCTCAAGCCCCTGCCGATGGTCGAGGTCGCCGAACAGCTCGGCATCCACGTCGGCACGGTGAGCAGGGCGGTGGCGGGGAAGTGGCTCCAGACGCCGCGCGGTAATGTCGAACTGCGGAAGTTCTTCTCCGGCGGCCTCGAGACGGCCAGCGGCGAAGACCGCTCGTGGGAGGCGATCAAGGCCCTGATGCGCGAGGTGGTCGAGGCCGAGGACAAGAAGGATCCGCTCAGTGACGCGGCGATCTCCGACAAGCTCAAGGAGCGCGGCGTGACCATCGCCCGGCGCACCGTGGTCAAGTACCGCGAGCAGTTGAACATCCCGCCGGCGCGGCAGCGCAAGGTGCATGAGTGAGGCGAATGTGTGAGGCGAGGGCCTGAACCGGCGGGAGATCCGGGGCTGCCATGGCGTGCCCGTCCAGGATGAGAACACATTGAGCATCAACGGCCCAGGCGAATCCACGTGGCCTCCATCGTGGGGGCGGACATCTTCGCAACCGAGCTCGGCCTGCGACAGCGCGACGGGACGCTTGCCCATATCGCGGGAAGTGAACGGGTCGAATTGGCTCGCTACAGCATTGCCCCAGGGTACCCCTTCGAACGGGGCGAGTCCCAGTTTGTGTTCTCGACGCCGACGACGTCGATGGTCTTCTCCTGGGCCCATCGGGCAAAGGAAGCGCGACTCGCGATCAGGGACCTCGCTCGACCTGGCGAGCCAGACACATTCGGGGAGGTCCGCGCCACGTTCGGCCTTGAGCCCATGCCTTGGACACTCGCAGGCAGCTCGTTCACGATCAACTGGAACGCGGATTCGATTCAAGTCGTTCTGGCAGCCAGACGCGGTCCCTTGGAGATCCGACATGGCGACGGTCGAGTGGCGACCGTCCCCATCCTCGCGTCACACAACTTCGGCGTCTCGCTGAGGCGGCTCCTGTCCTTCGCGGTTGGCCCGGGTTCCTCCACCGAGTTTGGGTGGGAGTACATCAAGTTGTTCACGGTGCTGACCATCGATCAACTGCCAGTCATGAGCCAGATTGCCGCGCTGGCCGCGGCAACCTGGTGTCGATGCTGGCTCTGGTCGTCCGACATGGCTGACTGATCCGCCCTTTTCCCCCAGGGCAGCGGCGTGGGCTGCTAGGACATTGGTCACTCTGACGCGGCTTGCGAAGGCGCTTCGTCCATCGCATGATCTCCGCATGCGGATCGTCGTCATCGGAGGCACCGGGAGTATCGGGCGACGGCTCGTCCCTGCGCTTCTGGCGCGCGGCGATCATGTCTCGCTCGTCACCCGTCGGCCGCGCGACGCCCGGCGACAGTGCGAGGGACTGCATCGTGGGAAGACCGGGCTGCTTGAGATCGTTCCGGGCGATTGCCAGTTCCCGGGACCATGGCAAGCGTCGATCAACGGTTCGGACGCGGTCGTTCATCTGGCCGGAGCAAGTGTCGCCGCACGACGATGGACGTCGTCCTATCGCGATCTGATCGAACGGAGTCGGGTGGAGAGCACCCATCAGGTCGTGTCGGCGATCGAGGACGCTCAGCTTCGGCCACCGACCTTCGTTTGCGCCTCGGCCACGGGCTACTACGGCGACACCGGCGATGAGCCGGCCACGGAACGCTTTCCCGCGGGCAAGGGATTCCTCGCCGACCTCTGCGTCCGTTGGGAAGGCGAAGCACGGCGAGTCGAGGCCTTCGGCGTGCGCGTGATCCGGGCCCGCATCGGCATCGTCCTCGACGAGGACGGGCCGGCGCTTCAGGCGATGCTGCCGTGGTTCCGGAGCGGCTTCGGTGCGGTGCTTGGGAGCGGCCGGCAGTTCATGCCGTGGATTCACCATCGCGACTGCATCGACGCGCTCCTCCGTTGCATCGATCGACGGACGCTTCTAGGTCCGGTGAACATCACGGCTCCCGAACCCTGCGAGCAACGGGTCTTCGCCAAGGCCCTGGGGAAGGCGGCGGGGCGGCCGGTGCTCCTGCGCGTGCCCAAGCTGCCGCTGCGACTCGTCTATGGTCCGATCGCCAACGAGGCCTTCCGTTCGCAGCGGGCGGTGCCGAAAGCGCTGGTCGACGACGGCATGGCCTTCGCCGCCGGCTCGATCGAGCAGGCCTTCGACCTTCTCTTGGAAGAGGAATCCGAGCGCGAGGCTCGCCTCACCGGTCGTGCCGCGACGCCGCGCTGGGACCGCTCGGCGACGAAAGCCGCCGCAAGCCTGCCCAAGCCGGGTCGCCCGCCTGCCCGGCCGCGCCTTCTCGTGGTGAGTGCAGAGGGGTTCATCGCCGACGCCGATAGTCGGCCCCGTCCCGGCGTGCGCGAAGCGGTGCGTGCGGCGTCGAGTTTCGGATGTGCCGTGGTGGTGGCGACGGAACGGGCGAGCACCGCGGCGGCGTGGCTCTTGGCCGATCCGCTCCTTCACCCGGTCGCCATCGTCTCCAACGGGGCGGTGCTCTGGAACGAGCGCGAAGGGGCGACGGTGCATCTGGAGCGCATCGAGCAGCCGACGCTGGCGGCGGTCGTTCTCGCCGTGCGTCGGGCGGCGCCCGATGTGGCAATCGTCTACGAAGGCGATCGCTGGGCCGCGAGCGATGGCGAACTTCCGGCCGGGCTCGCAGCGATCATCGGGGCCTTGACGCTTCGGGTCGGGACGAACGAACTTCCTCCCAAACCCGTCGCTCGGCTGCACATTGTCGGACCGCCCGAGGTCGTGGCGGCTGCTCGGGCGGCGGTCGAAACGCCCTTCTGGCGCGAACGGAAGATCGCTCTTTTTTCCCATGGGGCCACGCGGCTGGTGGTCACCTCGCCGCTGGTCGATCGGGCAGTCGCCGCACAGCGCATCGCCCGCCGCCTCGGGGCGTCACGCAACGAGGTGATGGCCTTGGTCGGGAGCCTCGACGACCTCGGACTTGCCGACTGGTGTGGGTTCAGCGTGGCCACGACCGACGCCCCCGACGCGGTGCGGCGGCTCGTCGGCGCGACGGTGGGCGAGGACTCGGAGCATCGGCCGCCGGCAGCGGGTGACGCGCGGTCCGATGGCGGCAACGATCCTCTCCTGCAGGCCGTCCAGCGTTTCGTCAGACCGTGAGAGGCTCTTCACGGGCGAGCCGGGGCCTCGGCGGGCGTTGGCCCTTCCTCTGTACACTCCGGACTTGAGCCCGGCGGGGCGATCGCTCCGCTTCTTGTTCACCCTCGGGCCCCGGTGCGGGCTGTTGCAGGAGTTGCGATGCAGACGATCTGGTTGGATGGCAAGCTGGTGCCCAAGAACGAGGCGGTCGTGTCGGTCTATGACCACGGCCTCTTGTATGGCGACGGGGTCTTTGAGGGCATCCGCGTCTATAGCGGCCGCATCTTCAAGATGGGCCAGCACATCGAGCGACTGTGGGAGTCAGCGGAGGCGATTCGGCTGCCGATACCCTTCTCGAAGGCGGTCATCGCCCAAGCGATGCGCGATACGGTCGCCTCCTGCGGGCTCAGCGATGCCTATATCCGTTTGGTGGTGACCCGCGGGGCGGGAACGCTGGGCCTGGATCCGCGCAAGTGCCCGAAGGCCTGCGTCTTCTGCATCGCTGACAGCATCCAGCTTTACCCCGAGGAGCTCTACGAGAAGGGGATGAAGATCATCGTCGCCAAGCGGCCGCGGATCCCAATTGCCTGCCTCGACCCCTCGATCAAGAGCCTCAACTACCTGAACAACATTCTGGCCAAGCTCGAGGCAATCGACGCCGACGTGCTTGAAGCGATCATGCTCAACACCGACGGTTACGTCTCCGAGTGCACCGGCGACAACATCTTCGGGATCTTCCGTTCCAACGGCGGCGGAGCGGGCACCATCGTGACACCGCCGGCGTCCGCGGGCATTCTCAAGGGCATCACCCGGCGGTTCGTGATGAACGAACTTGGACCGGCCTTGGGCTTCCGAGTCGAGGAGCGGTTGATGCGGCTACCTGACCTCCTAAAGGCCGACGAGGTCTTCCTGACGGGCAGTGCGGCCGAGATCATCGGCGTCAGCCAGATCGATAGCACTGTCATCGGAGCCGGCGTGGTGGGGCCCTCCACCAAGGCCCTCGCCAAGGAATTCAGGGCTCGCGTTGCCAAGAACGCTCCTGAGGATTGAGAGAGTTCCCCGTCGAATCACGGATGAGGCCTGCGCCGTGACACCGCGCGGGGGGGCACTCAAGAACGAGTCGGTCACGGATCGCAACGCGTGCGCTGCCAAACCTGCGACTATCCCCTCTGGCGAACGACCCGACGAGCCTGCACCGAGTGCGGGACCGCCTACCGGGTCACTGACTTTCGCTTTCGTCCGGGAGCGGTCCGCTTTTCCTGCCCCCATTGCCAGAAGGGCTACTACGGCACTTCGCCGAACGGACTGTTGGAGCCGGCCGAATTCGAGTGTGTCTGCGGTAAGCGGATCTCGATGGACGAAATGGCGGTCGAGCCGGCGCCGGGCGTCGACGAGCAGGCGACCGGCGGGCCGGTGAACCCGTGGGTCGAGCGCTCGCGACTCGGCCTCTTTCGGGCGTGGCTTCGGTCGGTCTTTGCGGTGCTTGGTGACCCCGCCGGCTTCATCCGCTCGATGCCGTCCAGCACGCCGACCTCGGAAGGGGTGCTCTTCGCTGGCATTTCCGCCGGCCTCGGCGTGGCGATGGGCATCGGCTTGATGGTGATCGGGTGGGCGATCGTGGCGTTGGTGCTCCAGTCGGCTTCGGGAACGGTCGCGATGGCGAAGGCGAGCATGTTGGCGGCCACGCAAGCGCTCACTCTCCAGATCGCCAACGGTGTCCTGACGGTGGTCTGTTGCCTCTTGGCCGGTTTCGTCGCCCACGCGGTGCTGGTCGTCCTGCGCGGGGCGAAGGTCGGTTTGGGACGGTCGATGCCGGCAATTCTGTTCACGCAAGGCGCGACCTCGGCCCTCAACTTCGTGGTCTGCTGCCCGTGCAACAGTATCGTGGCTCCGGTCTGGTGGTGCGTTGCGATGACCTTGATGCTGCGCGTCATTCACCACGCGTCACTCGGCCGGGCGGTGACCGCGTCGATCATTGCGGCGCTCACTTGGATGGGGGCCACGCTCGCCGTCACCACCATGCTGAGTACCACGGTGACTGGCTCGTCCACGAGCTTCGTCAATACAACCTCGGTCCGCGGCGACGACTTCCACACCAAGACCGGTATCTATCCCACGCCTTTCGACGCCGTAGTCCAAGGTGGCATGCCGCTCGGCGAGGTGCTGGAGATGATTGCCCCCGACTATGGTCCGGTGTCCCTCGGCGGCCTGGACAGGGCGGCCTTGGACGCGGCCAGCCTCGATCGCATCGAGTCGATCGCCCGCCGCATCGAGAACATCCTGCCATCGAAGAACGCCCCATTCCGGCTCGGTCGAGCCGTGTTTGCCTATCGCGACGCGACCGATGAGGCGACCGCATGGCACGTCATCATCATCCCCTCCGACGCGGGAATGACTGAGGCGGACGAAGACGGCGACGAGTGGACGGTCATCCGCAGCCGTGGCGTCGTCACCTACGACCACGCGGCGTTCCAAAGCCGACTCGACCGGGAGAACGAGCGTCGCGCGGCCGGCGGGGCGTCGGCGATTCCCGCTCCCTTGTCGCTCCCGGACCTGCTGCTTGCACCGAGTCTGCAGGATCCGCTCCCATCGCCGTAAGTCCGCCCCGAGACTCTTCGCGCCACTGCCCTCATGCGATGCCGAACCTGCGAGTACTCCCTCTGGACGGTCACCAGCCGGACCTGCCCCGAGTGCGGTTCGAGCTTTCGTCCGAGTGACTTCGCGTTCCCGCCGAACTCGGTGCGGTTTGAGTGCCCGCATTGCCGGACGGGCTACGTGGGAACGTCGCAGGAAGGGCACCTCGTCCCGCGCGCCTTCACCTGCGCGGGCTGCCAGACGCCAATCGACATGGATGAGATGGTGCTGGTTCCGCTGCCGGGGATGGCCGAGGTGTCGGAATCGCTCCTCACCAACGAGTGGGCCGACCGCCAACCGGGGGCGACCACGGTGCGCTGGTTCAAGGCTTGCCGATCCCTCCTTTTTCGTCCAGCACGATTCGCGTCCACGCTTCGGTCCTCCGACTCGACCACGCAAGCCTGGCTCTTCGCTTTCATCGGGTGGTTTCTGGCGGTGGTGGTTGGCGGAGCGATCAGCACCGCCGTGGTGGGAACACAGTGGTCGGTTCTGAACTGGCCGGGGTCGGCCTTGCAGCAAACCGTCGATCCGTTAGTGCATGTCGGCATCGGTGTCGTCTTGGCGTTCCTCGCGTTCCCGGTGCTTGCGATCGTGGTGGCAGTCATCCATCACCTGGTGATGATCTTCCTCGTGCGCGATCGAGGGGGGTTCGGAGCATCGCTTCAGGCGACGCTCTACGCCAGCGGCGCGACCTCGCTCATCTTCCTGTTGGGTTGGCTGGCACCGCCGTTCACCTGCTTCTGCCTTCCGGTGATCGGAGCGATCTGGTTCATCCCGACCACCATGCTGCTGGCCCATCTGCATCGCACGACCACGATGCGGGCCCTTCTTGCCGCCGCTGCGCCGATCGTCATTCTCTGCCTCTCCTGCTTCGCTTGCATGGGGACGGCGATGTACTCGGCTCTCTCCATGTCGCGAACGATGATGTCCCAGATGACGCCGCCGAATCTTCCGGCCGGCGCCAGCACGACTGGGTTCACGTCGCCGATCGTGTCGCAGCTTCTGGCGGCGCCTGACCCGACCGGGGTCCAGAATCCGTTTGAGGTCGCGTTCGCGCAGCCGTTTCTCATGCCCGGACTGGTCGGCATCGTCACCGAGGAGAAGACGCGACCCGTGCTCGTGGCAGGCATCGACATCGCGAGCATCAGCGATAGCCAGTCTTTCCAGTTTTCGCCGTTGCGACCGGCGCTCAAGAACGCCAACCTGAAACCGCCCTATCGCATCGGCAGTCTGGTCGTCTACGCCGATGCAAGCTCCTGGAGCGGTGACTTCACCCATTGGGCCGCCGTCTGGCGCACCTCCAATGGCGAGTACGTCGTGGCGACGCTCTTCCAGCAGTACCAGATGAGCGCCAAGGACTTCGCGACCTATCTCCGTTCGGAGATGGCCAGGCGGCAGGCGACGGGCCAGCCGATGGTTCATCCCAACCAAGTCCGCGATGTGGCCGATGCCACCGACGCATTCCTTCCATCGGAGATCGAAGCCGAGGCCGAAGCGCTTCCCGATCCGGTAGATGACGGCACCAACAACTCCTCGGTCGATCCGCGAGCGCCGACCCCAACGGGTTCCGCATCGCCCCCGAGCGACGCCCCATGAACTGCCGCACCTGTGGCTTCTGTCTTTGGAACACCCAGTCGCGGATCTGCCCCGAATGCGGCACGCCGTTTCGCCCGTCGGAGTTTGAGTTCCGCCCGGCCGCGGTGCACTACGGCTGCCCGCACTGCGGCACGGGTTACCTTGGCATGTCACCCAAGGGGCATCTGGAGCCGAGTGAGTTCACCTGCTCGGTCTGCAAGGAGCGGTGCGCGATGGACGAGATGGTTCTCTCGCCAGCGCCGGGATCGACCTCGCCCGAGCTCGTTTCAAACACCTGGATCGGGCGACGCACCCAGTTCGGTCCCTTCTTCTCGACGTTGCGCGACATTCTCGTTCGCCCGCGCGAGTTCGCGATGACGGTGCCGTTGCGGGCCCCGACACGGGACGCGTTGGCGTTCTTTGGCCTGGGCGCTGGGCTGATGTTCGTTGCCGTCGTCGGGAGCCAACTCTGCTGGGTGACGGTCGTTTCGGCGATCCTCTCGTCCGCAGGGCAGGGCGTGCCGAGGGTTGGCATGATGGGCATGGGAGGCTTCGGTATCGCGGGCCTCTCGCTCGTGCTTGGCCTCCTGTTGACGCTCGTGGTTCTCTTCGGCGAGTCCACGATCATCCATCTTTTCCTCCGTTCCCCGGCCCGCAATGTGCCGCTGTCGCACACCCGCCAGCTCTACCTCTACTTCATGGGGACCTGGGGAGCGGTGAGTTGCCTCTCCGTCATCCCGTGTTTGGGCAGTCTGGTGAGTACGGCGTGGTTCTTCTTCGCGTTTTACGTCACCGCGGCCCTCATGCGAGGTGCCTACCAATCGTCCATGGGGCGGGCCGTCCTCGCCGTCATCGTGGCCCGCGTGGTCTCCATCATCCTGGTGACGCTCCTCACCCTCGTCGCGATCGTTGGCATGCCGCGGGCCTTCGGCCTTCCGGTCGGCATCTTCTCACGGATCTTCCAGGTGTCGGGTCCGACGGGCATTGCGGCGGCGCTGCTCGATCATCGCCAGGCGAACGGGACATGGCCCGCGACGCCGCTTGACCTGGTCGTCAACGATCCAACCATCGGGTTCGACCTGCTCAGCATGGTCTCGGGCGAAGGATCAGGCGGTTCGATCGGCGCCGTCGACTTCAACGTCGTTTGGAGCGGCAACACGGCGGTGATCAACGCCGAGCGTGCTGCCCTGGCGGCGCGCATCCCGCCGGGTCAGGCGTTCCGACTCGGCAACGTGACCTTCTACTATCCGCTGACCTCGGGCGGCGCGAACGAGTGGCTCTTCGTCACGCAAAGTAGTGCCACGGGAGTGTCCTTGGTGTACACCGGCCAAGGGCGGATCGTGTTCACGGGGGGAAGCTGGGCGGCCGCGCTTGCTGCCGAGAACGCTCGACGTGCGGCGACTGGACTGCCGCCGCTCCCTGATCCGGCGTCGTTGCCGGATCTCAACCCGTCCTCGTCAAACCCGAATGCGGGCCCAGTCGCCCCACAGGAATCGGGCGAGGAAGAAGAGCCCGCGGGTGACCAGCTCGACGCAGAGACCGATCCAGATGCCGGGAAGCCCTAGGGCGAAGTAGACGCCGAAGAGATACGCCAACGGCACGCGGATCAGGCAGCAACTTCCCATCGTGATGAGGAGGAGCCACTTCGCATCGCCGACGCCGCGCAGGCCGTTGCGGACGACCATGGCAAGGGCGAAGAAGACCTGCACGACGCCGCAGGTGAAGAGGCACTGCGGGACGACCTCAAGGTGGACCGGCTCGGTCGAGATGAGCGAGGTGAGGAAGGTCCCGGCGGTCATGAAGACGATGCCGAGGGAGCCCATGATCGCCATGCCGACGAAGGTGCAGGCCCAGATCGCCTTGCGGGCGAGTCGCGGGCTGCCGGCGCCGAGGTACTGGCCGGCCACCGCGCCGGCGGCGGTGCCCATCGCGAAGCCAGGAAGGAAGCTGAAGGACTCCCATTGCACCGCGATGGTGTGGGCGCCGACCAAGCCGCCCTTGGCGAGGCCGTTGAGTTCGCGGGCCGCGGAGGCGACGCCGATGAACTTCATCACGACGAGCTGCACCGCCCACATGACGAAGCCTTCGAAGAAGTTCGGCACGCCGACGCGAACGATGCGCCAGGCCATGAGGGTGTCGACGCGGAGGTGTGCCACGTCGAGCCGAAGGTCCTTCACGCCGCGCAGAAGGACGACCAGCGTGGCGACGCCACCGACGACGTAACAGAGCGTGGTTCCGGCCGCGATGCCAAAGACGCCCCAGACTCCCGGGTCATGCGGGAAGGGATTGGAGACGATCGCGGATCCGACATGGAGGTCGGCACCGGAGATGAACCAAGATCCGAGGACGTTGACGATGTTTACCAACACCGAGATGTACAACGGCTTCGCCGACTCGCCGGCGCCGTGCAGGCACATCGTCCCGACTGACATCAGCCCGCAAAAAGGCATGCCGACCGCGATGGTGCGGACGTAGACCTCGCACCAGTGGGTCGCTTCGGGAGTGAGGCTGGCCAATTGAGCCAGGGGCGTGGCGGCGAACCAAAGGAGTACACCAACGACGGCGCCCCAGAGAAGCGAGAGCGTGACCGACTGGCCAAGGGCGGCGCCGGCGTCATGACGGTCGCCGCTCCCCATCGCCCGGGCGATGATGACCTGTCCGCCGACGCCGAGGCCGGTCATGGCGATCATGATGAACCAGCCGACGAACGTGCCGAGGCCGATCCCGTCGAGAGCGTCGACGACGATAGCCTTGGGCAACTGTCCGGCGAGCAGCTTGTCGACCATGCCGACGCAGGCCTGCATGAGTTGCTGGAGGAGGACCGGAACCGCCACGATCCAGATCGCCGCCCACATGCTCTTACCCGCGAGCTTGCCGGCCTTGATCGTCCCGTCGGGAGCGACCGAGTCGGCATGGGCGTGGGTGACCGGGTCGACCTCGCCGGACGCGGAGACAGCCATCTCGTCACCGGTATCCGTGGCCACAAGGGCTTCGGGACTGGTGGCGAGGTCGTTCTCCTGAGTCGGCTGAGGGCGTCTATCGCGCAAGGAGACAAGTGTACCGAAGGAGCCGAGCGGGATCGTCCTTCGCGGCAATGAGCTGTTCGGACGTCGAGAAATTCGCGTCCGCACGCAGCGGCCCATCAGGGTCGCCCGCAGTCCGCGTGGAGTTGCTCAGCGGCCTGCCAGGGTACGACGGTGGCGCGGTACGTTTTCGGCATGACGACCGACGAAATCCGGACACGTGGGCTCCTCTGTGCGCGCTGTCAGTACGACCTGAGCGCCACGTCTTTCGATGGCGTCTGTCCCGAATGCGCGCATCCGGCGCGGCTTTCCTGGAACCAGATGCAAGAGAGGCTCCTACGGCAGCTTCACACCTTCCGCCGGTGGTTCTCGACCGTGACGACCTGTACCCTCATTCTGGCGATCCTCTCGGTGGCTTCCGGCGTCAGTTCGCTGGTGGTGGCGGGCCTTCTGGTGTTTGTGGCCCGCGAGTGGGGCGGTTGGATGGCCAACGCCGTCGCTTCGAGCGTGGCTGGCTGTGCGTCCGGGCTGGTGGGGATTCTCTGGGTCGTCGGTTGGCTGGTCCTTGCCCGCGCACGCGTCACCGAGCCGTGGCCGGAGCTCAAGCCGAAGGGGGCACGCGTCGCGATCGCCTTGGCCTCGCTCATCATCGTCAGCGTCGTCATCATGTTGATTGCCGCTCGCCTATCGACGGAGAGGCATGTCGCCTTTCTCGTTCACGCGGCGTTGGCGCTCCTGAGTTTCTGGGTGTACGCCACGATCCTCGGATACTGCGCTACCCTTGGGGCAACGCTGCGCCCCGCCATCGCGTTGCCGCGGTCGCTCTCTTGGCTGAATCTCTCCGTCCTGGTGGTGACCTCCGTGACGGCGGTCATCGAGATCGAGGACCCTTTCGCGCAGCCATCGGCCACGCCGTCGGCGAGTTTCTCGGAGATGCTCTTGCCAACCAGTCCGCTGGCCGCAGCGGCGCAGGCTGTTGCCGTCCTGACGCTTGCCCTGTTTACGCTGATACTCGCGCGTGCCATGCGCCGCATGGCCGACGTCATTCCAACGACCGTCCTCGACCATCGAAAGGCGAGAGGCTACGAGCCAGAGGGCGATTCGGTGCGGCTGCCTGACTCGACATGACGCCTGGTGAGTCGCATGCCTCCGATCGCCTCGGCCGCGCGAGCGCCGACCGTCGGAGGTGCTTCCGTTGCCCGCACCCTGAGCATCGCGGACCGTCCTGGCAGGGGGCTCGGAAGGGGGATGCTGAACCGACCTTCGCGGATGTCGCCTTGGCCGCGCCACAGCACCCGATCGTTGACCAGCGGGTAGTTGTGGGCGGCCCGGGCCTCGGCGTCGTCGTTGGGCGCGGCGAGTTGGACATCGGTGGAGACGCAGTCATCACGCGCCGTTTCGATGAGGACCTCGACCGTACCGGTCGCGATGGTCGGCACGCGTCCCGTGACGTGGCCCTCGGCGATGGCCAGCCCCTCGACCTTTGCACCGGGTGAGGCGATGCGCATCATCGGATCGCCGATCAGAGCGTACATGCGGACGTGCATCAAACGCAGGTCCTCGAGCGAGAGCTTCCACTTGGTGAGCTTGGCGATCGGGGCGACCATGGCGTCCAACTCCCGGTCGCGGGCGTCGAGGTCGAACATGGCAAGCCGAGCTCGACGGTCGATCTCGCCCATGGTCTCATCCGCATGGGCGATGAGCATGCGGGTCAGTTCCTTCTGAAAGACCGCGTTGCCGTAGGGATGCGTCGGCCGCGTGCCGGCGACGATCGCCACGGGGCCTTCGGGATGCTCCAGCATGAGTTCCGCAAGCGAATCGCGATCGCGGCCATGATCAGGCGAGCGATCGAACCACCCAGTCGAGCAGCAGGTCATGAGGGCGATCGGATGGCGGCCGCTGCAGGAGGGCAGGTCCTTGAGGGCCGAGCCTCGCAGGATCGGAGCGCGACGCTCCTCTTCCTTCGGACCCCAACGCAAGGTGTCGACGCCCTCGGCGTGGCCGTGCCCGACATAGTTGAAGAGGAGCGACCCTTCGCTCAACCGTTCCAGCGTGGTCCGCTCGACGCAGGTGAGTGGCGGACACCACTTTGAGTCGGGCTTGGCGTAGGTCACGCTCACGTCGTACGACGGAGGGACCGATTCGTTGACGAAGCGAATGAAGACCTGCTCGAGGAGCGTGTCGAAGATCCCGAAGTGGCCCTCGCCGGCGACGTAGGTCACGCGATGCCGCCACGGGCCGGCCGGAGCGTCTTCCTCGTAGCGGCGGATCTTGGCGAGGACCGCAAGGGCCTCGACATCGGTTGCGACCGGCACGCGACCGATGGCCACCATCGAGGGCTCGTCCTCGGTCAGCAGGGCGTAGGGATGATCGCTTGCGAAAGTCGGTTCGCCTCCGCGGAGAAGCGACGGCTCGCCTTGTTCAAACTGAAAGGTGGGAATGCCGTTCTCGCCGACATCGCCCAGGAGCAGAATCGCGGTTCGGTCCGGAGCGGTTCGGGCCGTGATGACAGCTTGGATTCTCGTCCGAAGCGACTCGCACGCCTCTTTCGGCTGAGCTGGCAGGAGCGTCACGGTCCATCCGCCAGCGGATCGATAATCACGCCAAGCCATCGCGGCATTGGAGAGGGCAGGAGCGTGAACAATCACGGCGTGTCGTTCGGATGCCGCGACCGTCCCATGAGTGGCGCCTGCACAAGTCGCGATCAGAACCTCGACCAGGAAGGCGAGCCGGACACACAAAGATCGCGTCGCACGGCGGCGCGGGGACGAACAGGATGGGGTGCGCACGGCAGAACTCCGATCGGTGAGAATGCGCACGCAGTCTACGGTGCGAGGCGAAGGATCCCCGAAACCGTTGTGCCTCTTGATGGCGTGGCCTCGCTTCGCCATGCGGCTCGACGCAGGCGGCGCCGGAGACGGCCCCGTTCACGGGAAGGGGGGCGCTCGACCGAGTTCGGCCATTGGGGGTCACGATGAAGAGAGACGACCACCGCGGAGGGCATCGCCTCGTTCGATGGACCGGCTTGGGCCTGGCCGCGACGATCTTCGGCGTGGGGACGGCCATCGGGGTTGCGGCACTCGCGACGGTTCGCCAGCCCGCGGCCGTCGTTGGGGGGCGAGAGACGATTCGGTTCCCCGAGACGTCCAGGTGTGGCATCGTTGCGTGGCGTCGCGATGGGGCCGGGGCGATCGATGTCACCATCCAGACGGGGATGATCATGCGGATGGGCGGCGACTACGACGCCGAACCGGGTGCTGTCGAGAAGCTCGTTCCGTCGTGGGCCCGGGATCATGTGGTCCCGTGGGGTTGGGTTGGCCCGTGGCAACTGGGGCAACGAAGCGTGCGGCACCTCGTCCTTCGCGGATGGCCATGGCCGATGTGTTACGCGGTTCTTGAGGCTCAGGGCGATTCGCCGAATGGGCCCGGTGGATGGACCGTGATCGAGGGGACGCTCAGGGGTCGCGCGGCGACTAGCCCCTGGGATCCAGTCATGCCGATGGTGTGGCCCACCGTGCCCCATTGGCCGGGCGCGATCGCTAACGCGGCACTGTTCGCTGTGGTGTGGGGACTGGTCGGGCTGGCGGGTTTCGCTCTGCGCGACTCGATCAGGTCCTCGTGGCGTCGTCGCCGCGGCCGTTGCGTTCACTGTGGCCACTCCTTCGGCGCGAGCGAGCCATCGGGATGCCGCTGCCCGGAATGTGGGCAACTCCTGGTGCGCCGCCGCTCCGACGAATGAACCGCGATCGCGGGAGAACCCCCTTGAACTCCCCGGAAACGCCGATACATTGATCGGTAATTCGGACGGCGTCTCTGTGAGGCCGACCGCTTCGCTCCGGGTGACCAAAGCCGGCACGGCTTGGAAGTCCGGGGATCGCCGACTACACGGAGGTCGCCCGATATGGGGATCGGACATCCAGACGAGCACGCCGCCGCGCAGGACCGCGCCGGGCGAGCGGACGAAAAGACGGCCTACAGCCTGAACCATGCCATGATCGATGGGGCCCAGGCTCGGGCTGCCAGCGTCTACGCCGAGCGATTTGGCGAAGCTGGCTTCAACGATCCGACTGGTCTCTACATCGATCAGCACTACGAGGGCTACACGGCCGACGACCAGTTCGTCTGGCAAGAGCTGTATCGACGCCAGGCCGACCACCTCGCCGAGAACGCCAGCCGCGTGTGGTTGGGTGGGGCGAAGGCGATCGGACTCGGTCCGGACGCCATCCCTGACCTGCGGGTGATCAACACGAACCTGAAGCGACTCACCGGATGGCAGTCCCGGGCCGTTCCGGGTTACGTCGCCGCTCGTCCCTTCTTCGCCTGCCTCTCGCGCCGCGAGTTTCCGACCACGGTGGTGATTCGCCCGAAGGACCGGATCGACTACCTGCCCGAGCCGGACATTTTCCACGACGTCTTCGGCCATGTGCCCCTGCATGCGGATCCCGCCTTCGCGGATTTCCTCCAGGAGTACGGCAGCGCGGCCCTCGTCGCCGACGCCGAGCACACCGAGCGTCTGGCCCGCCTCTTCTGGTTCACCGTGGAGTTCGGCCTGATCCGCGAGGAGGGCCGGCTGAAGGTCTACGGCGCCGGACTGATCAGTTCCCCTGGCGAGTCGCGCCACTGCCTCCGTTCGCCGGAGGTTGATCGTCGTCCCTTCGACCTCGATGTGGTGTGCGAAACCACCTTCGAGATCGATCACTACCAGCCGCTTCTTTTCGTCCTCGACTCGTTCGAGCAGCTCCGCGATGCGATGCGCCTCTACGCCGGGCGTGTCCGCGAGGCCGCCCGTCGCACCCCTGTCGCTACCTAACAGTTCGCTCATACCACCGGACGCTACCCATGACCACCGCCCTTCCCCTGACCGCGAACTTCAAGTCCACCGACCCGCTGGCTTTGGCGGACGTCGATCACGTTCGGCTCTACGTCGGCAACGCCAAGCAGGCGGCATTCTTCTACGCCCACGCTTTCGGCTTCACCGTCCAGCAATACCGCGATCTGACCACTGGATCGCGCGATGAGGCCTCCTACCTCCTGACGCAAGGCAACATCCGCCTGCTGCTGACGACAGGCCTCAACGCCCACCATCCCGCTTGCCACGATGTCGCCCACTACGGCGACGGCGTGAGGGACATCGCCTTCACCGTGCAGGACGCGACCAAGGCCTGGGAGCAGGCTGTCCGCAACGGCGCCAAGCCGGCCCACGAACCGATGGAGCTGAAGGACGAGACGGGTACGGTGACGCTCGCCGCGATCAAGACCTTCGGGCGATGCGTTCACACCTTCGTCTCGCGCCGCGGCGGCTACGAGCTCGGCAAGGTCAAGACCGGCGGCACGTTCATGCCGCAATTCGCCAAGGTCAAGAACTTCGGACCCAACGACTACAACCGCCAGAATCCCTGCGGCCTCGAGTGCGTCGACCACTGCGTCGGCAACGTGGGCTTGGGCGGGATGAACCAGTGGGTGCAGTGGTACTCCGATGTCCTCGGCTTCTCGCTCTTCAAGCACTTCGACGACAAGGACATCTCGACCGAGTACTCGGCCCTCATGTCAAAGGTGATGGACTCCGGCGCCGGGCTCATCAAGATTCCCATCAACGAGCCGGCCGAAGGCAAGCGGAAGAGCCAGGTCCAGGAGTACCTCGACTTCACCGAGAACGTGCCGGGTGTCCAGCACCTCGCGTTCCGCTGCAACGACGCCCTCGAGACGGTGGCCGAACTCCGCCGCCGCGGCGTCGACTTTCTCCGCCTGCCCGACACCTACTACGAGAAGGTCTGGCAGCGGGTCGAGGGCGAGATGCACGCCAACGTGAAGGAAGACCACGACCGGATCAAGGAGCTCGGCATCCTGGTAGACGCCGATGACGAGGGCTACCTGCTGCAGCTCTTCACCATGCCGCTGCAGGACCGCCCGACGCTCTTCATCGAGATCATCTGCCGCCGCGGCTCGCAGAGCTTCGGCAAGGGCAACTTCCGGGCCCTCTTCGAAAGCCTCGAACTGGAGCAGGCCCGCCGCGGGAACCTGTGATCGGAGGCAGAGAACCACAGAGGCACAGAGGGCACAGAGGCCGCACAGAGGAGTCAAAGGGATGAGGATGGAGAGTGGAGTCAGGCCGATCCCGGCACACTCGCGTGGGGAATGAGTGTGCCTCTTCTTCATGGATTCTCTGTGCTCCCTCTGTGCCCTCTGTGCCTCTGTGGTTCTCTGGGAATTCGATTCGCCGCTCAACCACGCTAAGGACCTCGATCAACCATGCCGTACTACATCCAACGCGGGAACATCCCCAACAAGCGACACATCCAGTTCCGTCGTCCTGACGGGGCTCTCTATAGCGAAGAGGTCTTCGGCACGGAGGGCTTCGCCGGCCCGACCAGCACGCTGTATCACATTCATCCGCCGACCCAGGTCAGTGGGTGGAAGGCGATGCACACCACCGCGCCGGAGTACGTTGAGACCGACGTCCTGCGCATGCGGCACATGCTCTCCTGGAAGATGAAGGCGAAGGGCGATCCGGTCTCGGGCCGGCGCGTCGTCCTCGGAAACTCGGACGTTGAGATGGCCCTTTGCCAGCCCGCCCATGGCATGGACTATCACTTCAAGAACGCTCAGGGCGACGAGTGCCTCTTCATCCACTTCGGGTCGGGCGTGGTCCGTACCATGTTCGGCACGCTGAAGTTCCAGCCCCGGGACTTCATCGTGATCCCGCGCGGCACCATCTACTCGATGGAGTTCAACCCGCTCGCCGACGCCGATCGCCCGGCGAACGCGACGCGCGAGGAGATGCCCTTCGGCAAGTTCATCTGCTTCGAGGCGGTGAACGGCTCGCACGTCCTGCCGCCGCCGCGCTACATCTCGAAGAAGACCTCTCAATTCCTCGAGGATGCACCGTACTGCGAGCGCGACCTGCGCGTGCCGCAGGACCCGTTGTACTACGACGAGCGCGGCAGCTTCGAGATGCGGATCAAGGCCCTGAACCGCATGCACCGCTACGACTTCGACTATCACCCGCTCGACGTCGTGGGCTGGGACGGCTGCTACTACCCGTACTGCTTCAACGCCGACGAGTTCCAGCCGATCGTGGGCATGGTCCATCTGCCTCCGCCGATCCATCAGGTCTTCGAGGCCCACAACTTCGTTATCTGCGCCTTCTGCCCGCGGCCGCTGGACTTCCATCCCAACGCGATCCCGATTCCCTACAACCACTCCAACATCGACTCCGACGAGGTCATGTACTACGTCCAGGGCGAGTACAAGGCCCGCCGCGGCATCGGTGTCGGTTCAATCTCGTTGCACCCGCTTGGCATTCCGCACGGGCCGCACCCGGGAACGATCGAGCAGTCGCTCGGCAAGACGCACACCGACGAACTCGCGGTCATGTGCGACACCTTCCGTCCGCTGATGCCGACGAAGGAAGCGGTCGAAATCGACGATCCGGAGTACCCCGAGAGCTGGAAGGACGAGCACTTCAAGCGCATGCTCGGGTACACGAACGGCGTTGCGGGGCGAGCCTGATCGGTCCCGTCGCACCCTCGCCCCGTCGAGCACACGACCCGGGGCGAGACTTCACCAGACTCCTGTAGTCCGCGAGCCGGGCACCCCATGGCGACATGTCGGTGCCCGGTTTGTTTCCCGCGTCCCTAGCAGCGCACGACGGTCGCGGAGCGCAATGGCAGGGCGGCATCGAGGGCGACCCGGCGCTCGATGAGCGAAGTCACCTCGACCGCCCGCTTTCCTAACAGTTCGATCGCCTCGGGCAGGGGGCCGTAGAAGGAGCCTTGCACGGAGAGTTCGCCGAGAACGATGGGGGAGAGGTCGGCGGCGGCCGCGGTCGTCCCCGCCGCGGGAGCGGCGATGGCCTTCAGGACCACGGTGCCTCGGGATCGAACCAGGGCGCTGGCGAAGGCGAGGCTTTCTGCGGTGCCGACACAATCGACGACAACATCCTGGTCGCCGCGCCGGCCGATCTCGTCGGCGTGACGATGCTTGACGCCGAGCTTCTCGGCGGCAGCAAGCGTTGCGGGCTGTCGGGCAATGACCCGGACCGCAGCGTTGAGCCTGGTCATCACCTGGGCGGTGATGAGGGCCACGATGTCGTCGCCGAGCACGGTGATGTAGGCCTTGCCGTCGACGCGGATCTGGCGCGTCGCCTCGAGCGCTTCACCGATCAGCACCGCGAAGCTGGCACGCTCATCATCGATGGCGTCAGGCAGGGCGGTGAGGTTGGCGATCGGAACCGCGAGTCGCTCGGCCAGTCCGCCGTCACGGCCCTCGACGCCGAGGATCGTCCTGTTCCGGCAATGGGCCGAGAGGCCGCCGAGGCAACGGTCGCAGGTGCCGCAGCGGACGACCGGGTGCACGGCCACGCGCTTGCCAAGCCATGTTCGGTTCGCAGGCGTTTCCGCGCCGAGCCGTTCGACGGTTCCGATCACGCAATGCCCCAAGGCGATCGCCGGCTCGCGATGGCTGGAGCGTACATCGGTGGGTGTGATGAGAACCGACTTGACGCGCACGACACATTCGCCGTCGCGGGCGGCTGGGTCCGGGCGATCGATGAGGGCCGGTCCGCGCGATCCGCTGACGATCACCTTCATCGCGGCCTGTCGCTCCCGCTGGCGGGTGGGGTCGCTGCCGAGCCACTCGGGCGACCGCTCGGCGGGCCGGGGACGGTCGCCGCCGGAGCCTCGTCGGCCGGCTTCTCGGGCTTCTCAAAGACGGGGAGCTTGAAGTCCTCGGCAGGTTCGTTCTCGCCGGAATAGGTCCGGCGGGCGCCGATCGCCTGAGAGCCGACCGGCATGCCGGGGGATTCGAACTCCAGCGGCACCCAGAACATCAGGTAGTCGAAGATGCCCTTGTCGCGCTGGAAGGTTGGATAGAGGAATCGCTCGTCGGTTCGGAAGGCGACGTTCGTCCCGACCGATGCGCGCCAATCAAGCCACGCCTTCTGCGACATGCCGAAGTCCTGGCCGGTCATCGTCTGAAGGGAATCAAGGGCCGCGTAGTTCACCGCAAGTTCGCGATGATCGACCGCCGCGACGAGCGCCTGGAAAACCGCATCACTCGGATACTGACCCAGTCCGATGGCCAGCTCGGTACGAATCTCCGAATCCTCGACCTGATCGATGAGCTTCTTCCACATCGCGTCAGCGACCGCCGGGTCGTGCAGTCGCTGCAGAGCCTTCGCGGACTCCAACCGAACGAGGCGGTAGGGGCTGTTGAGCTCCTTGGCGACAAGCTGGGCGTCGGAAGAGTCGCCGTGACGACCAAGGGCGCGGATCGCGAAACCCTTGACGATCGGATCGGTCGGCTCTTGGATGTAGAGTCGATAGAGCTTCTGATAGGGCTCGGCGCCGCCCCACACCGCGCTGGCCAGAAGGGCGATGCCGCGGCGCTGGTTCTCGGGGTTGCTCGTGTCGACCGCCCATGTCGCGGCTTCGGCCGGCGTCGGCGGATTGAACGCCTCGGTGAAAGAACTGATGTCGGAGCTGATCGTGTCGCAGCCGCCCAGGCCCATCAACGGCACGGCGAGCGAGGTACCCATCAGGATGCAGGCGGGGACGCCCAGCAAACGAGAGCGTTGGGCCACGGCGTCAACGGCCGAGCCTCTCCTGCAACCGAAGCAACGACCGCGCGGGTGACCATGGGCCATGGGCCGGAGTCTACCCATTCGATTGTCCATCTGCCGGGTGACGGCCTGCTAGCTGCCCGGCGTCGTCTTCCCGCAATCGAAGCTGACCGGCACGAGGCAGAGGAACTTGAGATCGCTTCCGCGATCCGCCTGGAACTGGTGCATCACGTTCGGCTGGACGAGCAACACGTCGCCCTCGGTCAGCGGAAACCGCTCCTCCCCGTAGGTCACCGTTCCGGCCCCGCCGATCACGACCACCTCATGCTCGTAGTTGTGGCTGTGGTGCGGCGTGTGGCCTCCGGCAGCAACGCTGAACTGCCGCAGGGCGAAGTTGGGGGCGCCGTCGGAGCGACCGACCAGGATCCTCATCGAAACGCCTTGGGTTCCTTCCATCGCGAGAGGAGGCAGCGGTTGGTCGTGGAGGTTGCGCTTGACGAGCATGACGCTACTGTATGCGAGCCCGCCGTTTCCCACGGACCGCGAGTCACCCTGCGCCATGACCGACACGCCCGATCCCGCACATGAACCAGCCGCAACCTCCCACGTGGTTCCCAAGATCAGGGGTGTGGCCTTGGGCATGTGGCAAACCAACTGTTACATCCTGTCGGTGCCGGGTGGAAGCGATCCGAAGGGATGTTGGATCGTCGATTGCGGCCAGAAGCCGCAGCCGCTTTTCGCCCTGATCGAATCGGCAGGCCTCACACCCCGGGGCATTCTCCTCACCCATTGCCATGTCGATCACATCATGGGTGTCGACGAGGCGCTGGCGAAGTACGGCCCGATGCCGATCCTCTGTCACGCCCTCGAGCGGGAGTGGAATGGCGACCCGATGCTGAACCTCTCGGGGTTCGTCGGCGGGATGGAAGTGGGCGTAACCCTCCCGACCGCGACGGTCGCGGATGGCCAGACGCTGGACCTTTGCGGTTCGTCATGGAAAGCCATGCATGTGCCAGGGCACAGCCCGGGTTCGCTTGCCTACGTGCACCACGCTTCGCGACAGGCCCTGAGCGGCGATGTTCTCTTCGCCGGCGGGATCGGCCGGTTCGATTTCCCCGGCTGCGACGGCCTCGCCCTCAAGCGATCGCTGCAGGTGATGATGGCCCTCCCCGACGAGATGACCATCTATCCCGGTCACGGCCCATCGACGACCATCGGTCGTGAACGACGGACAAATCCCTACGTCCTCCGGCCCGGCGGTTGGTAGCCGCGAAAGCGACAGGAGCGGGTCGGGCAGGGGGGAAGGGCGGTCCGGGCAAGGCCGATTCGCGGCCTTCCCCGTATACTCCGATTCGCCGCCATGCCCTACACGCTTCACCCGGATCCGCTGCCCGATGCTCCCCTCGATGCTCCCTTGGGGCTCGATATCGAGAGCACCGAATACCTGAAGGATCACCTCCAAACCGGCGACCGGTGGGTGCTCAACTTCGGCCCGCAGCACCCCGCCACCCACACCACGCTTCGCATGGTCCTCGAGATCGAGGGCGAGCGGATCGTCCGCTGCACGCCGCACATCGGCTACCTCCACTCGGGCTTTGAGAAGCTGGGGGAGCACCACGACTGGAACCAGTACGTCTGCACGATCAGCCGGATGGATTACGTCTCGCCGATCGTGAACGACATCGCCTGGCACCTCGCGGTCGAACGGCTCTTCGGGATCGACCTGACCCCGCGATGCAAAGTCGTGCGAACGATCATGTTGGAGCTCGGCCGCATCCAGAACCACCTCCTCTGCTGCGGCGCGGCCGCCCTGGACCTGGGAGCCTTTACCGGCTTCCTCTACGGGTTCAATGAACGCGAGCACATCTACGACATCATCGAGTACATCAGCGGCCAGCGGTTCCATCCGGACTGGACCCGCGTCGGCGGTCACTGGCGGGACATCTCTGATGACGACACCTTCCGCCGGATGGTGAAGAAGTTCATCGACGTTCGCTTGGCCAACTCGATCAAGGACCTGGAGACGCTCCTCAACCGGAACCGCATCTTCATCGATCGCGTCACCGGTGTCGGCTCGATCTCGCGCGAGGACGCCAACGCGTGGAGCCTCTCCGGGCCGATCGCCCGGGCCTCGGGCGTGAAGCGCGACCTCCGCAAGGACGAGCCCTTCCTCTGCTTTGCCGACAACTGGGACGGCGAGGGTGCCGAGGCGGTGAAGTTCCAAGTGCCCGTCTGCAGCGAAGGTGACTGCCTGGCTCGCTACCTCGTCCGCATGGAGGAGATGAAGCAGTCGGCCAAGATCATCAACCAGCTCATTGACCGGATCCCCCAAGGTCCCATCAACAGCGACGTGAACGCCAAGGTCGTCACCCCCGAGAAGGGCGATGTCTACGGATCGATCGAGGCGACGATTCAACTCTTCGAACTCCGCATGCACAACCGCGGTCTCGATTCGCCGGTCGGCGAGTGCTACACCGCGATCGAAAGCCCCAACGGCGAACTTGGCTACTACCTCGTCTCCGATGGCGGCCGATCGGCGTTCCGGGCCCGCACCCGTCCGCCGAGCTTCGTGAACTACTCGGTCTTCTCCAAGATGATCGAAGGCCACCTGATCGCCGACATCGTCGCGGTCCTCGGGTCGCTCAACATCATCGCGGCGGAGTTGGATCGGTGAGCAACGTCCCGCCGTTCACCGCAGAGGCGCGGCCTGTCGCCAGCTTGCCGAGCGGAGGACGCGGAGCCTGACGCAGAGACGCGACAAGGTTGGCAGCACCGAGTAGTACGACTGACGCCACATCGACTTGCAGCAGGGCATCCTCTCCTTCCGGCCTCCGCGGCACCCCGCGGCTCTGCGGTGAACGAGTCCAACGAGGAGCCCCCCTCCGAACACTCCCATGGCCTGGATCACCAAACCATCCGCGACGCAGACGATTCCCACCCGAGCCGAGCCGTATCTCACGGCGGCGATGAAGGCGACCTGGGAGCGTGACCTCATACCTCGCTATGCCACGCGTCACGGGGCGTTGATGCCGATCCTGCACGAGATCCAGCACGCCCATCGCTGCGTTCCCTATCAGGCGATGATCGAGATTGCCGGCTTCCTGAAGATTTCGCCAGCGGAAGTGCTCGACACGGTGACCTTCTACGAGGAATACACCACCGAGAAGCTCGGGCAGTGCGTCATCGGGATCTGCCAGTCGATCGCCTGCGAGGTCTGCGGCCACAAGAAGCTCGTCGACCATGTGCGAAGCAAGCTCGGCATCGAGCCGCACGAGACCACCGACGACGGCAAGTTCACGCTGCTGACGCTTGAGTGCCTCGGAAGCTGCGACACCGCACCGGTGGCGCTCTTCAACGAGACGCTGCACGAGAACCTCACCATCGAGAAGGTGGACGAACTCATCGATCGTGCGCGTCAGGAGAGCGGTGGCGGCGGTCACCACTAACCCATGACCGACACTCCACCCAAGTCGATCATGAGTTCGCTGGGGGAGTTCTTTGGGCACATCGCCCGGGGCATCACCACCGACCCAAGCAAGCCGGTGACGCGTGAGGTGAAGCGGTCGGTGGAAGAGACGAAGCGTGAGGACGGTGTGATCCTCCGCCGGACCGTAATCGAGGAAGTGCAACTCCCACCCGACGCCCTTCCCCCCAACAGCACCTCCTCCCAACAGCAAGACGATTCCAAGGACGATTCCAGCCATGCCGCTCACTGAAGCAGTTCTGACCAAGCGCATCCCGACCTTCCCGTGGGGCGACCCGAAGAACCGGCGGACGGTCGGCATCGATCAGTTCATGGCGACCGGCGGCTACGAGACGCTCAAGAAGGCAATCTCGATGCAGCCGACCGAGATCGTCAATCTCGTCAAGGACGCAAACCTCCGAGGCCGCGGCGGGGCCGGCTTCCCGGCAGGGCTCAAGTGGACCTTCCTCCCGCCGCCGGACGGCAAGACTCGCTACCTCTGCATCAACTGCGATGAAGCCGAGCCGGGCACGTTCAAGGATCGCCTGCTGGTCGACTTCGATCCGCACCTCATCCTCGAAGGCATCGCCATCGCCTGCTACGCATGCCAGCTCGACACGGCCTTCTTCTTCATCCGCGGCGAGTATCACCACCAGGCGAAGGTGATGCAGCGGGCCATCGACGAGGCCTACGCGAAGGGAATCTTCGGCGGCAAGGGCCTCCTGAACGGGGCGTCGAACTTCAAGGTTGAGTGCTACCTCCATCGCGGCGCCGGTGCGTACATCTGCGGCGAGGAAACGGGTCTCCTCGAAGCGATCGAGGGCAAGCGCGGCTGGCCGCGCATCAAGCCGCCCTTCCCGGCGGTGAAGGGACTCTTCGGACGGCCAACCATCATCAACAACGTCGAAACGCTCGCCGCGGTCGGTCCGATCGTCGACAAGGGCGTGGCGTGGTGGAAGGGCTGCGGCTGCGAATCGAGCGTCGGCGGGCCGCCGAGCTACGGGCCGAAGCTCATGGGCGTCTCCGGTCACGTCGAGCGGCCTGGCGTCTTCGAGTGCGATCTCGGCATTCCGCTGCGGAAGCTCGTCGAGGACTATTGCGGCGGCATGCGAAAGGGCAAGAAGTTCAAGGGCGCGATCGCCGGCGGCGTCAGCATGGGCGTCCTGGGCCCCGACCAATACGACGCCGAAATGGACTTCGACATCGGCCGCAAGTACGACGTCCTCGGCCTTGGCACCGCCTGTCCGACGGTCTTCGACGAGGACACCGACATGGTGGCCGTCGCCCGCAACCTGGCCCGCTTCTTCAAGAACGAAAGCTGCGGCCAGTGCACGCCCTGCCGTGAGGGCTCGGGCTGGATGCTCAAGCTCATCATGAAGGTCGAGCGCGGCGAAGGCACGACCAAGGACCTTGACCTCATCCTCGAGATCGCCGGTTCGATGGGTCTCACCCCCGGCACGACGATCTGCGGCCTGGCGGACGGCAACAACTTCGCGGTGCGCACGATCGTGAACAAGTTCCGCGGCGAGTTTGAGAAGCGGGTGAAGCCGGTGTACGTGCCAGTGACCGTCGGGGCGCGGTGACGGCGGCCGAGTTCACAGCGGAGTGATCGCGGAGAAAGAGCCTTGCTCTCCCCCCGGCTGCGCCGGGGGAGAGCGGTGAGGCTTTTCCCTTTCCCGGCTGCGCCGGAGGAGAGCCGTGAGACTCTGCTCTCTCCCGTCGCGGAGCGACGGGCGAGATGTCATGAGTTCGTCGAATGACAGAGGGGCCTGCGTCGCGTGATCCTGGTTCCGCGAGGCCCCCTCTGTCAGCTGCGCTGACATCTCCCCCGGCTGCGCCGGGGGAGAGCGGTGAGGCGCTGCTCTGTTCCGGTTGCGCCGGAGGAGAGCCGTGAGATTCTGCTCTCTCCCGTCGCGGAGCGACGGGGGAGATATCCACCACGCTCACCTCTCCCGCGTCGTCGCCGTATGAGCCGGGTGCGTTCGGGGCGGTCAGACGATCGTTGCCCGTCATCCCCACGCACCGAGCAGCACAGCGAGGTCACTCGCGTCGACGAGGCAATCGCCATTCAGATCGAACTCCGAGCCGACGCTGTTCCAGGCCCCGAGCAGCATGGCAAGGTCCGCAGCGTCGACGTGACCGCTGCCGTCGAGGTCGGCACCGGTCGCGCCCAAGAGCTGGGCCTCGACGGGACCGATGTCGCCGCCGCCCACTTGGTTGGCGCCGACGATGGGGAGATTGACGCTCGCGGTCTGGTCGAGGAAGTCCGCGAGGCCCACGTTGAGGACGATCTCGTTCAGGTCGACGCCGCTGGGCTCCTGGACCTCGGGACTCTCGCCGCCGTCGATCAGCACGCTGCAGGGCAACGGGCGGTAATCCTCATCGCCGGTGCCGTAGACGCGATCCGGTCCGCGGGCGTCGATCAGCTCGCCGTCAGGACCGACAGCGACACATCCAACGGGATTCGTATTGGGAATCGTGCCCGAAAAGGACTCGATGGCGGAGAAGCGCACCTCGGCTTGGCTGCCGAGCGAACACTGGGCGGCGAGCGAGTGCACGCCTCCCGAGGAGTTGTCGGTCAGGATCGAGTTCGAGATCTCGACGACATCGCCGGCGGAAAGCGCCTGCACACGAATGCCCGCCGCCAAACCCGAACCGGAGGAGACGTTGCCGGCGATCAGGCAGCGATCGATGATGACTTCGTCGGCGCCGTCGATCACGATTCCGGCGATGCCGGTGCCGATCGCCGTGTTCCCGGCAACGATCGAGAAGCCGAGTGCAAGCAGGTTTCCGTCGCCCGGCTCGACGCGGATCGCCGAGCCCGGTCCGATGCCTGTGTTCGCGGTGATGACGCAGTGGGTGATCGTGGTCTGGGCCTCCGCGTCGACCATGATGCCTCCGCCGCCCAAGATCGACGATGCGTTGCCGTCGCGGATGACCAGGCCGTCGAGCGATGTCGTGCCCGCACCGCAGGTGACCACGTGGCGCGAGTTTCCGGTCGGTCCTGCGGGGCCGAGTTCGCCCGACAGAATCGTGCGATGTGCCACCCAGTCGCGAGCGCTGAGGAGTGCTTCGCCACCCGCGAATCCGCCCAGCACGTGGACACCGTCCGTCAACAGAAACGTCGCGTTGACGTCCGTCCCGGTCGTCGGCTTGTAGGTGCCCTTCGCGACCCAGACTTGCCCGGGGCCGCCCGTCCCGGGGGCGGCAAGCTCGGCCAATGCACTTTGTAGGCTCGTATAGGCGTTGCCCCACGTCGTGCCGTTGTTGGCGCCCTGGGCCGCGGCGTCCACGAGAATGATCCGCGGACGGACGAGTTCATCGGCGCCCATGTCGGTGTTCGGATTGCTCGCAGCGCCGCCGTTGGCGAAGAACTGGTCGTCGACGATACGAGGTGCGTCGTCGATCGTCAGCGGAAGCGGTTCGGCGGTGTTGCCGTCGCCGTCGGTATCGGCTGTGTCCGCGGCGATGCACTCGCCCTGATCGATGCATGGCGAACCGTTGCCAAGCTGGAGCCGGAAGGGGACGTTGTTGCTGCTTTGGGGGACCGCGAACTGGGGGTCGTTGCCGATGGTCGTGGCGCTCGAGGGGTTCACGTTGTCCCAGCCCTCGATGCAGCAGCGCGACACCGTCAGGGCTGCAGAGGTGAGCCGGAACTGCGAGAGCTCGGGAGTGGCCTGGCCGGTGTTGCGGTAGAGGATCGAGCTCGAGAAGCTCGACGTGGCGGAGATGTTCGAGAGGTCGATCGCCGAACCTTCGCTGTTGTCGGCCACCGTTGCATTCGCGAGTTGGATCGGTGCGGACTGGGCGAAGATGGCCGAGCCGGCCTGGGCGATGTTGTCGGCGAAGATGCAGCCATGAATGGGGAGCACGCTCGACGTGGTCGTCCCCGAGAGGCGAGCGATGCCTCCGCCTTTCTTGGCGGCGTTGTCGATGAACTGGCAACGAACGAGGTGCGGCGAGCTGTTGATCATCAGGATCCCGCCGCCGTTGGAGTCATCGCCCACGCCGTTGGCGTTGCCTCCGGAAATCACGACGCCATCGAGGAGGGTCGTCGAGTCGACTCCGATGGCCCGCACGACGTGGAACGAATTGTCCGCGGTGCTCGATGAACCGATCTCGCCGCTGAGCCGCGTGTTCGAGTTGGCGAGTGAACGCCCATCTGGGTTGGGGCCGGACCCGATGTATCCGCCGCGAAGCTTGACCCCTTGCTTGAGAACGAAGCTCGCCGAGCGATCGGTTCCGGTCGTGGGGAGATAGAGCCCGTTGGCGACGCGCAGCTCATCGCCGGCGCTGCAGGCGTCGATGCCGTCCTGGAGCTTCTGGAACGCTGTCTCCCACGAAAGTCCATTCTGCTGGTTGATGGGCAGGATCTGATTGGCGCGCACATAGCGAGTCGCGCCCAGCGCGGCTTGGCTCAGGGCGAGGGCAAGGCAGATCGCCAGGGGCCACGGAGCCGTCGTGATGGACCGATCGGCTCGGCGGGCGTCGGTAGAGGGCGCGGTGGAGTGCGTCAGATAAGTGGACGGGGTGCGGCGCATGGGGTCTCCTCGCTCAGAGCGGTCGGGACGGCTCTTGCGTCTCGTGTGTCTCGTGTCTCTCATGGGTTCGCCTCCGTCGCGCCGTCGTTCGCGATGGGGGATCACCTTTTCTCGAATCCGCTGCACGTCTTATTCGGGCACTCCACAAGCCCGGCAGGACACCCAAGGAACGCGATCGCATTCGCCGGATCGGCTCAAGGGGCCGACGTCGCGACAGCCGTCTCCAAGGCATGCAGTGTGATGGGCTCTCGTAGCGGGGCGGCTCCGGCTCCATCGCGTCGATCAGGTGCGAGCGGACGGGACAGCCCCCGCCCGGCGGAGTATGCCGATGGCCAAGACGAACGCGACCAACGAGACCGCGCCGATGACGCCGACGGCGATCAGCACGTGATTTGTCTCCATCTCGGTTTGTCGAACAACGAACTGTCCTGCGTTCCAACCGCTGTTCACGAGGATGTGCGTCAGCATTGGCAGGACGATCGATTCGGTACGCCAGGCCAACACGCCGAGCCAGAGGCCGAGAACCAGGGCCAATGCCATTGACGGCGGGTCGATGTGCATGAGTGCGAAAAGGAAGCTCGTGAGGAGGATCGCCGCGACTGGAGAGAGTCGTCGCATGAAACCGCGCTGGATCATGCCGCGAAAGAGCAGCTCCTCGACGGTCCCCGGCAGAAGCCCGATGGTGAGGATCCAGAGGATGGCCGGCAGGACCGGCAGGTTGTTCCAGATCGCCTCGATCGCCGCGCCGTCGCCCATCGAGGGAGGAACGCTTGCGGCAAGGAGTGAGAGTGCCGCGGGTACGCCGCCAGCGACCAGGAGAATCACTCCCTCAGTCTTGGTCACGCGCGGCGCAACGAGCCCCAGGCGTGTGCGAAACGGTGCGCCGGTGAGTTTCCAGGCCCCGACGGCCACGCCCAGCATCGCAGCTTGGGAGACGAGGATGGTGACCAGGGTCGCGCCGTACCCGCTGAGGTGGGCTTCGATCTCTGCAGCGGGAACTCCCCGAAGCGTGGCGAGGATCGCACCGACGATGGCGACACTCAGGGCGGCACCCACAGCGACGACGGCCGCGACGACAAAGGTCAGCGTTGCAAGGAGGGCGGAGTCACCGAGCGACGTCTTCGGTTCTGGCTGCATGGTGTGCATGGAGGGAGCACTCAGCGTTCAGGCCCGACGGCGGGACAGCCCGCCGACAGGGGAGTGCCCTAGCATCGCACATCGAGCGAGACTTGGCTCGGTCGGCCGGAAGCCGGCTTCCGAGGCGCCTGATGCTCAACCCGTCCCTACGCGACCGTCGATGCCGCGCCGAACCGACGGGCGACGTTGAGCGCCCTCAGGATCGTCCGCTTCTTCGACTGGTGCTCTTGCATCCGGCTAAGCAGGTTGTCGAGGAATCGCACTGCCTCGACGATGTAGGGCCCCTTGTTGAGCATGACACACTCGGCCCGCTCGGCCATGGCCGCGTCGGTGACCTCGGCCCGGGAGGGGCGGCCGGTCTTGGCCATCGTCTCCAATACCTGGGTCGCCCAGATGACCGGCAGATGGGCCGCCTCACAAAGCCAGAGAATCTCCTCCTGCACCTCGGCAAGCCGGTCGTAACCGACTTCCACCGCCAAGTCGCCGCGAGCGATCATCACGCCGACGCTGGGGCCGCTCAACGCCGCGAGCAGAAGGCTCGGGAGATTGTCAAAGGCCCGTCGCGTCTCGATCTTGAGGACGGTTCCGACGGCGGTTCCGTCGCAGGCATCGAGCCGACGACGCAATTCGATGACGTCCTGGGCCTCGCGCACGAAGGACATCCCGACCATGTCCGCGTAGCGAGCGGCGATCGGCAGCACTTCGAGGTCTTGCGAGGTCAGGCCATGCACCGGGATGTCGGTATCGGGGAGGTTGATGCCCTTGTCCTCGAGAATGCGATCGCCGTTGGGAGCTGCGTGCAGCACGCGGAGGTCAATGGCCTCGTTGGCAATCGCCTCGATGACCGCCCCAATTCGCCCATCGTCGATCCACACCGCTTCGCCTACGCGGGCCAGAGCAAAGGCCTCGGGAAGTGTCGTGGTGATCGTCGCCACCGGTTCCAACACCGATGAGGGACGTCCGATCTGCTCGGACAGCGACAGTCGAAGATGATCCCCCGGGCGGACGACGATCGCTTGGGCTGTTGCCGGCAGCCGTCCAACGACGGTCTCTCGCTCGCGCGTGCGTGGGCGGAGCAGACGCAACATCGTGTTCGACTGGAAATAGATGGTCCGATCCGAGGTAGCGATGACCCGCAAGTCGCCGGATCCGATGGCGAGCCGCTCGACATGCAGCACGCGGCGCCGACCGCGCGTGTCGAACATCTCGATGGCATCGCCAGGTTCGAGGGATTCGAGCCAGGCCCGCTCGATGGGCACCTCGCTCGGGCGCGGCTCGACGGCGTCGATCGGTCGCAGCACCACCGATGCATCGCGCACAACGCGGCCAAGCGGATCGCGAAGAGGCTTGATGCGGATGACCTCGGGACCCGGTTCGATCGGTCCGGTGCGCAGCTTTGGCCCAGCGAGGTCCATCAGGATGCGACACTCGCCACGGCCGAGTCGCTTGAGACGAGCCGATTCCGCGCGGACGTTCTCGCACATCCGAATCCACGCCTCTGGCGAGTCGTGGGCGGTGTTGATCCGGGCACAGCACATGCCCGCATCGACAAGCGATCGAACCAACCCCGAGTCTTCGGCGGCTTCCGAGGGCAACGTCACCATGATCCGTACCCCGTCGGGCTCGCGCTCCGCGTCTCCGGTGAGACGATCCCCCGGTTCGCTCTTGGCATCGGGCGTGATGCGCGACGGCCCGAGCAGGGCGGTGGTGCGGCGTTCGATGAGGTCGTGAGCGTCCCGAAGCGAGATCGGCGACTCCGGTGCGGTTTCGCCTGGGTCGACGTCGCACAGCCGCTCGAGATGGCCGATCACGCCGCTCAAGTTCTCAAGGACATGCGGCTCGATCCGGCCCAAGGACGACAGGCCGGACTCGGCGAGCGGTGCATGAAGCTCGCGCAGGTCGTGGCGACGGATCGCGAGATAGTGGAGGAGATTGCGGCGACTCACGTCCGCTTCGGCTGATGTGGCTCCGTCAGTCGCGGCGGATTTGGCTTCCGTATCGTGGCGGGAACGCTCGAAGTGGAGGCACTCGCGTCGCAGCGCATAGAGGCGATGGAGGCAGTCGCGAGGATTCAACGGAGCGCTCATGGCGATCGACATCGTACGAAACGCATCGCACGCTCCTGCGCCGCGACGGGCTGGCGTCTCGCCTATCACGAGATCTGTGCGCAACACAAATAGCGACGCGCGTTCGGTGATCGCGTCCCCATAGAGGGCTCGCCAGGTCACCGCTCAGCCGGGCGCGGCCGTCGCGACTGGCGTTCCACATTCAGGGCAGCGATCACCGGCGATCCCCAGGAGCAGTTGTCCGCACTCCCGGCAGCGGGGCTCTTCGACCCGTATGGAGAAGCGAAGGCCGCATGCATCGCATGCCGAATCGCCGAGCGCTCGCTCCTGTCGGCGCTGGCAACGGGGGCAGGTCAACTCGATGGAATCAAGGGGACCGGACTCCTTCGCGAAGTCCGGCTCGGCGTTGAACCGTCGGAGGACAGCAATCGCGATCGAGCCTGAAAGAAGCATGATCAGTGAGGCGAAGAAGGGAGTTGCCCAGCTCTCATCACCCTGAATGATCCATGGCGCGAGCGTGGAAGCCGCGCCGAGGGCGGCCGCAGCCGAACCCCATTGGACGAGCGCCCCGGCTCCGCGAAAGGATGGCAAGAGCAGGATGTTGGCAAGTCCAATGGCGTAGGCGTAGATGAGGAACGTGAGCCCGGTCGAAAGTTGGATGGTGTGACCGGGCCATGCCCGGCTGAGCGAGGCGGCGGAAATGTGCAGGCTGATGAAAGCGGCGCCAGCGATCGCAAAGACGCACGCGACGAGCGGCCAGCGGCGAAGGAAGCTCCCGCTCGGTCCGCCAATCCGCGATTCGACCAACCCCAACGCCACTCCACCGCCCAGAGCGAGTACGACGAATCCCGTCGGGCCCAGGACGCTGGTGACCGAATCAAGACCTTCGATCCCACGATAGGCGAAGGCCTGGACAAGGAGAAGCACCAGAGCGAGGGTGGTACTGATCAACGCACACCAACCGGCCGCCGGCCTTCGCTCCACCTCGCGCGCCCCGACGATGGCGAAGGGGGCCGCGATCAAGAGGTACAGCATCGAGCTGACCAGTTCCACGGAACTCGACGGTGCGAACAACATCGGTCCCCAAAGGGCAACGATGACGTGGAGAAGTTCGGCGCAGACGAAGGCGATGCCAGCGAACCCGCCCCATCGCGTCTCCGGTCGGATTGCCCAGCCCGCAAAGGGAAGCGAGAGAGCGGCGGTCACGGTCGCTGCCAAGGCGGTGAGCGTGAATCGGCCCGCCGCCCCGCCCCATGGAAGAAAGAGAAGGAATAGTGCCGACGCAGCCGTGATGCCAAGGCAACCGAGGGTCAGTCGCACAATGATCTGGCGGGTGTTCATGAAGGATTGCGAGCATATCGCCGGATGCAAAGGGCGGCGTTTCTGCTTCGCCTCGCGAGGCGATGGCTGTGTCCACAGGTGCATGGACCGTGCAATCGATACGGCAACCTCGCAACCGCAATACGAGCACCAACCGTCCAACGCAAGCGTTCGACGGAGAACGTGTCGTTGATCGGATCGGAGCGAGCGAATCGAATGGCGCAACAGCTTGGAGAATTGTGACTTGGCGAGGAAAAGGGGGTTCCTTCAAACATTGCGACCGTCCACGTTCTTGCTGTTGATGAAAGGAAAGAGAAGAGCGATCGCAGTACGATTCAGCGAGTCGTTGCAGCGCGAGTATTCGATGACCCATTGAGTGGGCTGGGATCCGCGATGGAACACAAGCAAATTCCGTCGCATCGCTTGCAGGTGATTGACATTGCTTTCGCAACGAGTAGAGTGGCCGTTTAGAGAGGCGCGGCTTGCGTTCGGCGGTTGCGCATGAAATCTCGACTCGTGTTCGCCGTGAGCAGGCGTATTTGTCGCCTGCTTTGGCACTCCGGAGGTTGTTTGCAGGGGTGGCAAGAAGCTTGGGCTCCGTCCCGCTTGCTGTCATTGTGCGGCGGTCCGGGGTTGTTGACGTGCTTTCGGCTTGTCGGCTCGTCAAGACGCTTATTCACATCGAGGCCGTGTCGGTTTTCTTGGGGATCAGCTTCTGTTTCAGGCTGATGCGAAGCGGGCGCTCCGCAGTCGCTCCCTTCGATGCTTGCAAGGCCTGATCCGGGTGTGTTTTCACGCGAGTCTTGGCGGACGGCGTGTTCCGAACGGCTTCCGCCGTTGGGAACGCATCGCATTCGATCTTGGGTGCATGTCTCCCGTTGCGTGTTGCCCCCAATCTGGAGGCCACACAGAGGAGCGGCCTGTTCCATGACCGGTTTCAGAGGCGGATGCACGTGCAGCGGCGAGCGAAGGCTCGCCAAGGCTTCGGTATTTGCATGTTTCAGGTCGGTCGGTTTCTACGTTGTCGTCATGGGTGCGCGTCGTGAACTACGACGGCGGTGACGGCACCAGCCTTCAAGCGATGGAGTGCGGGGCTCAGGATCGCTCAGGCGATTCGCTAGCCGCCTGCATGCCTGAGCAAAGGAGTCGCGCTCGGGCTCGTCGGCCTTGCAGGTGACGGTGAGGTCGAGTCGGACTCTCCACGGCGGCAACCTTGTGACGGGAACGCCGGCGTGCGTGCGAAGCGGGATTCTCGGGGCTCCTCGTGGGGCCGTCGGCATCATGCCGCTTCGATTAGCCGCTCCAAACGAGTTTGCTTGAGGTTCGCGAGACCTTCTGGAGTTGGAAACACATGCATCTCGGGGTGACAACGGGTCGCGACCTTCGCGCGACGCCCAGCGGACCAAGGCGGTTTTGGGGCAAAGACGGATTGGGAGAACTGGCGACGGATTGACTCTGCTCGTTGGCCAAGCCGTCACTCGTGGGCACGCCAGCCCAAAGGAACATCATGAATAGGACCTCGTCTCTTCTCGCCTCATCGAGTCAATCGAAGAATCGATGGTGCCGCTCGCTGGTCGCCACGGCCATCTGCGCCGCGGCGACGCTCGCCATGAGCGCGACAGCCTCGACCGTGATCTACACGCAGGACTTTGGCTCCTGTACCACAAGCGGGTTTGCCGTCACCGGCCTTTGGCACGCGGCCACCTTGGGAGCGTGCTCGCCGCTTCAGCCAGGTTGTGGCCTCTACTTCGGTCAGGATTCGACCTGCGACTACGACACCGGCGTGCAGGTCAGCGGAACCGCCACGTCACCGACGATTGACCTGAGCGCGTATGCGTCGGCGACGCTGAGCTTCGACTATCGCCTGGAGACCGAGTTCTCTCCATGCCTCTACGACTTCGCGACCGTCGAGATCTCTGACGATGGCTTCGCCACAAGCACGGTCGTGGCGGATCAGAACTGCGGGGCGCCAGTCACGCTGGACGACGGTGGGGGATGGGTATCGGCCAGCGTCGATCTTTCGGCCTGGGCCGGATCGGCGATCCAGGTCCGCTTCCGCTTCGACAGCGATGACGAACTCTTCAACGACTACTTTGGCTTCGCGGTGACGAATGTCGACGTGGAAGGGGAACCGATTCCGCCCTCGCTCTCCCTCGAAGGAACGAACTGCCAGGACGATGTCCTTCCCGGCGAGCCTGGTCACCAGATTGCTGTGGGTGTCTGGATGCGGAACGTGGCCGCCCCGGGCGCAACCGGCTTCCAGGGTTTCGTCGAGTTCGACCAGAGCGAACTGGTCTACCGCGACGACCTGAGCTCCTACACCGCAGGTCCGTTCCCGCTGCACATCCTCCAATTCGGCGCGGCGCCGCCCTTCCAGGTGGAGTGGGCCGCCGGCCGACTTCGCCTCGACGGCTCGGCCGCTCCGTCCGATCCGCCCTCGGTCGGCAATGCCCAACTTGCGACGCTCATCTTCGATGTCGTCGATGAGTGCGCAACGACCGACCTCTCCTTCGGCGGTTATCCGGCGTCTCCCTTCTTCTTCTCCGAACTGAGCATCTACGGCACGCCAGTGATCACGGATCTGGAGGCCACCGGCACGCTGGCGCTCGACGACACCGACCCCCTCGTCACGTGCCCGAGCAACATCACGGTCGCGGCCGACGTCAGCTTCCCGATTTGTGACGTCAGCAACTGCTGCTCGTCGCATGGAGGGACGGGCTGCAGCGACGGTGCATGCACGACAACGGTCTGCGGACTCGACTCGTTCTGCTGTGTGGTTTCCTGGGACAATGTCTGCGCCAACGAGGCGATCCTCTTCTGTGGTCCGATCGTCGATCCCTGCAACGGTGCGATCGTCTCGTTCACCCCGACAGCCGCCGACAATTGCGACGTGAGCCCGACCGTGGTCTCCACGCCGCCGAGCGGTTCGCTCTTCCCCATTGGCACCACGACGGTCACCTGCGTCGCCACCGACGACTGCGGCAACACCGATACCTGCACCTTCGACGTCACCGTGACGCCGACCAATCAGGTGCTGGCGGACGTGAAGCTCCTGGTCGGCACCTTCACAGCTCCAACCGCGACCCGATGCATCCGCTTCCAGGCGGATGATTGCTCGGCGGCAACGGACGAGTCGATCGTCTTCAGCAACGATGGCTTGGGCTATCAAGCCAGCGGCCCGGTCCTGATCGAACTGCCCTGCGGCGAATGGTCGAGCCTCTGCGTCAAGGACGAGCAGCACAGCAAGTGGGAGACCGTCGGCCTTTCGGCGGCTGGCGACCATTGGCTTGCGGCACCTCAGGTGGTCCTTGTTCCGGGCGACGACGACAACGACGGCGACGTCGACATCAACGATGTCACCTGGCTCATCTTCACGTTCAGTGCGCCGGCGGCTGCCAATCCGTGCCCATTCGTTTTCCCAGGGCCGGGGCCGCGTGACGCCGACTTCAGCCTCGACGGTGCGGTGGCGGGTGAGGACTACTCGCTCCTCTCCGACCAGTTCCTCACTTTCTCCTCCTGTGTCTGCACGCTGCCCTCGCAAGGATCTCGATTCGACGAGCGTCGCTCGCTGCCGATCAGCGAGGTGGACGCGCGGCTTCGGGACCACATCGACCTGAATCGTGACGGCAGCTTTGACGCCGAGGATGTCCTTCTCTTCGAGACCCAGCGGGGGTTCCCGAACACGCTCTCCAACAGGCTGCGCACCGAGCGCCCAACCGGGTCGGCGTCCCGCACCAGTAGCCCGAAAGGTCAGACCCGATGACGCTGGAACGTGACCTCTTGTCTCCTGAGGTTGCCTGACGGCCTGATCCTTCGCGCTTCATCTCCCCCTCGGCGTACGCGACAGCGACGCCGAGGGCTTCTCGGAGCTTGGCTCTCGGGCCTCGCTAGAACGAACTGTTGTTTCGCCCGTCAGACTCTTGCTGGGTCTTTCCAGCCCTCACTTCACCGGTACCTGCCATGAATGCCTTGAATGCCTTGAATGCCAGGAATGCTCGCTTGATCGTCTCCGCGCTTGTCGGTTCCTTCCTTCTGACCAGCCATGCCACCGGCGGCGTGGTGGACATGAAGCAATCTCCGCTCGCCCAAACCGTCTCGGTAGGGACGGTCGTGAACGTGAAGATCGTCGTGAACTCGCCGAACATCGGCGGGCAGCCTTGGGATTCAATGGACGCGATTGTCACGTGGGATCCCACACGTCTCACGCTCATCGGCTCGACCCAAGTCGGCGCCGGGACGCCGTTCTTCCTGACAGGGTTCCTGCCGGACCCCGATGGCGTGAACGCCAACCTGACTGACGGGAACGCCATCTTCACCGCTCTGGGACTTCCCGGCGCCCAGATCCCCGCTCCACAGGCACCAGCCGAACTCGTTGTCACGACGCTTCAGTTCCTCGCCCTGGCGCCGACGCCGGCGACCCCAGTCGACTTCCTCCCGACCATAGGCGTTTTCGGCAAGACCCGCGTGCTCCTTGGCGGCTTCAGCGTCACTGGCGACACCACGAGCATCGCCTTCGTCGAGATCATCGGGGCGTGTCCTCCGAGCGGGCACAACTGCTTCACGATCGGTGCCGCGGGCTGTAGCAACACCTCGTGTTGCGACGCCGTTTGCGCGGTCGACCCGTACTGTTGCGACACGCTCTGGGATGGCACCTGCGTCGATGGGGCCAGCACGCTGTGCGACGGCTGCGGCGATCCCGACGCGGGGAGTTGTTGCTCCGAACACGGAACGCCATTCTGCGACAACCGTGCCTGCTGCAACGTCATCTGCACGGGTGACCCGTTCTGCTGCACGACTTCGTGGGATGATCTCTGCGTCGAGCAAACGCTTGGTCTCCCGGAATGCGGATGCGATGCGTGCGACGTGAGCAACGAAAGCTGCTTCGCAGTCCATGCGACGCCGGGTTGCGATGACGCCGATTGCTGCGGGCTCGTGTGCGCTTCCGATCCCGCGTGCTGCGATACCGCATGGGACGTCGACTGCAAGGAGTCGGCGAACCTTCTCTGCGGCGGTTGCGGAGTCCCGTCCAGCGGAAGCTGCTACTGCCCGCACCCCAACACGGGCTGCGACGACGCGGCCTGCTGCCGGCAAGTTTGCGAAGACGATCCCTATTGCTGCGAGTCGCAGTGGGACGGGATCTGCGCGGGCGAGGCCAACACCCTCTGCAATTGCCCGTTCGATGCCGACCTTGATGGTGACATCGACGGAGCTGACTTGGCGGTCTTCCTGGGCGCGTGGGGCACCAACCAGTGCCCCTACGACGTGGATCACAGCGGCAACATCAATGGCGCCGACCTCGCCGTGTTCCTCGGCGCGTGGGGCAACTGCCCGTAAGACGACAGCGTGGGGCGCTCGGGGTGGTGCGCACGCGATCCCCCGGTGCCTGTAACCCAACCAGCGTGCCCCGCTTCGGCCCGTGGACCGAAGCGGGGGATCGGAACTCGCCTTTCCTCGAAAAGGATCCTCTCAACCATGAAAACGCAGATCCTCACACTCGCCGCAGCCTGCGTGCTTGCGAGTCCAACCTTCGCGGCGCCGCCGCTCTATGACCAGAATGTGACCCCGGACGCCATCTTCGGCTCCGGCAACGCCAACGGTGCGTTCACCCTCGATCGCAGCAACGGTGTCGAGCTGGGACTTCGGGCGAAGCAACGCTTCCCGGCGGCCAACATCTTCAACAGCAACGGCGACGGCACCTACACCTTCAAGAACGGCTTTGGCGGTGGCTCGGATCCGCTGAATCCAAAGTGGCACTTCGAGTGGTCGGTGAACTCGGATTGGGATACCTCGTCGCCGTACCTCCTGAAGAACATCACCTGCGAAATCGGCATGGACTACGACTCGGGTCCGGACGCCTTCTACGAGACCTTTGATCTGATCGCCCCGCCTTCGGTGGCGCCGTTCTACTGGGATCACTCGATCGGCACCAACGCGACTGGCAATGGTTTGGGTGACGAGGCCGGGAGCAATGCAGCCTACGTCGCATTGCTCGCCGGCAACAACGTCGCCCAGAACTCCTGGCGGCCGACCTTCTACGACAACTACTATTTCACCTTCGATCCGGACGACATTGGCCGCTACGAGTACTACCTCTCCGCCTTCGACGGCGCGGGTCGCGTCGCTCACAGCGCCATCACCATCTTCGCCCTCGACAAGGTGAGCCTCACCATCGACGGCGAGGGTTGCCAGGGCGTCGACCAGGATCTGGTCACCCCCGGTCACCAGATCAAGGTCACCCTGAACATCCGGAATCCCGATTCGGTGTCGATCACCGGCTATCAGGCGTTCCTGAAGTTCAACTCCGGAACCATGACATATGTTGGCGCGACCAGCAGCTACTCGGCGACGCCGTTCCCGAATCACTTCCAGCCGATCGGCGGCGCGAACGTCGACACCGGCGAGATCCGGCTCGACGGCTCGGTCGCCCCACTTGCTCCCGCAATCACCGGCGGCGCTCACCTCGCGACCCTCTACTTCACCGTCGCCTCGGGCGGCTGCGGCGATCACGTCGTCGAGTTCGACACGGACGAGCCATTTGACTCTGAAGTGAGCAACGTCGGCGTTCCATACGCGACCACGCTCCTGGATTCGCCGACCTTCGGGACCGACTCGACGCCGCCGACCATCCTGGTGCAGCCCACCCTCACGGTGAACGCCGAACCGGCACTTTGCTCGGCCGACATCTTCCCGCAGAAGTTCCCCTTCAATCTGGATCCCACTCTCAGCGCCACCCAGGTCCCGGGCACCTTCTACACCGATCGCTATGCCCCGTACCTCTTCGAAACGGAGTATTTCGACGGTGACTTCCGCCTCCATCATCAAGTCAATGCAGCCGACTCGGCCGCGAACCGACCGCCGGCCTATAGCTCGGCGTTCTACAACACCCAGGGCCGCAAGTTCGACGTGAACTCGGGCGTGGGCAGCAGCGTGTCGATGGATCTCTACATCGGCAGCGATTGGGCCACCGACGACCGTCGCGCTGACCTTTGGCTGACCACCTTCGACAACAACAACCTGATCTCGGGCTATCCGATTCTCGGCTACGCCCATATCGCGGGCGGGCCGTGGGCAGGTGGTGCGTTCCGCATCTACACACAGGACATCGATCAGAACCCCGGCAACGGTTACACCCCTGATTGGATCTCGCTCGGGCTCCCTGGCGGATTCGCTTACGACAAGTGGTACACCCTTCGCATCACGCTTCACGGGGGCGCCTATCTCTTCGAGGTGCTGGACAACGGCACCCCGGTGCTCAGCTACGTCGATGGGATCACCGAAGGTAGCGTCCTGATCGGTAACTCGATCATTCAGGCGTACAACTTCGGCTCGACCTACGACGTGTATTGGGACAACTTCCAAATCGCCGGCCAGTATCCGACCACGTCGGACGGCTGCGGCGGCCTGCCGACCGTGACCGCGGTGCGTAGCGACAGCCAGCCGCTCACCTCGCCCTACCCGGTGGGGAACACCACCATCACTTGGACCGCGACCGACGATTGCGGAAACGAGACGACGGCCAACCAAGTGGTCACCGTGCTCAGTACCGTGCTTGTCAACGTCACCGCCCAGCTTCAGGGATCCGGCCCAGCTACGCGCTGCATCCGGTTCGTGCCGAATACCTGCGCGAGCGATGAGTTCGTGCTCGTTGACTTCTTCGGCGGCCCCGGCACCGGAGCGGCCAGCATCGAGCTGCCCTGCGGCACCTGGTCGAGCCTCTGCGCCAAGGACGAGCAACACACCCAGTGGGCGACCACCACGCTGATCAACATGGGGACGCACTACGAGGCCAGCAGCCTGCTGGTCCTCAAGGCCGGCGACACCGACAACGATGGTGACGTCGACATCAATGACGTGACGCTGTTCCTGGCCCAATATGGGACATCGCCGGCAAGCGGCGGCTGCCCGTGGGACGGCACGACTCGAAGTGCGGACTTCAACAACGACAACATCGTCGGCACCGACGACTACTCTGCCTTTACGGCAAACTGGCTGACCACGTCGGGCTGCATGTGCACGATGCCGTCGGAAGCTCCCGCCCGTTTCGTTCGCGTCCACGACGCGACCTCGGCGAAGGCCGACCTCGATGGGAATGGTCGGGTCGACGTACGCGACGTCGAGCTGCTCGAGCGGCGTCACGGCCTCTCGGGTCAGCTCTCGCGACGCATGCGTGAGCAAAAGTAACGACGTCTGCCGGCTCTGAAGCCGGCGATACGTTGGCGGGCCGGAGTTGCTTCTGCAACTCCGGCCCGCTTTCTTGTTGCCTTCGATCTTGCGTTCCGGCTCAGCCCCACGCGCCCAGCAGGATGCCAAGGTCACTGGCATTCACCACCCCATCACCGTTGAGATCGGCAAGGCAGGTGTCCTCGCCCCAGGCCCCCAGGAGGATCGCCAGGTCCGGAGCGTTCACGACCCCGTCGCCGTTCAGGTCGGCGAGGATCGCGTTGGCGACCGGTGTGCCTCGCACCTCGAAGGCGCCGAGATCGACCACCGCCCCGAGTCCGCACCCGGTATCGCGAGCGGCCGCGTCGGCGATGCGCGGGTTGCCGTCGAAGTCGATCGGCGTGAGCTCGTTGGTGATCCCGTCGCCGTCGAGATCGTCGGCGTCAGCGCGGGCGAGCCAGTTCAGGCCGGCGTCGACGCAGGGTGAACCCGCCAGCAGGTGGTAGTTGCCTCCGAGGGCACCGGCGAACTTCGGGTTGCCGTTCATGTTGCCTTCGCCGGCGGCGCCGTCCTGGACGTTGGAGTAGCGCACGCTCGTCGCCGGCCCGGCCACGTCGGCGCCACTGGTGTTTCCCCAGACGATCGAGTTGACGATGGCCGTCGCTGAGGCGAACTCGTGCGACAGCACGCCGCCGCCGGTGTTGTTGGCGATGGTGCAGTTGGCGAGGTCGATCGTCCCCGAGTAGTTCCAGATGGCCGCGCCGTCGCTCGGCGCGGTGTTGTGATGCACGAGAGCGTTGACGACCCGAAGGCCTCCGCCGCTCCCGACGCCAAACGCTGCACCCGAGTCGGAGGCCGTATTGTTGGCGAAGAGGGTGTTGGCGACGCTCGCCGTCTGGGTTGCGACGGTGCTGATGAGCGCCCCGCCGGTGATGGCGGAGTTGTCGGTGAACGTGCAGCCGACGATCGTGCAGCCGTTTGACCCTGCGGTCATGCCGCCGCCGCTGACGGCCGAATTCCCGTCGAACAGCGAGTCGAGGACCCGGACCGTCGCCGGTATGGACACGGTGAGTCCGCCGCCGACCCACTCCGCCACGTTGTCGAGGAACTCGCACGCCGTCACCGCCCCGTCGCTCACAAGCCGCACCCCGCCTGCGGTGAACGCGCTGTTGCCGGTGAAGGTGCAGTCGCTGATGTCCAGGAAACTCGGCGGATACTCGGGGCTGTCGCTGGAACGCTTGCCGTTGATGGCACCGCCGAAGTGGGCACCGTTTCCAGTGAAGGTCGAATTGCTGATCGAACCGTTCCCGTTGGCGATCGAGATGGCTCCACCTTCGTCGTCAGTTTCGTTGCCGCTGAAGGTGCATGCGCTGATAGAGGTCTCGTCGTCGTCGAATGGGAAGCCGCCTACGGTGATGGCTCCGCCGTCTTCCGTCGATCGGTTGCCGGAGAAGGTGCTCGCCGCGATTGACGTATCGGAGTAGCTCACCCACAGCGCTCCGCCGCGGGTGGACGGTCCCACGCCGCCCGGCCCGGCGAGGCCGTTGTCGTGGAAGCCGCAGAGGGTGATCGAGATGGTCGAGAAGGTCGCCGACATCGCCGCGCCGTATCCATTTGAACGGTTGTCGAAGAAGCCGCAGCCGATCAGCGTCACGACGCTGTCGGTCGCCCGAATCCCACCGGCATGGAGGTTCTCGGCGATGTTTCCGTCAAAGGTGCAGGCCTGGAAGTGGGCGGTCGAATCGAGAAGCCCGGCGCCGCCACCCTCGCCTGCCGAGATGTTGCCGACGAAGGTGCACTCCTCACAGGTGATCTCGCCATCGATGCAGCCGATCGCCGCTCCCTTGGTCTCCTGGCCCTGGAGCCAGGTCGAGTTGCTGACGAAGTCACAGTTCTCGAAGACGGCATCCGCGCCGTCCACGAGGGCAACGGCCCCGCCAAGGTCGGTGGCGTGATTGTCGACAAAGGAGCAATCGACAAAGGTCGGATGACCGTATTGGGCGAGGACCGCGCCGCCCCGAACGCCCATGATGGGAATGATGTCGTTGTTGCTCGTGAAGGAGCAGCCGGTGAAGCTGGGGCTGGCCAGGAGAAGGCTCACCGCGCCGCCGCCGCCAAGGGCGATGTTTTCATCGAAGACGCAATCGACGATCGACGGCTCGCAGAGGACGCAACGCAGGGCCGCGCCCTGGGTGAAGGAGAAGCCGTCGCGCAGGGTGAATCCCTGAAGGACGGCGTCGCTTGATTCCGCCGAGTTGCAGGTGACGATGGGGCCTTCGTCGTCGCGGGTAAGAATGGTGAAGGCCGGGCCGCTGGCACTGACGAGGGTCAGTTCCTTACCGTCGAAGTCGATCGCTCCGACGTGGGTGCCGGCCAGAACGATGATCGTGTCGCCGTCGACGGCACTGTCGATGGCCGCTTGGATCGTCCGCTTCGGCCCGGTCGGTCCAAGGCAGTTGATGGCGGTGCCTGACCAGCCGTCGCTTCCGCACAGGGCGACGTAGCGAACGGCGGCATCAGCACTTCGGGCGAAGGCGGCGAGGGACACGAGCGCGGTGGCGCCCATGACGAGGTGGGATGGAGTGGCCTGCACGGTGTGGTCCTTGGTGTTGGGAAGGCCAAGGCAACACGCCGAGGCAGGCAGGACGCGGGAACCGGCGGCGATGGGCGACAGTCGGCCGAAAGTCCGCATCATGTTGCAGGTCCGCCGGGGCTTTTGCGCTCTCTCTTCGAATGGTGGGCGTTCCCAGAAATCAAAGAGAGACTGTCCGGCATGACCGTCCGGATCCGGGGATCGCTCCGCTGCGCCCTTTGCAGCGGACTCTGCCAGAACGTCCTATGCGAATCGGCGGCAAGCGGTTATGTTCGGCGTACCGATCGGAGGTTCGTCCTTTTCGGTGTCTGAGTCGCCCGATGTCCGAATCCGAGTTTCCTGACAAAGCGTGCGGGGAGGGACCGACTGCCGACGGCCACGGCGTTCACACGCTCTTTCCGCAGGCATATGGGCGATTGCGAGGGCTGGCCGCTGCCTTCATTCGGGCCGAACAGTCCAAACGTTTGCTTCAGGCGACGGCACTGGTGCATGAAGCGTTCATGCGGCTGAGCGAAAGTGAAAGAACCTATCAAAACGAGGGTGAGTTTCTTTCGATCGCCGCCGCCCAGATGCGGCGAGTGCTGGTCGACTACGCCCGCAAGGAGAACGCCGCCAAGCGAGGGAACGGTCGACCGCCGCTGACCCTGGACGCCCGAGCGCTGGGAGTCCTGGCCCGGGCTCCCTTCGAACTCGTCGATGTCGACGACGCGCTCGTCCGACTGACCGAGCTCGATACAAGGCAAGGCAAGATCGCCGAGCTGCACCTCTTCGGGGCGATGAGCATTGACGAGGCGGCGCTTCTTTTGGGCATCTCGTCGCGAACGGCCTTTAATGACTGGCGGGCGGGGCGTGCGTGGCTCCTCAAGGAGCTTTCGCCGTGAGCGACATCGCCGAACGGCACCGCCGAGCGTGCGAACTGTTCACCGAGCTGGTTGAACTTGAGCGGGAGGCGCGGGCCGAGCGGCTGGAGGCGATCGTCGCCAACGACGCCGAACTCGGTCGTGAGCTGACCGCGATGCTGGAGGCCGATGACGGCGCCCTTGGCGCGGTCGATGCGATCGAGTCGCTGATCGCCTCGGCGATGGCACCGATCGTGGCCGAAGGGGAATCGCTGGTCGCCGAGGCGGACCCGCTGGTCGGCACGACGATGGGCGGCTTTCGCATCGAGCGGCTCATCGCTGCGGGCGGCATGGGACGGGTGTACGAGGCACGACAAGGGTCGCCGAACCGTCTCGTGGCCATCAAGCTCTCTGACCTGCGGATCCGATCACGCGCGGCCCTGGCCCGCTTCCGCAACGAGGCCGAGGTCATGGCCCGGCTCGTCCATCCCGGCATCGCCCAGATCTACGAGGTCGGAACGCAACAGGAACAACAAGGGAGCGCCCCGTGGTTCGCCATGGAGTTGGTCCCGAACGCCATGAGCGTGGTCGACGCCGCACAGGCGAGAAGCCTCGGCACGCGGGCCCGGGTCGAACTGCTGCTGGCCGTCTGCGACGCGATCCACTTCGGCCATTGTCGAGGCATCATCCATCGCGACATCAAGCCGAGCAACGTGCTCGTGGATGCCAGCGCCGCCGTATTGCACCCGAAGATCATCGACTTCGGCATCGCCCGTTCGACCGACTCCGACATCGCGGTGGCGACGCAGCGCACCGAGATCGGGCAACTCGTCGGAACGCTCCAGTACATGAGCCCGGAGCAACTGGCGGGGGATTCGTCGGCCATCGATGTCCGCACCGACGTCTACGCGCTGGGCCTTCTCCTCTACGAACTCCTGACCGGTCAGCCCGCCTTCGATGTTGGAGGCCTTGCGGTCCATCAGGCGATCAGCGCGCTCTCGACGGTCGTACCGAAACGGATGCGGGATGTCGTGCCCCATCGTGCTGCGGACGTCGGCGGCGACCTTCAGACGATCCTGTCGAAGGCCATCGAACGCGATATCGCGCGGCGATACGCGACGGTACACGACTTCGCCGAGGAGCTTCGGCGATATCTTCACCACGAGCCGATCTCGGCCCGGCCCGCCAGCGCCGTCTACACCGTTCGCCTCTTCGCACGTCGGCATCGGGCGCTTGTTTGGGGGGCGGTCGCGACGATCGTGGCCCTTGCGTTGGGGCTCGTCGGCACCAGCTTCGGCCTGCTTCGGGCCATGGAAAGCGAGCGGGCAGCGGTCGCCGCCCGTGATCAGGCCGAGTTCGATGCCTACGTCGCCAATGTGGTGGCGGCCGAGGCGGCCATTCGCACCAAGGACATCGCCTTGGCTCGGGAGCGACTGGACGCCGCGCCAGCCGTCCATCGCGGGTGGGAATGGCGACATCTGAACGCGGAAATCGATCGGAGCCTGGCTCGATCGGCGTCATCCGTCCAAATCGCGCGGGCGACGTGTGCTTCACCGGACGGCTCGACGGTCGTGTTCGGCGATCTGGTTGGCATGGTTCGAGCGTTCGATGTCGCGACCCTTGCTGAGCGCTGGAGTCACAAGGCACCGCGGGAACTCACCGACGTGGCGTTCTCGCCCGATGGCACCCGCGTCGCCGTGGTCGCCGACTCGACCGAGGTGCAGATCCTGGACGCCGCAACAGGGAGCGTGATCGCTTCGCGCCCCGTGAAGGGGGCTCGCATCGCGCACTTCGAGGGCGACGGCCAGCATCTCCTCATCGCCAAGACCGGCGGAACCAGTGAGCGCTGGCGGATCGGGACAGAGGAGCTCACTCCGCATGGAACGGTCGAGCACCGATCGGCGACCAATGACTTGATGTATCCCGAGGCGATCAGCCCCGACGGCGTGTGGATGGTGCTTGATCGGGACGGCGATGCTCGCCTGACGCGGGTCGTCGACGGAGAGGTCGTCTCGCGCTTCGGCCTCGATGCCGAGCCTACTCGCCGGTTGCAGTACAGCCGAGCATCGTTCTCGTCGGATGGCCGATGGCTCGCCATCGAAGTGGTAGCGGAAAGGCTTGTCTTCCGTGACCTGCTCACCGGCACCGAGCGATCAGCATTCATCGACGAGTTGCGGGCCACGTCGCTCGCGTGGCATCCCAGCGAGCCGGTCCTCTTCCTGGGAGGGGACAACGGAGCCCTCACCGCCTTCGATGCGGCGACGGCGCGGCCGCTTCGAGCGTTGCTTGGGCACACGCCCCCGGTCTGTGGGATCGCAGGCGCTGCAGCGAATCCTGCGAGCGAACACGCGAGCCTCGTGAGTATTGACTACTCCGGCATCATTCGACGGTGGGACCCGGAGACGTCGGACGTCCTTCGCCACCAAACCAATCGGGCATGGGTGTACTCGCTCGCGTTCTCTCCGGATGGGTCGTGGTTTGCGACATCGTCGGGGGAGAGACCTTCGGGCGATCCCAT
>JAEUIU010000031.1 GCA_016795065.1 Phycisphaerae bacterium
ATTGGACCTCGCGAACTGGCAGATCGAATCCGTGCACGACGTCAATCGACTCGGGCAGATGATCGTCCTGCTGCGCGGCAACTCGTCCGAGACGGAAGGCCACATCTTTCCCGCGATCGTGACGCTCTCGTACGACCTGAATGGCGACTTTTCGGTCACGAGCCCCGACCTCGCCATCCTTATCGGTGATTGGGGCTCCGTACCGACCGCGACCCTCTCCACCCAGTCTGATTTCGACGGAGATGGCCAGGTGGGCGCCGCCGATCTAGCCCTCCTGCTGGGCGCTTGGGGCACCATCACCGATCTGCATCCCTACTTCTGCTCCCAAGGCCTTCTTGCCCAACAGGGCGAGTCGGCGTCGCTTTCCGGGGGATCCCTCCCCTCCGCCGAGGGAGTCGAGTTTGCGCTCATCGCGCTTGGCCTGAGCGACATCGAGCAACTGAAGGCATGGGTTGACGCGGCGAGCGAGACCCAACTCGCAGCCTTCGGCGAGACGCTTCTCCTTCTCTCCACCATGGAGCCAAACCAATGACCCGCGGCAACGACCGTCCCATCAAGCGATTCTCGCTTCAGGCTACTTCTCTGCTGTTCATTGCTGCGAGCGCAGTGATCTCTGGCGCCGCGCATGCAGGCGCGACTTTCTATTCATCCTTCTCGGAGTGGTCGACGGCGACATCGGGAGCATTCGACACACTGGACTTCAATCTCGGGTCCCTTCAGTTCCTGGGGGAGCAGTACTCGCAATACGGGGTGCACTTCAACGGAACGTCTGCCTTGGCGGGAGCGGCCCCTGACTTTTTCCCCCTCGACGGTTGGGGCATCGCCAGCGCCTCGGATCCGAATCCCATCATTCCCGTCGCCCTGGACGGCGGCCGGTTCGCCTTTGGTGTCGAGTATGTTGGAGACGTTCGCTTCCAGATCTTCTCGGGATCGACGATGATGTATGACTCAGGGAACCACTACGACGGCATTCAGGCGTCGGGCTTCGCAGGCGTCGTCATGAATCAGCCCTTCGACTCGATCAAGATCTCCGGGGCCCTCTTCACCACGCTCGCTGCGGACAACTTCTATGTCGGGCACGCGGTCCCGGCTCCCGGGGCGCTTGCAGCGTTGGCGCTTCTCGGCAAGGGTCGCCGACGACGACGCTGAGTCGCCCTAACGCTGCGAGTCGCTCGAGTCAATGGAGCGGGTCACCGCCCTCTCCCACCAACGGCGAGGGCGTTCGACGGGCTCAGGCGCGAGGCACCGAGCCCCCTCTGTCAGCTGCGCTGACATCTCCCCCACCGCTGCGCGGCGGGAGAGAGCGGAGATCGCCCTCTCCCGCGCAGCGGAGGAGGTGTCGGCGCAGCCGACGGAGGGGCTTCGCGCGGCGAATCCGGCATGCCAAGCCCCCTCTGTCAGCTGCGCTGACATCTCCCCCGCCGCTGCGCGTCAGGGGAGAGCGGAGCTGCCCTCTCCCGCCAACGGCGGGGGAGGTGTCGGCGCAGCCGACGGAGGGGGCTTCCCTCGACGAATGCGGGACGCACCAAGCCCCCTCTGTCAGCTGCGCTGACATCTCCCCCGCCGCTGCGCGTCAGGGGAGAGCGGAGGCGCGCCACCGCCGGGAGCGAGACGAGCTCGAGGCACGCTTATCCCTCAGCCTCGTCCCGCTTCAACCGCCAAACGCCCCGAACCCTGCGGCTGCCAAGATCGTCCGGAAGTTCTCCCCGAAGACGAAGTTCTCTTCCGGGAACTGCATCCCCTGCATGTTCTGGTCGAGATGGCTGAACATCAGTTCGATCGTGCCGATCTCGCGCCATTCGCCGTCGCGGTGATCGAATCGCGAGACGATGCCCACCGTCGACGCGCCCATGGCATCCATTCGTTCGATGCGGGCGTCATAGCGAATCGTTTGGCCTGGGCCGACGTCGCCGGTGATCGTCGCGTTCTGCACCTTCGCCAAGACGACCTTCTCGCGAAAGTCGTGCACGCTCCCGACCAGAATGCCGGCGGTTTGGGCCATGCCCTCGAGAATCAGCGAGTTGGGCATGAGCGGCCGGGCCGGGCCGTCTGCATCGGCAGCGAAATGGGCGTGGAGATGCTCCTCGGCCATCGAGACGTTCTTGATGGCCACCATCCGCGTCTTCGGCTCAAAGGCGGTGATCGTGTCGATCCACATCCAGCGCATGGGGGCAGCCTGTGGCGAAAGTGCTCTGGATACCGAAGACGGGCAGAGTGACCGTTAGCCCTTCAGCTTCCGCTCAACGAAGTCGACCAGGCTCTTCACGGTGAAGAGTTCACCCAGCTTGGCGACCTGCGGGTCCGATTCCCAGTTGCCCAAGGCCAGGTGCGGCATGCGGTCCTTGAGGAGGGCAATCCCCTTCGCCGTGACCTTGCCGCCCTCGACGAGGCTCGGGTCGGTCATCAGGTTCTCGGGGAGCATCTCCCCCTGGGCGATCTTGAAGGGCTTCTCCGGGGTCGAGAAGGTCTTCTCAAGCCGGAAAACGATGTCGAGATAGTCGATGGACTCGGCCCCGAGGTCGCCGTTCAGGGTGGCGTCGAGGGTGACGTCCTCGGAATCGACGCCGAGGGCCTCCTCAAGGACTTCCCGAACGTCGGCAATGATTTCGTCTCTGGACTTCACGGTAGCGCTAGACATCGACGCCTCGAGAGTTCGTGGGGGGTAACCCCTCTCCGTTTATGCGGATGGGTCGCATTGTAAAGCGGCCCGAGACCGCCGTGTCGGGGCCGCCCGACCCCTCGACACCGGGCGGACGCACCACGGTGCCCTGACCCTTGAATGTCACGCTGCCGTCGGGAAGTTCCTTCTCGACGTGTACCTCGACTCGGAGAGCTTCCCCGGGCCTGACGAACGAACCGTAGCGGAGGGCCCGGACCTGTCCTAGGACGAATCGGGGTTTTCCACGGAGGGCGAGCGACTCCCGAGCAGCTTGGACCATGGCCTCGATCATGAAGACCCCGGGGAGCACGGGGAAACCCGGAAAGTGGTCTCCGAGGTACTCCTCGGCGGCGGAGACGTTCTTCAGCGCGACCGTCCGGTCCGGGGTCCGCTCCAGCACCTGATCGATGAGACGGAAGTGCATGCCGGCGGGCACGGTAGCGGACCCCCTGACGATTCACAACACGCGAGCCTATCGGCCGATACAACCACGCTATGGCAAGGAAGCCTTCCACCTCTGGTCGCCGCCCGGCTGGCGCCAGCGCGTCCTCCCCGACCGCCTCACGCCCGACCTCCTCGGGCGGGGGATTCACCGCTCTCCTTCCCGAGGCGGACCTGACCCGCAAGATCGCCTGGCTCATCGGAGCCGGTGCGTGGGTCTTCCTCTTCCTCGCCCTCGCGAGCTTCAACGCCGCCGACTGGCCATCGCATGTCGTCAGCGTTCACAACGATCCCGTCGCCAACCTGCTCGGTCGGCTCGGCGCGATCGCCTCCTACTGGACCTATCTCTACCTCGGCTTCGGCGTGTGGATCTTCCTGCTCTTGGCTGGCGTGGCGCTGGTCTTCCTGGCGATGGGTCGAAGCATCGGGCATCCGATCGTTCGCTCCATCGGCGCGACGCTGATGATGGTGGCCATGTCCTGCCTGCATGCGTCGCTTCTTCCCAAGATCGGCGTGTTGACGGGTGCGCAACCCGGGCTCTTCCCGATGTGGGCCACCGAACAGCTTGCGGATCGCTTCGGCACGGTCGGTGGCACGCTCATGTTGCTCCTTGCCTTGGCCTTAGGTGCGGTCGTCGCGATCGACGAGATCGTCTTCGCCTTGCCTGGCGTCTTCGGACGGTTCCTCTCGTTCCTCGATCCGCTCTGGAACTTCGACTACGCCGGGACCTTTGCGGCGCTCAAGTCTCGCCTGATGCCGCACCGTCCCGAACCGGTCACCCTCGGACCGCGCGAAGGCATGCGTACCGCACGACCGGCGAAGCGGATGGACAAGGCGGCGACGGTTGCTGATCCGGACGACGACGTTCCGCCCACGGTGGACATCGACGCGGAGTTGTCCGATTCGATGGACGTCATCGAGGATGGCGACGAGAGCGAGAGCGACGATTTCTATGAAGAGGACGTCGAGATCGGGTCGGGCGTCAGCGATGCCACCGCACCGACCGGCAATGGCGCGGAGAGTGACCCTCCTGCGGCGGGAGAGCCCAAGGTCCCACTTTCCGATGAGGAGATTCGGGCCAAGATCGCCAAGCTCCCGGTCAAGATGGCCGGCACGAAGAAGGCCGTCGCCCGCGACGAGGACATCCCGCGCGAGCAGGACCTCTCCGGCTACAAGTTCCCGACGCTCGAGATGCTCGACGAGCCCGAGCACAACTTCTCGCAGAAGATGGAATCGGTGGTGCGCGAACAGGCCCGCGTTCTTGAGCAGGCCCTGCACACCTTCCAGATCGAGGGCGAAGTGGTCGGGATCGAGAGCGGCCCGGTGGTCACGCTCTACTCCGTCGAACTTGCCCCGGGCACGCGCGTCGCGCGGCTCGAGACGATCTCAAAGGACATCGCCCGGGCCCTGCAGGCCCCGAACATCCGCATCATCCCGAACATGGTCGGCCGCACCGCCGTCGGCATCGAGGTGCCGAACCGACAGAAGGAGAAGGTGCGCCTCAAGGAGCTCATGTCCGGCAAGCAGTCCGAGGGCATGCTCCTTCCGATGTTCTTAGGCAAGGACAGCTCGGGTGAGCCGCTGGTGCTTGATCTCACCAAGATGCCGCACATGCTGATCTCGGGCACCACCGGCTCGGGCAAGAGCGTGTGCATGAACACGATCATCATGAGCTGGCTGTACACCAAGCGCCCGGATGAGCTCAAGCTTGTGCTCGTCGACCCGAAGATGGTCGAGATGAGCCAGTTCGCCGACATTCCCCACCTGATGTGCCCCGTGGTGACGGAGATGAACAAGGCGGCGGGCATTCTCGAGTGGGCCGTCACCAAGATGGAGGAACGCTACGAGCTTCTGAAGGACGCCGGCGTCCGCGACATCAGGAGCTACAACGAGCTCGGCGAGGACGAACTCGTCGCCCGCTTCAATCCGACCAACGACCTCGAGCGGGCGAAGCTGCCGAAGAAACTCCCCTACATGGTCTTCGTGATCGACGAGCTTGCCGATCTCATGATGACCAACAAGGAGGTCGAGACGTCGATCGTGCGCATCGCCCAGAAGGCCCGCGCGGTCGGGATCCACCTGATCCTCGCGACGCAGCGTCCGCAGGCGAACGTCGTCACCGGTCTCATCAAGTCGAACATGCCCTGCCGCTGCTCCTTCAAGGTCGCCAGCGGCATGGACAGCCGCATCGTCCTCGACCACAAGGGCGCGGAACTGCTTTTGGGCCAGGGCGACATGCTCGTCCTGACACCGAGCTCGACCGAATTGCGTCGTTGCCAGGGCACGCTCGTCACCGACGGCGAGACCAAGAAGGTCGCGAAGCACCTGAAGGAGGTCGCCGCGCCGACGTTCGAGCGGTCGCTCATCGCCATCAAGGGCACCCAGGCCCAACAGGCCGAAGCCGGCGGCGGGATGGGCGAGGGCGGCCTGAGCGCGACCGAGAAGGACCCACTCTTCGAGAAGGCCGTCGAGATCATCATCGAGAGCGGCCGAGGCAGCGTCAGCCTCCTCCAGCGCCGGCTCGCCATCGGCTACGGCCGGGCAAGCCGACTCGTGGACCAGATGGGCTTGGCCGGCATCCTCGGCGAACACAACGGTTCGGTCGCCCGCGAAGTCGTCATCACCATGGACGATTGGAAGCGGATGAAGGCGATGGCGGAAGAGCACGCCGCGGACGGGACGGTGTTTGATCCGAAGAACAAGGCTGCGGAAGAGGACGAGGACGAAGATCTCTGACGTTGCGAGGATTCGCCGCAGCGGGACTGACGGAGATGTCAATGGGTGGCTGGCCGTGAGACCAGCCGCCCTTTTCGCTTCTCCTGCACTTCACTGAAGCTGTCGACTGTGATCCTTCGCCCTCGTGCTCGTGGACCGAGGAATCGTCAGCGTGACCCCACGTTTTCGAGGCGACCGCGCGCCGCACGTGCACCAACACGATCTCGCTCGGCGCTTGAAGGGGTGCACGCGGCCCGGACGATAGCCTCGGACATCAGGAGGTCTCGTTATGGCTCGTGCCGCCGCCGACTTCGCCTTCGTCCTGAGCTGCTTCGCGGCGTCCGCTGCTGCGGGGACCGATGCGCCGCCCGTCTGTTCGCTCGTTCAGACCCTCCCCTGCCTCAACTCCCCGGCGTACGGATTGCACGCCACGGCGGCTGACGTCAACGGTGATGGCATCACGGACCTCGTCTGCTGGAGCGAACAGATCAGGGTCATGGCGGGGTCTCGGACAGGAGAGTTCAGCGAGATCACGGAGATGAGAATCACTCCGGTCTTCTCGCCGTACGACATCGACTGCGGTGACCTGAACGGCGACGGGCGAACGGATTTCGCGGTGACCGGCGCAAGCGTCTCCTGCGGCGACGGTTCCTGTTGGACGACCACGTACACCGGCGCGATGCAGGTCTTTCTCAACGACGGTACGGGCTTCATCGCTCAACCACTTCAATCCTACGGAGTCGATATTCCCGCGGGTGCCACCCTCGCAGATCTCGACAGCGACGGCCACCTCGACATCGTGACGACAATGCATCTGGCGTGGAATCCCTCGATCGAGCGCGACGACACCGACGCCATCATGCTCTCCGCTGGCGACGGTCGAGGCGCGTTCACACCGATCGTGACCGTGGACGCCGGCGTGACCAACGGCGTGGCGATCGTCGCGGACCTCACCTTCGATCGCCTGCCGGACATCTCGTTCGCGTCGCAGTCGGCGATTGCCGCGCGCGTTCTCCCAGGCCTCGGCGGATTCGCGTTCGGCGCGCCGGTTGATCACGCCGTGGGCTCAACGCCGCTCAATGTGGTTGCTGCTGATCTCAACGCCGATGGATTCGACGACCTCGTCGTCGAGCGATTCTTGGCCCCGAGCAGCCTCTTCCTCTCGGATGGTGCGGGCCGCTTCGCGCCTTCCGAGGAGTTCGATCCCGCAGAGGGCGGCGACTTCGCGGTTGGCGACATCGACGGTGATGGTGATTGGGATCTGGTCAGCGTTGCAGCATCGATGATCGCCGGCGAAGGCGAGGCGTTCGCGCTCCGCAACGATGGCACTGGCCGGATGCTCGCGCCGGAGCCGCTGAACGTCGGTGACAAACCGATGCTCGCCCGGATCGCCGACTTCGACGGCGACGGGCTCCCGGATGTCGCTGGGCTACGACTGCTGCCCTCCGTCTTCCTGTTGCGGGGCCAAGGCGATCTGGGCCTCGCCACGCCCCGGCCGCTCGATCCCTTTCCTGCAGGAGGGCTGGACGTCGGTGACATCGACGGCGACGGTGATCCGGACTTCGTCAGTGCTTCACAGAACTCGATTCGCGTGCGGAGGAACGACGGCACGGGCCACTTCACCTCGGTCGTCTACGGCGACGGCATCAACGGCCAGACATATCAACCGCATCTGGTCGACCTCAACGCAGACCGCGTGCTTGACCTCGTCGTTACCGGCTCAGGGCAGGGTTCGAGCGGCCAGGAGGTCAGCGTGCTGATCGGCCAATCCGGCGGGACCTTCGCGCTGGCGCTCACGCTCGACACTGGATTCACCTATGCCGCCGAGTCGGCTATCGGGGATGTCGACGGCGATGGCGACCTCGACATCGCGGTCACCGTCTTCAAGACGGGCGGCATCCGTGGGGTTCAGGTCTTCCGCAACACTGGCTCGTTGTCGTTTGCCGCGCCGGAGTTTCTGCAGACCTTGGGCGCGTGGAGCGCGTCGGCCGGCGATATTGACGCAGACGGTCGCGACGAATTCGTGGTGACGAGCGCAGACACCGGGATGGTGTACGTCGTCGGTTGTGATGGCAACGGGCCCGTTGCTTTCCAGCAGGAGATCGCGCTCGGCGTGCAGTACGGGGCTCGTGCCGGGGCGCTCAATGACATCGATCACGATGGTGACCTCGACTTCGTCGTCGTCCGCGAGAACGCCTTCCAGACTCTCCTCAACGACGGGACAGGGACGCTCGCGCTTGTGACCACGCTGCCGATCGCAGGCCACGGAAACGCGCTCAGCCTCGCCGACGTAACGGGAGATGGCGTCCAAGACGCCGTGGTGGTCCATGGGTGGGTGACACTGAACGGCGTTTCCGTCCTGGAGGGACGTTCCGACGGGACCTTCGCCCCACTCGGCTTCTTCGGCGGACGTCCATCGGGCGACATCATTGTCGCCGACTTCGACCAAGACGGCGATGCGGACATCGTGACCAGTGGTTCCACGCCCATGCTGTACGAGAGTCAGCTCACCCTTCTTCGCGAGACCGATCTCGATTGCGACGGGACGGTCGGCGCGAGCGATCTCGCGATCCTGCTTGGCGAGTGGGGTTCAAGCGGCCCGGCCGACTTCGACGCCGACGGTGCGGTCGGCGCGGCCGATCTTGCCTTCTTGCTCGGGGCGTGGAGCGTCTGAGAAGCGCGACGCCACTTCAGATCGCATCGATTGGATGCGACTGTCGATCCACACCTTCGTCGTACGCTGAGTTTGCCGGTCAAGCTCCGACGTCTTAGCATCGAGAGAGGAGCGATTCATGAGCATCTACGCAATCGACCACGTGCAGTTGGCGATGCCGGCGGGCGAGGAGGATCGCGCCCGTCGGTTCTTTGGCTGCGTCTTGGGCATGACCGAAGTTCCCAAGCCAGCGGCGCTGGCCAGCCGGGGCGGGGTTTGGTTCGAGGCGGGCAGCGTCCAGCTCCATATGGGCGTCGAACGAGACTTCCGTCCGGCTCGCAAGGCGCACCCAGCCTTCTTGGTCGACGATCTCGATGACATGCTCAACCGAGTCCGAGCGAACGGCAACTCGGTCTCGACCGACGAGCCCCCGATCGAGGGCTATCGACGTGCCCACATCGAGGATGTCTTTGGGAACCGCATCGAGTTGATGGCGCGAGTGGGCTAGCAGCAGAACCGAAGGGGCGATGTCGTGCCACGCCGAGGCGGTCCGAGACGGCGATGCGCGTCAGCTCCACGCGCCAAGCAAGAGCGCAAGGTCGGGCGCTCCTGCTGTGCCGTCACCGTCGATGTCAGCCGAACACCCCACACATTCTCCCCACGCACCCAGCAGGATCGCCAGATCCCCCGCGTCGACGATTCCGTTGCAATCCAGATCGGCTGCTCGACAAGGCGTGAGAAGGGCGATGCGACGGGGACCGTCGGACCGTCCGCCAATGATGACTTCGGCGGCGATCCGCCCGTCATCGTCGATGTCGGCGGCAAGCGTGACGCGGGCCGACGGATCGTTCGAGTGGACGACCAGGTCATTGAGGTCGCGCATCGTGCCGTCCGCCCAGAGGAAGCCGGTCATCGCCCCGGGCGTCGCGGAGAGTCCGACCACCTGGCGACTCGCATTGACTGCCCGAGCCTCGCTTCCGAAGCCGCCTAACGTCCCGAGCGACAGTGTGACGTTCTCTTCGCGCCAGTGCACCATCGCTCGGGACGAGAAGTCGGGAAACATGCAGCGACCTGCGACATCGCCAAGGGCGTTGATCGCGAGGGCTTCGCCCCCGTTGGCGCCCTCCGCGAGCGGCAACACCACGGGGGCGAGCGTCGGCGCGTCCCACCGGACCGCCTGCAGCGCTCCCTCCACCGAGAGTGCCCCGGCAATCGCGCCGGCATCGTTGATGGCGAACGCCGCGCCGCTCGGGCTGTCGACGAACGGGAGTTCGATCGCCCCAGTCTCCGATGACGGCCAGTACACCGAAAAATCGAAGCCGACGAGGTCGTTGCTGTGGGTTCCGACGATGACGCCCGACTCGTTCACGTCCCAGGCGGCGCCAGAGAAGTAGCCCGGAATCGGTGCGAGCAGTTCGCCCTCGCCGTCCGACCAGGATGCGGGAGCTAGGCCCATGATGCCGACGACGAGTCCCGAGTCCGCCGTTCCGAGCGCGGCGTTGAAGGCACGAAACTCCGATGGCAGCGAGGCAAGCACGTCACCAGAGGTCATCACCGCCAACGACTGGGGATGAAACGGTTTCGGCGATGCCGACCCGACAAGGGTGCCGTCGCTCCGGAGGGCGGACGGGTACGCGGATTCGGCTCCTTCCAACGGCGGGAAGACGAACATCGAGTATCGCGGGGCCGGCGGGCCGGCGAGTATTGATGCGACGACGGTAAGTACCAGACACGAGGAGAGCATGAGATCGATTCCGGAGAGGGTGATGGCCCCCACCACGTCGATCGATCCAAGCGTACGACGCCGGCACGGCCTGCCAGGAAATCGTCGGTTTGCGAGGAGTTTTCGCGACGCTCAGTCGGCAGGGCATACGTGTGGATGGACGAGCCCAAAAGCTCTGCCGATGCCCATCGCTTCGACGACTTCCTGCGCAACAAGATTTCTGCCCCAAATTTCAGAAGTGCCGATTTCGCGCGGTACTCTCGCTCGCCATGGACGCAAACTCACCTTTCAGCGAAAGAACGCCACAGGAAGGCGGTGAGATTCCGCTCGACCCGCTGCTTGAACCTCTTGGAAAGGAGAGGAATCCCTTGGACCAAGCATGGGACGGCTACTACGCGCGCTGGGAACTCTGGTGTGGATTCGTGCCAAGCCCTTCCGTGCGCGGCTTCCGCAAACTGGCATCGGGCATAGGCATGCGCCTTCGCCGCGAGACCCAGCCTGCCGGAGCGATCTGCATCATCCCTGGCACTCCGTCGAGGATCTTGAGCGTCGTGGCAGGCCCGCCCGATTGGACCACCTTGGCGCTGCAGTCGTTCGATGCCGCTGTCGAGCGATCCGACACGTGGATTCGATCCGGAGGCCGCGGACGCGCGCCACCATCACCCGCTCCGGCGGCCATGCGCAAGCCGCGTATCGTCGAACTGAACGTCGAACAGCGCAACGGCCACGACCAGATCGTGTCGCTCCTCTTGGCTCGAGGCGCTTCGGTTCGATCGCTCGCCCTGTGCAGCGGCAAGACCATCAGCATCCTGTTCCAGCTGTACGCAGACGGTATGGATCGCATCGTGGAAGGACGGCGGTGACCACGCAGTGACCTCTATAAGGACCCCGCGTCGACTGATGCCCGAGATCCAAAGCGACGGTCCTAGAGCTGTTCACAGGGCTCGTGACCGTTGCCTTCGCATGGCCGGGAGGTCGTGAGTCGTGGTCAAAGCGACGCATGACCTCGTACCGGTGGCCCTTGGAATTGTGCGACCCCAGCAAGACTATTTTGCCGCTCAGGTATTGCCCCCGTGGTCCCACGCCTCCATGCTGCGAGCAACGCCTTGGCGTACCGGAATCGAGAACACTCCATGTCATTGGCAATGAACAGAAAGCAAGCTTGCTCGACCACTCTCCCCGGAGGGATGAGCGCCGCGATCGCCGCCCTCGTTGCATGTGCCGCTCCCTCGACGCCGCTGTTCGCCCAGAGCTACTGCGAGTACGAAGTCATCGCCGTTCACGTTCCGAATCAACCCAACACCGCGATCTACCTGTTGGACATCGCGAACACCGGCTGGGCAGGAGGAAGGACGTCTGACCTCCCTGGCAAGCCAGTCACCGTCTCACCGGCAGGACAGGTAAGCCTCCTCGCGTCCCCGCCCGGTGGGGGCGAAGTGAATTGCATCACCGACGGCGGTCGCGTGGTCGGCAACACGTATCACGGCGCATACACGCCGGTAGAGTGGATCAACGGGGTGCCCGTTCCGTTTCTGGCCGAGTTCCCGATCTCCAACGGATACGCGAACGCGGCGAACGATCTCGGCATGACGGCGGGGTTCGTCGACGGCTTCCCACTCCTCATTGCTGGGGCGTGTTTGTGGCAAGACGGCGCAGCCGTTCCGCTTTACGAGACCGTTGGAGGCATCGCCTATGGCATGGACGACATCGGTCGGATCGGTGGATGGGACCAGAACCCGGAGACACTGGGCTTCCAAGGCTACGTCTGGCACAACGGCGACTTTCAGTGGTTGCCCGTTCTGCGGAACTTCACCCAGAGTGTCGTGCGCGGTATGAGCTCCAACGGAATCGTCTGCGGAACCTCAGCGCTGGACGACCTCGCGACGGGCAACGCGACGATGTGGATCAATGGAGTCGCGATCGACTGCGGACGGCCCGCCGGATACCGCCGGTCACGCGCCTTCGCAGTCAACGCTCTCGGGCAGGTGGTTGGTGAATGCGAGCCTCTTGGGGGCAGCAGCCTTCCTTACTTCCAGTTCCTCTGGCAAGACGGCCACATGGTTCCGATCTTCTCGCTTCAGACCAGCCCCTTCGCCGGATCGCTCACCTACGCAGGAGGCATCAACGATCGTGGCGAGATTTGCGGCGAGGGCGTCGATGCAAACGGTAAGGGCTGCGGCATCATCCTCCGACCGATCCGGAACCGCTCCGGCGATGTCACGATCGACTGTGCTGTCGACATGCGTGACATCGCTGCTCTGTTCGAGTTCTGGGGCAAGGAGTACATCTACGACGGCGGTCCGGGGGATCTCGACGGCGATCGTGTTGTTGGCCCACGCGACCTTGCGATGGTGCTTGGCGACTGGGACACCGAGGGGCGATGAACCATGAGCACAGCACGAACCATCCTTCTCTGTTCCCTTGCGATCCTCGCGACGAGTGACGTCGGGGCTTCAGCCCTGCCACCAGGCTCGGCGATTGAACTCGAGAATGGCTTCATCCTCTCAGGATCAACTGGCCCCCTCACAACCATCAGCGCGGGCGCCCGCAATACGCTGGCCACGACGACGGATGGGTCGCTGGTGATGTGTGGCTACATGGCGTGGTTGAATGACCTCGAATCGCTCGCGGCCGGTCCGTTCACGCGGTTCGTTGCGATGAACGGCTTCACCGGCAGCATCGTCGGACTTCGCGCGGACGGATCGGTCTTGCGAATCCATAGCAGCGGCCAGCAGGAGTATCCCGGTCCCTTCGTCGACGTCGCCATCGCGCCTGGGCGAATGGCCGGCATCACGCCCTCCGGCGACCTTGTTTGGATGCTGGGTGCGCCGATGGCCGGGGCGCCGACCAGAGGCAGCTTCTCCCAGATCGACCTGGGAAGTTCGACCGTCGGCGTGGCCCTCGCCACGAATGGCTCGCTTGCTGCGTGGGGAGCATCGCTGGAGAACGAGCCCGCTGGGACTTTCGTCGATATCTCGGTCGGACAGACGCACGCCGTCGCGTTGCGATCCGATGGCGAGGCGATCTGTTGGGGCGATCCCGCCGACGGCAAGTGCGAAGCCCCGCCCGGCCCGTTCACCGCGGTCTCAGCCGGGGCTACCTTTACGATTGCCCTTCGGCCCGACGGGAGTATCTCGCAATGGGGAGCGATCAGCTCCGCTCCGCCGAGCGGATCATTCGTGGCGATCGACGCCGGATGGGGTTTCGCTGTGGCCCTGCGAGCTGACGGCACGGTGGCGGGATGGGGTCGTCAGGCGGAGGGAGCTCATGTCGCCCCGGGCACTCCGTTTGTTCGATGCGTCTCGATGGACAACAACTGGTTTGCGTTGCGAACCGACGGCTCGCTTGAACAGTTCGTGGTCGGCCCAACGGCGCCATTCCCGGCGCCCTCCACCCCAGCGATGTATCAAGATCTCTCCTCCACCCCCTCGGTCATCGCAGCGATTCAGGCCAATGGGTCGGTCGCCACGCGCGGCTTTGGCCTCTTCGGAGAGGAAACGCCACCTGATGGCGCGTTCCGCCGTTTGAGCGGTGGCCTGTTCCATTTCGCGGCGATCGACGATCTGGGAGAAATCACGTGCTGGGGACTCAACGCGTGGGGCCAGTGTGATTCGCCGCGCGGGCCGTTTCTCTCCGTCGCCGCCGGCGACTATCACACGGTCGCACTCCGTTCCAATGGGAGTGTGGCCGCGTGGGGCGACAATTTCTACGGCCAGTGCGGTGTCCCAGCGGGGTCCTACGTCGAAGTCTCGGCAGGCATTGGCCATTCCGTTGCCCTTCAAGCGGATGGTTCGCTCTCCGCGTGGGGACGGAACGTTGAAGGACAGTGCTCGGTCTCCGGCGGTCCCTACGCCCATGCATACGCCATCGGGCACGCCACCATCGCGGTGGGTGCGGATGGCAGCGTGACGTGCTTTGGCAGCGATACCGAGTATCTGTGCACGTTCCTCCAGAACCTGACGTGGCGCTTCGAGCCGACGTTCAACCTGATCACGCCCGGACCGGATTGTGATGCCGACGGCACGCCCGACTTCGCGGCGATCTTCGACGGCGCCACCGATAGCAACGGCGATGGAGTGCCGGACGCATGCTCGTCCCCCTTCGATCTGGACGGCGATGGCGTCGTGGCGGCTGGTGATCTTGCGATCCTGTTAGGAGCCTGGGGCTCTGCAGGCGCAGCGGACTTCGACGGCAGCGGTCAGGTCGGAGCAGCCGATCTGGCGCTTCTCCTGGGCGCGTGGAGCGTGTAGGCCGAGCATTCTCACGGGCCCATGGTCATCCCCACTGCCCAAGCAGGATCCCCAGATCCTCGGGGCCCACCGTGCCACTTCCATCGAGATCCGCATCACCCGAGCCGCCCCACGCGCCGAGCAACAACGCCAAGTCGATCGGTCCGATGATGCCGTCGCCGTCAAGGTCACCACCGAGGCAACTCGGGCCTCTGCTGCTCAGGTGGAGAATGCCCGTTCCCTGCGAGAAGTAGTTCGAGCCGCCAACGCGAAGGAGATAGCGTCGGCCGCACGCGATCGGCACCGACGCAACTGTTGTCTGCTCGCACGTCGCGCCGCTGCACGCCACGATCTGCTGGGCCAGGTCGTCGCAGTCGGCAAACTCGCTCGGCCTTTCGTAGACCACGACGCGCCCTTCGACCGAGCACTCGGCAAGATCCACGGTGAGCAGGCCGTCACGGGTCGCGACGTACTCGAACCAAACGTCGTTGAAGACATACACGTTGAACCACGTGCTGCAGGAGGGAGGAAGTGACGGTCCGTCGGTGGTTGCAAACTCGGAGGTGAAGGGCATGTCGCCATCCTCGACGACCAGGGCTGCGTTACAGGTGTCGTTGGCTGGCGCCAATGCGCACCCCTCCCACGCTTCGAAGGCGAGGATGTAGTCGTTCCCCGCCTCGCTTCCGCATGGGTTCGCAACCGGACCGTGTCGGAGGATCGCGAAGTACGCCCCGGGCTCGAGACACGCGACCACGCTCCTTGCAACGCACCCTCCAACTTTCTCGTCGGCGAGCGGATCGTTGGCGCAGTTGAACTCGTGAATGCCGATGGTCCCGGGGAACTCTGCCGTGACGACGCATCGCACGGTCGACGTCTCGGACACCGTGAACAGGTAATAGTCGCGATCGTGCTCGAGGCCGTTGGAGCCCCATGCGCTGCCGAAGACGACGTCGCCTGGGGCGATCGGCGTGACAAACGGCCCCGACCCCTGCGACTCGCAACCGCACGGGCCATCCAAGAGACAGGCGAGTTGGGCGCACTTCGCAAACCAGGATTGGCAGCATTCGGGGTCGATCGCGCATACCGCCGCCGCGCACACCGCATCGACGCAGCCGGGACCAGCATGCTGCGCACAGCAGTTCCCGCTCGGACCGCTGCACGGGAGCACCGCGTTGCAGCCACCGTTCAGATCCTCGCCGCAGGGTTCGCGTTCGATGATCGCTCCCTCGGGCGGCGAGAGTCCGGCGCATGCCGGCAAGGCACAGAGCACTCGGGCCTCGTCTATGCACGAGCAGTCCCACGTCACCGTGCAGCAGAAGGGCGAGGCGGCGCACACCTGTTCGCAGCAGCCGCCGTCGGAGCAGCCCACGGTTCCGAGCGTGAGACAGTCATGGGTGAGATTCGGACACGCCGGCGCCGCGTCGCACTCGGCAGCAAGCGAAAGCGACAGGGCGAACTCGCCCGCTTCCGATGGCGTGCGACCGCCGAGACGAATGAGATAACACTGCCTCGCCGTGACCGGGACGCAGAGTGCGTCGCCCGCCGCGCATGGATTGTCGATGCAACCGATCGGAAAGGTCGCGTCCTCGCAGGAACAGCCTTCGTAGATTGCGACGACTTGGTCGAAACCGAACTGGCAGGACGCCAGCGTAAGGACGCCGCCCGAGCTTGGCGTGTAGCGAAACCACACGTCGCGGTAGATCATCCCTTCGGCGTGCTCGCCGCAGGCCTCGATCGCGCCGCCGTCGGTGGTCGCTCCGCACGTGGCGCCGGTGTAGGACCCTTCCGAAATCGGAATCGCGTCTGCGCACCCGTCGTTCGCAGGCGCCGCAACGCCAAGGCACACGCACCACGCGAACTCGGCGCACTGCGTGTCCCAGTCGCTGTCGCAGCAATACTGGTCGACCTCGCACGCCGCGTCGCAGCAGGATTTGTCGTCACAAAAGGAGCTGCTGTGCGCCGCATAGCAGGACCCGCTCTCTGGATTGCCGCAGCCTGCCGGCGTGCACAGCGCCTCGGAGCAGCTCAACTCAATGCGATAGGGCACTTCGCCAATGCCGTCACGCTCCATCAGGTTCTCGATGCGCACCGCGTACTGACCGGCGTCAAGGCAAGCCGTCATCGTCGTCACGCACAGGCCGTACTCGATGAACACGGGTTCCAAGGGCACGTCGCAGTCCGAGGCGCTTCGCAGCGTGATGCTCACCAACAGTTCGCCCGATACCGCGAGCGTCATGCCAGTGTTCTCGGCGGTGACCTCGAACACGTAAGAATCGCGGTCCGGCTCGCTCAAGTCATACGCGTACCAGAGCGACCCACACACCGCGGTCCCGCAGGGCAGTTCGGTCATCGGCCCGACCGAGATGGCGCATGCCTCGGCGCACAGCTCGCGGGCCCGCTCGGCACAGTCGGAGTCCCATGCGCTTTGGCAACAGCTCGGGTCCTCCGAACACACCAACGCTTCGCACAACGGATCGTCACATCCGAGCCAATGCCAGGCAACGCAACAACTGCTTTCGTAGAAGTACGAGTCGCAACCCGGATTGATCTTCTCGAGAATCGCCTCGCCTTCGGGCGTGGCGCCAATGCAGTCGACGTCGACACAAGGTCCGCAGAGTTGCTTGGCCTCCGAGACGCAGGTTTCGTCCCACGAGAACATGCAGCAGAACGGATCCACGACACAAACCGTTTCGCAGCAGGCCAGATCGCTACATCCCGGGTTCGAGGCAGGCGTGTGGCAGTCGTTGGAAGCACCGTCGCAGATGTTCGGCACGACGACGGCTGCAGAGACGGTAGCGTGGCCGACGATCGCGGCAGCCTTCGCACAGAAGAGGGCTGTGGCGATTGCTCTCCAAGGTCGGTTTGGCATGCGGACTCCAAGGGATCGGACGTCACCAAGGATCGCAGAATGTCCGGGTTTGACAAGACCGTCCGTCCGCAGGCCGACGACTTGGCTCCTGCTCGCAACGCGCGGACAATGCCAATATGAACACGCACTCCATCCTGGCTCTCCCGTTGGTCGCGGCAATGAACATCGCCGCGCTTGCCGCGGCTGCAAACCCTCCCATCGGATCGACCTTCTCGACCGGGACCGATGGCTGGTCGGCTCTGGACCTGAACTGCGACAACTATGCCCAGTCAGTCGGAGGCGGGACCATCACTTGGTTCGCTTCCGGCGGCGCCCCGGGCGGATTCATCCGCTCGACCGATCCGACGTCCAACTGCTACAGCTACGAATCGCCCCTCCCGTTTGAAGGCGACAAGTCGGGATACATCGAAGGCGAATTGCGTTGGAAGATCCGAACCAACGTCGCCGATTGGCTCCCAGGGTCGGTCCTTATCCTCATCGGAGGCGGCACGACGCTCGTCGCTGACGTGCCCCAGCCCACGACAAACGTGTGGCTCTCCTACGAGGTGTCGCTCGTCAACACGTCATTCCACCTGAACTCCACGGCTGGCGCAACGCCCTCGGTTGTACAGTTCCAGAGTGCGATGACCAATCTCACTTCGATCCGCATCAGCGCCGAATTCGGCAGTGAAGCCGGCGAGGAGACGGTGGACCTGGACAGCGTCGTACTCGTCAGCACCTGCTCGGCCGACCTGAACGGCGACGGCGTTGTCGATGCACAGGACTTGGCGATTCTCTTGGGAGCTTGGGGCTCCACATCGGATCCGGCCAGCGACATCAACTACTCGGGCCTGACTGATGCCACGGACTTGGCAATCCTGTTGGGGTCTTGGGGCCCGTGCAGATGAGCGCCTGCGAATAATCCGTATCGGCGGAACCGTCCGTTCGAACCGCGGGGAAGATCTGCGGAGTTGCCGCCCAGCGCTTGCCTTTCGATTTCCGACTGCGATACTTCCCGCATCGATAGCCACAGCCCGGCCCCGACCGCGAAATGCCGCGACACGACCAGGCGACGCCATCGACGACCGCCGCACCACACCCCCCTGCTTTGAGATGGGGTCACAACAGGTGCGACGGGCGATGTGCTCCGCGGGACGCCGCGGAGGGAAAGAACCTGGCGGCGGAATGCGAGAGCTTGTCTGTGCCGGAAACACACACGGCAGGACACCGCGACGGCCGGGATCAGCGCTTTCCCAGGAGGAGGTGATCCAGTGCAGTGTGACCTTTTGAAGGGCAACACGCGGTAAGGACACCCGCAGCGGACGACCGCTCGCCCCCGTAAGGCGAGCCCATTCGGCCGCAGCGTCGCCCGCACGAGCGAGGCGACGACGCGGGGGCCCTGCCCCCCGTGCACCTGACGGGGCTGACACGGATTGCCGTGTGAAGCCCAGTAATGAACACAACCCCCCGAGCGACCTATGCGGTTGCTCGGGGGGTTGTCGTTTCTCTCGCAACGCGGGAAGTCGCGGGTATTGTGAAGGACGAGGGCGACGCAACCGAGCGAGGCCGAGCAACATGGCAGAGGACCTGAATGCCTTTCAATGTGATCCGGATTCGCGCGAGACGCTGGCAGAGCGCTTGGTAAACGACGCGCCGCCAGACCATCACCCAGCCCTGCGCACGTTGGTGCCGCTCGTGTACGACGAGCTTCGCGCGATTGCGGTGAAACTGATCGCTCACCGCCCTACTGATGCCTGCCTCCAGCCCACCGCAGTTGTGCATGAGGCGTTCATCAAGTTGGCTTCGGCGCCGGAAGCGTCGTGGAGTGACAGGTCGCACTTCCTTGCGCTCAGCGCACGCGTGATGCGCCAAGTGCTTGCGGATCACATCCGAGACGAGCGGCGACTCAAGCGGGGCGGCGGCGAGCGCCGCCGATTGACCCTGACGACCCTGGTGCTGAGCGAGAAGGGCTCCCCTGTGGACGCCATGGCCCTGGACGACGCGCTCGCCCGGTTGGAGGAGATCGAGCCTCGCGCTGCCCGCGTGGCCGAAATGCGATTTCTCGCTGGTATGACCGTCGAGGAGGTCAGCTCGGTGATGGAAGTCTCCCCGCGCACTATCGAGCTTGATTGGCGGGCCGCGCGGGCCTGGCTGCGGCGAGAACTCGGCCGGGATTGAGCCCGCGATGCCGGTTGGGGCAGGGGTTTTCCGAACGCTACAGCGCCTCTTCGATTCTGCTGCCGCCAAGAGGAGGCCTTCGCTGTCTGCGTCGACGCTTGGTTTCGGCCCTCGACGTATCACTGCGGATACGCCTTCGGGCCAAAGCCGGCGCATCTCCCATCTGGGCGTTGGGCCAGCAAAGGCCCCACTTTCCCTCGCGACGAATCGAGGGGCGCTGCCGTGCGAAGCCCTGCGGCCCGAGAACCATGATCGCGCCGCGGTCGTTGGCACCGGATCTTTGCGCCTCGGCGCGACAGGCGACGTGCTGCTTGTCGTGCGGACTCGGCCGTTTCGGGCCCGCCCGTCAGGATCTCCTCGGAGGCGCCGTCGCGGCCCCGAGCCAGAAAGAGAGTTGAGCATGTTTCGATTCCGCCTCTTCCACGGCGTAGCGTTGCGCCGCACGTTGCGAGCCGCGCTGGCCGCCGCCGCCGCGGTCTCCTCGCTCGGGCTCCACCCGAGTGCCGTGGCTGCCCCCGTCGAGTCCTCCGATGCGTTCGTTGGACCATGGGCCCCATCCGCCGTCGCCGAGAGCGGAATCCTCGATGGAACCACCAGCGTGCGACATCCCATCCGGTTCGGCTATCACGTTGATCTGAGCGACCCCGGATTCGGCGTGAGCGAGCGCTACGCCTCCTTCAAGACGATCGCTCCCGAGTCAGCCAATCTCTTCTTCCGCTGGCGCTACAGTGGCTTTCATGCGTATCACCTGGCGTTCGCAAAGCTGGTGGTGTGGCAGAAGGTCGGGCGGGCGATCATCGAATCGACGCTCTTCGAGGGACCCGTCTCCGGCGAGTTCAGCATCACTGGCTTCAGCGCTGGGCTCTCTTTGAGCGCGGGACAGGAGTGGGGCATCCGAGTTGGTGGTTCGAACTTCGATGGAACCAGTCTCCTTGACGGCACCGTCGACCTGGAAGCCGCATACCAGGCGACACCGGGGATGTTCGATCCGCTGGCGTGGACCTCCGGCGGCATCGCCGAAGGAACCACGTCCGTCGCCAGCAACCAACGGGCGTTGAGCCTCGGCTACGCGGTCGACCTCGGTGAACGGGGACGAGGCGTCGGCCTGCGCTCGGCGACATACACGATGCTCCCTAAGGATGACGGCGTCCTCTCGTTTGACTGGAGTTTCGATTGCTTCCATGCGTTCTGGGGAGCTCTGGCCATCGCCGAGGTCTCGATCGACACGCCTGATGGATTGGTCGTCTCGAACCTCGTCCAAGAGATACCGATAGGCTTCACGAACTACATGGGAAGTTTCTCGGGCAACGTCTACGTTGGACGACCTGTGATCATCACCCTCAGCGGGGCGACCCTCGACAGCAACAGCGAGATCTGGGGCGGCTTCGTGCTGCGAAATGCGTCACTGCCGCTGGCTCCGCTTCCCGCGTGCAGCGTCGCCGATCGCTGGGGCGTCGCCGCCATCGCCGAGGGCACGAGCGACATCATCGACGGCGGCGATCCCGCCGAGTTCCTGGCCGCCTCGTACGACGTCGACCTGAGCGCCGCGGCGAGTGGCGTCACTGGTCGCCAAGCGACGTACTTGTCCACCGCGTCGAGTGGCGGCACCGTCACGCTCGATTGGCACTACTCGGGCTTCCACGCGTACTTTCTCGCCTACGCCCAGCTGGTCTTCTTCTCCGGCGGCCAAGATCTCACCGTCTACGACGCGAGTGTGTTCGGGTCGTTCAGCGCCTCGGGGGCCGCGACGTTCGACGTCCTCCCCGGCGAGACCTGGGGCCTTCGCGCGGGCGGCGGAAACTTCGACTCCTACAGCGTCCTCCGCGGGACCGTCACGATCACATCCCTCGTCACTCCCACCTGCCCCGGCGACTTCGATTGCAACGGCGAAGTGAACGGAAGCGATCTCGCGGTCCTCCTCGGATCGTGGGGCCCGTGCGAGGGATGCACCGCGGACGTGGACGGCAACGGCGCCGTCGAAGGCGCCGACCTAGCGACACTCCTCGGCGCGTGGGGTGGCTGCGGCTGAGTCACACTGGAAGTTGACTGCGATCGCCGACGAGGTGGCCCGTGCGATGACGTCGCGGGCCACCCGTCGACCTTGGCACCGAGAGCTTCACTTCTCAATACGAACACGTCACAATCGGGGAAGTGGGTTGGTTGCCGGCATCGTACCCACCTCATGCCACTGGGGGCGCACCATGGATTCGGATGACCGCGGCAGCACCGCCAACCGTCCCACCGATCACGACCGCTTCGTCTTCCGGATCGTGCGGCAGGTTCTGGAAGCGCCTGATGAGCGACAGGCATCCATGATCGCAGAGGTGAGCGACGGTGCCGTGCGGGCCGAGGTCCGGGCGTTGGTCCTTCTGGACGCTCCAGTCGAGGACGAGTTCACAGATTCCTCGCTCGATCGGCTCCGACGTGTCGCCGAGTCGCCGCTGCCCACCATCGCCGGGTACCGGATCGTGCGGGCGTTGGGCGAAGGTGGCATGGGCGTGGTGTACGAAGCGGAGCAGGAGCGACCGAAGCGCACCGTCGCACTCAAGGTGATTCGCGCTGCGTTCGCCTCGAATTCGATGCGTGCCCGCTTCGAGATGGAATCTGAACTCCTCGGGCGCCTGCAACACCCGGGAATCGCGGGGATCCTCGAGGCTGGCTCCTTCGATTCGCCGCTCGGACCGCAGCCCTTCCTCACGATGGAGTTGGTGCGGGGCGAGCCGTTGATGACCTTTGCACAATCGAACCGTCTTCCGATTGCCGATCGCATCGATCTCTTCTCGAACGTCTGCGATGCCGTGCAACACGCCCACAGCCGGGGCGTGATTCACCGCGACATCAAGCCCGCCAACATCCTCGTCGAACTCAGCGACCAACACGCCACCTCAGGACGGCCGCGGGTCCTCGACTTCGGCGTGGCCCGACTTGTTGGCGAGCTGGACGCGGAGACGCCCGTCCGCACGGCGACCGGGGAACTCGTCGGCACGCCAGAGTACATGAGCCCGGAGCAGTTCATGCTTCGACCCGCCGAACTCGACATCCGCACCGATGTCTACTCGCTCGGCGTGACCCTGTACGAGCTGCTGGCGGGGACGCCTCCGTTCGATCTCGATGGCCTTCCAGTCGCGCAGATCCCTGAACGGATTGGAACTTCGTCTCCCCGTCCGTTGAGTTCCATTCATCCCGTCTGCAAGGGCGACATCGAAACTGTAGTCGCGAAGGCCATCGCGCCCGAGCGAGAGCGCCGCTATTCGACGGCGTCGGAGTTGGCCGCCGAGCTGCGGCGCATCCTGGCCGGCGACCCCGTGTTGGCCCGGCCCGAGAGCCGCTCCGAGCGCTTCGTCCGCTGGGTCCGCAGACGACCTCGCATCGCGGGCGCCGCCGCCGGCATCGCTGTGACCTGTGCGCTCGGAGGTGTCGTCGCCACCTGGCTGGCCATCGAAACCTCGATGGCCCGCGACGTGGCTCGGGAGGAGAGCGCCATCAGCCAAGCGATCACCGAGTTCCTTCGCAACGATGTCTTCGCCTCGGCCACCCCAGCGGTCGCCTTGGGTCGCGAGATAACGGTTCGCGAGGCCTTGGATGCGGCATCGCGGCGCGTCGAAGGGCGATTCGCCGATCTCCCCCGCGCCGAAGCCGGTGTTCGCAGCGCGTTGGGCGCGGCGTACATCGACATCGGCCGCTTCGAGGAAGCCATCCGCCACCTGACCGTTGAGGTGGAGCTGCGTACTCGAGTAGAAGGCGCTGATGCCCTGCCGACGCTGATAGCCGCCGGAAAGCTCGCCTACGCGATCGAGCGCAGCGGCAACGTTGGAGATGCAGTCGCCCGCAAGGAGGACATCTTACGACGCTCGGCGCGCTCTCTCGGAACCGAAGCCGACTTCACGCTGTCGGCCATGAACGGGCTGGGCAACACCTATCTCAGCGCCGGGCGATTCCAGGAAGCGGAGGCGCTCCTCGCCGAGACCGTGGCAGAGCGCCGACGCATCAGTGGCGACACCCATCCGGACACGCTCGTCGCCCTCAACAATCTCGCGATCGCCCACCTTCGCCTCGGTCGGCGCGAGGAGGCGGAGGCTGTGTTTCGGAGCGTGCTGGAGCGGTCAATCACCGCATACGGGCCAAAGGATCCGAGGGTGCTCACCACCCGCAGCAACCTCGGCGACCTTCTCTTCCGCTCCGAACGGCTCGAAGAGGCCTCGTCGCTCCTGAGCGAGGTGCTCAAGGACATGAGAGAGATCGAGGGTTCGGACAGTCCGCGGCTGCTCTCCACCATCAACTCCCTCGGCATGGTCGAGCTCGATCGAGGCAACGTCGAGAACGCGCGGAAGCTCTACGAGGAGGCCGTTGAGCTCGCCACGCGCTCATTGCCGAAGGACTCCGCGGACGCGACCTTCTCCCTCTCCAACCTCGCCGGATGGCATCGGAAGCACGGCGATGTGCTTCAGGCCGTCACTCTGTATGAGGATGTGGTCGATCGGGCAAGCCGCGTGTACGCGCCGAGTGACCCTCGACACATCCATTTCCTCGCTTCGCTTGGCTTCGCCCTCCTCGCCTCACCTCGCTTCGCTGAGGCCGACCAGCCTTTTCGGAGGGCATGGGAGCTCCTGGAGAAAGCCGGCGAGGATCGCTTCCGGCTTCGACCGAAGATCCGGGCAGCGATGCGCGAGTGGTGCGAGCGAGCCGATCACCCCGACGATGCGAACCAGTGGGCCGATCCCGCGCCGACGGGGTGATGGCTGGGCGGCACGGAGCCTCGCCCAGCGGGCGAGCCCGCACGAGCGAGGCGACGACGCGGGGGCCCTGCCCCCCGTGCACCTGACGGGGCTGACACGGATTGCCGTGTGAAGCCCAGTAATGAACACAACCCCCCGAGCGACCTATGCGGTTGCTCGGGGGGTTGTCGTTGGCGGTTCGACCGGCTCTTCCGGTCATCTCGCGGCCATCGCCGGAAGCTATCTCGAAGGCCCGCGAGATCGGCTTGTGCCCTGCCCGCGGCGGGCGATCCCGCTCGGATGACGCGGGTGGTGCGATGATGTCGGATTGTGGTCGGGGCTCCGTTCCGAACCGCGCTGGTCTTGGGTACGTCGGTCCCCAGCTTCGCGGCTGTCACGCTGAGACTCGCGGGAGCCCTGCGGATATCCCTTCTTTGGTCCTCCCTGTCGTTGCGGACGATCGCCGCCGCGCGAGGGGCCGCTTCGGAAGCCGCCACCGTGACCGCCCATATGACCCGAATGGGTCGGATGGACCGGACGCTCGACCCGTGTCGTGTGCCGCGGATCGTGGGCCGCAGGGCTCCGGTCGCGATCATTGGACTCGTTGCGCCCGCCATCGTCGCCTCGGGCGCGATCGTCGGCGGCGCGCGCCTTGGCGCGGTCCGCAAGCGACGGCATTGCCTGTTCCGGAAGTCGTGACTTGGTGAGCCGTTCGATCTGTCGAAGAAGTCCCACTTCCTCGCGGTCGCAGAAGGAGATCGCGATGCCACTGGCCCCTGCTCGTCCCGTGCGGCCGATGCGGTGGACGTACGCCTCGGGCTCCATGGGCAGGTCGAAGTTGATGACGTGCGAGACGGCATCGACGTCGAGTCCGCGGGCCGCCACATCGGTGGCGACGAGCACCCGCAGCGAGCCGTTGCGGAAGCGATCCAGCGTTCGCGTGCGGCGGTTCTGGGCCTTGTTGCCGTGGATCGCGTCGGCGCTGACACCGTGGTGGGCGAGCTTTTGGGCAACGCGATCGGCGCCATGCTTGGTCTTCGTGAAGACGACCACACGCGTTGCCTTTTCGGTCTCCAGCACGTGCTCAAGCAGCATCTGCTTCCACGGGCGATCGACAAAATAGAGTGACTGCGTGATCTTGGGGGCGGCAGACGCAACCGGCGTGACCGCCACCTTCACCGGATCGGTGAGGAGCGAGTCGGCCAGGTGCATGATCTCCTTCGGCATCGTGGCCGAGAAGAGAAGCGTGTGCCGCTTCTTCGGGAGCACCGAGACGATCTTGCGAATCGGTTCGATGAAGCCCATGTCGAGCATTCGATCGGCCTCGTCGAGGACGAGCGCCTGGATGCCATCAAGACGAACCAGTCGCTGCTGCATCAGGTCCATGAGACGCCCGGGCGTAGCGACGAGAACGTCAACGCCGCGCTGGAGCGCCTTGACCTGGTGGAACTGGCTCACGCCGCCATAGATCGCGGCGGTCCGGATGAGCGTGTAGCGCCCATAGGTCACGAAGCTCTCGACGATCTGAGTGGCCAGCTCGCGGGTTGGCGAAAGGACCAATACGCGCGGCGCCTGTCCTGGGAGGGACTTGGTTGGCTGAGCCGTGATAAGGCGCTGAAGGAGCGGAAGGGCGAACGCGGCGGTCTTGCCGGTGCCCGTCTGTGCACAACCCAGGACGTCGCGCCCGCTGAGGAGCGCGGGGATCGTCTTCTCTTGGATTGGCGTTGGCTGGGTGTAGCCCTCGTCGGTGAGGGCGCGGAGAAGTGGATTGGCGAGAGCGAGAGAAACGAAATCAGACGACAACTGACAGTCCTTTGGCTTGGCGGCGTGCGTGAACGTCTGAAAACGACGACAGCACGACGTACCGAAGCACGTGAGGGCAGGCGAACCCAATTCGCCCGGATTGAGTCATCCGGGACACCCAATTGTGAGCTGGGAGCGAGGGGCCGACGGCCGTGGCAGAGCGCTCGAGCGATGGCCCGAACGTCGCCAGCGAGCACCCCGAGAGTCCTGCACTGCCTGTTTTCCCGCGAAAAGCGGCTGAAAACGGTCGGCGGGAGGCCGCGGAAGCGGCCGAAGGGGTCACCGGCGAAGAAGCGGAGATGATAGGGCATCGGCTCGACCGCACCAAGGAGGTGAGGGAGAAATCGACCAAATTGGTCCCGTTGGCGGCTGCGAGCGAAGCGGACGTGAATGAGTTCGGGTGAATCGTGGCGGGAGGCGGCCGCGAGCTTCGCTCTGTCAGCGGTCGTTTCAGCCAACGGCGAAGGACTTCTCCATGCGAATCGCACTCTCGGCTCTTGCTCTCGCGTCTCTCCTGAGTGGCTGCTCCATCGGCCAGCGTTCTCCGGAATCCGCCGATAAGCCGGACGCTATCGCCGCCACCGCTGCGCTCTATCCCGGTTTCGACGGATACGAGCGAACGATCGCGACTGACTCACCGGAGGCCCAGCGCTGGTTCAACCAAGGCATGCAACTCCTCTACGGCTTCAACCACGACGAGGCGATTCGCTCCTTCCGACGCTCGGCCGATCTCGATTCCCGATCGGCGATGGGAGCGTGGGGCGAGGCATACGCCCGCGGCCTTCACATCAACAATCCGGCGATGGGCGAGGAACAATCGCGGCTCGCGTTCGAAGCGACGCGCGTTGCGCTCTCACGTGTCGATCATGCGACACCCGTCGAGCAGGCGCTCGTTCGCGCCGTTGCGATGAGATACGCCTGGCCCGCGCCGAAGGATCGTGCGCCGCTCGACCGTGCGTACGCGACCGCGATGAGCGAGGTCTACCGCGCCTTCCCCGATGACCCGGACGTCGGAGCTCTGTACGCCGAGTCGCTCATGAATCTCCAGCCTTGGGACCTTTGGACGCCGGAGGGCGAGCCGAAGGGGAACGCCTTGGAGATCGTGACCGTGCTCGAAGACGTGCTCGCGAGACATCCGGATCATCCCGGCGCCAACCACTTCTACATCCACGCCGTGGAAGCCTCGCCGACACCGGAACGGGCGGCGCCAGCGGCCGACCGGCTGCGGGACATGGTTCCAGGCTCGGGGCATCTCGTTCACATGCCCTCGCACATTGACATTCGCACCGGTCGATACGCTATGGCGGTCGATGCGAATCAGCGAGCGATCGCCGCCGACGAACGCTACTTCAAGAAAGCGCCCCCGCCCGACTTCTACCGGATCTACTTCCTTCACAACGTTCACTTCCTCGCCTACGCAGCCATGATGGATGGGCAGTCGCAGCTCGCCCTTGATGCAGCGCGTCGCTTGGAGCAATCGGTGCCGGAAGAGTTCCTTCGCGAGTACGCGCCGATCGCCGACGGGTTCATGCCAACGGCGCTCTACGTCCTCGTTCGCTTCGGGCGCTGGGAGGAAATCCTCAAAGAGCCGGAGGCTCCCAAATACCGGCTCCTGAGCCGCACGCAGCGGCATTTCGCTCGGGCAGTGGCCTTCGCGAATCTCGGCGACACGGCTTCGGCGCGACGCGAGATCGTGGCCCTCGACGCGGTTGCCGCGCAACTCACCGACGCGTGGCTCATGGGCAACAACCCGGCGAGGGAAATCGTGGCCACCGCACGAACGATGGCTGAAGGCGAGATCGCCTACTTCGAAGGTCGGCACGAAGAGGCATTCGGATTGTTCCGCCGGGCAATCGCCATGGAGGAAGGCCTCCGCTACGACGAGCCGCCGGGTTGGATGCAGCCAGTGAGGCACGCCCTCGGAGCGCTGCTCCTCGGCGACGGCCGTGCTGCCGAGGCGGAGGCCGTCTACCGCGAGGACCTCAAGCGCCATCCCGAGAACGCGTGGTCGCTTCTTGGACTGCACCAAGCCGTGCAGGCCCAGGGAAGGACCGATGCGGAGCTGGCCCGGCGCGTCGAAACGGCGTGGCAACGGGCGGACGTGCGGCCCGCGGCGTCGTGCTACTGCCATCCCGCGGCGAGAAGGAACGTCACTTCCCGATGTCTTCATTCCAAAGCCGCGGGCGCAACCGCTTCATCTTCCTCATCAGGCTGATGCAACGCTTGTCGTTGACGCAGAGAAGGCGAGCGCCCTGGTCGCGCATCCACGACTCCGCACCGACGAAGGTCTTGTTCTCGCCAATCACGATGCGCGGGATGCGATAGAGAATCGCTGCGCCGGAGCACATCGAGCAGGGCGAAAGCGTCGAGACGAGCGTGCAGGTCGAGAGGTCCCGTCGACGACCTGCGTTCTCAAGGCAGTCCATCTCGGCGTGGAGGATCATGCTCCCCCGCTGCACGCGCCGGTTGTGACCGAGCGACACGATGCGACCCTGCGCGTCGACCAGGGCACTGCCGATCGGGATGCCGCCTTCGCGCCAGCCCTTCTCGGCCTGCTCGATCGCGGCATCCAATGCCGCTTGGAGTGCCGGCGTGAATTCGAATGGGCCGCCATCGGAAACGCTCTGTCGGGTGGGAGTTCGCTTGGCCATGGTTCCGCCTTGCCGCACAGGATACGGCCAGTGGCGGCGCGCTTGGCCAGCGCCGACCGCAAGACTCAACCGTACTTCACGCGCCCCGCAATCAGGGAGCCGACTCCCTGAAGGATGCCTCCCACAAACCAGGTCGTGGCGGTGGTGCCGTATCCCGCCATGCTGGCGAGGCCGGCGCTGACCAGCGCCGAGAAAACGAGAAGGACTGCCAGCGTCTTCGAGGCCAGTGCGTCGTCGTCGATGGTGGCGGCGAGCCAGCCGCCCGACGCTCCCGCGATGAGGCCAATCACAGAGGCGAGGATCAGGTGCGTCGCGGAAGGCCAGCCCTGCTGAACCGCCGTCAGCGATTCCGCCGCGGCGAGGACCGAATCGCCCACCGAGGTCGCGGTCGAGGCCGCCGCTTCCTTCGTGGACTCAAGCCCTGAGGTCACGAAACCAAGCGCCTGGTCAATGACGACCGTCACCAGCCAACCGACGCCGACAGCTCCCATTCGGGCCATGTTCGACTCCTCTGTCCAAGGCGTGCCTGCTGGGCACGTCGGCGCGCTTCTGGATCACCGTCTCACGAACGATCTCTCTGTTCACTTTCCAAGTCCAACCCAACGAACCGATGACGCAAGATGTCCTCCGCCGTTCGTTCCCCAGAACGAGATCCGGTCACCTTCCCTTTGGCAAGGCGAAGAACCGCCAGGACGCCGCCGGCATGGAGGAGTTCACGGGCGAGGATGAAGCGAGCACTGACGATGGTATCGGGCATGTCAGACGCCAAGGCCGAAATGACCATGCCACCGAGGACCGCCACGATGGCCAGTCGCGACAGGGACCCCGGCCCATCCATGCGTAGTGTGACCAAGGCGGCAGCGACGCCGACCATCGATTCGATCAGGAGAAAGAAGAGAAGGTTCGAGGGGGCGAAGAGCCCGCCCTCCGCCTTGGTCGGCGCGCCATCCCCGAGCATCGAGTCCAGCGAATAGGACATGATCCAGATGCTCAGGAAGCCGATGAGGACACCGCCGATGAGCGACGGACGCTCTTCGCCGGGTTCGGTGCGCGCTGAGGAGCCGATCTTGAATGGGAGGAGTGGCATCGTTTCGCTCCAGATTGGCGAGAACGGGTGGCGACTGGTCTTTCGAATGGATCGTGACGACGGCCCGATGTCAGGCCGCCCTTCCTTATCGGATGGAACCTGCCGCGGGTTGATTCGGATCAGGGAAGGGCACGGCTACCGCAACAGCGACTGTTGTTTCGCAGGGAAAGCGGTGCGATCGGGGACATTTCGGTGCATCATGCGCTTGCCATGCCCGACGCCACCCAAACGCTCCGGCCGCTCGCCGTCTGTGTCGCTTCGTTCCTCGCCATGAGCCTCGCCCTGGGCCATCCGGCAAGCAGCGACGCTGCCCTCGATCGCGACGGCCAACCGAAGACGACTGTCTTTGGCTGCTTTCCCGGCGCCGATGGCATCCTCACCGGCGGCCCCGTTCCGGTCGCGACCTCCGCTGCTGATGATGCCAGCTTTGGCAACCTGCCTTTCACCACGCTGCTTTCCAGCGGTCCATCGTCTAACCGAATCGATCTCGTCTTCGTCGGCGACGGATTCCAATCCGCCCAGTTGGGTTCGTACGCGACCGTGGTGGAACAGCGCTGGCTCACGATGAAGGCGACCGAGCCGTACCTGAGTTACCTCACCTATTTCAATGTGCATCGCGTCGACGTGACGAGCATTGACTCAGGCGTCGACAACGATCCCACGCCGGGCATTCTCAAGAACACGGCCCTTGACTCGGGCTTCTGGTGTCAGGGAATCGAGCGACTCATCTGCGCGAACACCGCGAAGGCCCAGAATGCGGCGAGTTCGGCCCCGGACTGGGACCAGATCCTCCTGGCCGCGAACTCGACCAAGTATGGCGGGGCGGGATACATCACCGAGGACGTCTGCACGTTCTCGGCGTTCAACACATCGAGCCTTCAGGTCGCCCTGCATGAGTTGGGCCACTCCTTCGGCAATCTCGCCGACGAGTACGACTACGCCGACGGCTCGAGCTACAGCGGGCCCGAGGTGCCGGAGCCCAACGTCAGCATCCAAACCCAAGCGGCCATGGAGTCCAGCGGGACGAAGTGGGCGCCGTGGATCGGCATCTCGCTTCCGGTCGTCGGAACGCACGGTGCGTTTCAAGGAGCCCGCTACTACCAGTTCGGCATCCGCAGGCCGACGAGCAACTCGCTCATGCGGTCGCTTGGGCTTCCCTTCAACGGGCCGTGTTTGGAGCAGATGATCGTCGAGATCCACAAGGCGACGAAGATGCTCGACGCAGCAAGTTCACCGCTGAATTCGACCGTCGAGCAGGGCACGGTCATCACGGCGACTACTGTCGAGCCGGTGAGTCACGCCCTCACCAAGGAGTGGTCGCTGAACGGCGTCGTGATTCCGGGTGCAATTGGCATCAGCATCGATACTGCAGTTCTGGCCTTCGCCGGCCCCTCAGCGTCACTGAGGCTCAAACTCATCGATCCGACGACGCAAGTGCGAAACGAGGCCCTTCGGGCGAGTTGGCTGACCGAAACCTATACGTGGACAATCGTTCCCGCAGCGTGTGTCGCTGACCTCAACGAGAACGGGCTTGTCGATTCGGTCGATCTGGGGCTCCTCCTCGGATCCTGGGGAACGGGGCTTCACGACCTCAACTCCGACGGAACGACGAACGCCGCCGACCTATCGATTCTGCTGGGAGCGTGGGGCGCGTGTCCGTAACGACGTCGCCAAACAACCGACCGTCGCCCTTGCGGACGACGGTCGGTGATGGATCGACGTGATCGAACTCCAGCCTCGGCTTACTTGAACCGAGCCTTCGCTTCCTTCATCGCGGCCATGAACTTATCTTCGAGGCCCTTGAAGGATCGCTTCTCGGCGAACTCCTTGCGGAGTGCGGCGGCGGTCGTCTTGAAGTACTCGAGAAGGTGCTTCTCGAAGTCGGCAACCTTGGCGATCGGGACGTCGTCCATGATGCCCTTCGAGCCGGCGAAGATCGCGATGCACTGGTCGAGCACCTCGAACGGCACGTATTGACCCTGCTTGAGGAGGGCCACCATGCGGGCACCGCGGTCGAGCTGACGCTGCGACGCGGGATCGAGGTCGGTGCCGAACTGGGCGAAGGCCTCGAGTTCGCGGAAGGCCGCAAGGTCAAGACGGAGCGAACCCGCGACTTCCTTCATGGCCTTGATCTGGGCGTTGCCGCCGACGCGCGACACCGAGATGCCGACGTTGATGGCGGGACGGATACCGGCCGCGAAGAGCTCGGGCTGGAGGTAGATCTGGCCGTCGGTGATGGAGATGACGTTGGTCGGGATGTATGCCGAGACGTCGCCTTCCTGAGTCTCGATGATCGGAAGGGCGGTCAGCGAGCCGCCGCCGTTCTCGTTGGAGAGCTTCGTTGCACGCTCGAGGAGACGGCTGTGCAGGTAGAAGACGTCGCCCGGGTAGGCCTCGCGTCCCGGCGGACGGCGAAGGAGAAGCGACAGTTCGCGGTACGCGACGGCCTGCTTCGAAAGGTCGTCGTACACACAGAGAACGTGCTTCGGACCCGAGCCACGCTTGCCGTTCCACATGAAGTACTCGCCCATCGCGCAACCGGCGTAGGGAGCGATGTACTGGAGCGGAGCCGACGAGCTGGCGCCTGCCGACACGACGATGGTGTAGTCCATCGCGCCGTTCTTCTTCAGGGTCTCAACGACGCCCGCGACAGTCGAGTCCTTCTGGCCGACCGCGACGTAGATGCACACGACCGCGTCTTCGGTGCCCCAGTACTGCTTCTGGTTGATGATGCAGTCGATGCAGATCGCGGTCTTACCGGTCTTGCGGTCGCCGATGACCAGCTCGCGCTGGCCGCGGCCGACGGGGATCATGCTGTCGACGGCCTTGATGCCGAACTGGAGCGGTTCCTTGACGGGCTGACGGGCGGCGATGCCCGGGGCGACGATGTCGACCTTGCCGGTCTCACTGGTCTGGATGGGCGGGCCGCCGTCGATCGGGCGACCGAGCGGATCCACCACGCGGCCGAGCAGGGCCTCACCGACCGGAACTTCGAGGAGTCGGCCGGTCGCACGGACCGTGTCACCCTCACGCACCTTGTCGCTCTCGCCGAAGAGAACGGCGCCGACGGTTTCCGACTCAAGGTTCATCACCTGACCGGTGACCGTGCCGCCCTGCCCTTCGAAGGTCAGGAGCTCGCCGGCCATGCACTTCGACAGGCCGTACACGCGGGCGATGCCGTCGCCGACTTCGACCACCTGGCCGACGTCCGAAATCTCGAGCTGGCTCGAGAACTGCTCAATTTCCCGCTTGATGACGGACGTGATCTCGTCGGTCTTGATCTTCATGGGCGAAACCCCGAGGTAGGACTCGCAGCCTCCGGTGATAGGAGGGACGGTCAGGAATTATTCAGGAACTGCTGGAAGCGGCCGCGAACGTCGGCGCCGCCCGTCTCGAGGATGGTCGAGCGGAGCGAACGGAGTTTCGAAGCCACCGACCCATCGACGAGACGATCGCCGATGCGAAGTTTGATGCCGCCGATCATGGCCGGATCGACGTAGGCGTGAAGGACGGCATCCTTGCCGATGGCAGCGCTGACGCGCTGCTGAATGACCCGTCGGGCGTCCTCGCCCAAGGGACCAGCCGTCCAGACGTCGACCTCGACCTTGCCGAGCTTCTCCTGGAGAAGCGAGTCGTAGGCCAAGGCGATCGAGCGAAGGGAACCGCTGCGGCCCTTCCGATTGACGACCAAGATGAACCGCAGGAGGAGGTCCGACACCGCCGAGGTCAGGGCCCGCTTGAGGGCTTCCTCGCGTGTCTTGCGATCGATGACCGGAGTCTTCAGGAACTCCGCGAATCGGCGATCGGCCGTCACCGCATCGGCGAGGGCCACGAACTCCGCCCCGATGGTCTGGACGAGCGCAAGTCCGCCGGCCTTGTCGGCCAGTTGGAAGAGGCTCTCCGCGTACACGCGGGCGATGTCGTCGATTTGCTGCTTCATGCGCTGAACACTCCGTTCAACACCGGTCTTGTTTGCTTGTCGCGTACGAAGGCGTCAGTTGCGGCGACCCGCGAGTTCCTTCAGGCTTTCCTCGACGAGGCGCTGCTGGTCGGAATCGCTGATCTGCCGTTGGAGAATCTTCGAGGCCACGGTGGTTGCCAGATCAGCCGCTCGCGCGTGCAACTCGCTTACAGCGGCTCGCTTGGCACCCTCGATCTCCGCGGTCGCCTTCTGGAGGCGATCCTGGAGTTCCGTTTCGGCCCTGGCCCGCAGGTCGTCGGCGACGCGCTGGGCGTCGGCTTTCGCCTGGCTGACCAGTCGACCCGCCTCGTCGCGGGCGGCGGCCAGTTCACGCTCGAACTTCGCCTTCGCGGCCTCGGCCTCGGCTCGGCTTCGTTCCGCAGCCTCGATCTCACCGAGGATCTTGGCGGAACGCTCATCGAGCGCCTTAGTGATCTTCGGCCACACCACCATGGCGAGGACGCCAAAGGCAATGAGGAAGACGACGAGTGCGGTGATGTACGCGAGCGGGTTGAAGTCGAGAGGACTTCCGCCTCCCGCGGCGTGGTGAGCGCCTTCCGCTGCAAGGATGAGATTGAGCATGGATCGGACCGGGGTGTTCGGACGGCACGAGGCCTTCGCGAACGGGCGGACTGTCTCTACTGGGACTCTATTGGAACGCCTGCCGCAGGGAGTCTCCCGCGACCCCGCGCGAGTGGATGCTCGGCGGGGCCGCAGGGACCTTCACGTCAGGCACGGTGGGCACCTCTCACGGGGAGAGATGCCCTGTCGCAGTGATTAGGCCTTCACGAAGCCGATGAGGAGGCCGACGACGACGGCGAAGAGCGCAACGCCTTCGACAAGAGCCGCGGTCAGAATCATCTGGGTGAAGATACGGGGGGCCATCTCGGGCTGACGGGCGGTCGCCTCGACGGCGCCGCCACCGATGCGACCGATGCCGAGACCGGCGCCGAGGACGGCGATGCCGGCGGCGAGACCGCCGCCGAGACCGAGACCCCAGTTGACATCGGCGGCACTAGCCGGCGAGGCAACAAAGAGGGCGCTGAGGGCGATGAGGGCGAGCGGAGCGAGCTTCTTCATGAAAGGACTCTCCTGATGTGGTCCGTGCTGTGACGCGTGATTGCGTCTGGAGGTGCGAAATCAGGCGACGCGGAGCCTTCTCCGCGTTCCTGCGTGAAGTCAAAGTCAGTGAGCGTGGGCAGCCGCATGACCGTGGCTGTGGTCATGGTCATGCGACTCGTCGTGGGCATGCTCCTCGTCGTGGTGGCTCATCTGGCTGATGAAGACCGCGGTGAGGAACATGAAGATGAACGCCTGGAGGAAGGCGACGAACAGTTCGAGGAAGGTGATGGCGATGGCGAACCCGCCGGCCAACAACGAGACGCCGCCGACGAGGCCGTAGTTCAGGGCCTTGTTCGTGGCTTCGGGGTTGTACGCCATTGCGCCGAAACCAAGCAGGGTGGCCATGAGCGTGTGCCCGCCGACCATGTTGGCGAAGAGACGAATGCAGAGCGCCGCCGGCTTGATGATCAGGCCGAGGAGCTCGACCACCAAGATGATTGGAACGACCAAGAGGAGGCCCTTGGGCCCAGCGACCAGCTCATGCCCGCCGCAGAGGTGTTCGAACCAGCCCTTGAGTCCAAGCTCGCGGAGCGAGTGGATCTGGATGACGACGAAGACGACCGTCGCCAAGGCGGCGTTCACCGCGATGTTCGAGGTCGGGGTACCGCCGATGACCGCCCAGTGTTCGTTCCCGAAGAACCACCCGCCGATGAGGTGCTGGAGATCCACGATCGGGATCAGGCCGAGCAGGTTCATCGACAGAATGAAGAAAAAGAGCGAGAGGAGGAACGGCAGGTAGCGCCGCGTCTGGGCCTCGCCGAGAATCGGAACGAGCATCGAGTCACGGAGGCCGACGATGATCGTTTCGACGAGCTGGCCGAGACGGCCGCGGGCGAGATAGCGACGGTTGCCCATGCTGGCCGGGCCGACGGCGATGGCGTTGGCGGCGAGCGACAGGAAGAGGATCGCGAGGATCGCCCCGGTGAGGAGCGTCACCAAGTGCATCGACACCCAGCCGAGACTTCCGACCTCGCTGAACTTCTTGTCGAGCACGTGCTCGATGGGGTTCGTGGAAGCCAGAAAGCTGAGGCTGCTGTTGAAAATCGTGTCCAACGACATGTCCCGAGCGCTCTCCGTCGGCGACCGACGACGCAAGCGGTTCGCGAGTGAAGCGGATCCGGCACGCTGCCGGAACGATCGATCACTCGTCCCCTCCAACGTCGGAAGCAGAGCGCGTCGAGCCGTGGTGCGGTCACGAACGGTGCCGGGAGCTATCGCCGTGTCGGTCACACCGACGCGTGATGCGGGTCCCGATTGTCCGTGACTTCCTTCACGAAGTGCCGCGATCCGAATGGCCCGCAGACTGAAGGACGGCTCTCGCGATGATGACGGTTTCCGTGACGAGGCCGATGAAGAACATCGCTGCCCCGCCCAAGAGGACCGCTGCTCCCGGGAGAAGGGTCGCGGAGTATACAGAAAACAGTGCAAGCGGAGTGAAGAGGAGTCGAACCGTCGCGGAGCCCAGCCAGAAGAGCGCCCAGTCGGCCGCGGGTCGCGATTTCCAAGGCTGAATGGCCAGAAAAGCGGTGAGCACAGCGAGGCTTGCGGTCACGCCGCCGACGATCGCCCCGTTCACCTGGTCGCCGGTCCATCCATAGATCCGACCAGCACCCCAAACGAGCGCCGCGCCAAGACCGATCTCAAGCCCAGTTGCCACGAGTACCGCAGCCGTCGGCAGCGGCCGAGGCGGGTCGGCGACCCGGCCAGCAGGCTTATCGGACGAGGTAGACCGGGGCCCGGCCGATCCCGAATGGGGCTCGGGGTCGCTCATGGCTCGTCACCCTTCCTCTTCTCGGCGTCCATGTCGGGCTCGCCAGGTTCGATGATCTTGAACCCCCCGGGTGGCGGCTCGACCGGACCCATCTCCCGGTTCAGAGCCGCGGCATGGCGAATGAACTGGAGCGTCCCGACGGCAAGTCCAGCTCCGAGACCGGTGATGATCCCCCACGGCTGGATCGTGAAGTACCAGTCCGCCCCCCAGCCCAAGGCCAGTCCGGCGAGGACATGGCTGGTGAACTCACCGCCTATGCCGGCCAAGCGAAATCCGATCCGCTCGATCCGTTTGCCCTCGCGGGCTCGCTTCGCGGCGGGGTCGCCTGTCGGGATGGGGTTTCGTTCCTGCCGTGACGCCATGGCAGCAGCGTACGCGGTTCGTCAGCGGGTACGGGCCGGGGTCGGCACGGTTGACGACGATTGGGCGTCTGCCGAAGCCCGGCCAATCTGAGTCGAGATGCCCCCCTCGACGGTCTCCCGAACGATGAAGGGATCGACGTTGCCGACGGTGTTCAGCGTGTCGGACAGGAGTTCAAGGATGAACCCCGCGATGAACATGAAGAGAGCCGCCAGCGAGAAAAGGATCGCCACCAGGAATGGCGGCCGGGTCCCCATCGGGGTGTCGTAGGCGAATTTCTCGAAGAGAAGCCACGGCATGATGATGAGGTCGTAGGCAAAAAGCAGGAGCCCGACGCGGCCGAACAGGTAGAGCGGGCGGCTCTTGTAGCTGGCCTGGAACCAGAGCATCAAGATGTCAAAGAAGACGTCGAAACTGCGGCCGATTCCATAGTGGCTGGTGCCGGCGAAGCGAGGTCCCGCCTTGACGAAGATCTCCCCCGTGCGACCGCCGCGCAAATGGACGAGGGCTGGCAGCAGGCGATGCTGACCGGGCCGAAGCCGAAGGGAACGGGCGATGTCGCCACGAAGGCACTTGAAGCCTCCCATGTCGCGAATCGAACAGCCCGAGACGCGACGGAGGAGCCAGTTGGCGATCTTGCTGGGCAGAAGGCGGATGAACTTCGACTCGGGTCGCCCCTCACGGGATGCCGAGACCAGGGCGTAGCCCTTGTCCATCTCGGCCACCATCGTCGGAATGTCCTCTGGAAGGTTCTGGAGATCCGCGTCCATCACCACGACGTAGTCGCCCCGGGAGCGCTGGATCCCAGCGGCAAGGGCATTCGCCTGCCCGACGTTGCGGGAAAGGAAGACGCAGCGAAGCCGCGGGTACTGGGCGGAAAGTTCCCGGAGGATCGGCTCGGTCTGGTCGGTGGAACCGTCCGAGACGACCACGATCTCGGCGCTGCGGCCGAGGACGTCAAGCACCATGTCGACGCGGCGCACGAATTCTCGCGCGCACAACTCCTCGTTGCGCATCGGCGAAACAACACTGATCTCGACCGCGTCGGGAGCTCGCATGCGTGGGGAGCATCGTATCGGGAGGGCCTTGGCGAAGCGACCCTCGGCCGCGTCGACCCGAGGTTCCCGGTCCTCCCGTACACTGCCACTGCCGCCATGAGCATCCCCGACAAGGACATCATCGACGTCAGTCCGACGCGCCTCAACCGCTCGGAGAGCCTTTTCATCCCCAACATCATCAAGGGGCTAGGCACGACGCTTCGGCATTGCTTCCAGAACATCGGCCGCAACGGAAGCAACAAGGACACCCTCTGGGTGGTCCAGTATCCGGAAGAGAAGCGCGATGACCGAGACGTCGAGGACGGCGGCCAGTTCCGCCCCTACTTCCGAGGCGTCCATCGCCTGAACAAGGATGAAGACGGCCGCGTGCGATGTGTCGCCTGCTTCATGTGCGCGACCGCTTGCCCGGCGCACTGCATCCACATTGTTGCGGACGCGAGCCCCTGGCCCGATCGCGAGAAGTACCCCAAGCAGTTCGATATCGATGAGCTCCGCTGCATCTACTGCGGCATGTGCGAAGAGGCGTGCCCCTGCGACGCGATCGAGCTCACGCCGCACTACGAGGTCGCGGGCCTGTCGCGGGCTGAGCTGATCTTTGACAAGACCAAGCTTCTGCAGGTCTACGACGAGACGGTCGGCGAAAAGCCGATGTGACAACGTCGGAATCGGATCAAAGAACTTGGTGACGGGTTGTGGCGATGCGAGAATCGGCGGTATGTCGCCACGCACCCCGGAAGTCGTCGCTCTTGAGGAACAGATCGCCACGCTGAAGAAGGCACTCAGCGAGGCCCATCGCAAGAGCGAGCCGCAGATCGTCGCGGACCTTCCGCTGCGCGATCGGCACGGAGCGGCGATACGTCTCAGCGACTGCTTCGCGGGGCGCGACGATCTCCTGGTCATCCACAACATGGGCCAGCGCTGCCCGTACTGCACACTTTGGGCCGATGGCCTCATTGGGCTCTGGCCGCACCTCAACGACCGCACCGCGTTCGTTCTGGTCTCCGAGGATGAGCCCGAGGTGCTGAACGCCTTCGCCCTCGCACGCGGCTGGCCCTTTCCCGTCGCATCAATGCAGGGCTCCGACTTCGCCAATGCCTTGGGTGTGGGCTATGAGGGCACTCATCAGAACCCAGGCGTGAGCGCGTTCCATCGCCGCTCCGACGGAACCATCGTGCGCACAGGACACGCTGAGTTCGGCCCCGGCGATGACTTCTGCGCCGTGTGGCCGATGTTCGACCTCCTTCAGAACGGCGCTGGGACATGGCAGCCGCGCTACTCGTATCGAGGGAGCTGTTGCGGCGGCGGGTGCTGCGAGCCTCGGTAAGAGGCGGCAATCTCCCCGTCCGAAAATCGACCGAAGGCACTTGGCGGCGAGGTCGCTTCCGTTCTCGGCCCTTCGAGCGACGTGTTGCAACGGCTCGTAGAGGCATTCGCTTGGTCGGCGCTGAACGAGCCGCTAGATTTGCGATCTCCATCGAGACCACCTATGCGCCCACTCAACGTCGCCATCGCCAGTTCGATCCTCCTCGCATCCGCCGCGCAGGCCGAAACCATCGTCGAACTCGTCGACGGCACGGTCTTCCCGGCGAAGCTGGGCTTCACCTATTTCATGCTGGGCAACTCGATCCCGGACAACGTCGCGTTCACGATGAACCGCGGGATCCTCTCCCAACACACCGTCGGCGCCGGCTATGCGGGGCAAGGAACGAACTCCTGGTACAAGTCGATCAGCGTGCCGCATGCGTCGCCATTCGTCCTGCGGGCGCGCGTGCGAGTCACCGCGAGCGAGCAGTGGAGCTTTCCGTTCGGCTGTTACGTGGCATTCGGCAGTTCCGGGTTCGCCTTGATGACCAACCTCATCTCGCCCTACGCCGGTCCGTGGGCAACCTACTCCTATTACGCGACCGCGTGGCACGACTACCGCTTCGAGGCGGCGGCCTGCGGCCAATGGGTGCTGTTCATCGACAACGAGCTCTACACCCAGGGCTCCGGCGCGGTCTCCAGCGGCGATCTGCTCTTTGCCTTCGGCGACGGAACCGGCGGCGCGAATGCCAACGCTGACTATGACTATGTGGAGCTGACCGTGAACCTCGGCATTGGCGCCGACTTCAACGGAGATGATGTTGTCAATGCCGCCGACCTGGCGATCCTCCTCGGCCAATGGGGCCTCCCGGGCGTGACCGACCTGGACTGCTCGGGGACCACCGATGCCGGTGACCTGGCGGTACTCCTTGGCGCGTGGGGGTGACCTCGCGCTGACGCCTCGTACGGCGTTTCTTTCTGATTCTTCGAGGTTCCCTTGCGGAACCCGCCTCGGGATCTCGTGGACCCTCGCCGCAGCGCCCAGAGTGGGCCGTGACGCCTGTCATCCATCGCCGCAGCGGCCCAGGAGAGGTCCATGTTGTTGTCCGCGCTCATCGTTTCCGCTTCGATCGCCGCCATGCCCGCCCCGCCACGCGAGCGCAAGCAGCCCGGTGAGGGCGGAATCGCCGGCGCCTCCTGCGTCTCCTGTGCCGCCGACCTGAATGGCGATGGCGGTGTGAACGCCGCCGACCTGAGCATCCTGCTGGGAGCCTGGGGCGGCACGGGGTCGGCCAATCTCGACGGGTCGGGTGTCGTGAATGCCGCGGACCTGTCGATTCTCCTCGGCGCTTGGGGGCCCTGTCCTGGTGCTCCGGTGAACGATCACTGCAATCAGGCGATCGCCCTCGCTCCGGGAGTCCATCCCTTCTGCACGTTCGGCGCCGACACCGATGGCCCGCCGCTACCGGGAAGCGGCGGCTGCAACCTCCTCGGGTTCACCCAAGTCGATCATGACGTCTGGTACTCGTTCGACGCCCCGGCGAACGGCGTCCTTCACGTCAGCACTTGCGGCACCACCTGGGACACCAAGATCGCCGTCTATGGCTCCAACATCCCCGGTCTCGCCGCCTGCCCGTCGGGCGGTATCACCTTCGCGACCTTCCTCGCCTGCTCCGACGACAACGGCGGGTGCAGCCTTGGCTCCGACCTCACCATTCCCGTCGAGGCAGGTGAGAAGTACAAGATCCGCGTCGGTGGCTTCTACGGACACAGCGGCGAAGGATCGCTGACCCTCGAGTACACCCCCGAAGGTATCGACTGCGAGAACTCGATCGACCTGGACGAGCCCTTCGACATCACCGTCACTGGCTCCAACCTCTGGACCCCCAGCGGACCCGATCCCGAGAACTGCGTCATTGGCGACGATCACAGCGTGTGGTACCGGATCATGACGCCGTGCCATCTCCTCCGCGACTACACCGTGTCGACCTGCCACCCGGGAACCAACTTCGACACCGTGCTGACGATCTGGCGGATCGGCGGGCACGGGGAATGTGCCCAATCGCTCATCGACTGCAACGACGACTACAACAACGCCGCATGCGACCTTCCTGGCATCGGCCGTAAGAGCCGAGTGAGCTTCCAGGCGAGCGTCGGTTGGATCTACTACGTTCAGGTTTCGGGCTACCAGGGCGCGACCGGCAATTTCGAGTTGAGCATCACCTTGGATCCGTGCTCGTAACGTGAGGTCAGCGAAGCCCCGTCCCGCGTCGAGCCCACTCATCCCATTGATGGGTGTCCCACACCCCGATCTCGCCGGCCGTTCCGCTGGCGGAGATGAAGCGACCTGTCGCGTCGACCGAGCACGAGATCGTGTCGGCGTGTGAGAACGGGGTGAACTCGAAGAGGCTTCGCCCGTCACTGGCATCGTGCACGCGCAGGTTGCCGTCGCCGGAGGCGGCCAAGATGGCTTGAAGTCCGTTCTCCCCACTCTCCTTGGGGGGAAGCCAGACAACAGCCGTCACCAGGCCGCCTCCAGCGGCGAAACGCCGGTTGAGTGAGAGGGTCGTAGCGTCGAAGATCGCAATCGACCGCGACCATTCGCCCACGGCGAGGCGGCTGCCGTCGGGCGAGAATGCCAGCGCCCAAGGGGCATCGGGCGTGTGGGTGATGGCAAGCGGTTCGCCGGTCGAAGTGAAGACCCGAATGGAGAGGTCGCGCGACGTGGTGGCGATGCGCTCGCCATCGGGCGACCAGGCGATCCCGACAAGCTGACGCTCGCCCGCAACGAAGCTGGCCACGGGCGACAGGCCGGGAAGATCCATGACGCGAACGGTCCGATCGCCGAACGCGACGGCGAGCCGACGTCCATCGGGCGAAAAGGCCACCGCGGATGTCATCTGCGGTTCAACGCCGAATCGTCGACCAAGCACCTCGCCGGTTTGGGCATCGCCGACCTGGAGCATCCGATCGTCGGCGGCGGAGGCGACGTACCGTCCATCGCTTGAAAGATCGATTCCGCGAACACGGCGACCATGCGATGGCAACCACGTCACCGCTGCTCCGCTCTGGGCGTCGGCGACAACCACGTTGCCGATCCCATCGCCGACCGCGATGCGCGAGCCGTCTCGCGAGAGGACTGCGGAGACGCGCCCGTTGACACCGGGCACGAACACGCCGCCACCGTTGATCGGATCGTTACCGAAGACCCACAAGCGCATGGTCCCGTCGTGATGGGCGGAGAGCGCCCGCCCCGACTCCGGAGCGAAGACGACAGCGTTGGGACCGAAGGGTGGTGAGGCGATTCGACGACGCGATCGAAGCGACTCGTCCCATCGATCGAGCGACCACCATCCGCTGACCAGGATGTCGCCGCTCGGGTTGTCGACGGCGATCACTCGGACCGAGCCGTTCCCCACGTCCGCGGAGCGGCTGGGCTCGCCGGGGTTGTCGAGGCTGACGATCGTGATCGTTCGATCCGTCGCACCCGAAAGCAGTCGTTCTCGCCGGGCGTCGAAGGCAAGCGACAGTACCGCGCCGTCGTGCCGCGTGACCGGTCGCGCGCTGCCGTTGAAGGGATGGATCACCGCCACGTCGCCGCCCTCGTCGCCGATGGCGACATCGCCGCCGGGCAAGAGGAGAAGAGACGTCACCGCCGAGGAACGCTTGGTCAGTTCGCGCAACGGCTCGCCGTCCCGATGGAAGAGCACTCGCCCGCTCCCATCCCCGCTGACCGTCACGCCATCGCGGGCGGCGATCGACCGAACCGGCGCCGTGTGCGTCGCCTCCGATGGCAGAGGCTCGAGCGAGTGGTCGTCAAACGCGAGGACCGAACCGTTCTCGCATCCAACCACGAATCGCTTGCCCTCGCGATCGTGAGCCCCGCTGAGGACCGGACTGCCTATATCGACGCACAAGACCACGCCGCGGTCAATGTCACTGAGGACGACGCGCCCATCCTCCCCCGCCGAGAGAACGAGTCGCCCATCGTCGGAAAGGCCAGCGGCTCGCACCGACGCAACGTGCGGCTCCCAGGACCGGAGGCACGGGTGCCGGGCAGCGATTTCCCGAGCGGCCCAGCGCAGCCGCGGGTCGCGTTCCATGACACCTTCGCTTCGCAGGGCATCAACCGCGTCAGCGACGTTTCCGGTGGCGGCAAGCAGCCGAGCACGTTCGACCCTGGCCACGTTCAACTGTCGGGCAAGGGCCTCGCTCGCCCGTTGCGCTGCTCGCTCGGAGATCCGAGCATCCTCGGCGAGTTGGGAGAATCGTTCGGCATCGAAAGTGGCCCGCACCGCAACCACGACGATCGAGATGATGAGGAGAACCGACGCGGCGATCGGAAGGCGATGCCGCCGTGCCTTGCGGACAAGGACGTACATCGCCGAGTTGGCTCGGGCCGCGACCGGCTCGCCGGCAAGGTGGGCGCGAAGGTCATCGGCCAGCGCAGCAACCGAGCGATAGCGCTCGTCGGGGTCCTTGGCCAAAGACTTGAGGACGATGGCATCGAGATCGCCGCGCAGCCCAGCCGTGGCCTCCGCTGCCATCGACGGCGGTGCCGGATCCTCATCGCGCACCACGCGGACCGCCTCGTCGATCGCACGGCCCTTGAGGTCGAAGGGTCGCCGTCCGACCAGGAGTTCGTACAGGATCACGCCAAGGGAATAGACATCGCTGCGGACGTCGATCGCCGAGCCGTCACCGGCTACCTGCTCGGGACTCATGTAGGGCAGCGTGCCTAACAGTTGGCCCGGTCCGGTCAGGGCGGGCGTCGGTTGATCGTCGCCGTGGCCCTGCCATTCGGGTCCGGCGACGCGGGCGATGCCGAAGTCGAGGACCTTGATGCGGCCCTGTGGGGCCTGGGGCTCGGGCTCGGTGAGCAGGATGTTGGCGGGCTTGAGGTCGCGATGGATGACCCCCTTCTGATGAGCGAAGGCGACGGCATCGCAGACTTCAAGGAACAGTTCAAGCCGCGTGCGATGATCAAGCGCTCGCGTCCGCGCCGCGACGTCGAGAGGCCGACCTCGCACCAACTCCATTGCGATCCACGCTGGGCCGCAGGCTGGGGCGCTCATGCGGTCGGTGAAGCTCGGGGCCAGCGGCGACTCCATCGGCGACGGGCCGAAGCCCGCGTCATAGACCTGGGCGATCGAGGGATGCTGCAGGCGGGCGAGCACCTCGGCCTCGAGGGCGAATCGGCGCAGAGCTGACTCGCCGGTGATCACGGAGGCCCGGAAGATCTTCAGGGCGACCGGCCGTCTTGGTGAAATCTGCTCGGCCTCGTAGACCGCTCCGGACCCGCCCTCACCTAACAGTTTGCTCAAGCGGTAGCGCCCGGCAAGGACGCCGGCACTTGGCTCTGCGATCGCAGGCAGGAGGCTCGCCATCGTTGCCTCGCCACCTTCGCCGGTGCGCAGCGCCGCCTCGGGAGAGCCGCGGCGCTCCCGCTCGATGAGCCGCTCGACCGTCGCCCGCAGCGCCGGCCGCTCGACGCAGCGCACGTCCAGCTCGCGGGCTCGCGCGTCGGCCGGGAGATCGCAGATCTCGAGGAAGAGATCAAACGCCTCGCGCAGCGGTTCAACGCGATCGTCCTTCGCCGAAGGCTCATCGCCCATGGAACTGGTCGTCGGTGAGTCCATCAGCCAATGGTGTTATCGACTGTCGGGACCCTTCGCCTGAGGAGAGCCGCGGGATGGGCTCCACAGGAAAGGGGGAAGGGACTATTCCTCGCCCCGGAGGGCTCCCTCGAGCCAGACGCGGGCCACACGCCAGTCGCCTTCGACCGTCCGCGACGAGACCCCGAGGGCTCGGGCGGTCTCCTCGATCGAGAGCCCGCCGAGGAAGCGAAGCTCGACGACGCGATAGCGCCGCGGATCGGCTTTCGCCAATCGCTCAAGGGCTGCGTGCAGGGCCAGAAGGCCGTCGTCCTCTCCGGCGTCAGCGGGGTCGGCGATCGAATCGATCGAGACGCGCGAACGCGCCCCGCCTCGCTTCTGGGTCATGCGGGCCCGCACATGGTCAGCGAGGATCTGGCGCATCGCCCGCGCGGCGATCGCCAGCAGGTGTTCGCGGTCCTTCGGCGGCTCGCTCGAACCATCCCACGCCGAAACGAGCTTGAGGTACGCCTCATGGGCCAGGGCCGTCGCCTGAAGCGTATGGTCGGGCTGGCCGCGCACATACACCGCGGCGAGCCCACGAAGGCGGTCATACACCAGCGGCAGCAGCCGGTGCGCCGCGGAGGAGTCACCTTCGGCCGCGCGGTGGATCAGCTCGGTCGCGCCATCGGGGATGTCGTTTGGAGGATGGCTCGGCTGCATGACTGCACGGCGTACGCGGAAGCTCAGAACGTTGGTTCACGGCTTGGGGGGCGAGCCCGGGTCTTCCTTCGGCGGGTCTTTTGGCGGGTCCTTCGGCTTGTCTTTCGGCTTGTCCTTCGGTTTGTCCTTGGGCTTGTCCTTCGGCTTCTCGCCTTCCTTCGGCTTGTCCTTCGACCCTTCCTTCGGCTTCTCGCCTTCCTTGGGCTTGTCCTTGGACTTCTCCTTGGCGGGCGCTTTCGGCGCTTCAGGCGACTCCTTTCCGCTGCCGGGCTGCTGCGGCTGGGCGGGCTGGGCAGGCATGGCGGGGTCCTTCGACTCGCCCGGCTTGATCAGGCCCGAGAGGTCCTTCAGCAGGCTTCCCGGATTGCTGATGATCTCATCGATCCCCGGGAACGTGATCTTCTGTTCAAGCTCCTTGAAGTTGCCCTTCTCGTCGTAGAGCGGACCGGAAAGGGTGACGCCGACGGCCAGCTTGCTGGCGAGTTCGCTATCGCGCCCACCGATCTTGGAGAAGAAGGAGGCGGCGTCGCCGGAGTAGTTGGAGAGCTGGCTTGCGGGAATGCGCGTGGTGATGGCGTTGACGTACTTCTTCGCGAGATTCACGTCGCCGGTCATGTCCAGCACGTTGCGCCAGGTCGGCGGCTGGCCCGGCGCACCCTCAAGCTTGAAGAGCTTCAGCCCGAACTTTTCGTAGGTGAGCCTGCCGTTGGTGATCTTGATCGCCAGCGGCTCGATGCGTCCCTCGGAGCCAGGCGTCGGCTTGTTGTCCAGCAACGAGAAGAAGCGCGAAATGTGCTTGCCATTGCGCATCCGGACGTCGCCGATGTCCAGGAGGATCTCCCCATCGAGCTTGGCGAGATTCCCGTCGAGTGCGTAACGAAGCTCGCTCACCGTGAGCGTTGCCCGTTCCTTTACGAGATCGACATCAGCGAACACCGTGTTGATCGAGTAGAGGATGTCCTCCTTGATGCCCGGCGAGAGCGCGAAGGACGCAGTCAGCGGGCTCTTTTCGGAGATGCGGGCGACCCCGTTCTTGTTCACCGTCACCTGCGGGATGTTCAGCTCCGCGAAGGGCGAGTTCACCGACGCTGAGAGTTCGCCGCTGGTCTTAGAGAGTGCCTTCGCGTTGGCCCGAAAGGCGATGCGATCACCGAGGCTGCGGGTGAGCGTGCCGTTGGTCGCCGCGATGAGGTCGATGAGAACGGTCGGAATCTGCTGGACGTCGGCATCCAGATCGAGTTGGGCGCTCTCGGCCGAGAACGCGCCCTTCTCGTCGGCCAGGTTGCGGACGGTGCCGTTCACCCGGAACCGCGGTCCGCTTCCGGCCGTTCCGCCGCTGCCGCCACGATCGTTGGCGCTGAGTGCAATGCCCTTGAGAAGGTCGGCCGATTGGAGCGTCGCGTCGATCGCGGGAACAGCCAAGGTCTCGACTGGCTTCGCAGGCGCGACCACCTGGACGCCGATCGGTTCGGTCGCGATCGCCACCTGAACGCTGGCCCCCGCAACCCGATCGCCTTCGGTGACAAGGCCCTTGGGCAATGTCGCCGTCGCATCGTTGAGGACCAACGCGAGGTCGTTCTGGAACACATAACGAGGCGCATCGGCGGGCATGCCCGGCTTGGACACCAACTCGCCGAGCATCGCGGCCGGAATGCGGACCGCAACACCCTTGGCCGTCGCGGTGACCTGTTCGCCTCGGGCGAGGACATCGACGGTGCCAGCCGAGATCCGCGGAAACTTCGGCACAAGGCGCACGTTCTCGCCGCTCTCGTCACGACTCATGGTGAGCGTCAGCGAGCCGTCGTCGCCGGTCCACTTGCTGTAGGCGCCCTTCTCCTTCCCTAGGAGCGATTCCACCCACGGAACGTTGACGCCGGCCAGAGCCACAGTTCCGCTCAGCCCCTGAAGGAGCGAGGGTCCAGTGACTTTCGACCACGCGAGGTCGATCTTGGCCTGCTCGATCCGGTCGCTTGCGGCGCTCGTACCCACAGCGGAGAAGCCGCCCTTGACCTTCGCAGAGGTGGCCGTCGGGTCGACATCGGCGGTGACGTCCAAATCTCGGATCGCCAAGGCACCGACGATTCCCGGCACCTGGGCCATGGCCGCTTCGGGAATGGCCAATCGCATGGCGAGTCCAGCGGGCAACTTCCCGGCCTTCAGTTCGTCGAAGCGGAAGGCAACCGGCTGCCCCTGTGTGAGCGTGAACGGAACGTCTTTCGCGAAGAGGACCTTGCTCTCGCTTGAGGCCTGAAGCTGGGCGAGGAGATCCTCCGGCATGGTGCCGGTGAGTTCGAGGCGTTCGATCGATCCTCCGTCTTGCTCGATCCCCGCAACGACCTGCCCGTGGATCGGCTCACCGGCGAGGGCGAGCGTCACGCGCTGTCCGGTTCGGCCAGCCAACGGTTCGTTGGTGAGGTCGATCGAGAGGTCGCGAATGTGGGCGGCCTCGATCAGCGGTCGCTGATCACCAACCCACGGGATGATCGACGCGCCGTTGAGGCCGGTCACCTTCAGCGTGCCGCGGGCATCGACCGTCAATGGGTCGAGCGTCGCAAGGTCGGCGGGGAGGTTCCGAACGGTCTCGCGGAGATCGATCGTTGCGGTGTCCACGCCGCCGCGCACGGTGAGCTGACTCTCCTTGGCCAGATCTGCGGAGGCGATCGAGACGACGAGATCGCGAAGAGGCACGTCCCGATTCAACTGTTCGACGTAGATCGCGGTCTCGCCAATGATGGCGATTTCCGCGTTCGCCGCGATGCCCGCGAGCCCGTTTGGCGGCAGGGCGAGATCCGCGTCGCGCACGTTCGTACGAACGATGGCCGGCTTGCTGAAGCTCTTGCCCGAGACGGCGAGGAGAAACGCCGGCTCGGCGACGACCTCGCTGGTCAGCGTGAGATTCTCGATGCGATTGAGGGCGGGCGGGATCGTGGCGTGCAGGGCGAGGTTCGATGAACCCGGCGCTGCCGGCGGTTCCGCCGCGCCGCCAAGTCCGACCGCAGCCTTCACGTCCACCTCGAACGGCACGCCGGCCGCATCGCGACCGAGGGCGATCGTACTTCCGCTGCCTAAGGCAACAGCGATGCGCTGGGCAAATGCGTGCAGGTCAGCCTTCGGTTCCGGATCAGTCTGGCGCCAAACGATCGTGTCGAGTGGCCGCACCTGCAGTTGGCCGACGAAACTCGCGAGCGGATCGCCTCCCTCTTTCGGCATCGACCAGGTCAGCCCCGAGCCAGAGAGCTCCAGACCGACCTCGCCCCCGACATCGGTCTTGGCGAGCCGCACAAGCGTCTCCTGCGAGGCTCGCACCGTGCCGCGCAGCGTGCCGTCGCGGATCGCGCCATCGGTTGGATTGACGGTCGCTCCAATGGCCAGTTCGGCCTTCGCGGCGCGAAGCTCGATCGCGATCGGCTGGGCCCCGCCGCCAGGCGCGTGAATCGTGAGACGCTCGACAAGGGCTCCGAGGTCCTCCGAGAGAATGACCTTGGTGGTCGCAAGCCATGGCTGGAGAAGCGAGGTCGGAAGGTTTGAGGCCTCGACTGATCCCAGCACGTTCGCCGGATTCGGATCCACCTTGCCCGCGGCGTTGACCAGCGGCGTGACGGTGAGGTCCGCCTTCAGCGTGCTCGGGGTCTTGCCGTCGACCACGCCCGTTGCGTTGGCCTGAAGGTGGAGGCTCTTCGAGAGCGACTCGCTCGTCACGCTGCAATCGATCGCGCTGAAATCCGCCTCGCGGTCGCCGGCGGGTACCCGCAGGTTCCTCGCCGCGAGTGAAAGGTCAAGGCCCATGGCGCCCAGCGCGCCGCCGACGCTGCTCGCGTTGCCCTTCAGTTCAATCGAGCCCTTCGCCCCCGAAAACTCCGTCGGCGAGGCGAGTTGGACGGCAGCCGCTCCCTTGGCCTCCTCGTAGGAAGCCGTTCCGGTGAGGGACGTGAGCTCGTAGGTCCGATCGCTGCGGCGGTCGAGCAGTTCGACCGAGAGCCCGTCGATCGAGACGTTCACGACCATCGGCCCGCCGCTCTTGGAGCCGGAGCCGCCAGAACCAGAACCAGAACCAGAACCGGAGCCAGCGCCCGAACCACTCCCCGCGCCACCCTGCTTCACGAGGTTCGCCAGGCCCAGCGAGCCGTCCTTCTCGATCGTTCCCTTCACCGCGCCGGAGACGTGGATGTCCAACGTCTCGACGCCGGAGGTGAGCACCGACAGCAGCCCGCGACGCAGTTCGATGTTGACGGTTCCGCTGTTGCTGCCATCGCCATCGCGTACCACCAAACCGCTGACGGATTGGTTCGAGAACCAGCCGAGGCCGACCGAATCGAGCTTGACCTCGCCTTGGACATAGTTCGCGATCGCACCGTGGGCGATCGACCGTGCGATTCCCATCGAGAGAATCGTCGGCGCGAGCCCGACCAGGATCGCCACGAGAACGACCACGCCGACGAGAACGCGCAGCCAGACTCGCTTGCGACGTGGTGCGTTGACGCGACCGTTGGATTCCTCTGCCATGAAACAAGCTCCCATCGCAACTCTGAACACGTTCTGGATACACGTCGTCGGGCCGAATGCCCTGCGGTGCCCGCCCGAATCCGCCTACGCCTCTCACGCGGACGAAGCAGTCGGCGGCCCCTCCGACCGCAAGCACCGTCGCGCACCGGGCACGTCGATTGACCGAACCGGCAAAGACAAACCTGCAGTGGCACCACTCTACCCCGTCAGTCGACGGTCGTTGGCAACTTCTGCCTTGTTCCGCCCTTGGGTCCGCTTGCTGACGCGCCTGTCGCCGAGGCGACGTTTCGGAGCATACGGTCAAGCGCGAGGCGAGCGAGACGGCGGCACTCAGGATGCACCTTGACCCGATTGACCACGCGGCCCGCTGCGAGTTGGTCCAACACCCAGAGAAGGTGCTGCTGGTCAATCCGGTACATCGTGGTGCAGAGGCATTGGCAGTCGCTGAGGATCTGCACGTCCACGCCGCGTTCAGCGGCCGATCGGGCGAGTCGGTTGACGAGGTGGATCTCGGTGCCCACCGCCCAACGGCTGCCCGCGGGAGCGGCGTTGATCGTCTGGATGATGAACTCCGTCGACCCGCGCAGGTCCGAGCCGTCGACGACCTGTTGGGAGCACTCCGGATGGACGAGCACCGTCCGCCCCTCGGTCTTCGCGGCTCGCACGTGTTCGCTTCGGAAGAGCTTGTGCACGCTGCAATGGCCGGCCCAGAGCAGCACCTTCGCCCGACGCACCGTTTCGCGATCGAGACCGCCGAGTTCGCGCTTCGGATCCCAAAGGGCCATCTCGGCCGGGTGCTTTGCCGTGGCGTCGAATTCGGTCACCATGCCCTTCGACTTCGCGGTGTTGCGGCCGAGGTGCTGGTCGGGCAGGAAGAGGATCTTGACGCTCTCACCCTTGGCGAGCGGTTCGTCACCACCTCGAAGGGCCCAGTCGAACACCAGGTGCGCGTTGCTGGAGGTGCAGCAGGCGCCGCCATGCTCTCCGACGAAAGCCTTGATCGCGGCGCTCGAGTTCACGTAGGTGATCGGGATGATGCGAGGGGCCGATGCGCCGCGCGGCGCCTCGGGATCCCGAATCGCCTCGGTGATTTCCTTCCAGGCCTGAACGGTGTCCTCGTAGGCGGCCATGTCGGCCATCGAACAGCCCGCGCCGAGGTCGGGCAGAATGACCTCGACCGATTCCTCAGTGAGGATGTCGGCCGTCTCGGCCATGAAGTGCACGCCGCAGAAGACGATCCACTTCGCGCCGCGCTTCGGTGCCTCCGCCGCCGCCATTTGCGAGAGCTTCAAGCTGTCGCCGACGAGGTCGGCGTGGCAGATGACGGCATCCTGCTGATAGTGATGCCCCAAGATGAGGAGCTTCGACCCCAGTTCCTTCCGGCGCGCGTCAATCTCCGTCGCGAGGTCGCCCTCGGACATGCGTCGGTACTTCTCAGGGAGCTCGGGTTGCCAAAGCATGGGCGAAACGGATGCGGAGGGGCATCGTAGCCGTCCCAGGCCGTCGCCGTCGCAGCGCCGCCCGTCGCGCCCGGTCAGTGCGTTGGCTCGTGGGCCAGCGACTCGGCGCGATCCGCGTCGGCGCCGTCAAAAACGATGGCGACGACCATGTGGCCCTCCTCATTGGAGGTTCGGACGACCGTGCCTTCGATCAGGTCTGAACTCCGAACCACAATCGGACCGGCCGCGGCAGGCAGGCCGACCCGGACCCGCTCACCGTTACGGAACGGGGCGCCGCCGCGAAGTTCGAGCATCGCCCCATCACGCGAGAGGTCGCGGGTGACCCCTGGGAGGAATCGAAGGGTGCGGGGATGCCAGACCTTGCAGGGGAGTTGGAGGTTGGTGCGGGATGCTGATCTTCGTTCGTCCATGGGTGGAATCCTGGCCACGGCCACCCCGGCTATCGGACGAACCTGCCCGGGACTTCGGCCCATCTTCCGAAACGAGCCTCTCCCCAACGTTCATTTCTTCAGGCGAATGGAGAACCCGATTCCCGTGAAGACGAGGGCCATCACGAAGATCAACCCGGGCACGAACCAGTTGCGAAACGCCGTGTCGATCGATGCGGATGTGGGGTCGTTAGGGTCATAGCGAACCGGAACGACAGCCCCCACTGAGTAGGGGTGCGACGTCGACAGTCCGCTGATGAACTCATGCTCGGCGCCTGCGGCATCCGTGAACCGGACATGCTCGGCATAGGTCGTCGACTTGCGGCTTCGACGGCGATCGAGCTCGGTGACCGTTCCGCTGGTGGCCACTGCGTTGTCGAGCCACAGCTTGGTTCGGATCGCCAGTACTCCGGCGACGACTTGGCCGGAGAGCCCGACGATCAGGAAAATCAGGCCGAGGATCCGCGCGGCACGAGGAGAGCGACGTCGCATGGAAGATCATGGTCTGCGGGAGTCAGCTTCGACTCAAGGCTGTGGCGGGAAAATCGTCGACGTTGGGCGTACCCTGCCCAAAACCCATGCGACATTCCGTCCTGGCTCTCGCGCCGGCGAAACTCAACCTCGCCCTCTCCGTCGGACCTCCCGGCGTCGATCGCATGCACCCGATCTCGTCGTGGATGGTGACGGTGGACCTGCATGACGAGCTGCTCCTGACCCGACTGCCCGAGGAGAGCCTCTCTCGCTACGCGATCCTCTGGCACGACGACGCGAAGCGGCGAAGCGACATCGACTGGTCGATCACCAAGGACCTCGCGGTGCGGGCTCACATCTCGCTTCAGGAGCACATCGGCAGACCGCTGCCGATCCAGCTCAAGCTGGAGAAGCGGATTCCCGTCGGCGGCGGGCTTGGCGGCGGAAGTTCCGACGCGGCCGCGATGCTCCACGGCCTGAACGAACTGTTTGGTCTCGGGCTCTCGGTCGAGCGGCTCGCGTCGATCGCCAGCGAGCTCGGCTCCGACGTCGCGTTTCTCGTGCACGGTGGCAGCGCGATCGTCGAGGGAATCGGCGAACGGATCGAGCCTCATGCCGCGCCGCCTGACTTGGATGTCGTGATCGCCTTCCCAAACGCCACCTGCCCGACCGGTCCTGTCTACGGGGCGTTCGACCGAAACGGAATGCGGGCCAAGCAGAAGCTCGATCCGCAGCGCGTTCGTGCTCTCGTCGGCCGGCGCATCGCCCCGGACGCCTGCTTCAATGACCTCGCCGGGCCCGCGTTGGAGGTCGCCCCGACGCTCCGCGATGATCTTGAGGAACTCTCGCATCTCGCCGAGCGGCCAGCGCACGTTTCCGGATCGGGATCGTCCCTCTTTGTCGTGTGCGACGATCCGCTCCATGCAGCCGCCCTCGCGGATGCCAGTACCACACGTCTCGGATTGCCGGCGGTTCCTGCCCGCGCCATCGCGCGGCCGCCGGTCGTCGTACCCAAGATCTCTCACTAACGATTCGTCCATGACCACGACCACCCTGCCCTTCGGTTCGGTACCCACCTCACGAAGGTCAGCGGTTCCCGCGACCATCGACGCGACGCGATGGGAGTCGCTCGGGCCACTCTACGCCCAGCTTCTCTCCCGCACGCTGAAGTGCGAGAGTTGCCTCGAGAACCTGATCCTCGATCGAAGCGAACTCGACGCCGCGGCGAGCGAGGCCGAGGCGAACCTCTACATCAACATGACCCGACGGACCTCCGACGCCCAGGCCCAGGGCGCCTTCACGGACTTCGTCGAGCATGTCGAGCCGAAGCTGCGGACGATCGCCTTCGAGCTCGATCGGAAGATCGCGACGAGTCCTTTCGTCGAGCGTCTCGACCAGCAGCGCTACGGCGTCCTGCTGCGACGGCTAAAAGTCGATGTCGAGCTCTTCCGCGAGGAGAACGTCGCCCTCCAGACCGAGGTCACCAAGCTTGACCAGGAGTACGCGAAGATCAACGGGGCGATGACGGTCGAGTTTGATGGCAAGACCAGGACGCTCCCGCAGATGGCCCGCTACTTCGAGGAGACTGACCGCGCGGTGCGCGAGCGGGCGTGGCGTGCGGTCAATGAGCGGCGGCTCGTCGACGCGGACCGGATGGACGACATCTACGACCGGATGATCGCCCTGCGCCACCGCATGGGAGTCAACGCGGGGTTCGCCAACTTCCGCGACTACCAGCATCGCAAGCTCCATCGTTTCGACTACACGCCGACGGATTGCGCGACCTTCCATGCGGCGGTCGAGACGACCTGCGTGCCGGCGATGCGCGAACTCCATCGCGAACGTGCGACGGCCCTGGGATTGGCGCCTCTGCGGCCGTGGGATCTGGCCGTCGATCCGCGCGGGCGGCCGCCGCTCAGGCCCTTCACCGACGCCGATGATCTCGTGAACCGCACCGCCACGATCTTCGCCCGCATGGACGAGGGCTTCGGCTCGATGTTCCAAACGCTGCGGGTCGGCGACTGTCTCGATCTGGAAAGTCGCGAAGGAAAGGCGCCGGGCGGCTACCAGTATCAGCGACAGCGCTCACGCCAGCCGTTCATCTTCATGAATGCGGCGGGGCTGCATCGCGACGTCGTCACGATGGTCCACGAGGCGGGCCACGCGTTCCACTCGATCCTCTCCAAGGACGATCCGATCCTCGAGTATCGAAGCAGTCCCATGGAGTTCGCCGAGGTCGCGAGCACAGCGATGGAGTTACTCACGCTGCCGTACCTCGAGACCTTCTACAGCCCGGCCGATGCCGACCGTGCCCGCCGTGAACGATTGGAGAAGTTCCCCACGCTCATGCCGTGGATCGCCCAGATCGATGCCTTCCAGCACTGGGTCTACACCAACCCGTCCCATTCGCGAAGCGAGCGAGCGAAGGCGTGGGCCGATCTCAACCGGCGGTTCGGCCCGATCGTCGATTGGTCGGGGCTGGAGCCGTACACCGAACGCTCTTGGCAACGCCAACTTCACCTCTTCGGCGTGCCCTTCTACTACATCGAGTACGGCATCGCCGAGATCGGGGCGATGCAGGTTTGGCTGCGATCGCTGACCTCGGAAGCCGATGCGTTCTCTCGTTATCAACAGGGCCTTTCCCTTGGCGGATCGCGACCGCTGCCGGAACTCTTCGAAGCTGCGGGCGGTCGCTTCGGCTTCGGACCCGAGGTCATCGGTTCACTCATGGCCCAGACGAGATCAGCCCTCGCCCGACTGCCGCTCTGAGTGATGAAAGCAACCGCAGTGATCACTGCCGATAACGCGGGTCGCCGCTCCAACCACCGCCATCCCTTGGGGTTGAATCACACAGCTTGCCGCAAAGTGTGAGGGTGGCACTCCCCTTCCGTGAAACTCGCGGCACTATTCGTGCGACCCTCCTGGTGGGGGCGGATGGGAACAAGGGAAACACCGCAGGCGGCGCTTCGGCTCCGTCTGCGTTTTTCGCTTTTGCCCCTATCTTGCCTCGCTTGCCTTCCTTGCCAATTAGCGCCCCCAACCAACGGAGCTTCCGATCGAACGTCCGATTCACGACCGACACATGTCTCCCGAGGAGTTTCGCCGAGCGGGCCATGCGGCCATCGATTGGATCGCCTCGTACCTCGAGAGCATCGAATCGCGGCGTGTCCTCAGCGACGTGTCGCCCGGGGCGATTCGCCAACGAATGCCTGCGGAACCGCCCCCGCGGAGCGAACCGTTCGAGGCGTGGATGGCGGATCTTGAGCGGGTCGTGATGCCGGGCCTCACCCATTGGCAGAGCCCCAACTTCTTCGCCTACTTTCCCGCCAACGCGAGCGAGCCGTCGATCTTGGGCGAACTCATCTCGGCGGGACTTGGCGTACAAGGCATGCTCTGGGCGACGAGCCCGGCCTGCACCGAGGTCGAGACCCACGTTCTCGATTGGCTGGTGGGCATGCTCGGACTGCCTGATGCCTTTCGTTCAACCGGCGCCGGTGGCGGCGTCTTGCAGGACACTGCATCGAGTTCCATTCTCTGTGCCTTGCTCGCCGCCCGCGAACGGGCAACGGGCTTTCGATCCAACGCCGAGGGCCTTGCAGCCTGCACGCAACGGCTGGTCGCCTACACGAGCACGCAGACGCACTCGTCGCTCGCGAAGGCGATGCGCATCGCAGGGCTCGGCGAGGCGGCCTTGCGCTTGGTGGATGTCGATGAGAACCACGCCATGCGCCCCGAAGCCCTTGAGGTCCGGATCAGCGCCGATCGGCAGGCCGGGCTGACGCCCTTCTTCGTGTGCGCGACGATCGGGACCACCTCGAGCAACGCGATCGATCCGGTCGAAGCGATCGGTGAACTCGCCCGCCGGTACGGCATGTGGCTGCACGTCGACGCGGCGATGAGCGGCACGGCGGCCCTTTGCCCTGAGTTTCGTTGGATCAACCGCGGCGTCGAACTTGCCGACAGCTACTGCTTCAATCCGCACAAGTGGATGTTCACGAACTTCGACTGCGACGTGCTGTGGGTGCGCGACCGTTCGGCCCTCATCAACACCCTCACGGTGCTGCCTGAGTACCTGAAGAACAAGGCCACCGAAAGCGGCGCCGTCTTCGACTACCGCGACTGGCACATTCCGTTGGGTCGGCGCTTCCGGGCCCTCAAGCTCTGGTTCGTGATCCGCCACTACGGGATCGAAGGACTGCAGGCGCTCATCCGCCACCACGTGGCTCTTGCCGAACTCTTCGAGTCGCTGGTGCGAGCCGACGATCGGTTTGAGGTGGTCGCCCCACGGCCGCTCAACCTGATCTGCTTCCGACTGCGTGGCGACGACGTCGCCAACGAGCGCTTGCTCGAGCGCATCAACGCCAGCGGCCGGGCCTATCTCTCCCACACGAAACTGAACGGCCGGTTCGTCCTCCGCATGTCGATCGGGCAGACGAAGGTCCAAGAGCGACACGTCCGCGCCGCGTGGCAGCTCATTCGCGAGTGCGTATGACGATCACTCGCTGCGCGCCGTGAGCACAACGACCTCGGGCGGGCAATTCACCCGCAGCGGGAACCACGCCCCGAGGCCGACGGTCACGAAGAGAATCGAATCGTCGCGCCGATAGAGTCCGGCGCGAAGCCTGCGTCGGAAGGAAATGTCGTTGGAGCGCTTGCGGAGGCTGACCTGGCCGCCGTGGGTGTGGCCCGAGAGCGTGAGCGGGACCCCGAGCCGCGCCGCGCCGACGAAGGCCTTCGGATTGTGGGCAAGGAGAAGGTCCACGCCGCCCGCGCCGCGCCAGACTCGTCCGACGCGCGTCGAGCATTCGCGAATCGACTTTCCCCAATCGATGCCGCCGACGCGCAGGCCGCAGGTCAGCGTGACGCTCTCATCCACCAGCGTCTGCACGCCGGCCGCCTTCGCCATGCGGACCAGCTTCCGTCCGTTGTCGAGGTGATCGTGATTGCCTAGGACAAGGAGCGAACCCAACGGGGCGCCGACCGCGCCGAGGGCCGCGAGTACCCCATCGACGCCGCACTCGAGGCCGAGATCGACGACGTCGCCCGTGCAGGCGACCAGATCGGGCTTGAGGTCCCGCACTGTGTTGACGACATCAATCGCCCGCTCCGAGGTCATCAGATGCCCGACGTGAAAGTCGCTGATGTGGGCGATGCGAAGGCCGTCGAACTGCGTCGGCCAGCGGGGAATGCGAAGCTCGAGTTCGCGCGTCTCGACATTCTGTGCCCGATGGCGCCGACTCAAGCCGCCGCGGGTCATGCGGTCCGCGGTCACGGTGAGGAGGAAGTGCCGGACCTTCGCCCGAAGGTACTTGCTCAAGACGCCGCGCTTGGGCGTGACCTCATCGGCTTCCGAGCCGTGGCCACTGCCCTTCGGCCCTGCCTCGGCATCGGAACGCTCTCCGCGGGCCTCCTCGATCATGATCGCTCACCGTCCTCAGAAGCGGATCGTGACGCCCGCGAAGAGTCCGTAGACACCCAGGTCAAGGTCGCTCGCCGTGGCTGATCCGTCGAAATCCGCATCCGTCAGACGGTAGCCCAGGTGAGCGCCGACGTTCTCGTGGAAAAGAAGCTGGACGCCGGCCTGAAGCTCCACCGCGAGTCCGGTTCCATCCGCGTCGCCAGACACCCCAAAGGTCGGTCCAGCGCTGAAGCCAGCGCCGATGATGACCTCCTTGAGGAAGTTGAAATCGGCGCCCGGACGCAATCGCAACTGCAACTCGCCGCCCACGCGGGCCGACATCCACCCTCCGTCGGTGGCGGAGAGCGAGGACTGTGTGACGTTGAGGTCATTGAGCTCGACGTCGTGATAGGTCACGCCCAGCGTGGGGCTCAGACGCAGGTCCAGGCGATACGAGCCATCGTCGTTGACGTTCTCGCCGTAACGGTCGAAGGTGGCGTCACTCCACGGCGTGCATGCGTCACTAAAGGGCGTGAAGAGGGCGTAGCCAAGGTCCGCGGAAAGCCCCCACCACTGGAAGTCGCTCTGGAAGCTGTCGCCGCCCGAGGCGTATTCACCGTCGGTGTCGAACGAGAACCCAGCGAGGTGGGCGAAGCAGCGGTCGTAGGAGAGGCGAGCGTGGCCGGCGAAAGCGATCTCACTGTCGCGGAGGTCCAGGGCCTTGATGTCCCGGTTCACACCGGCGGCGGATGTCACGTTGCCGGTGAGGCGGGAGAACCAGGCGTCCGCGCCGAATTCGACGTGGACGGCCTCGTCGCTCCGCGGCGCTTTCACGGCGGGCGTGTCCTGCGCCAAAGCGAGGGGCGTGAGGGCGAGTGTGGAGAGAACCGCTGCAATCGAGTTCAAGCGCATGACGGAAGCGTACCGCAACGATTTGCGGTTGAGGGCAGCGCTGGGATACTCCACCACGAGACACAGACCCGAATGAACGACCCTCGCTCACCCAATCCCAACCCGAAGCCGATCCCACGGATTCCCCCGAAGCCTCCCGCGCCTCCCGTGCGGCCGGCCGATGCGGTCGACCTCGGGCGCGGAGCCTGGGTGGCCAAAAGCGCGGCGGTCTTCACGTTCTCGCGATCGGGCGGACCGGGCGGACAGAACGTCAACAAGGTCAACACGCGGGCCGACCTCCATGTGGCCATCGATGCGATCCGCAACCTCATGCCGATCGCTCGGGATCGTCTCCTCCAGCTCGCTGGCAGCCATCTCGTCCGCGGCGAGGGTGGCAGCGGCTCGCTGCATTTCACCGCCGACGAGTTCCGCTCGCAGTTTGAGAATCGCGAAGCTTGCCTGGAGCGCCTGCGGGACCTGGTGACCGCTGCGGCCACGATTCCGAAGAAGCGAAAGAAGACCAAGCCGAGCCGCGGGTCGAAACTGCGCCGACTCGATGCGAAGAAGAAGGAAGGCGAGAAAAAACGTAGGCGCACGGAACGCTTTGAGTAGGATGCGGCGAGCGTGGTGTTAGCTACGCCTTGGAGGTGCCGTGATCGGACTCTTGCTTCCCGCGATCGTGCTGACTCTCGCGGCCGTTTCGCCGGCGACCACAGGCGACGAGGTCGTCGTTGATCGAACTCTCGTGGAACGTGCGGCGGCAGCGGCAGAACGGGCCCTTCCCAAAGGCCGACGGCTGCGCTGTGAAGTGTCGACCGAATGGCACCGGGCGCCGGATGGAGCCGAGCATATCGATCCCAAAGTGCCGCCCTACACGACAGAAAGCCACATCGTTTCGATGTGGGGAGATCGGACGGTGTGCGAGCGTGTGGTCAGTTTGAACGCCGGGTATAGCTATGCCAAGGCCTTTGACGACGGCTACCTCTATAACATCGCACTGGCCGAGAATGACTGTTCGGTGCAGAAACACGACCTGTTCGACGTCGATACCTTCGGCCTTCCGCTTCTTCTCCAGATCGACGTCCCGTCGGCGATCGGCGGCCAGGGCAGTGTCGCGGAAACTATTCGGCGCGGAACGGCTGTCGCAGTTGAGGAGACCGGCACGCACATCTCGATACGCCTGATTCCGCCTGGCGCACAAGAGGCGCTCGACAAGGCGACGGACGAGCGTAAGGCGCCGCGCATGAAGGCGTGGGTTTATGGCGTCACGGTGGACACCGCCGACCCGCCGAGGCTGGTCGAGGCGTGGACCGAACTTCCGGCCCTGAAATCCCGTCTTCCCGATGGCACCGAACGGGACACCCCGGCGCGCAACGACCGTTGGACCGTCGTCGAGTGGCAGGGCGTCGGTGACGAGACCATCGCCCGGGTCCTGCGCCGCACCACGTCCGATCCGAGTGACGGACGCGAGATCGTCGAGGTCGTGAGGGTGATCGAGGTCGAGGCCATTCCGGTGCACGTTCCACCGCCGCCGATTCTCGCCGACGGGTTCCAGGTGAGGGCCACGAAGGACAAGCTTCTCTTCGTCGTCGGGAGCCGCGACATCACCTATCAGGGACGGACGTTGCGGCTCAAGGAACCGCTTCGCAAGCATCCCGGAGCGAAGCTCGAAGAGCTGATCGCGACGGCGGAGGCTCGCTGATGGCCATACGACGTTCGGCGATCCTCGCCCTGTTGCTGGCCGCCGCCACGGGCGTGACCTCGCAGGCAGCACGCCCGCAACAAGCTGCCCGGGAGCCCACCCCTATCGCTGACCGCCATAAGGGCTTTGGCCGTATGACCGATGGCGTCATGCTGCGCCGCGAGGCGGTGATGGCGGCCCTCGCCTCGCTCGAACGAGACGTGGCGTCGATCGTCGCGGACGGGATCTTTCGCGATTACGCGGCGGCTGCCGGCCAGGCCCGAGAGGAGATCACCGCGGCGCTCTTCCCGGTCAGGAATGGCGAGCCCGCGGCGAGCACCCTGTCCGACGCGGAGATCGCCAACGCCGCTCGGACCTTTGAGAAGCGTCTGGCCGAGGCGACCGACATGGCGATCACATCCCTCGCCCGAGCCGGCGCCCACGACGAGGCCGGAGCGGCCGAGTTGCGAGCGGATCTCTATCGGCGCATCCTCGCGACGTCGAGCCCGATCTCGCGCGACCCCATGCGCGCAGACGACGCAACGGGGAGCGATGCCCTGACGCTCTGGAAGGAGGCGCTTGACCGCGACCTGGTCTTGGCGCCGGCCAAGGCGTGGATGCCAAGTCATCCGCAGTTCGTCACGGCGCTCGAGCGGCTCCGCAGCGAGGGCGAGCGGCTGAGCCGGGCCCGTATGGAGGACGTCGCCGAGTTCACCATGTTCTACGCGGTCGAGGGAGCTGATCGCATTCCCGCCGATCTGCGATTGGACCGATCGGTAAGCAAGAAGCGACATCAGGCGTGGCTCACCGTCAATCACGCGATGGCCGAGGCGATCGAGAAGGCGCTGCTGACCGGACCTGACGCGGGTGGCGTGTCGGGCGTTGGCCCTCTGCCTGCGGCGGTTTGGATCGTGCGCTATCTTCAGGTCACCAGGACCGACGCCGTGCCATCCGTTTCGTCGGCCCAGACGCTCATCGCGACAGCCACCAGTTTCGGCATGTCCGAGGCAGAGGGCGAAGCGATGCGCTCGGCGGTCGAACAGTCCATGCTCGCCCGAGCCGGCCTCTTTCGCCGACTCGTCCGCGAGTACGACGAATGGGCTCGCGGAGCGGCCGATCGTGGCGAGACGCTCTTCGCCTCGCCGCCGCCCGATCGACTCGTCACCGCCTACGACGAGCTCGACGAGTTGGACCGGACAACCCGGGCAAAGATCGTCTCGGCGATCGAAAGCACCTTCGTGCGAAAGCGGGTGAAGGCCATCGCCGACGCGCCGCCCGTGCCGCATCTCATTCCGATGTGGAGATCGCTGCAGACCGGACAGGCCATGATGCAGGGCGTGGAGTGGGGACCGGCAAAGCCTGCGTCCGACGCGGGAGCCGAAGGGTAGTGTCGGCTTGAGCGATCGAGATCGCCCTTCGGAAGGGCGATTGACCGTGTCGCGACACGCGGGGTCCCCATCGCCCCGCATCACACCCCAACCAGCTTGACCTCGCCGGTGCCCTTCACGATCTCGCCGATCCGGAAGGCCCGCTCGCCTGACTTGGTGAGCTTCTCAATGACGCTGTCGGCGAAGGTCGGACGCACGATCACGACGTAGCCGATGCCCATGTTGAAGACGCGGAACATCTCCTGGGCATCGACGTTGCCGTGCTTCTGCAGGAACTTGAAGATCGCGTGCGGCGTCCAGCTCGTCACGTCGATCGAGGCGTCGCAATCGTTTGGGAGGGCCCGACAGACGTTGCCGGGCAGTCCGCCGCCGGTGATGTGAGCCATGCCGCTCACGACCTTCTTGGTCTTGTAGGCGGCGAGCATCTTCACGATCGGCTTGGCGTAGATTTTGGTCGGCTCGAGCAGCACATCGACGAGGCGTCGCTCCGGCTGGCCTTTCGCCTGGAGCTCGGGATAGACCTTCTTGTAGTCGAGCTTGGCGTGCTCGATGACCTTGCGGACCAGTGTGTAGCCGTTGGAATGGACACCGCTGGAGGCGATGCCGATGACGACGTCGCCCTTTTTGACCCTGAGCGGATCCATCGCCCGATCGAGTTCGACGACGCCGACCGCGAAGCCGGCGATGTCGAAGTCACCGGGCGAGTAGATGTCGGGCATCTCGGCGCACTCGCCGCCGATCAGGGCGCAGCCGGCGATCTCGCAGCCCTTCGCGACACCCGCGATCATCGCCGTCGTGTCGGCCGGGTCGAGCTTCGACAGGCCGAGGTAGTCGAGGAAGAAGAGGGGCTCGGCCCCCTGCACGATCAGGTCGTTCACGTTCATCGCCACGCAGTCGATGCCGACCGTGTCGAAGATCTTGAAGTCGGCGGCGATCTTGACCTTGGTGCCGACGCCGTCGGTGCAGGCGACGAGCACCGGGTCCTTGAAGTTTCGCTTGAAGAGCTTCTCGTTGTAGTCGAGGCGGAACATCCCGGCGAAGGCGCCGTGCTTGCCGATAACGCGCGGTCCGTAGGTCCGCCGAAGGATCGGCTTGATTCGGTCCACCACCTCATCGCCGGCCTCGATGTCGACACCGGCCTCGGCGTAGGTCAGGGACTTCTTCTCTCGCTTCGCAGTCTTCGTCGCCATGCAGGCGATTGTACGGGAACACACTCCCCGGCCGTGCGCTCTGGGGCACGCTGTGGACAGCCGGAATCAGCGGCTTTCCCGTATGCTGCCCGCTCTATGGCCATTCTCGTCGACGGAACTACGCGGGTCATTTGCCAGGGCATCACCGGCTCGGCAGGTGCATTCCACACCAAGGGTTGCCTGGACTACGGCACGCGCATGGTCGGTGGCGTGACGCCGGGCAAGGGTGGCCAGAAGGACCCGAATGGGTTGCCGATTTTCGACACCGTGGCTCAGGCGGTCGCCGCAACCGGCGCGAATGCGTCGATGATCTTTGTTCCCCCGCCCTTCGCGGCCGACTCCATCCTCGAGGCCGCCGCCGCGGGGCTAAAGGTGATTTGCGCCATCACCGAAGGCATTCCGGTGCAGGACATGATCCGCACCAAGGCCGCCCTCGGCAGCTACCCGAACTCGACCCTGATCGGACCGAATTGCCCAGGCATCATCACACCGGGCTGGCGAGTCAGCGGCGAGGGCCCCTCCGCGAAGTTTGAGGGCGGTTGCAAGATCGGCATCATGCCGGGGTACATCCACACCCATAAGAAAGACGCCAAGACCGGCAAGGCGGTCGGCATCATCAGCCGCTCCGGCACGCTGACCTACGAGGCGGTCTGGCAGTGCTCGCAGCTTGGGATCGGCCAAACCACTTGCGTCGGCATCGGCGGCGACCCGGTCAAGGGATTCAACTTCATAGATGCCCTCGAGCATTTTGCGAAAGACCCGGAGACCGACGGCGTCGTCATGATCGGCGAGATCGGCGGAACCGACGAAACGCTGGCCGGCGAGTGGATCAAGGCACACATGCGAAAGCCGGTTGTCGGCTTCATCGCAGGCCGAACCGCCCCGCCGGGCAAGCGCATGGGGCACGCCGGGGCGATCATCGGCGGCGCCGACGATACTGCACAGGCAAAGATGGACTCGCTGCGGCGATCTGGCATCATGGTGGCCGAAAGTCCTGCGGATCTCGGGAAGACGATGGCCAAGGCCCTGTCTCTTGAGCCCGCACTCGCCGGCTCGCGCTGAGGCTGACCGGAACGTCTACGCGGACGTTCGGAGCAACTCTCGCCCTCGGCGCGGAGGTAACGCATGCGCCGAGGAAACGAGTCGATCCCGGGCCAACCCGTTGCGAACATCAGGATCTTGAGTGGGCGGGCGATGGCCTGCGTCGCCGCCCTTCTTGTGACGGCGACCAGTCCGGTCGGTGCAATTGTCCAATCTCCGGCGGCAAAGGCGCCTGCGGCCGTGACCAGCGGCGAGGCGCCGAAGAGTGCGACCCGCGGCGTCCTTGATTCGGTGGTCTTCGTCGGAGCCAGTGCGACCGCCGGGTTCGGGGTGATCATCACCGACCCAGAGAAGAAAGGTCGCAATCTTCCGCTTCCGCTCTCGGCCAGCTTTGAGGGCGCGGTCAGCAACCTGAAGCCCGAGGCAACGCTTCGCAATTTCGGATCGAGCCTCTTCTTCCTCAGTCCTGGGGTGACCGGGACGGCCCAAATCGATCGGGCTCTCGAGCTGGATCCGACGCTGGTCGTCGCAGTCGACTTTCTCTTCTGGTACGGCTACGGAGACGACGACGGCAAGGGTGGCACGCTGGCCAGCGAGTCGCAGCGGCTTGAGAAGCTCAAACTCGGCTTTCGGCAGCTCGAACGGATCGGGGCGAGCGTCCCGGTGGTCGTCGGCAACCTCCCCGACATGAGCGGAGCGGTCGGCAAGATGCTGAGCCGGTCCCAGATGCCCGAACTGAGGACCTTGACCGAACTGAACGAATCGCTCACCACTTGGGCAGCGGCCCATCCGAATGTGGTGCTCTTTCCGTTGAGCGAACTGGTCGGGAAGCTGAAGAGCGGCGAGACGATCACCATCGCGAACCTCGAGTTCAAGAAGGACGGCGGGCGCCTACTTCAATCTGACGAGTTGCATCCGACCGCGCGCGGGTCGCTGGCGATGAGCCTTCGCATTGCCGAATTGTTACGCGAGAAGTTAGGCGCGTCGGCGGGGATCGAGACGCCAGTGGATGAATCCACGGCGCAACGACGGGCCCACGCCGCGGCGCAGCGGGCACTCGACATGCGGGCGGGCGGAAAGCCCGCTGGCACGCCGATGCGTTCGACATCGAATCCGCCGCCGTCGCTGCCTGCGGAGTCACCGGCAGCGCCGGCAACGCCCACGGTTCCGGCGAAGTCGTAGCAGCTCCCATGCGATCGGGATTCGCGATCGCGCCGCCGGCGGAAATCCCGGCCATGAACTTCGCTTCTGTTCGGCCGAATCACTCTTCCGGCATTGTGCGCGGCGGCGTCGCCTGTTATCGATATGCGATGTGGAGGTGATGGCATGTCGTCAGGACGAGAGCTTCGCGTTGATGCGCATGCGTGTGGTGGGATAGCGAAGGCCTTCCGTCGCGGAACCAGCGCGGGGATCGCCCTGGCGATTGCGTCCGTCCTTTCGATTGGGCCGATGGCCTTTGCCCAATCCGATCCGACTAGGCCCGGCAAGTCTCCCCCTGAGGAGAAGGCGAAAGAGAAGGACCAGCCGTCGAAGCAGAAGCCGGAGAAGGGCTCGCCAGGGAAGGGTTCGCCGAACAATCCATCGCAGCCGACTTCGCCGGCCACGGCGCCGGCCACTTCTCCTTCCGGCGGCAAGGGGTTGGCGACATCGCCAACGACGACCGGTCTGGCCAACGCGTCCGCGATCGAGCGATTCGACCCGCAGGTCTACGACGTGAGTTTCGGGGTCACCATCACGGGAATGTTCATCCCGTTCGAGGGCGATGGTCCTGACCTCTCGCAATCGCCGATCGTCCTGCCGCTGATCATGCAGGGGCCGTTTAGTTCCATCGACCGCTCATCGCTCCAGCCAAAGCTCTTCTTCAATCAGAGGGCCGATTCAACGGTGTCGCAGCGGGCCAAGCTGGTCGACAACCAGGAACTCGGCATGACCTTCGCCACCATTCCGGTCGGGCGGTTCGAGTCCCCGAAGATCGCCTTCTCCGTTTCGTGGAAAAGTCAGGTCTGGTCCTGTCGCGTGGACGAAGCGACGCTCGCGAGGCAGGCCTGGCCGAATCGCTGGCCCGACGATGTCAGCGAGGCCCTAAAGCCTCAGAAGGGCATTGAGTCTGAAGGCGAGTTTGCGGACATGATTGTCGTCGAGGCAGTCGGACGAAACCCGAAGGTCTTGCCCCCGTGGATCGCGGCGAAGGAGATCCTCCGAACGGTTGCCGGCGGCTTCAAGAGCATCTACGACGAGACGTTCGAGCTGCGACGAAACGACGAGATCGTCGGCATGAAGCTCGAAGGAGCCGAGGCAGCGACGAAACGCGGGAAGGGATCACGACATGACCTGGTCGCCGTTGCGGTGGCGGCGCTGCGGGCGGCCGACATTCCGGCTCGAGCGGTCGTGGGGATCAGCGAGGAGGGAATCTCCAACCAGCGCAACCGAAAGGTGCACAAGACCGCCCTGATCAGTTGGGGTGAGGTCTTCGTGCCAACTGTCGGGTGGGTTCCCTTTGATCTGGACGAGTTGCGCAGCGTGGGCTTCCGCAAGCTCGATGTGGCCGCAGCGTGGCCGGGTGTCGGGAACTGGGCGGATCTCAACGAACGAGTGCCGATCGCGTGGTGCTTTGCGCCGCGCGGGTACGCCGGATCAAACTTCGCCTCGCTGTGGGGCTGGAATCCTTTTGGCGATACCGAGGCATCGACGCTCACTGGCGTGATCGAGCTGACCATGGTGTCGCGCGGCCGCGGCGCCAAGTGAGCCGGTGGGGTCAGCGTCGTAGGAGCGAGCTGAGCTTGGCGCGGACGCCCTCGTTCTTGGTGCGGTTCATTTCCTCCTCGACGATGCGATCGCTCTCGCTTCGACCCTTCGCACGGTCGATCGCCGGAAGGAGGATTGCCAGATCGATGCTCGTGTCCCCTTCGCGAAGGTTGCGCCGAAGGTAGTCGAGGATCGGCGCGTCGAGCGAACCGACGCGGGGCGCGGCAAGATGCCAGAGCATGTCGCGGGCGTTGTCGTCAGGCCTTTCGAGAGAGCGGTATGCGGCGAGGAACTCATCGAAGTTCCGTTCGCGGAAGAGCGATGGAAGCGCGTCGGCAGCGGCGGAGCTGGCGAACTTCGAGATGCGAGCGATCTTCCAGAGGCTCGTCACAGGGGCGTCCTCGCCAAGCATCCGAAGGTCGTGCATCGCTTGGGCGAAGTCAGCAGGATCCGGCGCGTCGCCCGCCTTCGCGATGCGGATCACCCGTTCCCGGGCGGCGGCCCGAACGTCCTCACCCCTCGCTTCCGGCAGTTTCGCTGTCGGGACGGTGCGCTTCGCTGGCGCGATGCAGACCATCAGTGGATCACCAATCGCGGTGAGGCGCCAAGGCCGATCCAACTCACCTTCGAGATAGCGACTCGCGATGAGGAAGGGGCCAAGCCCGCCCCAACGGGTGACCAACTGACGAGGCGGAAGGAACGCGACCAAGGCCGGTTCCTGCACGGAGCCGAAATAGGCGTAGACGCCTCGCTCGAGAAGGCGGCCGCCGATCGTCCACCGATCCCCGGGGCGAGTGAGCGACCAGGAGTGGATGAGGTGCAGGGCTGCGGGTCGAGAGAGGAACGGGATGTCCTGCGTCATTCCGTTGTCGTTCTTGAAGAGCGCAAAGGTAGCGGAGTCACCCTTGGAGTTCATCACCAGGACATCCGCATCGAAGCCGCCCATGAGCAGCCGCCGCCAGTTGGCGAGGCTCATCTGTTCGCCCGTCGTGGCCCGCGACGTGAACCCGACGGTATTCGCCAGCTTCGATGCCTCGTCCGGAGCGTAGATCGACCAAGGATCCGTCATTGGATAGCCGGAAAGGAACCACCAGGAGCCTCGCTCAAGGAAGAGCGAACACATCGCCATGTACGCCGCCCGATCGCTTGGGCCGAAGATCCAACCGACCACGCCGTAGCGCGAGCCATTGTCGGTCCGGCCAAGCAGGTCAATGGTTGAGAGCGGATCGTCGCGATTGAGTTCCGAACCGATCGGGATGGCCACCGACTGATCGGGTGGCAGGGTGATCTTGCACTTGGCGGCTACCGATCGGCAAAGGGCGATGGCATCGACCGAGTCGCCGAGCGCGCGGTAGGAAAGGCCGGTGGTTTCGATGGCTCCACGGATGGCTGATTCGAGTTGCTTCACCGAATCGGACTTCATCGTCTCATTCGGGGCGCCATAGTCCCCATCCACGAAAAGAAGCGGAAGGCCACGACCAGCGGCAAGGGCTACCGCGGCCGGCCACGCGTCGTCACCGGCACTCGTGATTGCGACTCCGGGCGGAATCAACTGGGCTGCGCGAAGGGCGGCAAGCGACGTCATCTCGTCGGGATTGCCATTCCATGCCCGCGTGACTGCGGCCTCCATCCGCTGCTCACGCTCGGCTTTCGACTCAGGCAGTGCTCCCACGGACGCCCGCCGAAGAACCCGCTCCGGCTTGAAGGCGCGGATGAAGAGAGGCGTGAGAACGTCGTTCTCGATGAGAACCGGCCAGCGGCACTCGCGCGACCAATGGCTGATTTCGTCCAGCCAGGTGGCGGCATCGGGAACGAGTGTGACCTGCCGGGCGACCGGCAATGCGACTTCCAGTTGTGCAACGCGAAGGCCGATTCGTACCGGCCAAGGAACATCCGTTGCCGTTTGGGACAAACCAGCGGGTTTCGCAGGAGCTTCTTGTGGCGTAGCCGGCGATGGCCGCGTGGAGGTTGAAGAGGCGGGCGAGGCGGACGGCGACAGGGGCGGAGGCGGAGCGGCCGCTGGAGCCTGCATCGATGAGGACGCGCGCGGCGGAGCTGTTCGGAAAGGCGATTCGACGAACGTTGCTGTACCCGCCTGAAACCGACCGGCGATGCCGTTGGGGCCAAGAACGACAGGCGACGCGGCACTCGCCAACTGGCAAGCGGCGAGAACGGCGACATGCAAGGCAAGCATCCGCGTATCGTCCCAACTCGTGAGCCGCTTTGCCACACACCGTCCGACCGAACCGGAGCGAATGGACGCTGACGACGTCCCACAGGACGAGATCGATACGACGTTTCGGTTCATTCGTCTGGTCAACCGTTGGTTGGGGGGAGCGAACGCATGCCTTCGAGCGATTCGAGCCGATCGTGCCGCCTGGCCTAAGGACCGACCGCTCCGCTGGCTCGATGTCGGAACAGGCGCCGCGGACATTCCGCTGGCAATTGACCGGTGGGCCACACGCCACGGCATCTCGATCGAGTGCGTCGCGGTCGATCGACACGCGGCGTGTCTCGAGGTTGCCCGCCGCGCGGTCGGGAGCCATTCCCGGATACGCCTGATGGAGGCTGACGCCCTCGGACTCGATGAACAGCTTCGAAAGCCCTCCGAGCCGCCGCCTTTTGACTACGTTCACGCTGGCATGTTCCTGCACCACCTTGCGGATGAGGATGTCATCCGTGTCCTACGGGTCATGGGACGACTGGCACGGCGGCACGTCATTTGGAACGACCTCCTTCGCTCGCGATGGAGCGCGTTGGCCGTCCGCACGGCCACCATCGGCCAGCCACCGATCGTGCGGGACGACGCCACGCTTTCCGTGGCGAAGGGCTTCACGCCCGCCGAAGTCCGCGAAGCCGCGCGATGGGCCGGACTTGAACAGGTTGTCCTGCGCACGCATCCACTGGTCGGGCGATTTGTCCTGACCGGTCTCCGCCCGTGATGTCGTGACCACGGTCGTGGCCACGCTGACAGAAGAGGTCAGTCGGGGATCGCGATTTGGCTTCCTGACTCAGCGTTGAACTGCTCGTCATAGCTGGCGAGCCCGCCAATGCGGCCGGCCTGATCTGCCGAGAGGATTCGGCGGAGCTGACTCACCGCCCGCTGGCTTCGTTCGTCGCGGTCGAAGCGGATCTTGCTGTTGGCGTTCTCCTGGGCCATCCTCTCCTTCCAGTACTCGCGAGCTTCGGCTGAATCGCCCGAGGTAGGTTGGGCGACTCGCTTTGACGGGATCATCTGTCGGCAGTAGGTCAGGTACTCGGTGTGGTAGCGGTCATGGAGGATCTGAAGCTCCTGCTTCTGTTCGGGGCTCAGGTCCTGCATCTCCAGTGCCTTCTCGATCAGCGACGTCGCTGCCCGGGGGTCAGCGAAGATGCTCGGGTAAGCGAGCTTGTCATACTCAAGCTGAAGCCGCTCGCGCACCGGCCCTTCGGAGGAAGCGAGTACCGACTCCCATGCAGCCCGGACGAGCTCGCTTCGCTTGGCCGAGATCTGGCCGCCGCGCGACTGGAGTCTCATCCACTCCTGTCCGGTCTTTTGGGCCTCGACCGGATCGACCTCCTTGCCGGAGGAATACAGCGCCTGGTTGCGCTCTGACATGATCTGGAGGTCCCGCTCCAGTTCGAGCGATTGGGTGCGGGCCTCCCGAATGGCCTGTTCGAGCTCGGCGGCCTTGGCTCCGATGCTGCTCAACATGCGGAGCCGCTCTTCTGCAGGGAGTTCGCTCGATCGAATGACCGAGATGATGTTGACTGACTGTTCGCTTTCGGTCCAATTGCCGAACCAACGTGTGCTTGCGCTCTCGTCATTGGATTCAAGGAGCCGCCCAAGCTTCGCCGCAGCCAACAGGTTCTCCTTGCCTTCCGCCGCCAACCCAGCGATGTCCCGGAAGAGTCCTTCGTCCAGTTCAAGCGCCTTCGCAAGGACTTCCTTCCGAAGGTTGAAGTACTCGTCCCTCTTGGCCGCATTGGTGCCTGGCACCCCGCTGGTCGCGTCGTAGGTCCACATGCCCGCTTGAGCCTCGCTGACCTTTGCACTGTACGGCTCGATCGACTCTTCCCAACGCTTCTCGTAGTCGGCATGGAGCATCTCGGCAGTCGCCTTCGAGCCCTCTTCGAGCTCGATCTCCTGGATAAGACTGCGGATACTGGCGATCTCGATGCGCCGATGCCCCGAATCGCTAGTCGCATTGGCGACCGGCGATTCCAGTGCTCCCGCACGAACTGATACGGTCGGCGGGGCTGCGTTCGGATCTGCCGCTTCAGGGTCCGAGGTGTCATCGAACATGTCCCCCTGATCCATCGCCACACGCTCGTAGAGCTTCTTGATCCGCTCATCACCGAGCATGGGTTTGATGGACTCCAAGGCCTTTGCGCCGAGCTCCGCACGCTTGGTGGAGAACTCGGCGAGCTTCAGGTGTCCCGTCGCCATCCCATTGAATCCCAGCTCGGCCATGTCCTTTCGGCTCTCGTCGGCCATCTTCATAGCCTCGTCCACGAGAGCGTCATCGCTCGTCTTCCATGACTCGTAGGCAGCCTGAATCGATGACTTGGTGTTCTCGTCAAGAGCGCGGATCCGCAGGGCGAGCTTGATCAGGCGCTCGGCACTGGCAGGGTCGCTGCCGATCTCGGGATAGGCGGTGCGGACGTACCTCAGTCGGAACTTGCGGGCCTCGTCGCCCGAGAGGTGACCGTGCACCGAACGGAAGGTCCGCCGATTCGTGTCGTAAATTGCTCCGGCCTTGTCCATGATGGGCTTCATCGCCGCGGCCAATGCCGCCTGCACCGCCTCCATCATGCCCTTCATCCGCTCGGGGTCCTTCATCATCTCCTCTTCGGAGAGGTTGGCGTATCCCGCCTTCTCAAGCGCCTCCACCATCTCGATCATCATGCGCACGCCCGCGGAGGACATCTCACGGGCCAAGCCGGTCAGCCGTTCCTCGTAGCTGATCAGTTCGGGCTGGATCTCGCCCATCACCGAGGCCGGAAGCTTGCTCTCGATGGCCATCGCAGCAACGTCGGGGAGTGATCCGCCCAAGACGCCTGGCATCTGTCCGAGAAACCCCATGGAGATGCGGGCCCGAGCTCGCGCGTCACGAGCCCGCTTGACCGAGACCTGTCGCTCATCCCCAAGCAGCGTGCCAATTGCATCGAAGAACCCGTTGTCGATCTCGGCGATCCGAGTATTGATGCGCTCATACTTGCGGGTGAAGTCCTGCACCGCTGCCTTGGTGGGCACCCCGGTGCCCATGAGTTTCTGCATCTCGGCCAGGAACTGCTCGATGTCACTCTCACGGAAGGTGCGGAACTGTGTTCGATAGTCGTCATGCAGCGCCTCGATCGTCGCCATCTCAGCGTCGGTCGGATGGACATACATCGAGAGCAGTCGCTTCAGATCCGAGGTCGAGAGAGGATCGGGCAGTTGGCCCGAGGTCCCCTGGGCTCCGGCGGGCACGGATGCCGCAAGAACGACCAAAGCAACACACAGAGCGCGAAGGGTGCGAACGACCGCCTTGATGGATGAGAACATGAGCGAACTCCGGCGAGTATTCGAGGTGCGTGGATCGCTGGTCAGGACCATGGATTGCAACAGGCCGACTGGTTCAGAAGGCCGAACCGAGCCCCATCATCCGACGCCACGCCGAGACTTGTCCGAGGTGCGATTGCGGGTGGCCAACAAAGAAGAACACCATGGCCGCTCCGATCAGCGGGAAGATCTCCCGCATCCTGCCCTCGATCGGATTCGGCTGTGAGAAGTGCTCTTCGGGCACGTCCCGGAGGGCCGCGATTGCGACTCGGTAGCGATCAAAGAACGTAGACACGATGAGGTCCTTATTGGGATAGAGCCCCGGTTCATCCACACAGGGAGCCCCCGCCTTGAAGAGATCCGCCGAATAGGGCAGAGGACGCACCAGATCGTCGCGGCCCAGAAGCGGCAGAATGCGAAGGTCGGGGTAGATCGAAAGGTGACCCATGTTGAAGGCGGGGCTGTTGACGTCCCGCCCCGGCCCCTTGCTGGGCATGTGGGAAAAGGTCTCCGGCGTGATCCCCTTCATGAGGGCTTCGGCGTAGTTGAGGCCGAGCTCAGCACCCGGACGAATGAGCGTGGCGAAGGACGCGGGCGCGGCAACGGTGGTCGACATGAATGGCTCCGGAAGGTCGGCAAAGAAAGGGACGCTGACTCCGAACACGTGGCCGGCACCTACGCCGACATCGCGTTCGAGCCCGTCTCTTCCTTGCCGATGCGGTCAAATCCTACCGGTCGGATTCCCGCCCTTTGCGATTTTGGGGGAAATTTCTGAGAGAACGTCGCGTGCATCACAACGTCGACACCGTTGTGGACAACGCGGATCCCCCGAACGCCCCCGCGCTTAGTGGCCGACGAAACGAGCGACCATAGACTTCGCGAACTCGGGCTCGCGCGTCCCGCGCACCACGATGCGGCCATCCGCAAAGACCGAAAGCGAAAGGGAACCGCCGTCCGGAGAGCGCACCTCACGCAACGTGCAACTCACGGCGTGGGAATCCCGCCTGAGATCCTCATGCAACGCCAGGCGCCGCTCGACGGATTCAAGGTCAGGAGGCAATTCGCCGACAGCCGGTGCGAACTGCACTGCATTCTTCCCGCAAAGCACAGTGACCCTGCTCACGCGTGAACCGTCGAGAAACTCAAACCGCTTCAGGCCGCAACATGGGCAATCAGGATCGCGGGAGCGTCGCGTGTCGAGATGGCGCGTCGCATTCGTCCATGGGTTGATGGAAACGAGTTCGCGCATCACGGCATCGCGATTGCCGACGAGGATCTTGATCGCCTCGGTAACCTCCAACGATGCGACCAGCGCGGTGACCGTTCCCAGCACTCCCGCGGACTCGCACGTCGCCAGCGTCCCCGGCGGCGGCAGATCAGGAAAGAGACAGCGAAGGCAGGGCGTCATGTTGGGGAGCACCACCGTTGTCATGCCTTCGGTGCCGACGGCGGCGCCGTAGACGTAGGGAAGCTCGCGCAGCACCGCCACGTCGTTGAGCAAGTAGCGAGTTTCCAGATTGTCCAGACCGTCGACGACCACGTCGGCGCCTTCCGCGTAGCGCTCCGCGGTGCTCGCGTTGAAGTCATCGAAGAAGGCCCGAATGCGAACCTCACTATTGATGTGGGCGATGCGCGACTTCGCTGCCTCGACCTTCGGCGTCGCCCGCCGGGCATCCTCCTCGTCGAAGAGCATCTGCCGCTGGAGGTTGCTCCACTCAACAACATCGCGATCGACAAGCGTGAGCGTGCCGACGCCCGCCCGAGCGAGCAGCTCCGCGGCCATCGAGCCCAATGCCCCGCAGCCGACGACCAGCACGTGGGCGGCGCGAAGGCGACTTTGCCCGTCGATACCGATCGGGGCCAATCGCTCCTGGCGGGTGTAGCGTCCCGGCTCGTGGCTCATGGGACCATTGTTGTCGCTCCGGAGCCCTTCAGGAGAACATCTTTCTGCGATCACCTGCCCAACAAACAATCGAGGCGAGCCGGAGCTCGCCTCGATGGGTGGTTCATATGTGTGAGCGGAAGGCCGCGTGTGGCGGGCGTTGGCCCCCAGCACGTCGCTTACCAAGCGAAGTGCGCGAAAGCCCCTAGCACGTCGCTTACCATGCGAAGTGCGCGAAAGCCTTATTCGCATCCGCCATGCGGTGCGTGTTGTCCTTCGTGGTCACGGCCTTGCCTTCGCCCTTCGCCGCATCCCAGAACTCCTTCGCGAGACGGTTGGCCAGCGGCTTCCCCTTCTCCTCGCGGGCGGCCTCGATCATCCAGCGGAAGGCCAGCGATTGCTGCCGGCGCTTGTTGAGCTGCATCGGAACCTGATAGTTCGCACCACCGACTCGCTTGGAGCGGACTTCGACGACCGGTCGGACGTTGTCCAAACCCTTGTGGAAGATCTCAATCGCGGTCTTCGGAAGTGTCTCCGGCTTTTCCTTGTCGAGCTTGGCCTGGATCAGGTCGAGCGCGCCGTAGACGACTCGCATTGCCGTGGCCTTCTCGCCACCCTGCATGACGCAGTTAATGAACTTCGACAGGACGCGGTCCTGGAAGCGGGGATCGGGCTTGAGCTGCTCTTCCGAGCGAGTGAATGAAGCCATGTTCGGACTCCTTGGGGCTGAGCTTCGCGGGCGATGGTTCGCCGACGTCGCGTTTCGTTCACCGCGGCTGGGAGATGGGCATTCCCGAGTCGTGCCGCGATTACTGCCGGGCGCCGGGGCGTGACCATCACGCTCCCGATCGCACGTCTTGGTTCGTTACTTCTTCTTCGTGGTCGTCGCGGCCTTCTTCTTCACGCCGTAAAGCGAACGGCCCTTCTTGCGGCCTTCGACGCCGAGGCAGTCGAGAGCGCCGCGGACGACGTGGTAGCGCACGCCCGGAAGGTCGCGGACACGGCCGCCGCGAACGAGCACGATCGAGTGCTCCTGCAGGTTGTGACCTTCACCGCCGATGTAGGCCGTGACTTCCTTGCCGTTGCTGAGACGCACGCGGGCGACCTTCCGAAGAGCCGAGTTCGGCTTCTTCGGGGTCACGGTGCGGACCTGAAGGCACACGCCGCGCTTCTGCGGGCATGCGACAAGGTCCTTGACCTTTGACTTCGAGGCCTGAACCACACGGGGCTTTCGGACAAGCTGATTAATCGTTGGCATCGCGACGTCTTTTTCTGTGTGCGGACTACTCGGGCGAACGGGGCAATGTAGTGGAGAGCCTGCACATCGGCAAGAGACGTTTCCGTCGCGGCCTGGTTGGACGGTTGCAAGTTGAGGTGATGGGCATTGCGCAGGCCATTCGAAATCGCGTTTGGCCGCGTGATTGGAACGCTGCCCAAAGCCCATTTTCGCGGCCAATAACTCAACCTCGTCGCACCTGAGAGATGGCTGCGACCGCGAGTCGGTCACATCGCTCATTGAAATGATGCCCTTGGTGACCGCGGATCCACTCCGGCCGCACATCGTGCACCGCAGCCAATCGATCGAGTTCTTCCCACAGTTCCTTGTTGAGGACCGGGCTCTTGTCCGCCTTCCGCCAGCCACGGGCCTTCCACCCCTTCAGCCACTCCTGCAGACCCTTCACGACGTACTGGCTGTCAGAGACCAATCGAACCGTCGCAGGCCTTCGGAGGGTCCGAAGTCCCTCGATGACCGAAAGGAGCTCCATCCGATTGTTGGTGGTCTGTGGGTCGCCTCCGGATCCTTCCTTCTCCTTCCCGGTCTCGGGGTCGCGAAGGATGAAGCCCCAGCCGCCCGGCCCGGGGTTGCCGGTGCAGGCCCCGTCGGTATACAGCTCGATCGACAACTTCTTGGACGCTGAGGGCGCTCCGGACTCATCAGAATCGGCCCTTGCGAAGGCCTCCAAGTCCGAAGCGCCGGCCACTGTCGACGCGAATCGCGCTTGAGGAGCGACATCCGGACCTCCAGCCGCTCCAGCCGACGTTCGGGTCGTCGCTCCGGGCGGGGTCTTTCTCACGAGCTTCTTGGCCATGGGGACAGACTACCGTGACCGGCGACGGCGTCGTCATCGCTTGAACCCTTTGACAATCGAGAATCGTCCCGTAGACTCTCCCGTTCGCTTCCGACCCGGCCACGCATGCTGGCGGGAGCCATTCGAGGCGGCGGAACGGCCCTTCGGCCGCCTTCCTCCGGTTCGGATCACTCTCCTTTCGGTCTCACGAGGCCAGGTCCATGCTCCCAGCATTTCGTCAATCCCCCGGTCGGACGCGTCGACGTCGCGCTCACCAGGCCGTCAAGGCCACCCACACCACACTTTGTCCCAACTGCGGCGCTGCAAAGCGGCCTCACACCGCGTGTCAGGCCTGCGGCTATGTTCGCCCCGGCCTCCAGGTGAAGTCGACGAAGCCCACGGAAAGTTAATCCATGCGCATTGGCGTGGATGTGATGGGCGGCGATCATGCCCCCGACGAGATCCTCAAGGGTTCTCTCGCGGCGTTGCCGCATCTTCCCAACGAGGACCGACTGGTCCTGGTTGGTGATCGCCTCATCATCGAGGACACCCTTCGCGAGCGAGGTTTCGCCAATGCGTCGGGCATTCTCGACCCCAAGATCGAAGTCGTTCACGCCAGTGAAGTGATCGGCATGGATGACACGCCGGTCGAAGCGGTCCGCTCGAAGCGCGACTCCTCGATCAACGTCCTCGCCCGCATGGCGAGCCCCAGGGACCCGAACCGCCTTGCGGCGTGGATCTCGGCGGGCAACACCGGGGCCTGCGTCGCTGCGTCACAGATGTTCATGAAGCGGCTGGACAACGTCCACCGCCCAGGTATCGCGGTCACCGTTCCGACCTTCTCGGGACCGGTGGTCCTGATCGACGTCGGGGCGAACATCGAGCCGAAGCCGCATCACCTTGCCCAGTACGGCGTCATGGGTGATGCCTACGCCCGCGAGGTTCTTGGGATCAAGAACCCACGCGTCGCTCTGATGAATGTCGGCGGCGAAGAGGCGAAGGGCACCTCGGACATGAAGCAGGCTCGCGACATGCTTCGTCGCGCCGAAGGCCTGAACTTCACAGGCTACATCGAAGGCCGAGCGGTCTTCGACGGTGAGGCGGATGTGGTCATCACCGACGGCGTCGTCGGCAACGTGATGATCAAGCTCGCTGAAGGCCTTTCATCGGGGATCTTCAAGGCCTTGGCACGCGAGGTCTTCGACATCGATCCCGAACTCGCCGTCCGGCTCGAGCCGGTGGTGAAGAGCCTTTACGCGAAGCACGACTATCACGAGTACGGCGGTGCACCACTCTTGGGCGTGAACGGCGTCTGCCTCATTTCCCACGGGTCGAGCGTCGCCCGCACGATGACCAACGCGGTCATTCGGGCCCGGCATTTTGTGCTCAGTCGCGTGAACGAGGCCATCACCAAGCGGCTCGCCGCGATGGAAGCGTGTGCCGAGGGTGCGGCCTGATCCGACGGGCTAGGCGCAGGATCGGACTGGCGCAGGATCGGACTGGCGCGTTCGACTACGATCCGCGATCGGTTGAGCCCCCTATGAGTTCCGAAGCAGCACCGCTCCCCGCCCTTCCCTTCGGCATTCGAATCGCCGGCACTGGTTCGGCGGTTCCCGATCAGGTGCTGACGAATCGAGACTTCGAGAAGATCGTCGACACCAGCGACGAGTGGATCTTTCAGCGAACGGGCATTCGCGAGCGCCGGGTGTGCGATCCGCTCAAGGAGGGCACCTTCACGCTCTCCCGCGATGCTGTCGCGAGAGCCCTCGAAGCCGCCAAGATGAAGGCGTCAGAACTCGACTTCATCATCTGCGCGACCTGCACCAGCGAGATGGGCTGCCCATCGACGTCCTGCCGCATCGCCGGCGCCCTCGGGGCTGCTCCGGCTGCGGCGTTTGATCTTGTTGCGGCGTGCAGCGGATTTGTCTATGCCCTGAACGTCGGCGAATCGCTGGTGCGGGCGGGGCGAGCTAAGAACGTGGCCGTCGTCGGCTGTGATGCTCTTTCGGGCCATGTCGACTACTGCGAGCGCACGGTGTCGATTCTCTTTGGCGACGCCGCCGGAGCTGCCATCCTGACCCGCGACACTGATACGACCAAGGGCTGCATCTACCAATCCATGGGTGCGGACGGATCGAACTGGCACTCGCTCTACATTCCCCGTCGTCCGCAGGAAGTCGCCGAGTGCGACCGAAACAACGGTATTCGCCTTGGCTTCCTTCAGATGGACGGCCGCGAGGTCTTCAAGTTCGCGGTCACGAAGTTCCGCGAGGTGATCGAGGACGCGATGGCCAAGACCGGACTGAAGGTCGATGACATCGGTCAGGTCATCTGCCACCAGTCCAACGCCCGGATCATCGAGGCCGCTCGCGAGAAGATTGGCTTCCGCCACGATCAGGTCTACGTCAACATCGACCGCTTCGGCAATAGCTCCGCGGGCTCGGTCGGCCTCTGCTTCGACCAGTTGATGCAGGCCGGCAAGATCCAACCCGGCAAGCCGATCATCTTCGTCGCCTTCGGCGGCGGGCTGACCTGGGCCAGCAGCGTCTGGAGAATCTGACGGCACCGCGATGTTGGCCCGATCTGACGGGGCAGCGCGGCCCCGGGTTCGATACGCTCCGCGCCCATGTCACAAGAGTCGTCGGGGTCGCCCCAAGTGCGACCGTTGCCTGCCGTTCTTCTTTGTCCAGGCCAAGGCGCCCAAGCCGTCGGCATGGGGAAGTCGTGGTTTGACGCGTTCGCAGTGGCCCGCCTGACCTTTGCCGTTGCGGACGAGAAGCTGCGAAGCCTTCCCGATGGGATTCGACTGAGCGATGTGTGCTTCGAGGGGCCCGCTGAAACGCTGAACCGGACCGACGTCAGCCAGCCGGCCCTCTACACCACGGGCGTCGCCTGTTACCAGTCGTTGGTGGAGCGCCACGACGGCATCTCGATCGTCGCCGCAGCGGGGCTTTCGCTTGGGGAATACACCGCCCTTCATCTTGCAGGAGCTTTCAGCTTCGAGGACGGACTGCGGCTGGTGGCCCTTCGCGGGAAGCTCATGCAGGAGGCCGCCGAGGCCAGCAAGGGAAGCATGGTGGCCCTCATTGGAGGCGACGAGGCCCAAGCCCAAACGGTCTGCGACCAGGCAGCGGGCGGCGAGATTCTCGTGCCGGCCAATTTCAACGCTCCGGGACAGATTGTCCTCTCCGGTCATGTAGGGGCGTGCCAGCGGGCCGTCGAGGTCGCCTCGGCACTGGGGCTGCGGGCCACGCAGCTTCAGGTGGCGGGAGCGTTCCATAGCCCACTCATGGCCCCGGCGGCTGAGGGACTGGCGAAGGCGCTCGCTCAAGTTGAGTTCAGGCCGCTGGCTACCGACGTTTGGTCGAACGTCACGGCCCGGCCTCACAGTCGCACCGACACCGGATCCATCAAGAAACTGCTGGTTGACCAGCTCGTGAGCCCGGTACGATGGTCACAATCCTGCTCGGATCTGATCGCAACGGTGCGAACCAATGCGGCCTGCCCGCCAGATCAGCCGAAGATGCCGGTAGCGGTGATGGAGATGGCCCCCGGGGTCGTCCTGAAGGGTCTCATGCGGCGCATCGACCGCGCCTGCGAGGTAACAGCTCATGATCATGCCAAAGCTTGACCGACTCGCGATTCCGATGGCCGCTGGGCTCCTCAGCGCAGCGTTCCTCACCGGCTGCACTGAACCGCCGCCGCCGCCGCCACCGCCGAAGCCCATCGTCAAGGCGCCGCCGCCACCACCGCCGCCGATCACTCCGATCAGCGACCTCATGGCGAAGTACAACATCGACTCCCGGGTGAATCTCCCCGAAGACAAGGCCCCGAAGACCGATCCGGAACGCATCGCGGTTCTCTCGATCTTCGACGCCTTCGCCCGTGGCGACAGCGCTCGCCTTCAGGGCATGCTCTCTTCCGCTGACCAGTTCGAGCTCGAGAAGCTCGTGAAGAGCGGCGCGTGGACATCGAGCACCGAATCGATCAGCCGTATTGACGTCCGTTGCGGCACCGCCCCGACGAACGAGAAGTGCGCACTCGCGGTCTTCCATGTGGGCGACAACTTCGAACCTCAGCTCTGGGCCTACAAGGTCGAGACCGCCAGCAGCCAGTTCGAGGCCGTGGCCACCCCGCCCAACGTGATGAACTCACTCTCGGGCGAAGACTGGATCAGCGCCTGGTACAAGCTCTGGCAAGAGGATCTTGCCTTGGCCTCGAAGCCTGACGAGGAAATCGTCGTCAAGCAGGAAGACCGCTCGGTCAAGAACGAGGAAGCGAGCGCCAGCGCCGAAGGCGACGGCCCGTCGATCTCCCCAGGCGGAGGCGGTGGCCGGACCAACAAGCGGAAGCCCAGCGATACGCCGATTCGCGCCCCGAAGCCCGGCTTCAATTGAGCTGACCGCGACCCTTTCGCATACACCGTTACAATCCTCCCCGCCCGAGTGACCTCGGGCGGGTTTTCTTTTTCACCGCTGCCGGCCTATGAGGCTGGCGGGAGGGCCGAGCCATCGATCGTCGCGTTGCCATCGTCACCGGAGCCAGCCGCGGAATTGGCCGAGCCATCGCCATCCGGCTCGCCAAGGACGGTCGGCATGTGGTGGGCATCGCTCGCTCGCAATCGGCGCTGGATGAGCTGGCCAACGATGTCCGGGCAACCGGCGGCTCGATCGAAACGCACGTCTGCGATGTGGGCGATGGCGCCGCACTGGCGAGCCTGATCGAGAAGGTCGCCGAAACCCACGGTCGGCTCGACATCCTGGTCAACAACGCCGGCATCACCAAGGATGGACTTCTTCTCCGCATGTCCGATGAGGACTTCGATGATGTCTTGCGAGTGAATCTCCGATCGGTCTTTATCGCCTGCCGAACCGCAGCCCGCCCGATGATGCGGGGCAAGTTCGGGCGGATCGTCAACGTCGGAAGCGTCTCGGGGATCACCGGCAACGCCGGCCAGGCCAACTACTCCGCAGCCAAGGCTGGCCTCACCGGCCTCACCAAGACCATTGCTAAGGAGTTGGGCTCGAAGGGCATCACCGCCAACGTCGTGGCCCCCGGGTTCATCGAAACCGACATGACCGCGAATCTGGCGGCCATGATCAAGGAACAGGTGCTGCCCCAGATCCCCGCCCGCCGAATCGGCCAAGCCGAGGACATCGCCGAGGCGGTCAGCTATATGAGTTCCGATGGCTCCGGCTACCTCACCGGACAGGTCATCGCCGTGGACGGCGGCCTCTCCCTGTGAACGCCGTCCCGTTACGCCTTCGCCCGCTCGTGGCATATGAAGCCTCGGTGACCCCCTGCAACGGCGGAGTGATTTTGCCAGGGTCGGCTACCGTAGGCCCTTTGAATCACCAGAATGTCCAGACAACGCAGGCCTTGTGGCAAACAGGCCCCGCAGCCGGGCGTTCTTCGTTAGGATCGGCTGAATGACCGACCTTCGGCGGTTTCGCCCGCAGTCGCGTCATTCGTCCGCTTCCGCTATGATCCCGCCCCTCAGGCTTTGCCCCCGGCTTAGCCACTTTCCATCGGAGAATGCGCCGTGACCGAAGCTGAGATTGAAGCCAAGGTGATCGACATCGTTGCCGAGCAGATGGGTGTCGACCGCGGGGAGATTACCCGCGAGACGAGCTTCACCAACGATCTGAACGCCGACAGCCTCGACACCGTCGAGTTGGTGATGGAGTTCGAAGACGAATTCGACACCTCGATCCCCGACGACCAGGCCGAGAAGATTCACACCGTCGGCCAGGCCATTGAGTTCATCAAGGCCAACCTGGACAAGAACGGGGCCTGACCACCGCGGTCAGCTCCGTTCTGCCCCAACACGCCGTAACCGCACGCTGACGCCCTCATGAGGACCCTCCAGCTTCGCCGCGTGGTCGTCACCGGTCTCGGTGCCGTTTCCGACATCGGTCTCACCGCACCAGCGATGTGGGACTCGATGCGGTCAGGGCGCTCGGGCATCGGTCCGATTCAGGCCTTCGAGCAGTCCGACGATTGGAGCGTTCGTTTCGCTGGCGAGGCGAAGGGCTTTCAATGCCTCTGCGTTGATGGGCGGGAACAGAAGCGGATGGACCGCTTTTGCCTGCTCGGCATGCAGGCGGCCGAGGAAGCCGCGCACGATTGCGGAATCGACTTCAGAGGCGGCGACCCCTATCGTCGGGGCGTCATCATCGGTAGCGGGATCGGCGGCATCATCACGATCGAAGAGGGCTATTCGAAGCTCCTCAAGACCGGGCCGAGCCGTATCTCCCCCTTCACCGTGCCGCGCCTCATGGTCAACGCCTGTGCGGGGAACGTGTCGATTCGACACAACCTGAAGGGGGTCAACAGTTCCACGGCCACGGCGTGTGCGACCTCTGGCCATGCCATTGGGCACGCCTTCCACTTCATCCAGCGGGGTGATGCGGACGCGATCTTGGCCGGCGGCTCGGAAGCCGCAGTGTCCAGCCTCTGCGTCGGCAGCTTCGCGGCAATGAAGGCCCTGTCGACCCGAAACGACGATCCGCAGCGGGCGTCGCGACCCTTTGACCGGGACCGCGACGGTTTCGTCCTCTCCGAGGGTGCTGCCGTGCTCGTCCTCGAGGAACTCGAGCACGCCAAGGCTCGCGGCGCGAAGATCTACGCCGAGATCGTTGGCTTCGGCGTCTGCGGCGACGCCTATCACATCGCCGCCCCGGACGAGAACGGCGCCGGCGCCCAGCAGGCTATGAAGATGGCCATGAAGGACGCGGAGATCACCCCTGCCGACGTTGGCTACATCAACGCCCATGGCACCTCGACGCCATTGGGCGATGCGGCGGAAGTGGCGGCAGTGAAGCGGCTCTTCGGCGAGCACGCAAAGACGGTCAGCATGAGCTCAACCAAGTCAATGACCGGCCACTGCCTCGGTGCTGCGGGCGGCATCGAGAGCGTCGCGACCGTCATGGCCCTCCGCGAGGGCATCCTGCCGCCGACCATCAATCTGGATCACCCCGACGACGGCTTCGACCTCGACTTCGTGCCACACGTCGCGAAGGAAAAGAAGATCCAGTACGCGATCAACAACACCTTCGGCTTCGGCGGTCACAACGTCAGCCTGGTGTTCAAGAAGTTCTGAGCCGAAGGCACCCTCAGTCGATCCCCTTGCCGGCGGCGGTCCTGTGCCTTGCGCCGCCCCGGACGTATCGCGGGTGCAAAGGTCGAAGGTCCTGGCCTTGCCAAGAGGCCACCCGGCCCGAATGACCCCTGCGGGATTTGCCTTGTCGAGAGCGGGCGGCTTCCCGGCGCCGCCAGAACAGGCCCGACCGGCTGGGCTCTCGGGGAGGTTTCGTCGTTCTTTGGGCCCTGGCCACCCCTCGCCCTGTACCTCCCCCGCCCGTCGTGCCGATATCCCCATCCGATGCCCGCTGAACTGTCCTCGATCCTCCGACTGGAAGTGCCGGTCATTGTTCAGATTGCGGAGCGATCGATGCCCGTCTCCGAGGTGGTCGCCCTCAACTACGGAGCGATCATCGAGCTCCCCAAAATGGTCGATGAGGAGCTGGAGATCCTTGTGAACAACAAGGTGATCGGGACCGGCGTGGCCGTGAAGGTAGGCGAGCACTTCGGCATTCGCGTGAAGTCGATGGGCGGCCTTTCTGAGCGGGTGAGCGCGTTGGGCGGCAGTGCCGATTCTGGCAGCGGTGCCTGACGGGCACATCGCTCCCGCACCCCGCTGGTCCCAACCGCCCTCTGACTGCCTTGCCCTGTGGCAGCGGTCGTCCCTTCGGCCCGGAACCCCCTTATGCCCCGCAATCTGCCTGTCGGCAACGGTGAGATGCTCGTCGCCTTCGATGACTCCTACCGGATGCGCGACATCTACTGGCCTCGCGTCGGCATGCCGAATCACACCTGCGGCCATCCCCAGCGCTTCGGTTGCTGGGTCGACGGTCAGTTCGCGTGGGTGGACGACCGCGAGTGGACCCGTGAGATGCGCTACAAGTCGGACACGCTCGTCACCGAGGTCCGGCTTCGCCACGAGACGTTGGGCATCGAACTCCTCTGTAACGACGTCGTCGACTATTGGAGCCCCGTCTACTTCCGCAAGGTCACCGTCACCGACCTCCTCGGTCGCCCGCGGGACGTGCGGCTCTTCTTCCACCACGACATCTCCGTGCAGGAGTCGCCCGTCGGCGACACGGTCAACTACGACCCCGGCACGGGCGGCCTGATCCACTACAAGGACCAGACTTACTTCCTGATCAACGGCTGCGACACGCGCCGCTTCGGCATCGAGCATTGGGCGACCGGCGCGAAGCGCATCGGCGACGCCCTAGGCACTTGGAAGGACGCCGAAGACGGGCTTCTCTCGCGCCACGCGATCGCTCAGGGATCGGTCGACTCGACCGTCGGCCTCAACGTCGCCGTCGCCCCATGGGGCAGCTCGACCTGCTGGTACTGGATCGCCGCCGGTCACGACTACACGAGCGTCCGCGACCTCAACGAGAAGGTCCGCGAGAAGACGCCGCAACGGATGATCGATCGAAGCGAGGCCTACTGGCGACTCTGGGCGTGCAAGGAGCCGGTCGACTTTTCGCCGCTGCCCGAGCGCATTCGCGATCTCTACCTCCGCAGCCAGCTCATCCTGCGAACCCAGATCGACAACGGCGGAGCGATCATCGCCGCCAACGATCACGACATCACCCACTTCGCCGGCGACACGTACTCCTACATGTGGCCGCGCGACGGCGCCCTCGTCGCCTATGCCCTTGTTCTCGCGGGGCACAGCGAACTCTCGCGGAACTTCTTCAAGTTCTGCGCGAAGGTCCGAAGCAAGGAAGGCTACTTCCTCCACAAGTACAACCCGACGGGCACCCTCGCTTCAAGCTGGCATCCCTGGATGCTTGACGGCCAGAAGGTGCTTCCGATCCAGCAGGACGAAACGGCCCTCGTGGTCTGGGCGCTGCGGAAGCACTTCCAGGTCTTCCGCGACGTCGAGTTCATCAAGAGTCTCTACACCACGCTGATCGTCGAGCCGGCGCAGTGGATGCTCCGCTACCGCGATCATCATGGCCTTCCGCTTCCCTCCTGGGACCTCTGGGAGGAACGCCGCGGAGTGCACCTCTTCACGGTGGCCTCCACGATCGGCGCCCTCAAGAGCGCCGCCGCCTTCTGCCACGACATGGGCGCTTTCGACCGAGCCGCCGAGTTCAACGAAGGGGCGGAACGGATGCGCGGGGCGATGGTCCGCCACATGTGGGACCCCGACCGAAAGCGCTTCGCCCGCATGGCGACCCCCCAGACCGACGGCACCTACAAGCTGGACATGACGCTCGATGCGTCAGGGTTTGCCCTCTTCGCCTTCGGTGCGCTGGCTGCCGCCGATCCCAAGGTGGTCGGACACATGCAACAGTTGCGGGATCGCCTGTGGGTGAAAACCGAAATCGGCGGGATGGCCCGCTACGAGCAGGACTACTACCACCAGGTCGAGCGACAGAACACCAACGACGTGCCCGGTAACCCCTGGGCGATCTGCACCCTGTGGTATGCCCAATGGCTCATCGAGAAGGCCACCACTGAAGACGAACTTCGTGAAGCTCTTCCCTACCTTGAGTGGACGGTCAACCGAGCCTTCGCATCTGGAGTGCTCGCCGAGCAGTTCGATCCCTACAACGGCCAGGCGATCTCGGTCAGTCCCCTGACCTGGTCGCACGCCACCGTCATGATCGTGGTGATGAAGTACTTGCTTCGTCACGCCCGACTGACAGGGAGGCCATCGGGCTGCTTGGCAGAACTGAGCCTCGCGGCGGTCGCCTGACGGCCGATGGCGGGAGGGTGTATTCTGGACCCACCGGTCGTGCATCCGACTGGCGCGACCAGTCGAACCCCTTTCCCGATGAAAGCCGAGAACCGCCAACGCGCCCACCAGATTGACGCGGTCACCAAGCCGCTCACCGAGTGGATCGCGAACCTCCACAGCGAACGCGATCCGTCGCTGGAGTCGCGTTATGGCGACGAGGGGTGTGAGCTCTGGCGCCACGAGATCCGGATTCGCCTGATGCACCTGGCCGAGGCCGTCGCCGCCGACCGCGGGGAACTCTTCGTCCAGAACGCCCTTTGGTCGCGTGCGGCGTTTCTCGCTCGTGAGGTCGACGATCACGACCTCCGCCGCAACCTCGAGTGCACGAAGGAAGTCTGCGAACAAGAGCTGCCCGTCGACGTCGCTCCGACCGCCTCGAAGTTCATCGCCGAGGCGATCGTCGCCTTGGAGAAGGGCCCGTGTGACCCGCTCCGACCGGGGAATCAGCCAAGCGAGGCCGACACCGGCTCGGCGAAGCTCGCTAGGCTCTACCTCCTGCATCTCCTTCAGCGCAACCAGACGGCTGCCGCAAATCTCGTCTTCGAGGCTGCCCGCGAGGGGAAGGGCATCCCTGAGATCTACGAGACCATTCTCACGCCGGCCCTGATCGAGATCGGCCGGATGTGGCACCTCCAGGAAGCGACTGTCGCCGACGAGCACTACTGCACCGCAGCGACGCAGATGATCATGGCTCAGCTACGGGCCCGCATGACGCGCAAGCCGACGAACGGAAAGCGATTGCTGGCGATGGCGGTCGGAGGCGACCTGCACGATCTGGGCATTCGCATGGTCGCGGACATCTTCGAGATGGAAGGTTGGAGCACCGAGTACCTCGGGGCCAACATGCCAACCAGCGAAGTGCTGCTGGCCTTGACGGATCCGAAGGGTGCACCGGCCTTCGACCTGATTGCGGTGAGCGCCAACACCACCCTGAGCGTGCGGGCCGTGGCGAGCTTCATCGAGGCGGTGCGACAGCATCCGGTGGCTCGCGGTACTCCGATCTTGGTCGGTGGCGGGGCGTTTCGGGCGGTCGAGGATCTCTGGAAGGTCGTCGGTGCCGACGGTTTCGCGAAGGATGCGACGAGTGCCCTCCGACTCGCCAACTCCTTGGCTGCACCTGCATAACGGCGTCAGATTGACCCGATCGCGGTCTCGATGCCCTCCGGCTGCTTCCAGAATCCCCAGTTCTCCTGTGTTCCCGCGCGAATGCTGGCAGGACGGCGGAACTGCTTTCGCTTGGGAACGGAGTAGGCGTAGCCTCCGCGGTGTCGGAAGGGCGACAGCGCAGTCCGCGTCTGCCCTGCGGCCGCAACGCAGTCGTCAAGAGAATCGCCATGCGAACGATCACGCTGCTTCTTGTTCTCCTCGTGACCTTGTTGTCCCGCACCGCGTCCGCGCAGATCCAACTCACCAACGGCGTGCCGCTGGGAGGTCTCGGCGGGTCGACGGGGAACGAGAAGCTCTTCATGCTCTCGGTGCCCTTCGGAACGAGCGAACTCGTGGTGGAGACTGCGGGCGGTGACCCCGACGCGGACATCTACCTGCGATGGGGCGCGCCGCCGACGATCAACTCCTTCACCTACAAGTCGGACGGGCCGAGCAGCAACGAATCGATCACGATCTTCGACCCGCCCGGCGGCAATTTGTACGTGATGGTGCGAGCCCACAGTTCGTACGCCGGCGTGGGCATCGTCGGCGAGTACTTCGGAAGCGACGATGTCGATGTGATCGAGTTGGAGAACGAGGATTCGATCGGTGGGCTCTACGGCTATACCGGCGACGCCCGCTTCTTCAAGGTGTCGATCCCCTTCAACCAGGACTACGCTCGCGTGAAGCTGACCGGCAGCGACCCCGACGCGGATCTCTACGTGCGTTGGGGCGACCTGCCGTCGACCGAGGACTATCACGCGAAGTCGACGGGTTCGAGCAGCAACGAAACAATCATCATCGAGTACCCGCCGAGCGGTGATCTCTACATTCTGGTGTACGCCTACAACGGTTACTTCAACGCGACGCTCTCCGTCGATTGGGACGGCCCGAGCGGCGGCGAGGCGGCGTACGAACTGGACAACGGCGTCGCGACCGGGAGTTTCGGCGGGGGCCAGGACAGTCTGCGGCTCTTCGCGATCGATGTGCCGGCCGACGCGACGAGCATCACCTTCTCGATGTACGGCGGTTGGGGCGACGCGGACCTGTATCTGCGTTGGTACGAACCGCCGACTCTGAGCGAATGGGACGAGAGCCCCTACGCCAATGGCAACAACGAATCGCTGACCATCGGCTACCCCGACGCGGGCACGATCTACCTGCTCGTTCACGGTTACGACGACTACGGCGGCGTGAAGCTGAAGGTGACCTACACCGCGTGGACGCACTTCTCGCACATCCACGGACCGTGGAAGAACGAGAAGATCGGAACCTCGACGACGAAGATCAAGAAGGACGGGTCGATCCTAGCGTCGCTCTCGATGGCCTTGGCCTACGCCGGCGCCGACGTCGATCCCAGCACGCTGAACCAGTGGCTCAAGAGCCACAACGGCTACAAGGGAAGCTCGACCGTCAAGTGGCTCACCGCCGCCCAGTACGACGGCCCGCAGGGGCTCGACTACATCGGCCCGGGCTCGATCACGACCATGGCCAAGCTGCGTCAGGCGCTGGACCAAGGCCGCATCGTCCTCGCCCGCTCCGACCGTTACGACACGACCTCCCACTGGGTCGTCATCCGCCACTACACCGGCAACGGAAGCACCTGGTCGAAGTTCCACTACTGGGATCCCTCCGACGCCAGCCCCGGCATCGACCGCACCCTCGGCGACGGCTGGGTCGGCGCGGGAGCGAAGACGCGGGTGTATGGGATCAGCGACTGAGAACAACCCGCAACGAATTCCAAACGACCCGAGCCCGCAACAGGTGGCCCTTTCGAAGACAGGAGTCATTTCCCCTGTTCCATGGATACAGATCAGCGGAGCCGTCTGCATTGGCTCCATTGAGGACCATCGGATTGCGCGCAATATCGCTCTCATCACCGAGCTCCTCGGTTTCATTATTTCTACTTGATTCGACTATTCGTTTCTGTTCGTCCCATTATCGTCCGTATCCTGCTTTTGGCCGATGATGCACTCGGGCACGAATCGCTGCTGAAGCGCTCGTCCCAGCATCCTCACGTGTCGTCGGCCACCGGTCATTCCTCTTGCCTGACTCATGAGTCAGCCCAATCCAAGGAGCAAGCAATGCCAGAGGCAGCCATAACACACACACATACACAACGACTTACGTGCAAGGTGCCCGCGGGGCCACGTATGCCGCGGCCGTCATGACCGTCTCGACCCTGTTGCTGTCCGCGGCCCGAGTCGCTTCGGGAGCCGACCATTTGTTCTTTGTCGCAGGCCCCAATGGCGCCGGCAACCAATTAGGCGACACCTGGGCGAACGCCATGCCTTCCATCGATGCGGCAATCGCCGCTGCAGAGGCAGCCGGGGGATCCTCGGCCATCCTCGTCAAGGAGCACGGCACTTCCGGGGGGGTGTACGTGCCGTCCGTCAGGCTCAACCCGTCGAGTTCGGATGACCGGCTCAAGTCGTTTTTCGTCGAGGCGCAAGAGGATCCAGACAACTTCATGGACATCCGAGGCGGCTATCCCGCCTCGGTCGCGTCACCGGACGCCGACGACCGAAACGCGCCCCAGTACCCGACTCGGCTTCGCGGGGATCTGGGATCGGGGCTCTACAGCTATCACGTCGTCACCACGGGGCTCGCTGACGAACGCACCCGCGTCGACGGCTTTGACATCGCCCTCGGGTTTGGGGGAGAGGGCGCATTTCCCCCCTACATCCCGGACGCCAACGGCATCGGCGGCGGCATCTTCTGCGAGTCACCGCCCATCGACGAGATCGAAGGGACCATCATCTGGCGACCGCTCATCGCCAACTGCGACATTCACGACAACGAGACGGTGCTTGGTGGAGGGATTGGAGCCCGCGGGTTCCAGGGCGGAGGCGGCCAGGAATCGCGGCGGTTGGTCACCATGACCGTTCAGCTCTGTCGGATCCACGACAACCAGGCATTCGACGGTGGCGGCATCGGATGCGTCTCGAGTACGGCCGATGTCTCGAACTCGGTCCTTCACGACAACATTGCGGTCGAGACCGGCGGCGGGATCGCGATCCTGGGCGTCGGCGACGGAATCGTCCGCGGATGTACCGTCGCGTTCAACGAGGTGACGCTCGGGACGACGACCGACCAGCGTGGAGGCGGAATACGGGTCGGCGGAAATGCCGAGGGCTCACGGGCCCAGATCTGGAATTCGATCTTCTACTTCAACGACGCGCCCGAGGGGGGAGTCCTGAGCGAGATCGCCGGGAGCGGTGTCGCGGGCAATCCGTCCGGAACCTCTGGCATCCACATTTTCGATTCCTGCGTCGAGACGTTCCCCGTCCCCAATCCCGTCGTGGGCCAGAACATCATGAACGAAGACCCGCTATTTGCGAACGGCAGCGCGGGCAACTACCACCTGACCGATCGATCGCCCTGCATCGATGCGGGCAGCGTCGGGGTGGCGGACGAACCTTGGGAGTTTCTCGTGAAGATGCCGCCCGATCTCTGGGATGTCGACGAGGACCTTGACTTCGACGAGCTTCTTCCGGCCTTCGATCGGACGTTTCGCGTGTCGGGATGTGCCATGGACATCGGCGCGCATGAGCGGTCCCCATGCATCGCCGACGCAAACCAGGACGGTGCCGTCGGTGCGGCCGATCTCGCTTCGCTGCTCGGGGACTGGGGGCCCGTCTGGAAGAACAAGCGCACGGATCTCACTGGCGACTCCGTTGTCGGCTCGGCCGACTTGGCGGTCATGCTCGGCGACTGGGGCTGCTCCTACGCCTGCGAGATTCCCGTACAGTCGATGAGCACTTCGGGCACCACGCTGGACGTCGTCGCAGCGGCCGCCGCCTTTGGATTCACCGATGTCGTCGCGTTTGGCGAGTGGCTTGGTGCGTTCGGGCCCGAGACCGCTGGCGCCGTACTCTTCTCCTTCAGCAGCGGAGGGTCGGACTCATGACCGCCATGACCCCGACCGCCTCCCGCCTGTCCCGTTGGCTCGCCCTCTCCGTCGCGGCCGTGGTCACCGGCACCGCGGGCGCCCAGTGCAGCTACTCCGTGCGACTCCTCCAGGAGCCGCTGCATCCACAGTGCCCGGCCTCACCGCCGGCCGAGGGCGTCAAGGGCATCAACAACCATGGCGAGTGCGTCGGCGAGTACCTGATTTGCGCCGGTTCACTCAAGCCCTGCCGCTGGGACGCCAACGGCAACTGGTATCCGATCGTCATCCCCGGCATGTCCGAGGGGTCGGCCAAGTCCATCGGCGACGACGGCACCATCATCGGCACCGCCGTGATCGGCGGTACCGAGCGGTGGTTCCGCATCCAGGACGGCCAGACCATCATCACCCCCTTCCCCTGCGAGCAGCTCTACTACGCCAAGGGCGTCGCCTACATCGCCGACGGTGTCTCGGCCGGCACCGTCTACTGCGCGGACCCCAGCTTCGTGCACGGGTTCGTGCAGACCGCCGAGGGCGAGTGGATCAACATCGGGCTGGACATCGCCCCCAACGACTCCACCAAGGTCGCCAACGCCAGCCCGACCGGCTTCGTCGTCGGCCAGGCGCTCCTGGGCTTCGCCGGCGTCGATTCCCGCGGCTTTCGCTGGCAGGGCGGCCGCGCCCTTCTCCTGCCCGCCGTGCCAGGCGGATACACCTCGTCGGCGTCGGACGTCAACCGCTGGGGCGATGTCAGCGGAAGGGGGCTGTACGACCTCCCCGACTGGCCGCGCGGGGATCCCGTCAAGGGCTTCCTCTACGTCGACGGCGTCATGCAGGACGCCGGGTTCCTGCCGGGGATGACCGTGAGCCACGTCGACTGCATCAACGACCTTGGCCAGGGCGCGGGGGCCTCGGGCGAGCACCTGTGGTCGAACCCGTTGTTTCACGCGGTGCTCTGGCAGCACGGGAAGATGCACAAGGTCATCGACCTCGTGACCGACCCCAACGTCTTCCAGATCCCCAGCATCAAGACCCTCAACGACCGCGGCGAGATGACGGCGACGGTGTGGTACCAGAGCGTCTCGAGGCCAATCGTCCTGACGCCCATCCGCGAGCGCGACGGCGACGTCGATCTCGACTGCGCCGTGAACCTGCATGACCTTCAGCTTGTCCTGCGCACCTGGGGAAGCGCCTACGACTACGACCACGGCCCCGGGGACGCGACCAACGACGGCGTCGTCGACGCCCGCGACATCGCCGTCGTGCTGGGCGACTGGGATCCGCGCTGATTCAGGTCGCCAAACGACCCGAGCCCGCTCTTCACGGGCTCGGGTCGTTTGTTGAGGTGACAGATGCTGCGTGGCTTAGCAGTTGCCCCAAGCGCCGAGGAGGATGGCCAGGTCGCCACCCTCAATGACGCCGTTGCCGTTGAGGTCGGCACTTCCGCTAGAGCCCCACTGGCCGAGCAGGATGGCAAGATCGGCGGCGTCGACCGTGCCACTGTCATTGAGGTCACCCGGGCAGGTTGCCGTGCAGGTCACCGAGAAGGTGCCGCTGCCTTCGGAATTCTCGGTATACCCTCCGATCCGAATGCGGTAACACTGGCCCGCGATGGCAGGTACGGTCAGCTTCGACGAGTTGGACGCACAACCCGACGCGTCGTCGTTGCATCCGACAATGTCGCTCAGATTGCAGACGGCGATGGGGAAGCCGGTGAAGCCGCATCCGAGGTAGACCGCGATCCGGGTGTCGAAGTCGGCTGTGTTGCAGGTCGAGACGGTGAAGGTGCCATCACAGGTCGCGGTGTAGTTGAAGAAGACGTCGTCGAAGACCTGGTTCGAGCCGAACGCCAGGCACTCCGGCTCCCCTTCCCCGGTGGTGCCGGCGCCAACCGTGGTGAAGGAATGCGTTCCCGCGGTCACGGTGATGGGACCGCCGCCGAGCAGAAGGGTGCATGCATCGTTGTCGATGGGGCGATAGAGGAAGGCAGCCCCGGCCGCGGCAAACCTGCCGGAGTCGGTCGATGGGGCGCCAACGATCAGGTCCGGCTTTCCGTCCTGGTTGATGTCCTGACTCGCGTCGAGTGAGTCGCCGAACCGTTCCGCGGTCGTCCCAGGAGCGCTGAACTCATCGATGAGCGTTCCGTCGGCCCCCGAGAACTGGTAGCAACGTCCGCGCTCGGTTGCGGAGACATCCTCTTGCGGTGCACCGACAACGATGTCCGGCTCGCCATCGCCGTCGATATCCCCGCACGAGGCCACGGCGTATCCGAAGTCGCCACCACTCTCGGGATCGGAGCTCGCCAAGGTGCGGATCCAGTTGCCGGTGTTGCCGGAGTGGATGTGCACCTGTCCGCAGGTCACGCCGGCGCCGTTCACGGCCTCGTTGTCGGCGCCGATGATGATGTCGCCGCGACCGTCGCCGCTGATGTCTGCGATCCCCGCCACGCTGCTGCCGAATCGACCCGAGTCCTGGGCGTCGGTCGAGCTGATCGTGTCGTACAGGGCACCGGTCGCGCCGTTGTAGACGTAGACGCGTCCCGCGCCGGCCGGTCCGCTTGGAGCAGCATCTGGTGAGCCGACCGCGATGTCGCCCTTGCCATCGCCGGTGACATCGGGGATGCCCGCGACGGCGGTGCCGAACGAACTCGGGTCACCCATCGGGATCGGGCTCGTCAGGGTCTTCCAGAGCAGCCCATTCTTCGCCTGATGGACCCGCGCGGAGGAGTAGTTGCCGACGCCCGAGTAGCCGATGGCGAGTTCGGGCTGCCCATCACCGGTGCAGTCCGGCACCAGCGAGAGCTTGCCGAAGGTGCGGTAGTACCAGCCGTCCAAGTGATAGATGAGGGTGCCATTGCTGCCGGAGTAGACGTAGAGATCGCCCTCCACAGCCGTGCCTTGGTTCGGTGCGGCAATCGCATAATCGGCCCGGCCATCACCATTGATATCGGGGAAGCCAAGGACGACTTCGCCATACCAGCCGACGACTTCAGGCGTCGGCGACACATGCATTCGAATGAGGCTCCCGTTGCGACCGCTGTAGACGTAGACCCGCCCGCACTCGTCGACACTGAGGGAATCCTCATCCGGCGCCCCGACCAGCAGGTCGGGATAGCCGTCACCGTTGAGGTCGCCGACGAGGGCGACCGAGTCGCCGTATTCGCCGCCACCAACGGGGTTTGTCGTTTCAAGTGTGGTGGTGTCCGCCGAGGCCAGGGTGCTGAGCATGGCGGCGATGCTGATGCCGAACGTGCGAGAGATGCGTTGCATAAAGGTGGTCCTGCTCTGATGAATGCCCGACGGGTCTCCGGCGCGAGGCCGACGAGGGTGCCCAAGGATGCTGCCCCACGGGGTTGCCATGGCAAGGCGCAAGATGCCATCCGCGGCTCCGAGGTCTCTGGAAATTCTCGCCACACCGAACGCAGGCCGTACGATCCGCCTCATGGCAAAGCCCCGTCCAAAGGCCATCCCGAAGCGCCCTCGCCCGCTGCTCGCCCCCAGTTCCGCGCTCATCGACTTCGCCTTGGGCCTGCCGGGCACAAGCGATGACGTCAAGTGGCAGGACAACTACGTCATCATGGTCGGCGGGAAGATGTTCGCCATCTTCGAGTGCGACGCCCCGTCGCTCTACGCCTTCAAGTGCGACCCCGAGGACTTCGAACGTCTTTGCGAGCGTCCCGGCATCATCCCCGCCCCGTATGCAGCGCGTTTTGGCTGGGTGAAGGTGGCGAAGCCAGGCGCCCTCAAGGCAGCGGAAGCGAGAAAACTGATCGCGAAGGCCCACGGGCTGGTGCTGGCGTGCCTGCCGGCGAAGAAGCGGGCTGAGATCGAGCGAGGCTGACGGGAGCGCGATCCCGCGGGCCCGCCCTCCATCCACCCCCGAGTAGGCACCTCCCCAACCTTGGAGTGGTTATTTGGGGCATTCCAGCCAGGCCTCTGTTCAGCGGCCTCTCGTTTTCCCCGATAGGACTTCCACTGATACCGATCCGAAGAAGTCCGCTCGCCTTGGGCCTTCCCAGGCGCTTGTCGCGTCACAAGGGGCTGCGGACTGCTCAACGAGGCGTCGATGCACGAGAACAGCGAGCTACTTCTTCGAGAGTACGGGGCAGAGTACCTGCCCAAGCAGGGCATGCTCCTTGAGATTGGCCCCAACGGCTTCCCATCGACGTATCAGGCTGCCTACGCGACTCCGTCGCTCACTTGGCATACGCTCGACCTGTATGAACATCCCCAACTGACCTTCACCGCGAAGTCAGAGAATCAGTTCCCCATCCCCGACAACACCTACGACGTCGTCCTCTCCGGACAGGTCATCGAACATGTGCGTCGACCGTGGGTCTGGATGAAGGAACTCTCGCGGGTCTGCAAGGTGGGCGGCGTCGTCATCACGGTCAACCCGGTGAGCTGGCCCTATCACGAGGCGCCGCTGGACTGCTGGCGGATCTTCCCGGACGGCATGCAGGCGATCTACGAGGATGCATCGCTTGATGTGATCCTGTCCAGGTGGGAATCGCTAGAGGATCGCCAGTATCGCCGCCACGTACCCGGCCGATCCGCCGAGTACCAGCCTCGCAAGCTGCGTCTCGCCTACCAACTTCTCGGTCGCATTGGTCTGCCCGTCGAGTGCGCCTACGACACGATCACGATCGGTCGCAAGATCGCTGCGTGACGAGGCCCGCCGTGACAAGCCATGCTGCTTCGCCGCATCTCATCCCACGCACGCACCGCGGCCACCTTCGGCGTTCGCAATTGGTCGTCGATCGTTCGCGGCGCCCAGCTCCGGACTCCCCACGCCGAGTATCCCCTTGCGTTTCGGCGTGGAACGAGCGACCTGAGCGTGTTCCGTCAGGTCTTCTTGGGACTTGAGTACGCTTGCGTGCCCGAGTCAAACGTCTCGTTCATCCTCGACTGCGGCGCGAACGTCGGCTACGCATCGGCCTATTTCCTCAGTCGCTTTCCACGAGCCGAACTCATCGCGGTCGAACCCGATCCGGGCAACTTTGCCCTGCTCGCGCAGAACCTCGCCCCGTATGGCCGCCGTGCCCGCGCGATTCACGGCGCGGTCTGGTCGCATGCGACCCGTCTGAGCATGGCGGCGCCCGAATACCGCGGCGGCGAGGAATGGGCGAGACAGGTGCGCGAAGGTGGTGATGAAGTGGCTGCGTACGGCGTCGCCGATCTCATGCGTCTCGCGTCCTGG
>JAEUIU010000074.1 GCA_016795065.1 Phycisphaerae bacterium
CGCCTTCAAGGCGTTACCGACACGATTCAGCCGTCGCCCGGCCAGCATGCGAAGTCCCATCAAGGTGAGGGATGTGGCAAGGGCCGCAGTGAGTACCGCACCGAAGACGACCGACTCGCGTTTCCAGACGAGTTCGGAGGGAAGGATGAACTGCTCACCCTTCGCACGCAGCGGCGCGACAATCCACTCGAAACCTAGAACGGCTGCGGCGACGTCCGCCACCAGCAGGATGGCCACGGACACGGTCGAGAGAACGACGACCCCACCGACGCGAGTTGCTCTCCCCTGTCCGAACGCCGGCATCCAAACGAGGGCCATGCCCGTCCCGAAAAGCCAACTGAGCGTTCCGAATCCAAGGGCGACCAGCGGCTGCGATTCCTGCACCGCGGAACTGCCGCCGATCACGATGGCATAGCAGGCGAGGAACGCGACCACGCGCGACAGCCAGCGCTTTCCTGCGCCCAGCGGAATCGTCGCAGAGAGAGCGCCGGCCCGATGGCGCCGATCCCCGAGCAGGATGACGGCGGTCGTCCACGCCCCGAAGATCGCCCCGAAGCCCAGCAGAAGGAGACCGACAGTTCGCACCGTAAAGGCGAGATCGATGTCGCCGCCGCCCCAAGGGCGAGTCGCGGCCGGAACTAGGCTGAGCGCCGCTACCCCTAGAAGGAGCCCGCCGATGACGACCAGAAGTGGACGGATCGCATCCGTCGCGAGACGGAGGTCCTTGGTGACGAGTTGAAGCATCGCGCTCATCCGCGCACCTCCATCGCCCGCATGCGATCGGTACAGGCCTCGGCGATGGTCAGGTCGATCACGTCAATCGAGCCGTTCGGGACGCCAGCCCGCAGGCGCTCGAGAAGGTCGCGGGTGAAGTGACGGACGGTGACGATGAGAGCTCCGTCGCCCTTGGTGACGTGGATGGTCTCCGGGGGCAAGGCGAAGCTCGCAGGTTCGGGGCGCACAATGAGCCGCTTGGTGTGGGCGACGAGGTCGTCGGTCGCACACTCCTCGACCACCCGACCGCCTTCGATGAACGCGATCCGATCGGTGAGCCGAGCAAGGTCCCCGAGCGAGTGGCTCGCGATGAGCATCGCCGAACCGAGCTCGCTGCGCATGCGGGCGAGGATGGCGAGGATCGCGTCGTGCGAGACCGCGTCGACCCCGAGTAAAGGCTCGTCCAGGAGGAGGAGTTCCGGACGGTGCGAGAGCCCGAGGACGAACGCCAGTCGTGCCTGCATGCCGCGGGAGAGCGCTGTCACCTTCTTCGAGCGGTCAAGGCCGAGGTCGGCGACCAGCGAGTCCGACCAGGTGCGGTCGAAGCGAGGCTGGAGCTTGCCGACGTACTCGATCGCGCTGCCGACCGTCATCCAGTCGTAGACCGAGAGCTGGTCAGGAACGAAGCCGGTGCGGGCGAGGAACGCAGAATCGTCGATCTGGTTCGGAATCCGACGAACGCTGCCGGCGTCGGGCAGCTCCATCCCGAGGATGACCCGAAAGAGAGTGCTCTTGCCGGCGCCGTTGCGGCCAACGAGTCCCATCGCGACGCCCGGCTCGATGGTCAGGTCGAGGCAGTCGAGAGCATGGGTCTTGCCATAGCGCATCCGCAGTCCGGAGCAGGCGACGCCCAAGTTGGATGCGGGGTCGGATGCGGGGCCAGATGCAGATGCGGGTGCCGCTCCGCTTGTCGTTTCACTCGCCATCGCGGGCATCCTTTCCGCCGGCGGAATCGCCTGCCAGCTTCTTCGCCTTCCGCAGAAGGGTCTCGAATCGCTCGTCACTCAGGCCGACGGCGCGGGCGTGCCGCACCGCATCGGCCAATCGGTTCAGTACCGCGTCCTCGCCGGCTGCCTTGGCCGACTGTCGCATGCCACCGAGCACCACCATTCCCCGCCCCCTTTCGCTGGCCACGAGCCCTTCGCGCTCGAGCTCGCTGAAGGCCTTCTGGACCGTGTTGGGATTGACGCCGAGTTCCTCGGCCAGCGTGCGGACACTGGGCAGGAGCTGGCCCGTGGCCACCGAGCCGCGGGCGATCGATGCCCGAAGCCCATCCACGATCTGCCGGAAGATCGGGACCGGGCTCTCGGCATTGAGGACGAATCCCAAAGGGGAACCCGTTGGCGATCCGGAAGGCATGCCGGGGGGCGTCATGGTGTACTAGTGTAGTAGTACAGCAAGCGGGAACAAGAGGAAACCGAGAAAAATCTTGGCAGTTCGAACTCGGGCTTGCGTCCGGTCAATCCCGGCGTCGCAGGACGACATGGGTGGCCGACGGTGAGGGCACATGCTCGGCGACCTCATAGCCGAGCGTCGGCAGGTCGAGACCGCCGAGGAGATGCTCGCCCGTTCCCAAGAGCGAGGGTCCAATCGCCATATGCATCTCGTCGACGAGGCGGGCCGCGAGGTACTGCCGAATCGCGTTGACCCCACCCCCCAGCCGCACGTCCTTGCCGCCGGCAGCCTCCATTGCGAGGTCGTATGCCTCGCGAATGCCTCCGGTCACGAAGTGGAAGGTCGTCCCTCCCTCCATCGGCAGCGGCTCGCGGCGGTGATGGGTGAGGACGTAGACCGAAGTGTGAAAGGGCGGATTGGGTCCCCAGCAGCCCTTCCACGCCTGGTCAGGCGGGACGTTGGGCCATGGACCGCGCGGGGGACCGAACATGTTGCGCCCCATGATCCATGCCCCGATCCCGTCGAACCCGCGAACCAGAAAGGCGTCGTCGATGCCGGTGGTTCCGCCGTCCGGGTCGCCTCCGAGACCCATCTCAAAGAACATGCGCCGGATCGTGCGGGTCGGAAACGCCCATTCGTGGAGGGCCATGCCGCCGACTCCCATGAGGTTGTCGAGGCTCTGCATCGGCCCTGCGCCGTAGCCATCGAGGGAGACGCCGAACCCATGGACGCGAAGCTTGCTCATTCTTGAAGCCTACCGCTCGGCGGGCGAAGCGGCGCGGGGCGGTGCTGATCCGCGGGAGGCCGCCCAATTCTCATACATGGTGAGGCATTCGGCCGACGTCCGCCACCGGTGAACCAGATGCGACCGGACGCCGCACAACGGCCTGCGCCGCGAGTTCGCTTGACTCGGTACGGTCCGCCCCTGAGCATCGGAGCCCGCCCCATGCGACCACCACACGCCCTCGCGATCCTCAGTCTCGCCGCGTCCACCGATGCGGTCTTGGGCGGCGATGACCGTCCCGATGACGCTCCGGGCCTCGCCTGCCCGAGTCCAGCGGAGTTGTGGCTCTCGACCGGGGCGGCGTTTGAGAACGCCGGCAACGGCGAGGTGACCTTCATCGTCTCGACGTCCTCATGCGGCCAGATGATGACCTTCGCGTCGGGCACGAGCCAGGCGGACATCATTCAGATTCTGAATGCCTTTCCTTGCCTCGGACTCAACGCCGAGCAGGATCCGACAAATCCCGCACGAGTGCGCGTCGCGACGATCGCGACCGGGCTTCATCAATTCGTGTGCGTCCAGCAAATCGGCGCCGAGGACCCCGGCTTCCTGTTCGAGAGCGCGGACGCACCGGAGGGCGATACCGCTCTCTGCGACATCGGCAACGGCGGCTTCTATGGCGACCTCGATTGCGATGCCGAGATCGGACCGTCCGACCTGGCCATCCTGCTCGGCGCCTGGGGTTCGACCTCCCACGAAGCGGACATGAATGGCAGCGGCCTGGTGGACGCGGAGGATCTGTCGATCCTGCTCTCTCTTTGGGGAGCGTGAACGCTTCCCGGTTCAGCCGCAACTCCCCCACGCTCCTAGGAGAACGGCGAGATCCGCAGCGTTCACGATGTTGTCCGCATTGAGGTCGGACGATCCCGACCGGCCCCAAGCACCGAGCAGCAGAGCCAAGTCCGTCGCGTCGACCACGCCGTCGTCATTGAGGTCGGCCAGACAGGAACTCGTTGGCTCCGAACCTTCGACACGAATGAGCGCGCTCGATGTCGGATTGGCTAAGGCGAACCAACTTTCGAACCCGCACTCCGGCGCGACCGCATAGGTCGGGGCGGTCTGCGCGGCGCTTCGGCAACCGAAGTAGATGCTCCCGCCGTCGCCCCGAGCCTCGGGATCCCTCGATGCGACCGACAGCTCGACGAAGAAGGCCTGTCCGGCGGCGAGAGGAGGCACACCCTCGCCACCGAAGTCAAACGAAAGCGTCAGGGGCTCTTGCAGCTCGACGACCGGCGCCTCAAGCGTGATCGAGCTGACGAGGGCGAGCGACTCTGGCGGGTCGGTCGGATGACCGAGCCAGATCGAGGCGGTCACGGGCCACGGAGCTGAATTCACGTAGATCGGGGCGTGCACACAAGCGATCGCCAGCCCCGTCTCGGGAGCGTCGAATCCACGAGCGACCTTCAGCCCGCCGGTTGGGGCCGCCGAGGGAAATGCGACCATGCATCCGAGTCCGAACTGAGCACCGACCGATCCCTCCCACGCCGTCTGCTCGAGCGTGATCGGACCGCACGAGAGCGGTAGCGGGTAGACATCGGACCATGCGGCGGTTGCCGGCAGAAGCAAGCCACAAAGTACCACGAGCCGCGAGGCGTTCGAGCAAGAGGCCATGAGGTACTCCCAAGTGAATCGAGAGAGGGACGAACCGGTCACGTCGTACGTCAACATATCGAGACAGCCACCAAATCCAAGGGGTATCCTCGCAACTTGGCTGTCGCTTTTGCGACAGGCGCCCGCTGACTGCTTTGCCGACTCGCTGGGGAACACCGATCGAGGCTCGCGTCGTCGCGACTCAGAGCGACTAGACCATCAGCGCCGCCGGCGACTCGATCAGCTTCTTGAGGGTCGACAGGTACTCCGCCGCCATCGCCCCGTCGATCACGCGGTGGTCGAGCGAGAGCGTCGCCTGCATTTCCCAGCCGACGGCAATCTGGTGGTTGCGGACCACGGGCTGCTCGATCGCGGCCCCGCAGGCGAGGATCGCCGAGTTGGGCGGATTGATGATCGCGGTGAAATGCTCGACGCCGAACATCCCCAGGTTCGAGATGGTGAAGGTCGCGGCGTTCATCTCCTCCATCGAAAGCCCCTTGGTGCGGGCCTTCTCGGCGAGGTACTTGGCGTCGGCGGAAATCTGCCGCAGGCTCTTCTGGTCGGCGTTACGGATGACGCCGACGACGAGGCCGCCACCGCGATCCTCTGGCAGGGAAATCGCGATGCCCACGTTCACCTCGCCGTGGATCGCGATCGATTCCCCGGCGAAGCTCGCATTGAAATAGGGGTGCTTCGCCATCGCCAAGGCGCAAGCCCGGACGAGGAAATCGTTCACCGAGAGCTTCACGCCGAAGGCCTCGAGCGAATCGTTGACCTTCTTCCGCAAGCCTAACAGTTCGTCCATCGCGAACTTCATCGTGACCTGATAGTGCGGGATCGACGTCTTGCTCTCGACGAGACGGCGGGCGATCGTCTGCCGCATGCCGCTCAAGGCAACGGAACGGCTGGTGAGCGGGGCGAGGGCCGCCACCGGCGAGCCGGCGACACTTCCCGAAGCCTGCTTGGGCAGGGCGAGCGCCGTGGCCGTCGGAATGTTCGCGGCGGTTTGGGCGCCGGCGAGGTTCTCGCCGGCGGAGCCCGCCAAGGCCCCCCCGATGGCAAGGATGTCCCGCTTGATGATGCGTCCGGCCGGACCGGATCCGCGGATCGCTGCGAGATCGATCCCCTGCTCCTCGGCCATGCGACGGGCGACGGGGCTCACCCGAAGTCGTCGTCCGCCGCCGTCATCGAGGTGTTCCTCGTCGTGTGCCGAAGAGGCGGCTCGCGCCGAATCCAATGCGTGCGGCGCTTGCTCGGCTGCGGGCTTCGCCGGAGCGGCGGCTGGGCTGGCAGACCCGCTGGCACCGCCTCCTCCCGCATTCGCCGCCACGCTCTTCACGTCCTCGTTCTTGCCCGCAATCACCGCGATGGTGGTTCCGACCTTCACCTGCTTACCCGCGTCGACCAGGATCTTCGCGATCGTGCCGTCGTCGAAGCACTGCATCTCCATCGTCGCCTTGTCGGTCTCGATGTCCGCGAGCACGTCACCCGAGCGGACCTTGTCGCCTTCCTTGACGTTCCACTTGATGACGGTGCCGGCCTCCATGGTGTCGGAGAGCCTGGGCATGGTGAGCGTGATGGGCATAGGGTGGCTCGAGGGAGCGTGAGGCGAACTCAGGCGTTGTACGTGACCGTACGGACGGCCTGACAAATCTTGCGGGCGTTCGGGAGCATCTCCTGCTCGAGATTGAACGCGTAGGGCGCCGGCACATCGTCGCTGTGGACGCGAACGACCGGGTGGTCGAGGTCGTCGAAACAGTGGAGCGACACTTGGGCGGCGACCTCCGAGCCCGGCGACCCGAAGGACCAGGACTGGTCGACGACGACGCAGGCGTTGGTCCTTCGCACCGAAGCGAAGACCGTTTCCCAGTCCATCGGCCGAATCGTGCGACCATCGATGACTTCGCAGGAAATGCCTTCCTTCGCGAGCGCCTCCGCGGCCTCGAGGGCAAAGTGCACCGGGCGACCCCAGGACACGATGGTCACGTCGCTGCCGACGCGGCGGATCGCGGCTTTGCCGAAAGGAATCGTGTACTCGGTCTCGGGCACGTGGCCTTTGAAGGCCAGCAATCGCTCGCTCTCGAGGAAGAAGACCGGATCGTCGTCGCGGATCGCCGCCTTCATCAGCCCCTTCGCGTCGTAGGGGTTGGACGGGATGGCCATCTTGAGGCCGGGGACGTTCGAGTAGAGGCCTTCCACGCACCAACTGTGGGTCGAGCCAAGCTGGCCGCCGGCCCCGTCGTTGCCGCGGAAGACGATCGGGCAGCCGAACTGGCCACCGGACATGTAGAGCATCTTCGGGGCGTTGTTGAGAATCGGGTCCGCGGCGACAAGCGAGAAGCTCCACGACATGAACTCGACGATCGGCCGCAGGCCAAGCATCGCCGCGCCGATCGCCAGGCCGGCGAAGCCAGACTCGGAGATGGGCGTGTCGATGATGCGGCGCGGCCCGAACTCCTCGAGCATGCCACGCGAGACCTTGTAAGCGCCGTTGTACTGGGCGACCTCCTCGCCGAGCAGGAAGACGCGAGCGTCGCGGCGCATCTCCTCGCTCATCGCTTCACGCACTGCGTCGCGGAATTCGATCTCCCGCGCTGGGGAGCTCGGGGGCACGGGACCGGTGAGTGGAACGGCTTCAAGCGTGGTCATGGGGAGATCGCGTTGGCTGATGATGGTCGTCACTGCATCTCCCTCAACATCGACGGAAGGCTGGTGCCGGTGTAGGGCCCCCACCGTTCCACATAGACGTCGTGGTAGAGCTCCTCGATGCCGGGGACCGGGCTGGCATCGGCCCAAGCCACGCACTCGCGGACCTCTTCTCGGATGGCGTCGCCCATCGACTCGAACTCGGCGTCGGTGAGCTGATTCGTAGAACGGAGCTGCTTCTCAAGCCGACCGATCGGGTCGTGGGCCTCGTACTGCTCCTCTTCCTCGCGCGTGCGGTACTTGCGAGGGTCGGACATCGAGTGGCCCTTGTAGCGATAGGTCCGCATGTCGACGAAGGCGGGGCGGCTCGTCGCACGGCAGCGGTCGGCGAGGTCCTTCATCGCGTCGTAGACCTGGACGACATCCATGCCATACATCTCGACGCCTTCGATGCCGTAGCCAGCGGCCTTCGAAATGATGCGGTCGGCTCGGGTGGTGCCACGCTCGATCGCGGTGCCCATCGAGTAGCCGTTGTTCTCGACGATGAAGATGACCGGGAGATCCATGAGACCCGCGAGGTTCATCGCCTCGTGCAGGGCGCCTTGGTTCAGGGCGCCGTCGCCGAGGAAGCAGAGGGTGACGCGATTGGACTTCCCGCGGTTGATGACCTCGTCCTCATATTTGGTCGCAAAAGCAAGCCCGGCACCGAGCGGTGTTTGGGCGCCGACGATGCCGTGACCACCGAAGAGGTTGTTGGCCCGGTCGAACATGTGCATCGAGCCGCCCTTGCCCTTCGCACATCCGCCGATTCGGCCGAACATCTCTGCCATGCAGTATTTCGGGGCCATGCCGCGGGCCAAGGCGTGGCCGTGGTCGCGATAGGCAGTGACGAGCGGGTCTTTCGGTTCGATGGCTGCCACGCACCCGACCGCGACCGCTTCCTGGCCAATGTAAACATGGCAGAAGCCGCCGATCTTCTTGTCCTGATACGCCTGCATGCAGCGGATCTCGAACTCCCGGATCAGCATCATGTCGCGAAGCCATTGCTTCAGCGTGGCGACGGGGATGTCCTTTCGCTTCACCGGTCGCGCGGTCGGCGCGAGAAACGAAGCGAGATCGGACGCCTGAGAGGCGGATGACATCGGGACCAGATCCTCGGGAACTCGCCGACTGTGTGACCTCGCTCCGGAACCGGAAGGCGCCGGGGTCAAGGGCCAGTCGACAGGGGCAGATCAGCGAACCAAACGGGGTGAAGCCGAAACGGCGCGAAGCGGTCTTTATAGGGGAAGTCGGGGGAGGAAGGCAACCGCATCACCGGTCCCGGGCACGGCTTCGAGGGAGCCCGAGAAGATCCTTGGCGAGCGGCTTAGCGTCCAGCGAGCAAGCGGTCGGCGGCGCTGATCCTGAATGTGACTGTCCAAACTCGGATGAAACTCAGATGCTGGGTCCAAATGTGCCTGTCCAAATTGGGGCGAGCGATGGGGACTTGTCCCGCCTTGCGGTCAGCAAGACCGGTTTGGACCGAATTGTGCCTGTCCAAAATGGCCGGGGGTGCGCCAAAGCCACAGCCTGATTTGACCGCTACTCGGGAATTCACCCCCCGACGTCCCACGTACAATCCGCCCGCCGTTGGCCGATTCAGCCGCCGGGTCAACCACCTCGTGGGTGGGACCAGTGGTTGGCGCTGTCGGCAACGAACCACTCCATGCGGGCTGAGCGATTTCGACGACGCGACGGCAAGCAAAGCGATCTCACCGAGGTGATCGCGGAGGCCCGCGCCGCTCGCATCAACGGTGGCTTTTTCGGCATTTGCGGCCTCGGCATGGTCGCGGGCCTGGTCGCGATCGGCATTGCTGCCTCCGGGAAGGACTCGGTTGCCCAGATTGCCTATGGCATTGCCGCCGGGCTCCTCCTTCTAGTTGCTCTGCTTGAGGCCTCCCTCTCCCTTCGCTCCAAGGTCGAGGCACGCCACCGCCATGCCGCCGCCACGCGCCTCACCCTCCTGACCCTCTTCATCGGTCTCGCCGCCGCCATCATCCACCAGAGCCTTGCCCCCGAGGCCATCCTCTGTCGTGACGTGGGCCTTTGGTTGATCTTTGCCGGAGTCGTGAGCACTTCTGCCACTCTTCTCATGCCGTGGACGATGGCCCAATCGATGACCGCCAGCGCCCCGGCGTTCGTCGTCTGGCTTGCCTCCGTTTTCATGGTTCCGAACCCGGCTTCAACTGGCATGGGACTGGTCTCCCTCGCCGTGGTCGGGGTGGTCGTTGGGGCCATTCCGCTTTGGATCGGCTACCTCACCGAACGCCGCTACGAGGACGATGACGAGCGGGCCGCCCTCTCCCGCGAGGTTTCGCACACCCGCGACGAACTCAGTCGGGCCCGCATCGTCCATGACGCGATGTTCAAGCCGCCGCTTGAGGAGGGACCGGTCGAGGTCACCTATCGCTACGACCCACTCCGCGAGATCGGTGGCGACTTCGTGCACATCGTCCGCGACCCAGGCAGCGATCGGGTCACGACCACCGTGATCGATGTCGCCGGCCACGGCCTTGCCGCAGCCCTCACCGTAAACCGCCTCTTCGGCGAACTCGAGCGCGTCGTCGCCGAGGCGAAGGGCGACGTGACGCCAAGCGTGCTGATGACCCAGCTCAATCGCTACATCCACCTGACGATGAGCGCCCACTCGATGTTCGCGACCGCCGCCTGCGTGCAGGTCGACCCTCGCGCCCGCCAGGTCCAGTGGGTCGTGGCCGGCCACCCACCGCCACTCATGCGGCTCCGCAACGGCAAGGTTGAGCGCCTCGATTGCACGACGCTGGTCCTCGGCGCCGCGGCCCCTGAAGACTTCGATACCGAGCAACAGGCCCGCCCGATCGAGCCCGGCGACTGCGTCATCATCTACACCGATGGGACCTTCGAGGCCCGCTGCCCGACAGGCGAACGCTTCGGACTGCGAAAGCTCGAGGAGTCGGTCGCCTTCGACCCGCCGCCTCGCGACTTCCCGACCTTCCTTGCCAATCTTGTCGCTCGCTACCACGAAGGGCAACCCGACGACGATCTCCTCGTCGCCCAAATCACCTTCCGCGGCGGCGTCCGCACCGTCGTGCCGTCGTAACGGATCGCGATGACAGGCGTGAAACGCCCGCCGGTACGAACTCAGCGCTTTCCGCTCGCCGCTGCCATCGCAGCGGCGTCGATGGTCTTCAGTGCACGGGCCTGGAGGATCAGGAGCGCGGTCTCAAGCTGCGGGTCGAGGTTCTTCGTGAGAAGCTCCTTCGGATCCGGACGCGGCTTGCGGTCCTTCTCGTCCTTCCATTCTTCGATGATGTCGGACTGCTGACGCAACTCGAGTGACTTCTCGATCTGCTCCGGCGTCATCTTCACGACGAGGTCGGGGTTGACCCCCCAGTCCTCCGCACCAGCCTTCTTGTGAACGAGCCGTCCGTGCTTCTCGCCCGGGGCCGGAGGAAGGATGTAGTACTGCGTGGTGAGCTTGATGGCCGCGCTGGATTTGTCGCTGATGTCGTGCACGGTCTGCACGCTGCCCTTGCCGAAGCTTCGCTCGCCGAGGATCACCGCCGCGTCATGCACTTGAAGCGCACCAGAGACGATCTCGCTCGCGCTGGCAGAGCCCTGGTTCACGAGGACGACCAACGGAAGATCCTGCAGGTCGGCGCGCCGTGGTTGGGCCTGAAGGTTGAAGACCTCGCGACCGTTGCGGTCCTCGCCGCTCACGACCGTCCCTGAGGGGACAAAGGCATTCGTGAAATCGACCGCCGAGTTGAGAAGGCCACCCGGATTGTGACGGAGGTCCAGAATGAGGCCATTGAGCTGACGCTCGGCCTTCATCTGGGTAATGGCCGCCCGGAAGTCGGCATAACTCTCTTCGCTGAAGCCAGTGAGCCGCACGTATCCGATGCCCGCCGCCGGATCGACATACCAATCCCATTGCGGTGCCCCACTCTCGTCCAGCCCCTTCTTCCACCAGCCGTTCACGGAGCGGATCTTGATTCGCTCACGATCGAGCTTCACGTCGAAGGCGCACTCGACGCCCGTACGCTTGATGTTGAGAGTGACTTCCTCGCCGGCCGGGCCGGTGATCTGTTCAACCGCCTTGTTCAGGCTCCAGCCCGTGGTCGGGGCGCCATTCACGCCGACGAGACGATCCTCGGCCTTGATGCCGCCACGGGCCGCGGGCGACCCCTCAAGCGGATTCACGACCACGATCTCGCGCTTGTCGTCATGACGGATCAGAATGCCGACGCCAACGAAGTCGCCATCGATCTGCTGCTGGAAGCGGCGGAGCCGTTCCGGCCAGATGATCTCGGTGTACTGATCTTCGAAGCGGCTAGCCAGTTCGTCGACGGCTCCATCGCCAAACTCATGGAAGAGGACCGGCTCAGGAAGGTCGACGGTTTCAATGTTGGCCTTCTGCAGCGAGGTGATCGCGTCGCTGTAGTCATTCGCGGTCACCTTGTCCGCCGGCAGGTTCATCAAGGTCTTCTTGGTCCGCTCCACCGCTTCAGTGAAGGCCCGGACCTTGGCTGCATCGGCCAGGCCGGGGAAGGTCTCGCCGAGTGCGTCGGTCGTGGCCAGGATGCCGACGGCGTCGATGCCACCTTCGATAAGCGGTTCCCAGCCCTTCGAACTGATGTGTGTCGTCGCAGCCCGCTTCATCGCAGCGGTGAGCATCAGTCGAGTGATGTCACGAACTTGTTCCTTCCAGTCCTCGGCGAACGCCGGGTTCCATTCGGGGAACTTCTCGGTGGGGGCCAAACGCGCCGCTTGAATGCGGCGCAACTCATGCAGTTGCTTTGGGGCGTATTGGGCGAGGAGGCCGATGCGACGATTCACCTTCTCGAGCGCTTCGGCGTACTTCTTGAAGGTTGCGCGGTCGCCAGCGTCCTCATAGAGGGTGCGAAGACGGAAGAGCACTTCCTGAGAGAGGAGCCAGTCGCCCGATGCCTGGGCCTTGACGTCGGTGTCCTCGGCGAGTTGGATGGCCTTCCGAACGTCCTCACGCTGAAGCGGGAGCTTCCAGTCGTCGGAAAGTGTCTGCAGCTTGACCGCGGCGGTAAGAGCCTTGCTCACGTCGGAAGAGGCAAGGTGCTCGGCGAGTTCCTTGGTCGCCTTCTCGACTTCAGCAGTGCGATCGTCCTTGCTTGCCGCAGCGTGGGCGAAGCGCTCGATGGCCATCGAACGAATCCGTTCGATCTCAGTGACGGCGGTGCCATTGGGAACAGCCTTGAGCGAGGCCTCGACCGCGGCCATGTCACCGCTCTTCGCGGCGATCCATACCCGATCGGACCACTCGGCCAACTCCGTTCCGCCAGCGAGCGTCGCGGTCTTCGGCGGCGTCGCTGGCGAATCCTGCGTGGAAGCGACCAGGGTGGTCGGTGCTCCCGCGAGTGCAGACGATGTGCCGGGCGTCGGCCAGCTTGCAGCGACGAAGCTGAAGACGGCAACCGAGGTCACCAAAGCGGCGACGCGGTGGACGACGGTTCCACCGGGTGCGGCCTTCGAGCCTCGCGGCGACGCCGTCATGGTGGAAGCAACGGTGGCAGACGAACGACGCGGGTCAGAGCTGTTCGGCATAAGGTCCTTCGGCGGCTGTGAGCGAGTCCGCCTTCGCGGGATCGTGACCAATTCCTAAGCGGTGTGCGGCCCTTCAGCAAGCACTCACGTCGCGAAGCGGTTGTTTCGACGCTTCGGAGTGAGGATCAGAGAGGGTGGACAGAGTTCGTCCAGTCGACCGACGCTAATCAATCCAATCGCATCGGCGTTCCAAGCGCAAGCCTTGAGAGCGACGGGAGTTTCCTTCGCCCGCACACCGTCTTTCCAGGAGCATCCGAGGCCGGACATTGCCGGATCGGACCAAGCAGACTCCACGCCGACCGACTTCCGTCAACCCAAGAGCGCCCGATCGGGGTCTTATACTCGGAGCGGGTCGGGCCGTTTCGAAACCTGAGGTGTCTCTGGTGGCTTCCACCCGTCCCGACTTTCCCCTTCCGCGCCGCCGGAACAACCGCTACGGTTCCTACCCGAGGCTCCACCCCGGAGAACTCGGCGGCACAGACGCCGCTCCCCGTCGCTGATTGCCCTCCGGCCCGAACGGCGGAAAGGGCAACCTGCCAACCTGATGACGTTCGAACTCGTCAGGATGTTCGTTGCCCCTTTCGCTGGCAATGCCGAACGACCACCCAATTCCGGGCTCACCACCTCGCCAACCGCACGCCGGCCCGGTTGTGGCGCTCGCGAAAGGGCTCTCCTGTCGCCGCTGCCGCTACGATCTCCGCGGAACGCCTGCTGAGGGCGCCTGTCCCGAATGCGGCCTGGCGGTCGCCCTATCTCGTCCGCGCCTTCGAGCGGGCTCCCAAACCGAGCTTGACCCTGGGGACGTCTGGGAGCCGATCGCCGAGGGTGCTCGACTTCTCGCGGCGTCCTCCTGGCTCTTGGTGCCGACCTTTTTCCTGGCCCCCGTCCAAGCCACCTTCGGGACGATTGCAGCCATCCTTCTGGCTTCATTCGGGTGTTGCCATTGGTTCGCCCTGCGAGATCTCTGCCGGGGACTCGGCCCTCTTTCGGCTGACCGGCCTGACGTCGGCGACGCCTTGCGGCAAGCGGTCTTCGCGTCCCACGGCTTCGCAGCCTGCTCCCTTCCGCTGTCGCTCCTGCCGTTTCTCCCCTGCCTCTTTGGCCAATCGGCCGCGATGCCAGCGGGCTATCGCTTTGCTGCGCTGGGGATTCTCTTGCCCTTCTTGGCGTGGGTGATGATCACCAGCCGCCGACTTGGCCTTGAGATCGCCGACGCCTGCTTCGTCCGGAGCGAGTTTCCGCATGAACGATCGCGAACGCTCCTCGTCTCCTTCCTGGCCCCAGCCACGGCCGCGACATGGACCGGCATCGCGATCAGCTTTCTCCTTCCCTCCCCCGTTGATGAGCACGCTTTTGCGATCCTCATTTGGCTTGGCCTGGGCCTCGGGCTACCGATGCTCTGGGCGGTCTGGCTGCAGATGGAACTCTTCGCGGGCATTGGCGGCGCCGTGCCGGCATCTGCAACCTTCAGCGAGGCCGCACGGCGCGTCGAGCGCGACACGACCGCGTCACAGCGCGTCCGATCAACGCCTCGGGTCGAGGAACTTCCTCCGATCGAGATCGCCGATGACCTCTCGCCCATCGAGATCATCGAGGATCTTCCGCGTCAGGGCCCGAAGGGGCAGCAAGGGACCAGCTAACGATTCGCCAGTCGCCTCGCGCCGGCGAGGGCCACCGCGATCGCGTCTGCCACGTCGGGCGGCTCCGGCGGTCTGTCGAGGCCGAATTCCGCGGCAACCGCCAACTGCATCTGCCGTTTTGATGCGTTGCCCTGTCCGGTCATCGCCTTCTTCACCGTCGCCGGCGAGAGTTCGACCAGTTCCAGACCGCGACGCTGCCCGCATAGCAAGACGACACCTCGGGCGTGGGCCATGAGGATGGCCGTTCGCAGGTTCTGCTGATGGCTGAAGACGCTCTCGACGGCAACCGCCGACGGACAGAGTTCCTCCAGCACCTCCACCAGATCAAGCTCAAGCTGGCGAAGCCGATGGGCCACGCTTGTGCCCGCCTTCAGCCGGAGGACGCCCGCTTCGACCAACGTCGGCGTCCAACCCTTCGGATCCAATTCGACACACCCATACCCGGTGCGCTGAAGCCCGGGATCAATTCCCACCACGCGAATCGCATCGCTCACGGAGCCCGCTCCGGTGTCCCGGCCACAGGGTGAGCCGCCGCTTCGACCTCCTTGGCTTTTCGGTTTCGTCCACCGCCACTCTGATCCAGCTCGATGAGGCCGTCCTTCAGCCGGATGACCCGCTCACAGCGGTCGGCAATGCGGTTGTCGTGCGTCACCATGATCAGGGTCAGGCCTTCGGCGTGCAATTCCTCGAAGAGCTGAAGGATCGACTCGCCGGTCGAGGAATCGAGGTTGCCGGTGGGCTCGTCCGCCATCAGGACCGCCGGATGGGTCACGAGGGCCCGGGCGATTGCAACGCGCTGCTGTTGGCCGCCGCTCAACTCAATCGGCGTATGCCCGAGCCGATCGCCAAGGCCGACGCGCCCAAGCTGGGCGATTGCCTTGTCGCGGCGCTCGTTGCGGCCGAGCCCCTGATAGAAAAGCGGCACCTCGACGTTCTCGACGATGGTGAGCTCCGTGATCAGATTGAAGGCCTGGAAGACGAAGCCGATACGCCGTCCTCGCACGCGACTGAGCTCGTCGTCGGGCATTGTCGCGACGTTGATTCCGTCGAGAAAGTAGCTTCCCATCGTCGGCCGGTCGAGACAGCCGAGAAGATTCATCAGCGTCGACTTGCCCGAGCCGGACGCCCCCATGATCGCCAGGTACTGGCCGTGCGGAACGTCGAGGTCGACGCCCTTCAGCGCCTCAACGAGCACGCTGCCATCGGGCTTGTAGTAAATCTTCTTGATGCCGCGAAGTTGGGCCGCCAGCGCGGCCGACGGCTTGAGAGGGAGAGGCGATGGCGAAGTCGTATGGGTCACGTGAAGCGTGGCATCGTAGCGGAGCCACCCCGTCGCTACCGGGCGAAAGCGGACTCGGCAAGGTCAATGGCCCGCCCCAGCGCCGCGGCTTTGTTGAGCGTCTCCTCATACTCGGAAGTCGGATCGCTATCGAGGACGACCCCAGCGCCCGCCTGCAAGTGCACGGTCCAACGTCCGGATTCCGCGGCACCAGTGGGAATCACCATGGTGCGCAGCGCCAAGGCAATGTCCATGTCGCCTTCATACCCGACCGCCCCGATCCCTCCCGCATAGGGTCCGCGGCGTACCGGCTCAAGCTCGTCGATGATCTGCATGGCCCGGACTTTCGGCGCGCCCGAAACGGTCCCGACCGGAAGTGTGGCCCGCAAGGCATCCCAACAATCCAGCCCATCCGAGAGGCGGCCGGTGACGGTCGAACTGATGTGCATCACGTGGCTGTAGCGCTCGATGTCCATGCAGCGCTCGATCGCGATGGAGCCGGTCTCGCAGACCCGCCCGAGGTCGTTGCGGGCGAGATCCACAAGCATCACGTGCTCGGCGCGCTCCTTTTCGTCACCTAACAGTTGGCGCTCGAGGGCCAGATCCTCCTCGACCGACCGACCGCGCGGTCGGGTACCGGCGAGCGGACGGTTGGTGACGGTGCGATTGCGCACGCGGCAGAGGATCTCGGGGCTCGAGGCGACGAGAATCGCCCCGGTCGCCTGGAGGTAGATCTGGTACGGACTCGGGTTCACGACCCGCAGCGCCCGGTAGATCTCGAAGGGATCGCTCGCGGTGGTCCGTTCGAGCCGCTGCGAGAGAACGATCTGGAAGGCGTCCCCCGCAGCGATGTACTCCTTCGCCCGGCGCACCGCGGCCTCGAATTCCGACTGCGTCATCAGCGAATGCGGCGTGGTCGGACGTCGGCCCGGATCGATGTCGATGGCCCCGGCCGGAAGCGGCACCGAGTGGGCCTCGAGGCGGGCGACAAGATGTTCCAAGTCGGCCTGAAGCGAATGCCACGCGGCGTTGGTGGTCGGATGGTCCTTCAGCGAGGTCCCGACGATCGCGTGGAGCGTCTTCGTCGCGTTGTCGAAGACGACCACCTGCCGATAGAGCCCGAAGTGAAGGTCGGGCAGGTTCCGATCGTCGCGCGGGGCGTCGGAAAACGGCAGCTTGCCGGGTTCGAGATAGCGCACCGTGTCGTACGCGGCGAAGCCGACCCAGCCCCCGAGAAAACTCTCGGGAAGGCGCAACGCGGCAAGCGTCTCGCGGGGGGGCAGACGATCGGGCGCCGCCAGCTCGCGAACGACGGCGAGCGGATCCGAGCCGTCGCGCCGGGTACGGGCGCCGCTGCGGTGATCGATGATCTCGACCGTCCGCTCCTTGGCGAGCACCTCGGTCCGCGGCTGGGCCCCAAGCAATGAGAAGCGGCCAACGTTGGAGCCATATTCGACACTTTCGAAGAGAAAGCTCGGCGCGGTGCGGGCATCGGCGGCGACCAGGCGCCGGTACGCGAGCACTGGCGTGAGCTGATCGCTCATCAGGCGCCGCGACAGGAGCACCAGGCCGCCGTGGGCTGCCTGGGCGTCGAAGATCGCCCGCTCGTCGGTCCGTTGTGAGCCACCCATGGGCCGCAAGTGTACGGGTTACGGCGTCCAGTTGAGGGCCGCGTCGAGGTCGAGCATGCCCCCGGTGAGGCACTTGTCGTCGAGTCCCTCGACCTGTCGGGCCGATTCGAGAATGGCCCGCTTCACCGTCGCGCTGTCCCACTCCGGATGGCGACCCCACAGAAGCGCCGCGGCACCGGTCACGATCGGCGCCGCGTACGAGGTCCCGTTGCCGTAGGAGGTGCTGTCGACCGAAGGGATGCCGAGGATCATCGTCCCCGGCGCGGCGATATGCACGTGATTGCGGCCCCAGTTGCTGTACTGCTTCCATTCCTTCGCCGTCGCGTCCCATTCGCGGGCTGGCTTGCCGTCCGGGTCAATCGCCATCACGACAATCGTGTTCGGCCGGTCGATACAGGCCGGGGAGACCGGCTGCTGGTCGATGTCGATGTTCTCGTTGCCGGCGGCGATGACCAGCAGAACGTCCTTCTTCTCGAGCTTGTCAAAGAGCGGATGGCGGGCGAGAAGCAACAGGTCCAGAGGCGTCGCCGGTCCGCCGAGACTGAGGTTGATGACCTTGGCGCCACGGTCGACCGCGTACTCGATCGCGGTGAGCAGCGTGTCGGTCGACCCCTTCGCCGTTCCTTCCGCATCGACCCAGGCCATGCAGGCGCTCTGAATCACTTTCGAGGTGTAGGCGACGGGGAAGAACGACATGCGGCCGCCGCCGGAGTTGCCGCCGATGATCGATGTGCAGTAGCTCCCATGGTTGAAGCGGTCGTCCGCGGTCGAGAGCTGCGGCGAGTCGCTGGCGAAGTTCCAGCCGTAGACATCGTCCACCAGCCCGTTGCCGTCATCGTCCTTCCCGTTGTCGGCGACCTCCCCGGCATTCATCGCGATGAGGGGCTTCAGGCGATCGTCGTTAACGTGAATGCCCTGATCAACCATGCCGATCATGACCGGCGTCGCGTCGATGATGTCGATGACCCGATTGATCCAGCGAATGTCGTGGTCCGTAGCGACGTCGTTACTGAGATGCCACTGGAGCCCTGAGAAGATCGATGCGTTGGATTCATCATCGTCGGACGCGGTGAAGATCGAGATCGGACGATTGGGAATGATGGTGACGATCGAGCGGTCGGCCTTGCGAAGCTCGTCGATCCGGGCCCGGATCGCCGCCTCGTCTCCGGCTCCGATGGCCTTGCTCCCCGGCCGGGCCAGCGGGACGCGCTCGGTTGTGTATCGCCGACCGGCCGGGCTTCCCTGGGTCGGAATGCCCTTGCTGCCGGCCGGGGCGCCTCGGCGCACGACTAACAGTTCGTTCATGCCGGCGTCGAGCTTCGGCATGGACCTCTGGGTCGGCAGCGCCGGCACGAGTCGCTTGCCGATCGACTTGTTGCCCGACTCGCCCCGGACGATCCGTTCCCAGCGGGAGAGGTACTCGGTCACGGCGGCGCCATCGGAGATCGGTACGACCGCCGGCCGCGGGTTCTTCCGGGCGGGGCGCTCCCGATCAGGCTTCGGTGGCGTGAGCTGGAGGTCGGGCAGTTCGAACTCGGTGTCCTCGCCCGAGCCGCCCCGTTCACCCCGTTCAAGAGGAGGCGTGCGGACCTCGTCCACGCTCACGCCGAGTCGCTCGGCAAGATCCTTGTCGTCGGAACCGGTCATGACCAGCACCGTCGCCTCGGTCCAGTCGTTGCCCTCAAGGGGACTGGGAGGTCCCTCGTCGACGCCAACGCCCTTCGAGCCGGAGGGAACCATGGCGGGCAGAACGATCGGCACCTTGGTGGCGAAGATGCGAAACATCGTTTCGCCATGCGGAGCCATCGCCCGGAACGCCCCCTCGCCTCGCGGCAGGAGAAGGACCTCGTCCTTTTTGACGCGGAGCGGATCGGCAGAGCCGGTCGTCGACTTCGCCGGAGCGATCTGGTCGACACTGCCGTCAGGCCCGAATGCCACCACAGTGATGCAACAGTCGGCCCCGGCCGTGATGCGGAGCCGGAATCGCTCGCCTTCGACGTAACCGTCGCGGGCGTCATCGGTGCGAGCGCTCAGGGTGAAACTCGCGTTGGGGTTGCCCAGGTAGCGAAGGTCCTCAAGCGTGGCGACGTCCTTCGCGGCCTTCGTGGAGAGGACGGGACGGGCAGCCTTGACCGGTGTCCCATCGGGCGGTCCCGGCAGCTCGACCGCCAAGGCGGGCGGACACAGGAGGGACGCAAGGACGAGCGCGGAGGCGAGGCGGGGGGAAGTCATGGGATGAACGAATCGTTAGGATCGGACAAGGGCACTGCCGGGAAGGGCGAGATTCGCGTCGACCCAGTCGATGAGCGAACGCGAGCGGATGTCGAGGCGGAGCATGAGCGAGCGGCCGTCGACCTGGACATCGAGCGGGCGCACGACCGAATCGGTCCACTCGGGCAGCCGATCGAGGAACCGTCGCCAATGCGGCGCGGCCCGATCCGCCTCGTGGGCCGCACCAAAATCGATCCGGATCGCCGCGCGGGTCCAGTCGCCCGTGGGCTGCCCCGTCGCAGCGACCGTCTGGATGCCGGCGGTCGCCTCGCTCCACGCCTCCGGAACGCTCGGATCGTCGGGCAGCATCAGCTCGGCGAAGATCTTGCCAAAGAAGATCCTGCCGCCGTCGGCGCCCGCAAACCGAGCGAGCCGATCGACGCACCAAGGGCCGTCCGCGACGAGAGCCAATGGGAGTGACGCCTTGAGTGAGGACTCGAGGCCCGCGGCCCAACCTGGGCGGGCGTTGCCCGGACGCTCAAGCAGGCGATCCAGCTCTTCGCTCTCCCCTTCCGCGGTCAGGGTGGCTCGAGGTCCAACCACCATGGTGTAGGCACGCTCGTGGCCCACGCGCTGCGCCCCCGTACGGGCGACGACATCGCCCTCGAGGAGAGCGCCCAGCGTGCCGTCCCCACGATGCTGGCGGATCGCGCCGCGGAGAAGGACGGTCGCGTCGACCGTTGCCGGAAGAGGGTCCATCAGCAACACCGCCCGACGCGGCGCTCCACCCCGCTCGGTCGACCAGGGGGGGGCACCCCACTGCCCGGCTGCGACGGCAAATCGGCCGAATCCCGCGTCCTCGCGAAGTAGGTCCACATCGATGGCCAGCGCGACCGGCGCGTCGACATCCGTGAACCGAGGGGCGATGGAGGCGACGATCTCAGGCCACCCGGCAGGACCGGCCGGTGCGGGGGTGGGCCGCGGGTTGGACTCATTCCCCAGCGCCTTGGCGAGCTGTTTCGGATCCAGTCGCCCCTCGGCACAGTCGGTGTACACCTCGCGCCGACGCCGGTCGCGTTCCGAAAGTCCTTCGATCGGCAAGCGAAGGAGCGCCCGGGCCTCCTCGAAATGGCCCGCGGTGATCGCTTCGTCGATGAAGAGCTTCCGAAGCGCCTCGAGCTGTCCGTCGGAGCGGTGCGAGGCGGATTTCCTCGCTTCGGCCAAGGCCTTCAGCCGCTCGCCATCGACCGCCAGCATGAACCGGCTGCCGACCTGTCCCTTGAGCTGCGGCTCCTGGTTTCCCCCCTGTCGGCGGGCGGTCTCGATCGTCCGGTCCTTGACGTAGCCCCAGAGCTCGTCGACCTCGATGACGCCGTCACCGTTGCCGCGGGCATCGGCGAGTCCGCGCATCCCCTCGATGACGTGGTAGGTGAAGGCGCTGTGGCCGAAGCCAGGGTCACGGTCGTCGGTGATGACCATGCTGAGCTGGTCACCCTTACTCGCGGTCATCCCGATGCGACCGTCCCCCTGAAACTCGGGAAAGAGGCGCTGAAGGTCGAGGAGGCTCTTCGTCGAACCGAGCTTGGCGGTCGCCGCCGAGTAGCAGGCGTCAATGATGGTGACGAGGCGGCGAGTCCGGATCTCGCCTAACAGTTCGCTGATCTCCAGTTCCGGCATCGCCGTCGAGCGGAGGCGATCGGACCGGGTGTCGTGCATCACCCAGTACGCCCGGCCCTTCTCATCGGTCGCCCCGTGCCCGGAGAAGTAGACCAGGACCAGGTCGTCCGGGCCGGCCTTGCGGGCCAGCTCGTCCAAGGCCGCCACCACCGCGTTCCGGGTGACGTCGGCATTCACCAGTGTCGTGACTTGGTCTCCCGCAAAGAGCCCTGCCCCGGCGTCGGTCAGGACCTTGGCGAGATCGCGGGCATCGCGCTCGCAGGCGGGCAGGTCGGGGATGCGGTCGTCCTGGTAGTCGGCCACGCCGACCAGGAGCGCGAAGCGCTTGGGCGGGCGGATCGCCGGATCGACCTGGGCGATGGCCTCGTCGATCCCCACCGCCTTCGAGCCCTGGGTCTGGTCGGCGGGGCTTTGGGCTCCGGCCATCGTCACCGCGAGCCAAGCGAAGGTCGGGGCAAGGGACCGGGAGAGCGTGGGAGCGAGGGACTTCCAGCGGAAACGGGCTGTCGTGCGCGGCATCAGGTGGTGGGAGCGTATCGGGCGGGGCACTCCCCATTCAAATCGCTTCGCCATCACGGCTGTGCGAGGGGTGCGGCCCCCGATGGCCGACCGACCGCCCGCTGTCTCCCCCACCGCGCATGCGACGGCCCCGCGCGTTGCGCTTGCGTGACGAACGCGATGGGGACGGCGCCGTCGCGCATCCGGCTCGGCCCCCGGTCAAGGCCAGCGTTCGCTGGAACACCTCTTCGGGGAGAAGGGGGCGGTCAGGGCCCCCATGACGTGCACGAACCTCATCATGAAGGGAATGGGCTTCCCCTCGATCGTCGCCTTCAGCGTGTCGACGATCCACTGGCTGCCCTGGACCATCTGCTTGGCGGTCTTGGTGCCGACCGGGACGTTTTCAAGCGTCAGGGTGAACTCGACCCCGTTGCCGGTTTCCCGCAACTCGTAGATCACCGTGCATGGCGGGTCATCAAACTGGGTGAACTTGAAGGTGTGGGCGAATCGGCGCGGTGGATTCCATTCCACGATCTCCCCCACCACGCCGGTGATCTTCCCGTTGCCGGAGCGCATGCGAAGCGGCCCGCCGATGCGCGTCCCCTCGGGGAGATGCATGCGCATATTGAAGAAGCAGGGAATCACGCTGTCGGTTCGGGTAATCTCGCGCCAGACGTCGTCGATGGAACCGTTGATCGTCACGTGGAACATCTGTCGGGCGCCAATGTCGCTGGAAGTAGCGGCGCTGGAGGTAGTCGGGGCGTTAGGCACGTTTGGCTCCTCGGGCTTGGCCGCGCGACTCAACGCGCGACTTGATGTCGGCGACCTGACCGGCCCAGTAAGCGCTGTACTCGTCGGTCCACCGGTCGTAGATCGCCTGGATGGGCATGATGTTGAAGTAGAGGCGTCGCTCGCGTCCGGGCCGCTCGCTGATGACGAGGCCCGCCGCCTCGAGCACGCGGACGTGCTTGAGCACCGCCACGAGACTCATGTCGAAATGCGAGCCCAACGCTGCGATGTGCAAGCCCGGATGCTCACGCAGGAGGTCGAGCATCCGACGACGCTCGGCGTTGGCCAATGCGGCGAAGAGGGCGTCGAACCGAACATCACTCGGGGGATCTCCGCGAGGCTTCGCCATTCCTAACCACTAGGTTAGCATAGATCCAAGGCCCCGCAAGGCGCGATGGCCCGTATTCCGTATGATTCCCCTCCCATGCCTCTCGACCGGAACCAGATCGCCAAGCGGGCCGCTCAGGAACTCAAGGATGGCTTCTACGTCAACCTCGGCATCGGCATGCCGACGCTCGTCGCCAACCACGTGCCCGCCGGCATGACCGTGTGGCTCCAATCGGAGAACGGACTGTTAGGCATGGGTCGCTTCCCCTACGAGGACGAGGTCGATCCGGACCTGATCAACGCCGGCAAGCAGACCGTGACCGGCGTCCCCGGGCACTCCTTCTTCTCCAGCGCCGACAGCTTCGCGATGATCCGCGGCGGCCACATCGACCTGGCCATTCTCGGGGCGATGGAGGTCTCGCAAGAGGGCGACATCGCCAACTGGATGATCCCCGGCAAGCTCGTCAAGGGAATGGGTGGAGCGATGGACCTCGTCGCCGGCGTGCGTCGGGTCATCGTGACCATGGAACACGTCAACAAGAAGGGCGAGAGCAAGATCATTCCGGCCTGCACCCTGCCCCTCACCGGACGGCGCTGCATCGACATGATCATCACTGAGTTCGGTGTCATGGAGATGGACAAGGAACGCCGCCGCTTCGTCCTCACCGAGGTCGCCCCAGGCATCTCCGTCGATGAGGTGAAGGCGAAGACCGCAGCGGAGATCACGGTCGCGCCGACGGTGAAGACCGTCGCGGCATAATCGCCTGTACGACGACACCCCAGAACACTGAGCGGCATTCCGCAATATCGCGTAGAGCCACACGCAGATTCACGGAGCGACGTATCCGGAATCGGGCCAATGTCTCTCATTGGGTGACCGCGAGAAGCGGCGCACAGCGCCATGCTTCTTAGACGAGCAATAGCTCGACACCTTTTCCGGGAGACCCCCATGCTTCGCCTCCTCCGCACGTCGGTGGTTGCCGCGACGCTCGTTGCAGCCGCGACCAGCGTCAGCGCGGACCCTCCGACCCTCTCGTCCGCCTTTGTTCTGCCTGGCAACACCGCGATCGATCTCGCCGCCGGACAACAAACCGCACCGTGCATTGCCCGTGGTGGCGATCGCACCCTCGTCGTGTGGGCCGATGCGCGCAGTGCGCTCTCTTCCTCCAGCGACGGTTACGACCAGTCCGGAACCGATCTCTTCGCCGTTCGCCTCGATGCCAACGGTTTGTTGATGGACGAGACTCCGATCGCCATTGCAACGACGTACGGCATTCAGTCGAAACCGCTCGTCTCTTGGAACGGATCCTCCTGGCTGATCGCCTGGGAAGGCCAGACACCGACGCCCTCGTATCTCACGTACACGCTTCAGGCCCGACGGATGTCGCCCGACGGCGTCCTGCTCGATAGCCAACCGCTCAACGTCCTCTCCTCGCCCACCAGCAACACCTTCCCAGCGTTCGCCGTGGCCAACAACGGCAGCGACTGGCTCGTCATCGGGCAAGGCGCGGGAGCGGGAGATGGCGGCATCAAGGGGCGGCGCATCGCCGCTGACGGCACCTTCGTCGACGCAACGCCGATCACGCTGCTTGCCGAGACCTACTACCTGTACTTCTTCGTGGATCTTCATGCGGCCGGCGGCGAGTACCTGCTGACCTACCAGGACAACGTCGGCATGAAGGGACGACGCTTCTCCGCGTCGCTTGCGCCGATCGGCAGTCCCTTCGTGGTGCCGGGCTCGCGCTTCGCGGACAGCGACAGCGGCTACTTCGTCACCTGGGTCAACGGGACGAACCTGGTCGGTTCGCCGATGTCAGTCACGGGAACGCTCGCCTATCCGGCCGGCAAGGTGATCGCAGCGATGTCGAACATCCCCTGGCCGGGGACGGCCGAAAGCGCTTGGGACGGGACGGACTGGTGGACCTCGTGGTTCCACGTCGTTTCCTACGGCGAGTACCGGGTGCGGGCGGCCAAGATCGCCGCGAACGGCACGGTGGTGACGCCGGGCGGCGTCGACCTCGGGCACGATCTCACTTCGTTCGCAAGCGGTCTTCGCATTGATGGCGACGTCAACGGCGGCGTTCGGGCGGTCTTCTCGGATGAAATCGGCGTGAGCGAGGCCCCACTGGACATCTGGTCGGCCGCCCTCGATGCGGATGCGATGCCAACCGGGGCCGCGGCGATCACCACGGCCTCGCCCGCCGAACGCGCTGCGGACCTCATCACCGGCCCAAATGGCACGCGCTTGGTCGCGTGGCTCAGTTCGCACTCTGGGATCTCGCGCATTCTCTGCCAGCGCGTCTCCCGCTACGGCGCGGCGCTCGATCCGGTCCCGCTCGAACTGACCAGCGGGCCCTCCCTGAGCGCACCAGCCGTCGCCTGGGACGGTGAGCGCTACCTTGTCGTGTGGAGCAACGGACTGGCCCTGTCGGGTTGTCGCGTTGCCGAGGACGGCACGCTGATCGACGAGGTTCCGCTGGCCATCATGCCCGGGTTCCAGCCGGAAGTGGCGGGAGCCAACGGCATCTTCTATGCAGTGTGCGCCCATTCGCCGAGCTATCCGCAGAATCGGTACATCTTCGGAAAGCGGATCGACGGCGCGACGGGGGCTCCGCTCGACGCGGGCGCCCTGAACATCGGCGGAACCTTCGCCAACTACCCGGACGCCATCGCTGTCGGTGACCGTTGGGTCGTGACCTGGCAAAGCAACTACTCGCACGACAACCCGCAGGCGTCGGCCGTTGCAAGCTTCGTCAACGCCAACGGCACGCTCGGTGCGACCGTCGGCCTCTCCGCGGGCGGATTCGTGCCCAAGGCCGCGGCGGCCGGTGACGGAACGGTCTTGGTCGCCTTCAACACCAATTCACCGGCCAACGCCAACAACGACGTCGTCGCCCGGCGCATCCTTGCCGACGGCTCGGTCGGTCCGACCTTCACCGTCTCGAGCGCGTTTGGAAAGCAACTCCATCCTTCGGTGGCTTGGAACGGAAACGAGTTCATCGTTGCCTGGGACGACCGTCGGAACCAGGCCGCGTTCTACGACTACCGAACCGACGTCTACGCGGCTCGCGTGAGTGCCGGGGGGAGCCTGCTCGACCCGACGGGATTCGCGGTGTTCAACGACACGGACGCCCGCATCCTCGGCGGCTTGGCCGGAAACGACACGGGCAGCGTGCTCGCGGTCGCTTCGGCCTTCGAGCCCGAGCAGCCCTGGACGAGCTATCGATTGACGCTTGCATACATCGATCCGGATTCCGCAGCGGACATCACCGGAGATGGCATCGTCAACGGCGCGGATCTCGCGGCGCTCCTTGGCTTCTGGGGTTCGAGCAACGCCGCCGGTGACCTGAACGGCGATGGGACGGTGGATGCCCGCGACCTCGCCATGCTGCTGGCGGCGTGGTCCTGATTGGACATCGCGCCGGCTGCGTGCGGGGCGTTCACCGGATCACATATCGAAAGGCCCACCCCATCTGATTCCATCAACGGGGTGGGCCTTTTCTTCTCGCTTGAGGTGCCGCGGCCCTGCCCGTAGCCTGCGGGCATGCTCAGCGCCACCGCCGCCGTTCTCCTCGCCATCCTGCCTGTCGAACCCTCCGCTGCCGTGGCACCAGGCGCGGTCCCCCTCTTCAACGGCAAGGACCTCGCCGGTTGGGTGAACGTCAACGGCTCGC
>JAEUIU010000081.1 GCA_016795065.1 Phycisphaerae bacterium
TCCCCTCGAGTCGAATGACCAGCGGCACCTGGAAGCCGACGGTCTTCGCGCTCGAGACGATCGCCCGGGCGATCTTGTCGCACTGCATGATGCCGCCGAAGATGTTCACGAGGACGCCCTTGACGGTCTGGTCGCCGAGGATGATCCGGAAGGCCTGCGTTACCGCCTCTTCGCTGGCACTGCCGCCGACATCGAGGAAGTTGGCTGGCTCGCCGCCGTGGAGCTTGATGATGTCCATCGTCGACATCGCTAGGCCTGCCCCGTTGACGAGGCAACCGATGTTGCCGTCGAGGGCGACATAGCTCAGACCGTACTTGTGGGCCTCCAGCTCGGAGGCGTTCTCTTCGGTGGGGTCGAACATCGCGTCGACCGCCTTCTGGCGGAAGAGGGCGTTGTCGTCGAAGTTGAACTTCGCGTCGATCGCGATGACCCGCCCCTCGGGGTGGGTCGGGGTCGGCGGCGTGATGACGAGCGGGTTGATCTCGACGAGGCTGGCGTCGGTCTCCGTGAAGAGGTCGGCCAGTTTGAGGAAGAGGTCTGACGCCTGGCTGGCGAGCTTGCCGGTGAGGCCAAGGGCGAACGCCATCTTGCGAGCTTGCCATGGGGCAAGGCCGAGGATCGGGTCCATCGGCTCTTTGAGGATCGCATCTGGGTTCTTCGCCGCGACGGCCTCGATCTCGACGCCGCCTTCCTTGCTGGCGATGAGCGTGTTCGTGCGGCGGGCCCGATCGACGAGCACCGCGACGTAGAGCTCCTTGGCGATGTCGACGCCGGCCGCGACAAGAAGCCGCGTGACCTTCAGGCCTTCCGGCGGGGTCTGCGGGCTGATCATTCGGTTGGTCAGCATGAACCGGGCGGCGGTTTCGGCCTCCTCGGCCGTTCGCACCAGCTTGACGAATCCTGCCTTGCCACGTCCGCCGGCGTGGACCTGGGCCTTGATGACGACCAGCGTCTCGCCCGAGGCGAGGATCCGCTTGGTTTCGGAAACGGCCGCCTCGACGGTCTGGACCATCGCACCGGACGGGACGGGAATGCCGGCGTCAGCAAGGAGCTGGCGGGCCTGGAACTCGTGGATCTTCATGGCGTTGGAGAGGATAGCGGATTCTGGCCTGCCTCAGGTTCGGGACTACGTTCCGGAAGTGCTGCCAACGCCGATGCCTCACACAGCCCAAGGACCGGGAAGCGATCGGGTCAAGACCGCCGTTTGGGCGTGATCGTGAACGACTTCCGCTCGCCGCGGCGCTCGATGACAAGTGTCACCGGCTTCCCGTCGGTGAGGGTCTTGGCCAAGACACCGCCAGGATTGGGCGCCAGGTCCAGGCCGTTCAGGGTGAGCAGTCGATCTCCAGCTTCGACACCCGCGGCGGCAGCGGCGCCTTCAGGGAGGACCTCGGCCGCCACCACGCCCTCGTCGCTCATGTCGAGCATGATCCCGATCGTGAATGAAGTGGGACCCGCTCGGCCGAGCACCAGTCCGCCGACTGCTTCGCCGAAACGTTGGAATGAGCGCCGGCGCTCGGGCGAGTTGCTTGCGTTGGTGACGATGATCATGAGCGACGTCGGATCGCTGGGGCTGTCGGTCACCGACTCGGTCATGAGGATCTCGAAACCGTACATGTCGCCGCCGGCGAGCATTTCGCCGCGCGGGAGATAGCGGCTCGCGAGCGACTGGTCGAGGAAGTCCGGACGTCGGATGGCCGCAAACCAACGTCGCATGTCCGGCACCGTCGAGGTCATGCCGCCGCTGCCCATGACCAGCCACGAGGTCCGACCCCAAGCTGGTGGGGCATTGATTTCGCCATCGCGGCGCATCCCGTAGCCGATGGCGAGCCGGGCCTCGGGGATCGGCGCCCCGAAGAAGCCGGTGTCGTTCATGCCGGCCGGAGCGAAGAGCCGTGACGAGGTGAACTGCTGATAGCTCTCGCCAGAGGCGATCTCGATGACCGCAGCGAGCACACCAAACGCGGCGTGGGAGTGTTCGCGGCCCGACCCCGGAGCGAAGAGGAGGGGCGCCGCGAAGACTCGCTTCAGGAACTCGTCCCGATCGATCCAAGCGTGATCGGGGTCGCGGTCGCCGATCTGGTCGACGAAGTCAGGCAGGCCGGAGCGCCCCGTGAGCAGTTGGGCGAGGGTGATGGCGCTCCTGTCCTTGGGAGCGTCAGGGAGGAACCGCGAGATCGGGTCCTCGAGCTTCAGCTTGCCCTCCTGAACGAGGCGGAGGATGGCCGCCTTCGTGAAATCGATCGGCGTCGAGCCGATGGCGAAGATCGTCTCGGTTGTGTGGGCGATCCCCTTCTCCCGGTTGGCCTTGCCGAAGGCGCGGTGCACCGCTTCCTTTCCTTCCCGTACGACAAGGACGACGCCTTCGAATCCGGCCTTCGCTTCGGCCTCGACCCGGGCGTCGAGCGACTCCCAGGAGAGCGGGGCGTCGGCAGGCGTCGAGGGCTGGAGGCCTTGCGCCGAGGGAGGTGCCGCGTTGGAAGCCGAAGCGGCCCATTGAACGGCGGCGTTGGGCTGGCCGCGTGCCAATCCGCCGGAAATGTCAGGGACCGCTGCGGCGATGAGCGACACGATGAGAAGCGTGGGCGACATGGGTACTCCGTGCGAAGCGAGCTCGGTCAGACGGGCCGGAAGATGCCGCCCGGGGCGAGGTGCCGTCGGCTATTTCTCAAAAAACTGCCAGCCGCCTTAGAATACCACCCATGTCGCGACGAGGTTCCGTGTTTGCGATCCAAAGCGCCGCCCAGCTTCGGGTCCTCAATTCACCGATCCGCTTGGCCGCCTTCGCTGCGCTCCGAGAGCTGGGGCCCTCGACCGCCCCGGAGCTTGCCGCCCGCGCGGGCATTCGCTCCGAGGCGATGCACTATCACCTGCGAGAACTGGAGCGGATCGGGCTGGTGCGTCAGAAGGGCCAACGGGCCACCGGCCGCCGCCCGCAAGTCCTCTTCGAGGCAGTCGCCGATCGCCTCCAATTGCCGGCCGAGGCATCGACCCCGTCGTTTCAGCGCGAAAAGGCTCGCGGCTGTCGCCTTCTCCTTCGGCGCACCGAGCGGGACGTCTCGGCAGGCATCACCTCGATGCGGGCGGGCGAGCGGCCGCTGGTCCGGACCCGCGTCACTCGTGACGTGGTCCGCCTCTCCACGAAGGACCTTGCCCAACTGCACGCCCGACTCGACGCGATCGATGCGTGGCTGATGGGCCTCGACGCATCGTCGAAACCGCATCGCATCAGCATTTCGATGGTGGTTGCGCCGGTGACGGACTGATCGACGGACGCGACGACGTTGGCCGCCCGCGAGCGCTTGCCGCTCACCGCCCGCGATGCTGGTCGATCAGGGCCTTCACGCCGTAGGGATCGGGGATGTCCTTGATCGAGATCTCCGTCGAGGTCCGGGCGCCGCTCTCCGGGTCGATCGCACCGCCGGCGGCCGATTCGATTTCGAAGTCACCCAGGTTCATGAGTCGCTGCCAGACGCTCTGTTGGATGCGGATGTTCACCGCATGGCTGTGCAGCACCTCGCTGTGACGGCGGGTGACGATGCCTCGCTCATCGACGCTGCGGCGATCGGTGATGCGCAGGCGATACCAGCGATGGCTGAAGACGAAGAGCTTGAGGAAGCCGCCGACGGCGACGAGGATCACGAAGAGCCCGGCGATCGAGATCGGCCAACCAACCACGCTGAAGAGCGGTAGCGCCGTGACCACCAGGCCGCCGAAGGCCAGCAGCACCAATCCGCCGTAGGCAAGCGGATGACCGCGAAAGAGGGCGGGGGAGACGACCAGCAGTTCGCGCTCGTCGGCGATCGACTTGGCTGAGGGCGTGTTCGTGCCGGTGCCCGCGGATCCGCCGGGTGTAGCGCCTTGGGCGGAAGCGCCGGAGGCTCGCTGCACCCGGGCGACATCGCCGCAACGGGGGCAGATGGCCTTGCCGCTGGCGTCGGGGGTCGCGTCAAAGGGTTCACCGCAAGCGTCGCATTCGATCGTCGGCATGGCGGGAGCGTACTTCGGAAGGGGAGGCCGTGGGTTCCTCACTCGGGGTGTTCGTCGGCAGGCATGTCGGCCTTCTCGGCAGCGCTTCGAAGGCTTCGGATCGTCGCCCGAACCGCTGGCACCACGAGGTTTTCGCGGGCCTTCGCCCGATTGGCTGGTTTCACCCGTTCCAGGAGCGCGGCCAACTGCGTCCGCAGGTCAGCGGTCGCGGCATCGCTGGCGAGGAACGCGCTCACGTACTCCCGCCCGCGCTCACTCAGCGGCGGATCGGCGATGCCGTCGGCGGCAGGGGCGTCAGGAGACGTGTATCCCGGCACCAGCCAGGCGCTGATCCCGTTCAGCACCTCGTCATGAAGCCAATCGATGTCGGGGATCTCCTCGGGTGCGAGGTCGATCTTCTTTGTCACCACCTTCATCGCCAGGAGCCGCCCCGCGTCGGGCCAGAGCATCTCGTCGGACCCTGACTTGACCGCTTCGGCCACGATGCGGGTGTCACCGAGCATGGTCATGACGTACTCGACCACCGCCATGGTCGACTCCTGCGTCGCCCGCTCGAACTCGTTGAGCGTTCGGACGAGGTCGTCGCTGGACTTCTGCTTGATCATCCGCCGCATCTCGTTGGCCGGCGTGTAGAAGGCGTGAACGCCAACGCCGCGCGTGCCCTTGATCACCCGCGTCTCGCCGCCCATGAAGACATACGCCGCGGCGCTGGCCGCCTCGCGGACGCCTCCTTCGACGTAGGTCTCGAGCTTGCGCTGCCGGACGAGTTCGCCGAGCTTGAGGCCGGCCTGGAGGTCGCCGCCGGGCGAGTTGATCGAGAGGCGCTTGAGATCGGGCGCCGTATTGAGCAGCCCGCGCAGCCGATCGACATCCCCCTTGGCGATCATGCCGTCGAGAAAGACCGTGTCGCCCTCACCGCGGAACTCCGCGGCGTGCGTCGCACCGCTCCAGGGGCCGGCAAGGGTGAGAAGGACGACGACAGACATCGTGGCGACGCGCGGTGACATGCCGCGATTGTGCCACAGAACCGCAGCAAAAGCCGCCGCGCACTATCAGCCCTTCATCAGAAAGAGCGTCGCCGACGCGAGATAGACCGAGGTCGCGAGCATGTCGGTCAGGGTCAGCGACAGGGGACCGGCGGCGATGCGCGGGTCCAGACGAAGAGCGTGGAGAATGGTTGGTACGCCCGCTCCGATCGTCGCAGCCAGAATCATGGTCGAGGAGATCGAACCCAGCAACACGGCTGCGACGCCAAGCCCTCCACCGAAGACCATGCTGGTGCTGGCGACAACACCGCCGCAACAGAGTCCCAAGAGGACCGCGGTGCCGGCTTCGGTCTTCATGCGCCGCTTGATAAGACGCCATCGCACTTCGGTGCCCTGAAGCACCTCGAGAACGAGGGTCATCGACTGCATCGCCACGCTTTCGGCCAAGGTCAGGACGAGCGGGATGAAGAGGGCGAGCACGATGAAGTGTTCGAGCGTCGCATCGAAGACCTTGGCGATGATCGCGCACGCCGTGCCGCCCACCAGATTCCAGCAGAGCCACGGCATGCGACTGCGGAAACCTCGCCACGGCGAGCGGTCGCGGGCCTCGCGCACCGAGACGCCGAGCATCTGGAAGAGCTGGTGCACGCGTTGGGCTTCGGCCAGCTCGAAGGTCTCGTCGGCGTAGATCTGGACATCGACGGCGCCCAGGAGTCGCCCGTCGTCGTCGACGACCGGAAGGGCCAGCAGCCGGTACATCGCGAAGGCCATGAGGGCATCGCCGACGGTCTCGGAGGCCCGTATGGTGACCGTGCGTGCGGTCATGACGTCGCGGATCGCCGCCGTCGGGTCGCCGAGAAGAAGTGCCCGAATCGGTACAACGCCGACCAGCCGGTCGGCGTCATCGACGGCGTAGACATAGAGGATCGGCTGGGTGACCCGCCGCGACCGTAGTTCGGCGACGGCCTGGCCAACGGTCATGTCCACGGAGACAGCGGTCTGCACGGCGGACATCGACTCGATGACCGACTGCTCCAGGTCGACACGCTCACCATGGCCCGAATCGCTCATCAGGTGGCGGAGTATAGTGGCCGCCGCATGGCTACCGATTCGGCTCACTCGCCAAACACCCCCGCGCTTGCCTCGCCTCGCATCCGGTTGCTCGTCTTGGATGTGGACGGGGTCCTGACCGACGGAGGCATCCTGATCGGTGACAGCGGCGAGGAACACAAGCGATTCCACGTGCGCGACGGATGTGGCCTCCGCATCTGGCAGCGCTTAGGCCGCGAGGTCGCCATCATCACCGGCCGTTCTGGCCTTGCCTTGCGCCATCGGCTGAACGAATTGGGCATCCGCCATCTCATCAACGGCTCGAAGGACAAGGGGGCCGATTTCGATCGGCTCTGTCAGGATCTCGGCGTTCCCGCCTCCGCAACGGCGATGGTCGGCGACGATCTGCCAGATCTGCCGGTCCTTCGCCGGTGCGGCTACGCTATCGCCGTGCGAGACGCCGCCCCGGAGGTCCTGGCGGTTGCCCGTCACGTCACCGCGCGACCGGGTGGCCAGGGCGCCGTTCGGGACGCGATCGAGCATCTCCTCTCGCTCGATGGGGCGTGGGACGACGCGGTCCGCCTCTTCTGAGCCAAGCCACCATGCCACCGACCCCGAGGCCACACGACTGCGACGGCGCGACGGATCCATTCCTGAGCTGCTGGACGTTGCCCGCCACGACCCGCCGTGCTGCCTCCGGCCGTCGGGGACGCTCCGCGCAGGCGGGCAAGGCCAAGGCCCTCATCCTCATTGGCGCCGGGCTCCTTGGCGGAGGATTGCTTCTCTTCGTCGTCAGCCAAATCGATCAGAGCCAGGCGAATCAAGGTCAAGGCGGGGGTGCGGGCAGTTCGACATCACCGCGGATCGGGGATGCCAAGGACCTGCTCGAACCGGCGCCCTTGAGCGCTCGTGAACGGGAATCGGGAAAGGGCGACCTCTCGCTTGCCCAATTGGAGCGGGGGGCGTGGGTGCAGGTCGCCGACGAGAGCGGTCGGCTCGCCCAGCAGTACAGCGCCCAGTCGGTGAAGCCGCTGCCGGAGCGGGAACTCGAACTCACGTTGCCCAAGGCCATCTTCTATCAGCCGGATGGGCGGGTCATTCAACTGACCGCAGATCATGGTCGGGCCCGTGTTCCGAACCAGGCCCTCGAACGGGGCACGCTCACCGGTCATGTCACGATCCGCGTCTTTCGGCCTGTGACCGAGGGCGTGCCGGTTGACGTGCAGAACGACAAGGCGATCATCGAGATCGACGCCGACGACGCCCACTTCGACAACATCGAGATCCGCTGCGACGGTCGCATCGACCTTCGTTCGGAGATGGGCAACTTCCACGGGCGGGGGCTCTCGATGATCCTCGAGCCGAAGTCGGGGCAGATCGAGAGCCTCTTCATCGAGAAGTGCACCGAGCCGATCGTCTTCGTCCGTGGCGCGGACAAGCGCATGCGACCGGAGGGCGCTCGGCCATCCAACGCCTCGACCGGCGACAGGACCAAGCGACCCGATCCCGTCGTGGCCGACGCCGCGGGCCATGCTTCTTCACCTCCGCCACCACCAGTTCCGGCTCCGCCCGCCGACGACAAGGGACGGGCCAAAGAACGGGCGAAGGGAGCGACGCGAGCCCAGGAGGAGACGCAGTTCTTCCAACTCGTCCTCCAGCAGAACGTGCTCGTGACGCGTAGGAAAGCCGGACGGGCGACCACCCTTCGCGGTGACCTGCTCAACGCGGTCTTCGCGATGGAAAGCAGCTCGGCGTTCGGCACGATCGCCGAAGTCCCGCTGGACGAGTTGCCCATGGGGATGCCGCTGACGCCGATGGGCTTCATCCACGGCAGCGTCTTTGCTGCGACGCCGATCGCGTTCCAGAACGCAGCGGACCAGGAGACGATCACCATCACCTACGACGGGCCGTTGGAATTGCGGCCTGCGGGAGAACGACTCGCGACGGCCGACGACATTCGCATCGAGTTGGAATCGACCGGCAACGATCAGGCGAATCGCGTGATCGTTGACGATGAGCGATCGCGAGCCCACGTCACCTGTCGCTTGGTGCGTTTCACCTCCGATGGCGATCGGATCGACGCCGAAGGCACCGCCGATCATCCGTTGGAGTTCAGCAGCCCGCGGCTGAAGGCCCGAGGCGAGCGGTTCTGGCTTGAGCAGGCCAAGGGCCGCGGCAAGTTCGAGGGACCCGGCACCGTTCGCCTTGCCAGCGGCGGCGAGTTCTTCGTCCCGATGGCGCTGGAGCCTTCGACGGCGGGTGTGGCCTCCCAGCCGAACGGTTCGCTGGTGGCCAGCGCACAAGCTCCAACCACCGAGCCGAGTTCAGTCGAACTCGCCTGGTCAAAGGAACTGGACCTCACCTTCGCCAATGCTCAGGACCCCGCTGATTCCGCCGCGGCGGCCACCGGTGAGATCGGTGCCGGCGAGCTGCGCGGCGCTCACTTCCGCGGTGAGGTCGTCGCCACCGGCGACTCGTTCCGACTCGATGCCAACGATCTGGACGTCACGTTCGGAGCGACGGCGGAGGAAGGCGGCAGCGAACACCCGTCAACCTTGCAGCGCATCCTTGCGACGGGAAGCGACGGAACCCCCGCAACGGCCCGACGCACCGACGGCAAGGGAACCCTGAAGGCTCGCACGCTCGACCTTACCCTTCGTCCCGATCTCAAGCGCGGCGCCGCTCCCGCCCAACTGTTGGCCCAAGGGGCGGTCGAGGCGACGGACCCGCAGCAAACGCTGTGGACGACCAGCCTGAGCGTGGCCTTCCTTCCCTCGTCGGCGGATCCAGCGGTCGCGACGGTTCCGGACCGCCTTGGCGAGGAGATTGCCAAGGTCGAAGGGCGCGGCGGGATTCAAGCTCGCCTGGCAGGGGCGACCATGGCCGGTGACGAGACGGCGACGAGCCGTATGCCGATTCGGGTGTTCGCCGACGAACTCGATGGCGATGGCCTTGCCCGCACCCTCGACGTGACCGGAGACGACGTCTGGATCGTGCGCGACACGGTCGTCGCCGATGGCTTCAAGTCCATTCACTTCGATGAAGCGACGCGCGTCGCAACGTCGCCTGATGCAGGTCGGGTGCGCGTCTTCGCGACCTCGATTGGACAGGGGCTGGAGAACAGTCCTTCCGGCGTGTCGCGCGTGAAGCGACCGGAGTTGCCCGAGCAGACAGCCCTCAAGGCTGAATGGAACAAGGGCTTCCGTTTTGACGAGCGAGCCGCCGAGGGTGGCGCGATCGACTTGGACGGTAGTGTCCGAGTGCGAAGTACGCCGGATCGGGCCTCCACCGACGCGGTGGATGCCGAGTGGTTACGAATCGAACTCGATCGCGCACAGGCGGCCGGAGACAGCGCGACAAGCGGCTCCGCATCGTCTGGAGTCCGACGCGTGAAGGCAAAGAGTGCCGTTGGACTGGCCAACACAGCGTCGTCGGGAGCCACCGCTTCCGCCGCGGGCGCACCGGAAAGCCCCATGGCCAACGTCGAGAGTCGACGGTGGACCTCCGAGGCCCGTCAAGGCGACCCGCGCATCCTGCGGCTCTCCGGCGATTCCATCGAATTCGATGCCCTGACCCACGAAGGCACCGTGGCGAGTCGCGGGAAGCTCTTCATCCATGTGCCGGACCAGACCACCGACGCAACGGCTCCTGCGGGCGAGCGACCGCTTGAAAGCGGCGAATCGACCGTGCAGGGTCGGCCGCTTGGGGTGGGCGTGGTCGGAAGCACGCTCTTTACGTGGGAGCGGGAGCTTCGATGGACGCGTCGACCGGACGCCGAGACTGACAAGGCGGAGTTCACGGTCACCATGGAGGACGCCGTGCGTGTTTCGCACGCGGACACCTCGCAGTTGGTCTTGACCGCAGCTCGTCTGGAAGCCGATTTCGAGCGGCTGTCGGAACAACGAACAGCAGCGGATGGGGGGCTTTCCCCTGGGACGAACACCGCATCTCCCGGCGTCGGCTTGACCGGCACGGGGAAGTTGCTTCGCGTACGAGCATTCGGACCAGCCATCGCGGGACAAGCAGCGGGGGCCGAGCGCATCACGATCGAAACCGACGACTTCACGATCAAATGCGATCGTTTCGCCTACGACGCGACCACGAATGTCGCCACCCTGACTGCGGCGGAGGGGAGCACCGTAGATGTGGTTCCTGCTAAGGACCCGTCGCGGCGAAGTGCGTCCAGCGTTGAATGGAACATGGCCACCGGGACGCTTCGGATTCGGGACGCTCG
>JAEUIU010000009.1 GCA_016795065.1 Phycisphaerae bacterium
CGCCGCCCGATGCCCGGAAGGGCGGCAAACTCGTCGATCAGGCGACGAACCGATTCAGGAAGTGCTGGAGGCATGGGAGGTGTTCAACACAGATGCAATGAGTCAGCGAAACAGCGACCCAACCGGCCGCTCTCTCGCCACCGCGGGGGAGATGTCCGCGGAGCGGACAGAGGGGGCTTCGCGCAACCGGCGCCGATCGCGCGATGCCCCCCTCCGTCGGCTGCGCCGACACCTCCCCCGCCGTTGGCGGGAGAGGGCGGTGTGGTCGATGCGGAACGTACAAGGCAACGGAACGATCGCAACGGCGACGTGACCGGCCGCTCTCCCCCGCCACCGCGGGGGAGATGTCCGCGGAGCGGACAGAGGGGGATTCGCGCAACCGGCCCCGATCGCGCGATTCCCCCTCCGTCGGCTGCGCCGACACCTCCCCCGCCGTTGGCGGGAGAGGGCGGTGTGGTCGATGCGGAACACAGAAAAGCACTGGGTCAGCGCAGCCGCGTCCTGACCGGCCGCTCGCCCACGTCACATAAACTCCCGCAACTGCTCCGGTGAGATCGGCAGGTTCAGGTCCTTTGCGGCGTCGGCGAGCATCTCGGCCATGCGCTGTTGGGCGCTCTCGAGGGCGAGGTTGCACGCCTCGCGCACCAGTTCGATGGCGAGGACCCGATTCGCGGGGTCATCCCGTTCGGCCATCGCCGTGAAAACGACTGGGTCAATGGTGATGTTCTCAATCCGCATCTTGCCGCTGGCCACGGCGGTCACGGCGCCGCCGCCGGCGCTCGCGGCGACGCGGGTCTGTTCGGCGCGCATCCGCACCTCGCCCATCTTCTGCTTGATGCGCGGCAGGTCCTTCATGATCCCGGCCATCGCCCCGAGGTTCTTGATCGAGTCAAACATGTCCAGAGTCTCCGTCCTGCATGCTGGTGTCGGGTGAACCGTCGCCGTCGTCGGAATCCGCGAGCATTTCGAACGTGTCGGGCTCGGCGACCGCGTCGGTCCCAGCCGCGTCCCGCGAACGCGGCGCCCAATCCACGACCACCGCATCGAAGAGGTCCGAGGCGAGCCGCACGATCGGGTGCTCGCGAACCTCCTGCGGAATCATGCCTCGCTGCGCGGCCGGGACGCTCGGGGCCGCCGTCGCGTCCAGCTCGAGGCGCACCTCGATCGGGCGCCCAGCCAGCCGCTGCATCACCGTTCGCAGCATCTCCGGATTGGAGGTGAGAAAGCCCGTGCCGGCCTCACCCTTTCGGGCGGTCAGGTGAAGCGTCTGTCCATCCCAACTCCGGCAGGTGAGGGACGAAAGGAGCGCCCCGTCGCGCGGGCTCGACGCGGCCCTCGCCACCAGTTCAGACCAGAAGCCCTCGGCATTCGTCGCGCAGGGTGGCCCGCCGTGCGAGGTCGTACCCGGACCGCCAGGCATCGGATGCAACGGCTTCGCCGGGCTCGGCTTCAGCTCGGCCACCGTCGCTCGCGGCGGGCTCGGAGGAGCGGAGACGGAATGCGTTCCCGGGCCGGTCGTGGTGGTTGCCGCGGGTCGCGATGGTGTTTCAGCGGCCCGCGGCGCGGCTTTTCCCGCGGGGGGCCCTCCGGTCGGCCCGGCCGGGCGCGATCCCGGCGGTGTCGGCCTCGCGGCGCCGCCGCCAGCCAGGAGCGCCGCAGCGTTGGCGAAACTCTCACTCAGGGCCATGCGCACCAGGGCCGCATCAAACAGGGCCCGCGGGCTCGATGCATCGCGGGCCTTCGACGCCACCGAATCGCACATGGCGATGAGGTGAACGAGGCCGGCCGCGTCAAAGGGCTTGGCGAGCCGACCGACCATCTCGCGGGTTTCCGAGGCGAGCTCTAACAGTTCGCTCTCGACGCCGCAGACCGTCGCCAGCATCATCCAGCGGAACCGCTCGGCTAGAAGATCGAGGGCCCGCTCGATCGACATCCCGCGCTCTAACAGTTCGCCACCGGCGACGAGGGCATCCTTCGCGTCGCCGCGGCCGATCGCGTCGATGATCCGTTCGGCCAGCGACTCGTCGGGCAGGCCGAAGATGTCCTCAAGAAGCTGCCAGGAGAGGGCGATGTGGCCCGACGCGTCCTGCGGCGCCGCGGCCAGCAGCCGCTCGAGGAGCGACAGCGAGTCGCGCATCGAGCCGTTGGCCATCCGGGCGACCTGCATAACGACTCGCTCGTCGGCCTCGGCATGCTCGCGCTCGAGGACGTCGCGCAGGTGGCTCGCGATGCGCGTCGCCGGAATCGCCCGGAAATCGAAGCGCTGGCAACGGCTTTGGATGGTCGCGGGAACGCTCTGCGGCTCGGTCGTGCAGAGGATGAACTTGACGTGCGAGGGCGGCTCTTCCATCGTCTTCAACAGGGCGTTGAAGGCGGGGGTGGTGAGCATGTGCACCTCGTCGATGATGTAGATCTTGTAGCGGCCGCGAGCGGGCATCAGGCCGGCGCCGGCGATCAGGTCGCGGGCGTTGTCGATGCCGCGGTTGCTGGCCGCGTCGATCTCGATGACATCGATGTCCTCGCCGCGCATGATCGCGTCGGCCACGGCCCCCTGCTGGGTGAGCTGCTCGGTCGCATTGAGGGCCCGGGCGAAGATCCGGGCCATCGAGGTCTTCCCGACCCCGCGAGTGCCGGTGAAGAGGTAGGCATGGGCGGTCCGCCCGGTCCGGATCGCGTTCTGAAGGGTCCGGGCGATGGCGTCCTGACCGATCAGCTCGGCAAAGTCACGCGACCGGTAGCGCCGGGCCAAGACCTGATAGGTCGAGGTCGGGTTCGGTGGCGGAGCATCAGGCGTCGCCACCGGAGCTTCCACCGGCTCGCTCGCCTTCTCCTTGGTTGCGGGTTTGGACTTGGCCATGGCTCGCAGGTTTCAACGGAAAACCACAGAGGCACAGAGGGCACAGAGGTAGCACAGAGGAATCGGCGCTGAGGTGCTGGTCCAAAGAGTTGAGTGCAGAAAGCCGCGTTCGGGGGTGACGAATCTTGCAGCGGATCGCCGCTGGACCCCTCCAAGCAACCTTTGACTCACCTCTGTGCTGCCTCTGTGCCCTCTGTGCCTCTGTGGTTCTCTGGACGGGCGGCTTCAAAAGAAATCCGCCGGTGGCGAGGAAGACGGCCAGGCACCCGCAGGCTCGGACGACGCTGCTTATGGCTGCTGCGGTCAAGCCCTGACCAGGTTCACAGGCCGCCCGTCCAACGGACCCGGCCGTCTTCGACGCCACCGGCGAAGAGGAGGATAGTAGTCGATTCCGCTGCCAGTACAATCGGCGCCGGATGTCCTCCTCCGATTCGCCGAAACCTGACGACGGCCCGCTTCCCAACGGCGGTCAGCACGCTGGCGCGGGCGAGCCGGACCCGCCATCGTCGGGGGGAGAGACGGGCAGTACCGAGGCCGGTGGCGTCGCCCCGGCCGCCGAGGTCGTGGGCGTCGAAACACCCCCGCGTCCGGTGGGCTATGAGCTTCCCTCGGTCCGGGCCCAACAAGAACAGCGGTCGCGACGCCTGCTCATGCTGGTGGTGCGGCTCCTCTTCCTCGTCCTCCTCGTCACGGTGACGATCCTCACCATCGCAAGCGAGCGGCGCACCGAAGACTTCGGCGTCTCGACGGTCCTGGGGCTCATCCTCTCGACCACCTCGATCGGCGTCATCGTCCTCCTGCTCGACGCGATCACGCCGAACAAGCGGCTCAGTTCGGTCGTCGGCGTCTACCTGGGCATCTGCTTCGGCCTCATTGGCGCGGTCGCGATCGGGTCGCTGCTCGATGTCGTCGCCGACGCCTGGGAACTGGGCGGCACACCCTCGGCCCTCTACCTGGGCTTGGGCAAGGTCGTCGTCGGCATCGTCCTTTGCTACCTCTCGGTCTCGGTGGTGCTGACCACCAAGGACGACTTCCGGCTGGTCATTCCCTACGTCGAGTTCTCCAAGCAGGTGCGCGGTGTGCGGCCGCTCCTTTTGGACACCTCGGCCCTGATCGACGGGCGCATCAACGACCTCGGCGGCACGGGTTTCCTCGACGCCCCGATCATTGTTCCCCAGTTCGTGATCGACGAGTTGCAGGCCCTCGCCGATTCCTCCGACAAGCTCAAGCGGGCACGGGGCCGGCGCGGCCTCGACGTCGTCGCCCGAATGCAGCAGAACCCCTATCTCGACCTGTCGATCGACAATCCGCGGGTCGAGGCGGCGTCGGTTGACCGCATGCTGGTGGAGTTGGCGAAGGACCAGAAACTTCGCATCCTGACCACCGATGCGGCCCTGAAAAAAGTTGCCCAAATCAACGGCGTGCCGGTCCTGAACGTGAACGATCTGGCCGCGACGCTCAAGACCGCGGCGATCCCGGGCGAGATGCTCCAGGTGATGCTCGTCAAGCAAGGCGATGTCGACGGCCAAGGCGTCGGCTACCTGCCGGACGGCACGATGATCGTGGTCGAAGGCGGCGCCGAGCGCGTCGGCAGTTCGGTCAACGCGGTCGTGACCAACTCCCTCCAGACCAGCGCGGGCCGGATGATCTTCGCCCGCCTCGCCGACAAGAGCGAAACGCCGGGCGACGACTCCGATTCGGTCGGTCGCATGGCCTCCGCCGCGACCCACCAACCCCGCGCCACCGGCCGCGGCCCGCGCGGAGGACCGCCGCCAGAGGGACGCAATCCGCGGCGCGCATGAGGGGCTCGCAGACCGCTCCTGACGAGTTTGATCAGCCGTTGTGACGTATACTCCGCGTCTCGACATGGCTGCACAGGATCCGACCAACAATTCCCCCTCCGACCCGGGCGAAACTAGCGCACACCCGTCGGCCGCCGATGGGGCCAACAGCGGCTACGACCGCGTCTCCTCGATCGACATCGATCGCGAGCTGCACGATTCCTACCTGACCTACGCGATGAGCACGATCATGGATCGTGCCCTTCCGGACGTGCGGGACGGGCTCAAGCCCAGCCAACGGCGCATCCTCGTCGCCCTGAACGACCTGAAGCTGAATCCGGGCAAAAAGCACATCAAGTGCGCCAAGGTCTGCGGCGACACCAGCGGTAACTACCACCCCCACGGCGAGTCGGTCATCTATCCGACGCTCGTGAACATGGGGCAAGACTGGAAGACCCGCTACCTCCTCGTCGACAAGCAAGGCAACTTCGGTTCGATCGAAGGCGATCCGCCGGCGGCGATGCGATACACCGAAGCCCGCATGACCCACGCCACCGTGGCCATGCTCGAAGACATCGACAAGCAGACCGTCGACTTCAAGCCCAATTACGACGACCGCTTGACCGAACCGACGGTCCTTCCCGCTCGGCTGCCCAATCTCCTTGTCAACGGTTCCTCGGGCATCGCGGTCGGCATGGCCAGCTCGATGCCCCCGCACAACCTGCGGGAGATCTGCAACGCGATCGTCGCCACGATCGACGATCCGAACATCTCGCTCGAGCAACTGTTCGCGATCGTCCCGGGGCCGGACTTCCCGACCGGCGGGGCCATCTGCGGCCGCCGCGGCATCGTCGAGGCCTACGCGACCGGCCGTGGTCGCGTGGTCGTGCGCGGCAAGGTCCACCACGAAAAGGAGAACGGGCGGGACATCATCGTCATCGACGAGATCCCCTATCAGGTCGTTCAGAGCAACCTCATCGAGAAGATCGTCGAGGCCAGCAAGGGCGATCGCATCGAGGACATCTCCGACGTTCGCAACCACTCCGGCCGCGACGCCCGCACCCGCATCCGCGTGGTCCTCAAGAAGGGCGCCGACCCGGCCGTCGTTGAGAAGCAGCTCTACGAGTTCACGCCACTCCAGTCGAGCTTCTCGATCATCAACATCGCCCTGGTGAACGGGCAGCCGAAGACCCTCACCTTCCGACAGCTCATCCAGTGCTACGTCGACCACCGCAAGGAGGTCATTCGCCGCCGAACCCAGTTCCTTCTCCGGCAAGCGAAGCAGCAGGCCCACAAGCTCGAGGGTCTGATCTACGCGGTCTGCGACATCGACGAGGTCATCAAGATCATCCGAAGTTCGCGCACCCGCGACGAAGCGATCGAACGACTGCAGGCGCGGGCCTTCCGCATCGCTCCCGATCACCCGCGGGCGGCGATCGTGCCGAAGCGTCTCCTCGAGCGGGCCAGCGGTGACGGTGTCATCCTTACCCGCGTGCAGGCCGAGGCGATTGGCGCCCTTCGCCTGATCCAGCTCGTTGGCCTCGAGATCGAACGGCTCTCGGCCGAACTCAACGCCCTGATCGACGAGATCGAAGGCTACGAGCGGCTCCTCTCCGACGACCGCCTCATCCTCGACATCGTCAAGGAAGACTGCATCGAGATCGCCGAGCGACTCGGTGACGTGCGCCGCACGACGATCGAGGAGAGCGAGGTCGAAGATTTCGCCCTCGAAGAGCTCATCCAGGAGCACCAGGTCGTCGTCACCATCTCGCACAGCGGCTACGTCAAGCGCTTGCCGGTCGACACCTATCGCTCGCAAGCCCGCGGCGGCACGGGCATCAAGGGCTCGGAGACGACCGACGAGGACTTCGTCGAGCAGATCTTCGTCAGCTCGACCCACGACGACCTTCTCTGCTTCACCAACACCGGCCGCGTCTTCCGGATGAAGGTCTGGCAGATTCCGGAATTCGCCCGCACCAGCCGCGGACGGGCGATCGTGAACCTGCTTGAACTCAAGGATGGCGAGAAGATCCGGGCCTTCCTGCCCATCACCGATTTCGAGAAGAGCGAGGACTACCTCTTCTTCGCGACCTCGGAAGGCAAGGTGAAGCGCACCAGCCTGAAGGACTACCGCAACGTCAACCGCTCCGGCATCATCGCCATCAACCTGAACGAAGGCGACAAGCTGGTCGGCGTGTTGCAGACCTCCGGCGACGATCACGTCCTTCTCTCGACAGCAGGCGGCAAGGCCATTCGCTTCGATGAGAACGATGCCCGCGTCATGGGCCGCGCCGCCGCCGGCGTGAAGGGCATGGAACTCGCCGACGGCGACCAGATCGTCGGTGCGGTGCGATGCGTGCCGGGCGCCGATCTCCTGACGGTCACGCGCAACGGCTACGGCAAGCGAACCTCGCTTGAGGAGTACCTCGTCCAGAGCGAGGACGGCTCGACCCGACCGCAGGGTCGCGGAGGCCAGGGCCGCATCGATATCCAGACGACCGAACGCAACGGCCCGGTCGTCGATGTCCGCGTCGTCACCGAGCGCGACAGCCTGATGTTCATCTCCTCCGGCGGCATGATGGTCCGCATCGCGGCTGCCGAGATCTCCCGGATCGGCCGCAACACGCAGGGCGTTCGATTGGTCCGCCTGCGCGAGGACGACCAACTCATTGCGACGGCGATCGTTGCCGATGGCGAGACGGTCGCGACGGGCGAAGGCACCCCAGCGGGTGATGCGAACTCACCCATCAGCCCAAACAGCGGGCCGACGGAAGGTGATGCCCCCAAGACTGACCCGACGATCCCGGGCTGACGAGCCCGGGGGGGGAGAGACGGGATTTGGGCTGGGTTTTGGGATGGGCGAGCGAGCTCCGGCCCCTTTCAGGGTCTTGGGCGAACGCGGGATTCGGCTCGCATCTGTTATTCTGTCCGCATGCCCGTCAACCGTTGGTCGGATGACATTGCCATTGTCGAGTTTGGAGACGAACCCCAGTTCTCCGAGGACATCGCCGCGTTCTCGCGGCTCCTCGAGGATGAGCGCGGCCTCGAGCCGTCGGCCGTCTTCGACATGGGTGAAGTCACCTACCTCAACTCATCGAACATCGCCCAACTGCTGAAGGCGCGGAAGCAACTCCAGACCGCCGGGCGACAGCTCCGCATCGCCGGCGTCTCCGACTCGGTCTGGGGGCTGCTGATGACTGCGGGGCTCGACAAGGTCTTCTCGTTCACGCCCGACACGGCGACCGCCTTGGCATCGCTTCAGCTTCAGCGCTAGCCTGTTACCCGTGGAGGTATCGGTTGCGACCTCCGGGCACATTCTCGCCTCGGCGAGTCCGGCATGTGTGGACCTTGCGACGCGCGGTTTCCTCCCAGGGTTGGTCTGATCCGTGACCTCGGTCTCTCAAGGACTCCTTCTGCTGCCCACGCCCCCCGGTATCGAACGCCCTGCGGGATCGTTCATGCCGCTGGCGACGGCGCTCTCGCTTTCCTTGGTCTTCCATGGTGGGCTGATTGCCCTGACCATGAACACCTCGGTGGCGGTCAGCGCCGCGGTCGGCGCCGTCGATGAGGGCCCGGTCATCGTCTTCGAGACGACGCCGGTCGATGAGCCGCGACGGCCCCCCGTCCAAGAGCCGCCTCCGCCGCCAGCCGAAGCAGCCAAGCCGGCGCCGCTTGAGCGTCTGCCCCCGCCTCCTCCACCTCCGGCGGATGAGATGGAACGACTGGTGCTCGGCATCGACGACGGCGACCCGTCGAGCCCCAACTGGATTGGCTACCGCGACTACCTCGAGCACTTCGCTCCGCTCTCCGAGACCGAGCAGGCTGCGCGACGGCTGGAAGCGGGCGGCGACGAGGGCCGAGCGATCGACCCGACACCTCCGGTTCCGCCGTCGATGGCGCCCGTGCCCGTCGCGCCGCAGCCTTCACCCGCGCTGCCACCTCAGCCGACGCGAACGTCAACGCCACCCGCGCCGCAGGTCCCTGCGCAAAGGGACCCTGCCCCGACGAGCGACGGCCAGGAACGCAAAGCTGACGGCAAGGGCGAGCGCCCTTTCGAGAATACGAACGAGAACCCAAACGATAAGGACGCAAAGTCGACGCCCGATCCCGCGGCGACCGGCCCCTTCAACGACGCCACCAAACCGGCGGTGCCCGAGACGCCCTTCCCGACGGACCGACCATCGGAGGCGATCACGCCTGCCCCTCCCGCGCCAGTCGAGACGCCAGCGCCGATTGACCCCACCATGCGACCCGGCGAACGGGACCTGCCGCGCATTGACGGGCCACTCCCCGACCCGACGTTGCCGCCTCTGCCGCTACCCGGGTTCCCGACGCCCCAAGAGCCGACGGCGATTCCGGAGGGACGCCCTCAGCCAACCCCGCAGCCTGCCCCGCGACCGGAAACAGTCGGTGGTCCTTCGCCGGCCGCCTTCGTCGGCCCTCCGTTTCCGCTGCCGCTGGAACCTCAACCCAACACACAACCAGACCTGCTGACGCCGCCACAGGTCTCACCCTCGCCGAACGAGACGCCCGCGGCTCCCCAGCCGCCAACCCAGCCGGTCAGCCAGCCCCAAGATCGGGCCACCCCCGCAACCCCCGGCCAGAAGGCGAAGGATAGCGCAGGCGACGGCGAGATCACTGATAGCGAAAGCGATCCGACCAGCGTGGTGAGCGTGCCACCGAATGTCTGGCGCAACGGTCGCCCGGTGGCGGCGAAGGGTCTGACCATCAAGACCCGCAAACCGAAGTTCACCATTCTCACCCTGGTGACGCAGGCCCCGCGCAATCCGACGGTCGAGATCCAATTCGATCATGAAGGAAAGCCGGTGGACTATCGATTCGAAGTCAGCGCCGGACATCCCGATGTCGACGGCCCGATCCTCGACGCCGTCGCCGCATGGCGGGCCTCAGGCAAGCCGCTAGAGAAGCTCGGCCCGAAGGACACCATCACGGTGCGCATTCGATTGCTGCTGGTTCAGTAGGGCAATTCCAATTCGACGAGGGTCTGACATCACGGCGTCAACAGGTATCCGCACATCGGAAACGGATCCCTGCCCCGCGATGAGGTTCCGGGCTCCGAAAGCCGGAAGGACCGGCCGATCCGAGCGTCGTGGGCGTTGACGGACGTCTGCGATCAATCACATACATGAGATCTTGATTACACCGTTGTGAGCGTCGCTCATATCTCCCGTCCTTTTCCGATTTCCCGAATACGCGATTTGTCGGTGGTCGTACTCTGTCCTTGAGTCGGCGCCGAGATTGTCCCAAAGATGGACACCAAAGCCGATTCGGACAGCCATGCAGGCGTGCGGACTTTGCGAGCGGCCGAAAGGCGACGCCTGCCAGACCGTTGAGGGAACGGATATGGGAAGCCACATCGCATTCATCGCAGCAGCATCGCTCGCCGCCGCCGCAGCCGTCTCCGACGCCCGCGCCGAGTTCACCTACTTCTTCCAGCTACCCGCCTGGCAGCAGGCTGCCGGACCCAGCACGACCATCGACTTCGTCCAGCCGGTCACCACCACGATCACCGACCAGTACGAGTCGCTCGGCGTCCTCTTCACCGAGGGGAATGACGTTGCAGGGACCATGCTTCAGACGCCGAGTGGCGATGGTTGGGGACTCTACAGTGGCGCATTCAACTCAACGATCACCATCCAGTTCCTCCAGCCCATCAACGCCTTGGCGTTCCATCTGCCCGGGTTCTTCCAGTACCAGCTCTATTCGGGGGACACGCTCTTGGTCACGACTTTCGCTGGCGACCCGTTTCAGGGTTTCACCAGCACCGTCGCCTTCGACAGGGTCGTCTGCTTCGGCGGGACCGCCATGGACAACCTCTACTTCGGGGCACCCGTACCCGCGCCGGGCACCGCCGCACTGACCGGCGCCCTGCTTCTTCGGCCGAGGCGTCGGCGCCGAGACTGTGCCAGAGATTGACACCGACGCCGATTCGGACAGGCTCGCAGGGGAAATCCTATCGTCGCTCCAGCCGCTCGCGCCACGTCGTCATGCGGGCGTGGTCGGTCAGGTCGTAGCGCAACGGCGTGATCGTCACATGCCGCTCGTAGAGCAACTCGACATCACTGCCCTCGTCGGTGCGGACGAACTCCATCCCGTTCCCGCTCGGCCAGTAGTAGACCTGCCCCGCAGGACCGGTGCGGCGCTCGTAGCCGTCGATGCCCGCTGCGGTGTTCATCGGCGACACGCGCAAGGGCGGCATCGGCGCGTCCTCCAACTCGGTGCGCGGAACGTTGATGTTGATGACCGAGTGCGGATCGATCACGTGTTCGAGCACCCGATCGATCGCCACGCGTGCAATCTCCGCCGCCCGGCGGTAGTGGGGACGACATGGCTTGCCGAGGTGAAGGCTGACCGCGATCGCGGGGACGCCGAGAAAGGCGCTCTCGACCGCCGCGGCGACGGTGCCTGAGTAGATCACGTTGATGCCGACGTTGGCGCCGGAGTTCATGCCGCTGATGACCACGTCCGGCTGCGTGCCCGGCCCGTAGCGCTCGGGCCAGATGGCCCGCAGGGCGATCTTCACGCAATCCGCCGGGCTGCCGTCAACCTCGATGCCGCGCATGGTCGGATTCACCTCGACCTCGCGGGTCATGAGCGGATGGTGAAAGGTGATCTTGTGGCTCATCGCGCTCTGGACGGTCGAGGGCGCGACGGTGATGACCTCGCCGAGCCCCTCGAGGGCCGCATGCAGGGCTTGGATGCCGGGGGCGGTAATGCCGTCGTCGTTGGTGAGAAGGATGCGCATGGTGTGTCGCGGTGCGAACGAATCGTTAGTCGCGCGGGGCGAGGATGTATTCCTTGCCGCCCCATCGGATCGGCCGTCCGTTGGCCAGGTCGGACGCCCCATCCCAGAATGCCTTCGCGACGATCGCACCGCCAAGCGGATAGGCAAGGATGCCGATCCTCGGCGAGCGGTTTTGGGCGTAGAGCACCCAGAGAACAATGCCCTGAAGAAGGAGGCCAAGGCCCACGACGCCGAGGGCGACAAGCGCCACCCATCCGCCGGCCAGCAGGCCGAGGACCAATGCGGCGATCTGGGCGACGGGCCCGCCGAGCGCGACGAGCCCGATCCGCACGGCGTGCATGCGCAGGCGCGAGACCTTTCGCTTGCAGGCCTCGACGTAGATGCGCTTCCAACCCTCGCGCATCGCGAAGAAGGTGCCGTACATGTTCACGATGAGCATGCCGTCGGCCACCGCCAGCGAGCCGCGCGAGCCATGGTTCTCGATCACGCGGGCG
>JAEUIU010000022.1 GCA_016795065.1 Phycisphaerae bacterium
CGGTTGGACGAACCGCCCCGAACCCGTTTCGAATTGACCCCCGTCACCGGTCGAAGCCACCAGCTTCGCGTGCACCTCAAAGAACTGGGTCATCCGATTCTGGGCGACGATCTCTACGCGCCCGACGAGGCCCGAGCCGCCGCCCCTCGCTTGTGCCTGCACGCGTCGGTACTCGAGGTAACCCATCCCCATACGAAAGCGAGCTGCCGCTTCGAGGCACCGTCCCCGTTCTGATTCGGCTTGCCGCGTCGATCCGCCAGGCCATCACGGGGCGCAGGGGCCCCAGTTGCCGAGGAAGATGCCGACGTCGATGCCGTTGATGGTGTTGTCACCGTTGAGGTCGAACTGGTCCAGGTCGAGCCCCCATGCGCCCAGCAGAATGCCCAGGTCGACGGCATTGACAAGGCCATTCCCGTCGAAGTCCCCGATGCACACCGGCGAATACGGCGTGTATTCCCAATAGACGATGTCGTGGTTGCCCCAATCGGCCCCGGTGCCCGATGTGAACCCGACGAACCCCGTGGGCTGCTCCAGCGTCGCCTTCACATCCACGTTGCGGGTGAGAATCGGCTGGAAGGGTTGGACCGGATCGAGGCTGACATAGGCCCGCATCGTCGTGCCGTCGTAGTCGACCCACGCGTACCAGAGTTGGCCGCCGTCAAACTTCTCCTCGACGTGCACCGCATAGGGCGCCCGCGGCTTGTGGTACACGCTCCCGTTCACGTCGATGGCGATGTGGTTGCTGCTTGGATCGTTGTTGCCCTCGTTGCACCAGGTATCGAACTCGACGCCGACACTGCGATCGATTCCGTCATAGCCGATGCCTTCGCCTCCGCCGCCGACGCTGGAGGAAATCGATTGGACGACGAACACAAGGCCATCGGCGCCATTTTCGATGTTGCAATCGAAAGGGTCGCCGCCCGGCTCGGTGATGCGAAATCGGAAGTGGGTGCTGAAGGTCGTTGCATCCACCGTGGCCAGCGAGAACGCGCTGCCGGACTCACCGCCAGAGGCCGGCGTGACCCGCAGGACCGTACCGTCAGCGGTGAGGGCCGTCGCGGCGCTGCCATTGAGGTTCAGAAGCGAGGTGTCGGCAAAGCCGTTGAAGATCAGGACCTCGGCCGAAGCCGAGAAGGACACCACCAGCGCCATCAACGCCGGGCCACACATATGTCGCATCGACACTCTCCCACAGGTCGGAACGAATCCGACGGTTTGCTTGTTGGCGCGATCCTGCGATACCGCCGCCGAATCGCTTTCCCGATCATGGTGACGACCGGCAGGGCGACAAACAAGATTCCGAGCCCACATGGATGTCCTTTACCGAGCGAACTCCAATGCACGACGCGTCCGAAAAGCCCGTTCGCGGCCGGATCGGAGCGGCCTCCGATTCCCCGACGGTTCCTCCGTGAGGCAAGCACGCCGTTCGTCCATCGACGCAGGCATCTTCCCCAGCCTTGTCGGTTACGCTGGAGGCGTCGGGTCACCTCCTCATGACGCGTCCTCTTACTACCCTTGCGGTCGAACTCGGTAAACGCAATCCCTTTCCTACGGTGCAGGAAGAGGCGTTCGTGGCCATTGTGCGAACCGCCTCCATTGTTCGAGGTCAGGCCAACCGGCTGCTTCGCGCGTTTCAACTGACCGAGCCAAGTTACAACGTGCTTCGCATCCTTCGTGGTGCGGGAGCGGAAGGTCGCTGCGGGCACGAGGTCGCCGCTCAGGTGATTTCGGAAGTGCCGGACATGACGCGACTCATCGATCGGCTCCAGAAGCTGGGCTACTGCGAGCGCCGCCGGGTCGACGGCGACCGACGACTCGTTCGGGTCTTCATCACTCCGTCAGGGCTCGAGCTGCTCACCCAGCTCGACGCGATCATCGTGGACCTGCATCGCAAGCAATTCGCGGAAGTCCCCGAAGCATTGCTCGAGGAACTTCTCGAAGGACTCGAGTCCGTCCGCGAGTCGGCCCGCAGGCGGCCGCTGCCCGGCCCGGTGTGATGTCGCTTGCCGGTTTGTTCCGCGCGGCACTCAGCCGGCATTGGCCCGCTGAACGAATATCGGCATTTCCGCCGAGACTGGCTCGAGCATCGACGCGGCGGCTTCGACGGCAACATGCGCGGTGTGCGTGTCGATGTCCTTGGTCGGGTTCATCTCGACGACATCCAACTGCACCAAGCCGCCGTGGTCGGCCACCATGCCCAAGGCGATGCGCATCTCGTCCAGCGTGATGCCACCTTCGACGTGGCAATCGACCCCTGGGGTGATGTGCGGATCGAGTGAGTCGAGGTCGAAACTCATCGAGAAACGGCCATCGTCACCGGCCGCGTAGAGAATCGCTTCGGCCATGACCGCGTCGATGCCGCGGCGGCGCAAGTCATCGCAGGTGTAGACACGCACCCCAAGGGCATCGATGTGCCGGTACTCGCCGGGATCGATATCGCGTTGGGCGACCATCACCATGCGCCGCGGATTGCGGGTGCCGTCGCTCCCGATGGCGGGCAGGAAGGCCGGCACCGGAAGGCCCAGCAACGCGGCGACAGGCATGCCATGCAGGTTGCCGCTCGGGGTCGAGTCCATCGTGTTGATGTCGGCGTGGGCATCGAACCAGATCAGCCCCGGCGGCTCGTGACCGAGGGCCCGATAGGCACTGGCCACGCCGGCTTGGGAGCCCGCGCTCAGGGAATGTTCGCCACCCAGAACCAGCGGAAGCCGCCCGCCGAGGAGGGCATTCCGGACCTGGTCGCGCACCGCGACGCACATGGCCCCGACCGCCGCGCTGAGTTCCGGCCCCGGATCCTCGCCCGCCCACCGTACTGCGTCGGCCACCCGGACGTCACCCAGATCCTCGACCCGCAGGCCGCAACTCTGGAGACGCCTCACGAGGCCCGCCTCGCGAATCGCCCTCGGACCGCCCGCCGTGCCGCGGCAGCGTCCTCCGAGGCCGGTAGGGACGCCAAGGATGGCGATGGGACGGGTGGTCTGCTGGTGCGGTCGTTGATTGAACATGTGCGGTCGTGCCTCCGCGGTCGACTATCGAGTCTGACCGCAGCAGGTCGAAACCACAGTGCACGCTCTGCGAGGGTTCGGTGTGGATCCCACGGGACGACCGACTTGGTGGGACACGTCCGAGAAGGTTCCGCGCTCGTGCCTCCGTGGCTACCGGCCGTCGTCGGGGCGAACCGAGCCATCAAAGTGGATCAGAAACCGCACCGGGTCCGGACGTTCGACGCCACGTTCGCGCGGCGCGTCGACCTCGAGGATCACCGTCGCGAAACGCACCTCCTTCGGCGCCTCGCCTTCCTTGGGCGACGCATCGGCGAACTCGAAGTGAATGCTGTTGCCGCGCGGCGCCTCAAGGAGTCCCTTCGTGCGAGCCCGGTTGCCCAGTTCGCTGGCGAGCGCCAACGGCGTCGGTCGCTCCTTGCCCTCGGCGATCGCCTTCACTCCCGCCTCGTTCCACAGCGCGAGGAACTCCGGCGCCAAGGCCTTCGCGATCCGCTGGCAGGCCGATCGTCGCTCCTCATCACGGGCCCGCTGCATCGGATTCCGCTCGCGCGACCCCTTCTCGATCGCGAAGCGCTCGTCGCGAATCTCCTGCGGATAGGCGTTGTTGGCTCGATCGGCGTCGGCGGTCTCTCGCTTTGGATCGAGCTCGACCTTGACGACCGGCTTCTCGGTCACGAAGAGCTTGCTGGCCCGCTCGCTGTTGCGGGTCCAAAGTTCAGCGGGCAATCGGAGGAACTGCGTGCTGCCGTCGTCGAAGGTGAGTTCGACCGGCAGGAAACTCACCAGGCCGCCGAGGTTTCGGAACCGGACGATCGTGAAGTGAAGGTCGGTCTTGAGTGCCGCCAGTTCGTCGGCTTCGAGGTCGCGAAGGAACCGCTCATAGGCCCGCCGATCCTGCGGCGTCACCTCCAGCTCGTCGAAGGTCGAATAGAAGTCCTTCAGGTCGGCGTAGCGGTCGTCTCGCTTCGGCAGCGCCGCGTTGCGCTCAGCGCTCAGGGTGACGTCCTGCTCGCCGGATCGCCGTTCGCGGTCGAAGGCCTTGTCGGCCTCGACGTCGAGCCCCTTCGGCCGGTAGGTCACCACGCGCTCGACCGACACGTCGACATGGTCGGTCGAATAGAACCAGCCGCGCCAGAACCAGTCGAGGTCGACGCCGCTGGCGTCCTCGATCGTCCGGAAGAAGTCCGCCGGCTCGGGGCGCTTGAAGGCCCAGCGGCGGCAATACTCGCGCATGGCGAAGTCGAACTGCTCGCGCCCCAGGACGCTCTCCCGCAGGATGTTGAGGGCCGTCGCCGGCTTCCCATACTGGCTCGGGCCGAACTGGAGGACGCTCTCACTGTTGGTCATGATCGGCGTCTGCTGGGCGCTGGTCATGTGCCCGACGATCTTGGCCGGCTCGCCCCGGCCGCTTTCGAAAGCCGCTTCCCACTCCTGCTCGGCGAGGTACTGCATGAATGTGTTGAGGCCCTCGTCCATCCAGGTCCATTGACGCTCATCGCTGTTGATGATCATCGGGAACCAGTTGTGGCCGACCTCGTGAATGACCACACTGACGAGCCCGTACTTGGCGCCGCGCGACCAGGTGCCGTCCTTCTCGGGACGCGGCCCATTGAAGGAGATCATCGGGTACTCCATCCCACCGACCGGCCCATTCACGCTGATCGCGACCGGGTATGGATAGGGATAGGCGTGACGGGAGTAGGTGTCGATGGTGTGGGCGACGGCCTGCGTGCTGAATCGGTGCCAGAGTTCGGTCGAGATGGTCGGATAGAAGCTCATCGCCAAGGCGGTGCGGAGCACCTGGCCCTTGTTGTTGGAAACGGGTGCGGCCATCGCGTCCCAGACGAAGGTCGGGCTGGCGGCCCACGCGAAGTCGCGAACGTTTTCGGCTCGGAAGCGCCACACCTTGCGACCGGTGGTCGCACGCTTCTGGTTCTCGACCGCCTCGTCGTGCGTCACGACGAAGGTCGGCGTGTCGGCGCTTCGAGCGGTCGCGAGGCGTTCCCGCTGGGCAGCGGTGAGCGCCACATCGGGGTTCTGCAGTTCACCCGGCGCTGCAACGACGTAGTGGTCGGGCACATCGATCTCGACCTCGTAGTCGCCGAATTCGAGGGTGAACTCTCCCGACCCGAGGAACTGCTTGTGTTGCCAGCCGTTCACGTCGGTGTAGGGGGCGAGCCGCGGGAACCACTGGGCGATCTCGTAGATCGGGTAGTCCGTCTCGGGAAGCAGTTCGTAGCAGGAGCGACCCCGCTGGACCTTGCTGTTGAGAATCGGGAAGGAGTACTCGATCTCGAACTCGATCGTCGCTCCCGGCTTGAGCGGCGTCGGCAGGTCGATCCTCATCATCGTGTCGACCACGCTGTACGGGAGCGGGCTGCCGTCAGCGGCACTCACCTTCGCAATTCGATAGCCCCCTTCCCAGGCCTGCTGCATGACGATGCCCCGCAGCCAACCGATCGACTGGCGTTGCGAAAGATCCGGGGCGTTCTCGGCGAGTTCGCCGGTCGAACTCCATCGGAAGCGATTCTGGTCAAGCTGCAGCCAGAGGTAGGCGAGCTCGTCGGGCGAGTGATTCTCGTAGCGGACCCGTTCCCACCCATCGAGCCGCTGGTTCGTCTCGTCGAGCCTGGCCTTGATGTGATGGCTCGCCCGCTGCTGCCAGTACTTGGGACCAGGCGCCCCAGACGCGGTCCGCTGGTCGTTGGGGGTCGGGAGGATCTCCTCAAGCTGGCGAAAGGAGTCGGCGCGTTCCTGCTTGCGGACGTAGAGCCAAGGGCCGTCTTCCGTCAGCTTCGGATCGTCGATGTACGGGGGATGGGCCACGGCCGCGGCAGGCGAACCCACCAACAGCCCACCAAACAGGACCACGAGGATCGCGATGGCAGTGTGCCTGACCACGTGACTGTACGTACGCCGATCTCGTCCTTGCATAGGAGCGAGAGCGTAACGACGGGGTGCGGTTCCGTTGCATCAAACCCGCAGGGATCCCGGGTCGATGGCGACCACGTGGGCGAAGAGCGTCGCATCGAGGATGCGTCCATCCTTGAGGACCGACGCCCGCATGAGCCCTTCACGTTCGTAGCCAGCCTTCTCCAACACCCGAGCGCTTCGTTCGTTGCCCGCATAAACCTTGGCGAAGATCCGGGCCAGACCACATTCGCGGTGCCCTAGGTCGGTCACCGCCCGAACGGCCTCAGGCATGATCCCCCTGCCCCAATACGACACCCCGAGCCAATAGCCCAGTTCCGCAGTCAGCCGTTCGACGTCGTCGCGTATGCCCAAGCCAATGCCGCCCACGATCTGGCCTTCGACATCGATTCCAAACTGCACCTGCCGATCGTCGGCGTCGAGGAACGCGAGGAAGTCGATGGCGTCCTGGACCGTATAGGGAAAGGGAAAGCGATCTCGGAGGTTGATCGAGACCTGCCGGTCATTGGCATGACGGGCGATCGACGGCGCGTCGCTGAGCGTGAGCGGCCGAAGGACTGCCGCGGTAAGCGGAAGAACGGTGCTGTGCATGCGTCACACTCCGACGAGCGGGGCGCTCCGGCCAGCGGGGCGCTGGAAGGTCGGACGCGACTCGATCTGGTGGGCGCGGGCGAATCGCCCGATGGCCATGAGCGGGAAGTAGAGGCGGTAGAGGTGGTATCGCAGGTAGAAGACGCGCGGAAAGCCGGTGCCGGTGAACTCGGTCTCAACCCATGACCCGGCCGGGTCACCGTCGGGATTGCGCTCGCGGTGCGGCGCGTCGGCGTCGCTCAACTGGCTACGGCAGAGCCATTGGATCGCCCGCTGAAGGTCGGGGTCGTCCTTGCCGTAGATCTCCTGCAGCACCATCGCCGCCCATGCCGTCTGGCTCGCCGTCGAGGGGCCGGTTCCCATCAGGGAGATGTCCTCATAGGAGTTGGCCGTCTCGCCGAAACTCCCGTCGGACTTCTGGATCGACTTCATCCACCGACCGGCACGCTGGATCCACTCCTGCTGGCGATCCTCACCGCAGCGGATCGGTCCGATGACTGCCTGCCACGTGCCGTAGATGTAGTTCACGCCCCACCGGCCGAACCAGCATCCCTCGGGACGCTGATGGGATTGCACGTAATCGATCGCCCGGCGAACGACCGGATGATCGTTGCGGTAGCCGTGCCAAGAGAGGCACTCGAGCACCCGGCCGGTGATGTCGGGGCAGGAGGGATCCTGGATCGCGTTGTGGTCGGCGAAGGGGATGTACTCAAGAATGCGGCGGTCCTCGGTGCGATCGAACGCCGCCCAGCCGCCGTCCTTGTTCTGCATCTGGAAGAGCCAGCGGATGCCGCGGGCGCTGGCCTCGAGGTTCGATTCGCCGCCGCAACGGCGGAGCGACATCGCCACCATCGCGGTGTCGTCGCAGTCGGGGTAGTAAGCGTTCTCGTACTCGAAGAACCAAGCTCCGCCGGTGGAGACGTCGGACTTGTGATCGGCTTTGGGATCCGCTTTGGCGCTGGGCACATTGTTGATCCAGTCGCCGGTGAAGTGCACCTCCTTCCGGCGCAGCCACGAAGCTGCATCCCGGGCCGAGTCGCTCTCGTGGAGCCCGCAGTCGGCCAGGGCGTAGAGGGCGATGCCCGTGTCCCAAACCGGCGAGAAGCACGGCTGGAAGCGGATCGTCTCGCCGTCGTGGCCCTCGATCATGAACTCATCCAATTCGCGCTCGGCACGCTGGACGAGAGGGTGCTCACGGTCGTAGCCCAGAGCCTTGAAGACGATCTGGATGTAGACCATCGGCGGGAAGATCGCCCCGAGTCCATCGGTGGCCGCCGGTCCGTCCTGGCCAGCCCGTTCGAGAATCCAATCCAGCGCCGCCTGGATCGCCTGCTCGCGCTTGGGTGAACCGCCATGGGCCTGAGCCCATTTCAGGAAGCGGTCGGCGCTCCCGAAGAAGAGCTTCCAGAAGCGAGGCACGTCGTCGCGGAGCTTGAGGCGATGGCGGGCATCGTGATCGACAAAGAGTTCATCGATTCCCGAGGACAGGCTGCCGTGGGCCCCCTTCGCGTCCGACGGAAGTTCGCGCGTCGGGCGCGTTGCAGTGACGATCGCCAGTGGCAAGATCATCGTCCGCGACCAAGCGCTCATCTTGTCCATGTGGAAGTAGAACCACTTGGGCAGCCAGACGAGTTCGGGCGGAATCGCGGGAACGGCCTCCCAGGAAATCTGCCCCAAGGCAGCGAGATAGAAGTTGGTGAAGGAGTTGCACCGCTCTGCCCCGCCCATCGAACGGACGAGATCGCGCGTGCGAAGCATCTCGGGCGAGTTGGGATCGTCGCCGGCGAGCTTGAGGCAGAAGTACCCCTTGACGGTCGCCGAGAGATCGACGCCCGAACCCGGATACTGGCCCCACCCCCCATCGGGTCGGCGCTGGCGACGAAGCATCGTGGTGAGCTTCCGCATCACCTCGACGCCGTCGCGGCCATCGACCATGGGCTGCCGCTCCTGGCCGAGGATCCACTTCATCAGGATGTACTCACTCTGGAGGATCGAGTCGCCTTCGAGCTCGGCGCACCAGTGCCCGTCAGGCTTCTGGAGCGAACAGAGCGCGGCGACTGCCTTCGAGATCGTCGATGCGACCGCATCGCGATCCTGCGGCGAAAGACCAATCGAATGACCCGATGCGGACATGGGCCCGTCAGTGTAACGGACAGTCGCAGCCGGCCCAACGATTCCAAAGGGCGGCGCTCAACGCGCCGCGAGCGATCCGGCCTTCTTCTCAACGACCGCGATCAGGTCCTTCCAGCTCTTGATGAACGCATCGCGTCCCTCGACCTGGAGCTTCTCGGCAACCGCCTTCAGGTGGACGCCACACTTGGAGACCTCGCTGAGGGTCAGTTCCGCAGCGACGCCATCGGTGGCAACCAGTTCACGCAGGCGGCCCTCCTTGGCGAAGGCAAGGAGCGTCTCCTCGGGCATCGTGTTGACGGTGTTGGGGCTGGCCAGGGCCTCGACGTACATCGATGCCCGCAGGGCCGGGTCCTTGGTTCCGGTCGACGCGTAGAGCAGTCGTTGCGGCCGGGCTCCCTTCGCCTCGAGGGCGGCGAATCGCGGCGAGGTGATGAGGTCGAGATAGGCCTTGTAGCACTCGGCGCCGATGGCGTTGCCGACCTTGTTCTGAAGCGCCGCCGGCAGCGACGAGGTGGTTGCCCGATCCCAGCGCGAGATGAAGAGGCTGGCGACGGAGCTGATGTCGAGGTGCTTTCCGGCGGAGGCTCGGCGCTCGAGACCGCGCATGTAGGCTTCGGCCGCGGCGAGGTAGTGTTCCTTCGAGAAAATCAGCGTGACATTGATTGGGATGCCGGCGGCGATGAGTTCCTCGATCGCCGGGATGCCTTCGGGCGTGCCGGGTACCTTGATGTAGAGGTTCTTCCGGTTGGCCTTCGCGAAGAGTGCCTTGGCCTGCTCGATCGTGGCCTTCGTGTCGTTGGCGAGCATCGGCGAGACTTCGAGTGAGACGAAGCCATCCACTCCGCCCGAGCGATCGTGGATCGGGCGAAAGAGGTCAGCGGCCCGGGCGAGGTCGGCGATGGCAAGGTCGAAGAAAACGGCCTCGGGGTCGCTCGTCCGGGAGGCCAACGACTGGATCTGGGCGTCGTAGTCGTTGGACCCGGAAACGGCCTTCTCGAAGATGGTCGGGTTGCTGGTGAGCCCGGTCACCGAGAGGTCCCGGATGTAGCGCTCGAGAGTGCCGGTATCAAGAAGGCGGCGAGTGATGTTGTCGAGCCAGAGGCTCTGACCAACTTGGCGGAGTCGACCGGTGACGTTCGGGGTGCCTTCCATGGTGACCTCTGGGAAATGACGGCTATCGGGGTAGCGAGCCACCGGGGTGGTTCCTCGCGACGCGAAGAGAGTATCCGGTCGGCTGCCACGGCGGCGAAGCCGTCAGCAGGCCGTACACCAGTATCGGCTGGTTGGTCCGGCAAGGTGCCCGAAGCTGCCGAGTCGGGCGTTCTGGCTGGCACTTGGGCCGAGAACGACAGGGTACGCTTTGAGCGCGGCGGCCCCCTGACCGATGGACCCCCTGCCGGACCGCTGTACTCGCCCTGTCGGGCCGATTCCCAAGCCTTCTCCCCGGCCCCACGATCTCCTGGAGTTCCTCATGTCTCCGCCCGCTGCGACCAAGCGACGCCCCTCGAACCGCTCCACCGTACGTGATGCATCCCCTGCCAAAGGTCCCCGAGGCGCGAAGGGCGGCGCCAAACCCAGCGTGAAGGCCGTTCGGGATTTCCGGCCGGACCGGACAGACGCGTGGAAGCGACTTGTCGGCTACGCGAAGCGGTCCGACGCGACGACCTTGCGGATGCTCTTCGCCAAGGACCCAAAGCGGGCCACGAAACTCTCGATCGAAGCCCTCGACATGCGCGTCGACTTCTCCAAGCAGCGTGTCGACGACGCGATTCTCGGCGATCTCCTCGCCCTCGCGGAAGCCGCGGACGTGCGGGGGCGGGCCAAAGCCATGTTCGCGGGCGACCGCATCAACATCACCGAGGATCGGGCGGTGCTGCACTCGGCACTGCGTGCACCACGTAACGCATCCATTCGGGTGGACGGCACAAATGTCGTCGGCGATGTGCATGAGACGTTGGCCCGCATGGCCGCGTTCGCGAAGCGCGTGCGTGACCGCCGCTGGCTGGGTCACTCGGGACGGGCGATCACCTCGATCGTGAACATCGGTATCGGCGGCAGCGACCTCGGGCCCGCGATGGCCTACGAGGCCCTGCGGTCGTTCAGTGACCGCAACCTCACCTTCCGCTTCGTCAGTAACGTCGATCCGACGGACTTCAGCGAAGCGATACGCGGCCTCGATCCGGCGACGACCCTCTTCATCGTGTCGAGCAAGACCTTCACGACGCTGGAGACGATGAGCAACGCGAAGGCGGCGAGAGCCTGGTGCCTGAAGGCGTTCAAGGGAGACCAAAAGGCGACGGCCCGGCACTTCGTGGCCGTGTCGACCAACGCCGAGGAGGTCTCCAAGTTCGGCATCGACACCGCCAACATGTTCGGCTTCTGGGATTGGGTCGGCGGCCGCTATTCGATGGATTCGGCGATCGGTCTCTCGACGATGATCGCCATCGGGCAGAGCGGGTTCGCCGAACTGTTAGGTGGCTTCCGCGACATGGACCAGCACTTCATCAGTGCCCCGCCGTCGCGCAACCTGCCGATGCTCATGGGCCTGGTCGGGATCTGGAACGCCAACTTCCTGGGGGCCGGGTCGGTTGCCGTGCTGCCCTACGACCAATACCTCAGCCGATTCAGTGCCTACCTCCAGCAGCTGGAGATGGAGAGCAACGGAAAGAGTGTCACGCTCGACGGCAAGCCCGTGCACTGGAACACCTGCCCGGTGATCTGGGGACAGCCAGGAACCAACGGCCAACACGCCTTCTATCAGATGATCCACCAGGGCTCGTGGATCGTGCCCTGCGACTTCATCGGCTTCTGCGAGCCGATCAATCCGGTCGGGGATCAGCACGACCAACTCATTGCCAACATGTTCGCCCAGGCCGAAGCCCTGGCGTTCGGGAAGACCAGCGGCGAGGTCGCGGCGGAAGGCGTTGCCGACTGGCTCGTGCCACACAAGGTCTTCGCCGGCAACCGGCCAAGCACGACGATCCTTTGCGAGGCCCTCACCCCGCGCATGCTTGGGCGACTCATCGCCCTCTACGAGCACAAGGTCTTTGTTCAGGGAACGATCTGGAACGTCAACAGCTTCGACCAGTGGGGCGTCGAGCTCGGCAAGGTGCTGGCCAAGCGCATCATCGGCGAGTTGGCCGAGGCCAAGCCGAAGCTTGGCCATGACGGCAGCACGAATGCCCTGATCGAGTGGTATCGCAAGCGGCGGTAGCGCGGCGGGACGATGTGAGCGACCAGAGCACCAAGTCCTCGCATCGAGGCCGGGCTGAGATATCGACCTTCGTCGGAGAACCGGCAAGGTGACGTTCTCTACGCGCTGGGCTTGTCGGGCAGTTGATCCGATCGGAGCCAAGTGAGGGGCTTCACCAGCCGACGGACGAGGCGATGGCGAGGTGCCGGCGTTGGCCGAGGCGCTCGCACAACCTGCGATGTGGGCAGCGAGGAAACTCCGTGCGAATGCGTCTGGTCCTACTGATCTCGTTGGTGGCCGCCCTCGTTGCGGGCGCAGCGCTGAGATGGGTCCCGCCGCGAGTGACGACGGAATCCGATGTCTGCGTCGTGAGGCCCAACGAGTTCCTTGTCGGCTCGCATGGGAAGCTCGAGCGTCGAACCATCGACGTGGAGAGTCACGAGCCCGAGCGATGGCGTGCGATGTGGAATCGCGGATCGCCAGATCGAGTTCGGACCGGTCCCTCCGATACCGAGCTGTACGTGGTGCAGAGCGTCGACGCCACGGTACGTGCGGAAGCGAGTTGGAAAGCGGGCGAGGTGAGGATCCAGACGGTGCTCGACTCGCGCCGCTTCATGGGCGGACGGAATCATCCGGGGCGGGAAGGCGACGAGCTGCCTTTCTCGAGCGGGTACTGCATCGTCCATGCCCTTCGCGTCGGTGGGCGTGCGTGGCCAGGCGAAGCCTACGCAGTGTTCAAGCCGATTCGGCCGACGTTTGTCGAGTTGCCAACCGCGTCGTTTCAGACGGATCTGCCGCCGGGCATCCATGACGGCCTCGTCATTGTGTCCTATCAGTGGATCGACTCCTGCAGAGCCTGGGCGTTGCCCGTGCGTTTCGAAGTGGCGGACGGGAGCGGGGCGTTGCGTGTTGATCGCGTGCGAGAAGCGCTGGCGTCCGGATTGGTGGCCCAATGGACACCGGTTGGGAAAGGAGACCCACAGCCGCGGCTCTCGATCAGCCTCCGTTCTTCGCAGGGCGAGCGAGGCGTTGCCCCGTTGGATATGCGCCTTCTCGATGGCGGCGAGCCGCGGCGGTGGTCGCGACGATTTCGAGCGAAGCCGGGAGATAGCGTTTCGCACGTTCGATGGATGTGGGGCTTCGACCGCGAGTCAGCACCGCCAGCGACCGTTCGTGTTGCGATTGACCGTGTGGCGCTCGAGTCCGCTGAGTTTGGCGGGAAAACGGGCATCGCAAGCGGGCTTGCGATGGAGTTCGAGCTGCCGGTGATTGTGCTTGTCGCAGACGCTGCCAACGTCACGGCGTCTGTCGGGACTGCGTCAGGCGAGACGGCGGCGATTGACGAGGCACTTGACGAGGGTACGAAGGGTTAGCCCGCCGAGGTGCGATGAGGAGCGATGCGCAGCGATATCGTCGAAGCGCGTCCTCTGTCGGAATGCCGTGCATCGGGGGGCATTCAAGGAGCGGATTCACAATGGGCCCCGCGACCGCGGCGCTTCGTGTCCGCTGGCTTCTCCGGTTGCGCCCTTTCAGGGTGGCCGACGCTGACCCGCCCCATGGGACCTACTCCCGAATCGCCGCTGCGCTGCTGCGCCCGAGCTTCGTGAAAGCACCCGCGATCCGCTCGACGGCGTGGTCGAGTTCCTGACCGGTCGTGAACCGCGAGAGCGAGAAGCGAACGGAGCCGTGGGCGAGCTCGGGGGGAACGCCCATGGCGAGGAGGACGGGGCTGGGATCGAGGCTCCCGGAGCTGCAAGCGGCCCCCGCGCTGGCACATACGCCCTGCTCAGAGAGAAGAAGGAGAATCGCCTCGGCCTCCAGACGCGGAAATGCGATGTTCGTCGTCGTCCAAGCACGCGCGGCGCCAGAGCCGTTCACACGCGAGCCAAGACACCGGGAGAGGATTGCCTGCTCGAAGCGGTCGCGCTCTCGGGCGAGGACTTCGATGATTGGCAACGACGCCGGCGACCCGTCGCGTGCCCGAGGCTCAGGCTGACCTGCGGCTCGATCCGACATGCCATCTCTGGCGGACTGCACAGCTTCATGAGCCTGTTTCGGCGGCGCTTCACTCGAGACTTCCGAGTCAACCGGTGTACGAGACGACGCAGGATCCGCGCTTCCATTGGCTGTGTGCCCAGCTATGCGCTCGGCGTCGAGCCAACGCCGTGCAGCATCGGCGGCGACGCCCATGCCAACGATCCCCGGTACGTTCTCGGTGCCGCCGCGACGATCGCGTTCCTGCGGGCCGCCGATGATCTGTCTCGCGAGGCGGATGCCGCGGCGGATGTAGAGGCCGCCAACGCCCTTCGGGCCGTGGAACTTGTGGCTGGCAAACGTGAGAAGGTCGACTTGCAGCGCCGAGACCTCGACTGGAATGCGACCAACGGCTTGCGTCGCGTCCACGTGAAAGCGGACGTTGTGCTCGCGGCAAAGCGACCCGATCGAATCGATCGGCTGCATCACACCGGTCTCGTTGTTGACCCACATGAGGCTCACGAGGGTGATCTCGCCTGCTCGGCTGCGGAGGGTCGACGCCAGCCAGCCAAGGTCTACGAGCCCCTCCGGCGTGTGTTCGGCCCAGATCACCTCACCCCCGCGCCGCACCCAAGCTTCGGCGGATTCGCGGACGGCGCTGTGCTCGAGTCGACTGGTGACCAAAACGGGGCCTCGCCCCTGGGCAGACGACGACTCCATCGTGCCAAAGAGGGCGAGGTTGACCGACTCTGTTCCGCCGGAACAGAAAAGGAGTTCCCGATCCTGGCAGCCGACCAATCGCGAAACGGATTCGCGAGCGAGCTCGACCTGCTGCCTGGCGGCAGTCCCTGGTCGATGAATGCTCGACGGATTGGCCCAACCTTCCGTCAGACATCGCGAAACAGCCTCAACGACCGCAGGTAGAGGTCGAGTCGTGGCGTTGTTATCGAGGTAGATGACGTCAGCCATGCTTGCTCTATCTCAAGGACGCCCTCGCGATGCCGATCCTGGGTGGAACCCGCGTGTCGTGTCGTTCCTAGGTGCCTGTCCCGCCAAAAGGGGCCTACGACTCCGGGACGCTCCGGACTGCTCAACTGGTACGAGACGCTCGACTGTCTCACGTTGAGGCAGTGAGGAGGGACCTTAAGCTACCGCAGCAGCATGAAGTCAGGGGGACGGATCTGATCCACCTCCCCCCTTCCAGCTACCTCCGCGACCCGCTCGCGCCGCGAACCCACATCCCGCAGGACTAGCACTACAGCGCCCCTTCGGTTCGTCGCGAGGCGAGCGGGGCCTTTGCTGGCCCAATTCCAAGGTGGAAGATGCGCCGATTTCGCCTCGAAGGTGTATCCGCAGTGATACATCGAGAGGCGAAATCAAGCATCGACGCAGCCAGCGAAGGCCTCCGCTCGGCCGCAGCAGAAGCTAAGGGTCGCTGTAGTGCTAGGCTCTGCTTGAAACCCAGCGTTGGCCAAAGTGCGAAGGGGACGGCACGATCGGTAGGAGCCGAGACGAAGCTGCATCCGCAGCGATACCCCACTTGAGACTTGCGAGTCGAAGGCGGCGCCCCGAGCGGGAGGTCCCGTTCGCTCGACGCCAGCGGGGTTCTCAAGCAGAGCCTAGCGCGTTCAAGTCCTCCAACAGCGAACAAGCCCGACATGGGTCGGGCTTGAATGCGGATGAGAGGAATCGAACCTCCACGGGATTTTACTCCCACAAGAACCTGAATCTTGCGCGTCTGCCAGTTCCGCCACATCCGCGGGAAGCGAGGCATGGTAGCAGGAGAGCCGTCGCCCGCAAACTCGCTGCAGCACGAGATTGCAAGGGTGTCACCCCCACTTCCGGATGGCAGCGGGCACCGAGCTCCTCCACTCGGCGCCCGCCGTCCAATCCGTGCTGAAGTCCATTCCGAAGTCCATCAGGGGCGTGCGGTACGAGCTTCCTTCGCTTGCCTCCGTCGCCGGCCTCTCATGTGCCTGCATCCGGATCGACAGCGATGGCCCCGCCAGGCGGCGTTCTTCGTCGCGCGCCACGTGCTTCGCGCACCACCAGCGTCAGCCTGCGCCTTCAGACCTTGTCCGCAAGGTTCCGACGCTGAAGGCAGTCGCTTCGGTTGGACCTCTCTGGCGGGCCGGTCAATCCTCGCGCCGCTCCGACACGGCGCGAGTGATGACCGGCCCGCAAGATGGTCGTGCGACGCATCGACGACATCAGCGAGCGGACGACAACATGGCCAATCAGCTACCGCCTGATCAATCGTCCGCGTCAGCGGACTTCGCCGCAGGCGGCTTCGGGGACAAGCTCAGGTTCGGGCTTGCCAGCCGCTTCTTCATCACCGCCGAACGGACCTCGGCGAAGAGGTCGGGGTTCTGGCGGAGGAAGAGCTTGGCGTTCTCTCGGCCCTGGCCCAGACGCGTCGCGCCATACGAGAACCACGCGCCGCTCTTGTCGATGATCGAGTCCGCAGCAGCCAGATCGAGAAGGTCGCCCGAAGAGCTGATTCCCTCATCGAACATGATGTCGAACTCGGCCTCACGGAACGGCGGAGCGACCTTGTTTTTCACGACCTTCGCTCGCACGCGGTTTCCGACGTTGGACTCGCCATCCTTGATGGCGCCAATGCGCCGGATATCGATACGGACAGAGGAATAGAACTTCAGCGCCTTGCCGCCGGTCGTCGTTTCGGGCGAGCCGAACATCACGCCGATCTTCTCGCGAAGCTGGTTGATGAAGATGACGATGGTCTCGCTCTTGGCGATGGCGCCCGTGAGCTTGCGCAATGCCTGGCTCATCAGGCGGGCCTGGAGGCCGACGTGGCTGTCGCCCATTTCGCCTTCGATTTCGGCCTTGGGAATAAGGGCAGCCACCGAGTCGACCACGATCACGTCGATCGCGTTCGATCGAACGAGCAGCTCGCAGATCTCCAGGGCCTGTTCGCCGGTATCCGGCTGCGAGACCAACATCTCGTCCAGGTTCACGCCAAGCCGCTTCGCCCAGTTTGGGTCCAAGGCATGTTCGGCATCGATGAACGCTGCCGTACCGCCGGCTCGCTGGGCATTGGCGATGACGGTGAGAGCCAAGGTCGTCTTACCTGACGACTCTGGTCCGAAGATCTCGATCACGCGTCCGCGTGGGAGTCCGCGGCCACCAAGGGCCAAGTCGAGACTGATCGCACCGGTCGACACTGACGGGATCTGCGGCAAGTGATCGCCGTCGAGCTTCATGATCGAGCCCTTGCCGTAGGTCTTCTCGATCTGCCCCATGGCTCGATCCAAGGCCGCCTTCTTGCCCTTGGAGTCCATGGACTCGCCAACCTTCGGGTCGGCGAAGCGAGTGTTGCCCTGCGTATTGATGGGGCCATTCGCGGAGGCGTTGGCTGAGGAACTGGCACTTGAATTCGATGCCGCCGACTGGCTCCCGCTCGAGCTCGGCATGGCAGACGCAGTGCGTAACCCGCCGGGTCCGTTCGACGAGCTGCCCGCCGCGGTAGATGCGCCCGATGAGGTCGCGCCGGGCGATGGCTTGCTTGGAGATGCGTTCATTGTCGGGGTCGGGGCCGGCTTGTCTTCGAGAGTTCCTTTTGCCATGGTGAGCCTTCCTGTGGCGTCGTAGTCGCCTCTGAGCGTCCTTTGAATTCTGGCGGAAATATGCCTTGCCCGCCTCCGATCACTCGCGCGGGCCGCACCCCGCGCGGGTTGATCGGACGGCGTCGAGCGGCGCGACCCGTTCACCCAGCCATCCGGTCTGGAGGTCCATCAGGAGCGATGGGCGCCCAGAACCCGGGGAGTGGCAAACGGCCGATTCCGTTCGGAGTCCGTACGGTAGCGAGCCCTATCGGCTCGTCAAGGGATGTTCGGCAACTTTTCGGATTTTGACAGGGGCCTGTCTGAATGGCCCGCTTGCCAACTCTCGCTGCCCAACACCCCCTCTTGGACCTGTGACAACGTACCCGCTCGGGAGAGCCGACCCTGCACAATGCAGCAGAAATCTGGCCCAAACTTGGCTCACCGTTTGTCCACAGTCGAACCTCGTCCGGCACCGCGCGGCTGAGCCGGTGCGTTCGTCAGTAGTTCGGCGTCGGCGGGCGGTACCGGCTGAAGTCCAAGGCACGGAAGTACGCCACCGTCTTCTTCAAGCCGACCGAGAGCGGCACCTTCGGCTCCCAGCCGAGCCGGGTCTTCGCCAGGGTGATGTCCGGGCGCCTCTGTTTCGGATCATCTGGCGGCAGATCGCGGGCCTGCACGATCGACGACGACCCACCGACCTCGGCGACGACCTGCTCGGCCAACTCCCGAATCGTGAACTCGCCCGGGTTACCGAGATTCACCGGCCCGACGAAATCATCGCCCGCTTCCATCATCGCGAGCATCCCGTCGATGAGGTCGTCGACATAACAGAACGACCGGGTCTGCGAACCGTCGCCGTAGAGCGTGATCGGTTCGCCCCTGAGAGCCTGCCGGATGAAGTTGCTCACCACGCGACCGTCGTACGGATGCATGCGCGGACCGTATGTATTGAAGATCCGAATCACCCGGATTCGCACCCGGTTCTGCCGGTGATAGTCGAAGAAGAGCGTCTCGGCGCACCGCTTGCCCTCGTCGTAGCAGGCTCGCGGGCCGATCGGATTGACGTTGCCGCGATAGCTCTCCGGCTGCGGATGGACGTCGGGATCGCCATACACCTCGCTGGTCGAAGCATGGAGGATCTTCGCGCGCACCCGCTTTGCCAGCCCGAGCATGTTGATCGCCCCGATCACGCTCGTCTTGGTGGTCTTGATCGGGTTGTACTGGTAGTGACCGGGCGCCGCCGGGCAGGCGAGATTGAAGATCTCGTCGACCTCCAGCATGATCGGCTCGGTCACGTCGTGACGGACAAGTTCGAAGTTGCGTAGCCCCAGCAGATGGTCGATGTTGGACTTCTGGCTGGTGAAGAAGTTGTCCAGGCAGACGACGTCGTGCCCCTGCCCGACGAGACGCTCGCAGAGATGCGAACCAAGGAAGCCGGCTCCGCCTGTCACGAGAATCCGCTTGACCAAGGACATGGGGGCACTGTAGCGGCTTGTGGGAACGGGGTCGGAATGCACCAGGCCGCCGCGCGGTGCCGACTTGTCGGGAAGGCCCGCGACCTCGACGATGCCGACCGGTCGACACGTCCCCTTCCCGCCCTCCCCAGCCCGACGCTTCCCCATGCATTCCCTCCCCTCCGATGCCCAACGCCCGCGCCTGGTCGTGGGCACGATGACCGGCACGAGCCTCGACGGCATTGACGTCGCAGTCGCCTCGGTCGAAGGGAAGGGTCTCGCGATGACCGTTGCGTTGCGCACTCATGCAAGCGTCGACTTTCCCCCGGCGCTCGGCGCGTCGCTGCGGGCACTGGCCGAGCAGCGTCCGATGACCGCTCGAGATGTCGCCTCGCTAGCCCGAAGCTTCGCCCTCTTTCACGCCGAGGCCATCCGCTCGCTGCTTGAGGTCGAAGCGATTCGCGCCGACCTGATCGTCGCCCACGGCCAAACCGTCTTTCATGCCCCGCCAGTCTCTTGGCAACTCCTGCAGCCGGCACCGATGGTCGAACTGTTAGGAACGACGACGGTGTGCGATCTCCGCCAAGCCGATCTTGCGGCAGGCGGACAGGGGGCGCCGATCACCCCGCTTGCGGATTGGATCCTCTTTCGGGGAGCGACCGATCGAGCCGTCATCAACCTCGGCGGCTTCTGCAACGTGACGTTCCTTCCAGGCGGAAGCGGACCCGAGGGCGTCCGCGGCGCCGACATCTGCGCGTGCAACCAGGTGCTCGACGCGGTAGCCCGTCGCGTTCTCCACAGGCCCTTCGACCCTGATGGTGCCGCAGCGGGCCGAGGGATTGTCGATGTCGGCGCGACCGACAGGCTGATGGCGATCCTGCGGGACCAGCGCGGGCGTCGCCGGTCGCTTGGAACGGGCGACGAGGCCTCCATGTGGGTAGAACGCGAGCTTGAACGACTCCGCCCGGAGGATCTGGCGGCCTCCGCTGCGACGGCCGTCGGGACGGTCATTGGCGAGAGCGCGACCCAGGCCGGCCTGACCGAAAACGCCGAGTTGCTTCTGGCGGGGGGTGGCGCTCGGCATCGACCGCTAGTGGAGGCGATCGCCCTCGCCAACGGAGACTCCTCCGGAACGCGCACCCGCCCATTGAATGCCTACGGCGTCCCGATCGAGGCCCGAGAGGCCCTTGAAATGACGGTGCTGGGGGCCCTTGCCCAAGACGGGCTATCCATCACGCTTGCGGCGGTGACCGGGCGACAACCACCCCAAGCCCGCGATGGACTCTGGTGTTTCGCCCGATAGCCCCGGCATTCGCTGGCCGCTTTGCGCATCGCACACATCATCTTCACCACGGGATCGCCCGGCGCCGAGCCGCAACGCTACCGTGTGGCAGTCGTGGGACGGATCCGTCGAGGCCCTTTTGGAGCCCCCAGTGCAGCGTGCTGACGTCCTGATCGTCGAAGACGAAGTTGAGATCGCCGAGCTCATGCAATTCCATTGCGAGCGCGACGGGCTGCGCGCCTCGCTGGTCCACAACGGCAAGCTGGCCGTTGATGTCATCCGGCGACAGAAGCCGGACCTCGTCATTCTTGACCTCATGCTGCCCGATCTGGACGGCCTTGAGATCTGCCGACGCATGAAGCGTGCCGAGGAGCTCCGTCGGATTCCGATCCTGATGGTCTCGGCCAAGGGCGAGGAGTCGGATGTTGTCGCGGGGATCGAGCTTGGGGCCGATGACTACGTCACCAAGCCCTTCAGCCCGAAGGTGTTGATGGCCCGGGTGCGCAACATCCTTCGCCGGCGCGATGCCGAACAGGATAAGCCTGATGACGGCGATCGGATCGTCCTCAGCGAAGGCCGATTGGTGATTGACGCCGAACGGCATGTGGTTTCGGTTGATGGCTCGACCATCGACCTGACCCTGACTGAGTTCGGGATTCTCCAGTACCTAGCCAGCCGGCCCGGCTTCGTCCGGACCCGCGACCAGATCATCGCTGCCGTGCACGGGAAATCGACGGTGCTGTCGAGCCGCACGGTCGATGTCCACATCACAGCCCTCCGACGGAAGCTCGGTTCGCTGGGCGACTGCATTGAGACTGTGCGCGGGGTGGGGTACCGTTTCGGTGAGGGCAAGACCGCCCTTGCCGACGCATGACCCCCTTGCCCCTCCCGATTGTCGCCATCCCGCCCGTCGGCAGCGCTACCAGCTCGAGTGCTGGGGTGTGGCTCGCTTTCGGCTTGGGGACGGCGATCGGCGCGACGCTGACCTGGATCGCCTGGCGATTACGGGCTCGCCAGCGGGCCGATCGCATCGCCCAGACGATCGAGCGGCTGGGCGAGCAGGTAACGGAGGAGGACTTCGGCCGGCTCCAAGATTCCCTCGCCGCTCCTTGGGACCGAATTGCGGTTGCAGGACGTCGCGCTCTGCGGGCCATCGCCGCAAGGGAACGGGCAGCCGCCGTCCGGCTCCAGGACCTCGAAGCGATCCTCTACTCGACCGCTTCTGGCTTCATCGCCATCGATCCCCGGCATCGCGTTCTGGACATCAATCCCGCCGCCGCACAGTGGCTCGGAACCGACCTCACCAAGGCCCGTGGCAGGCTCATGCAGGAGGTCGCCCGCCTTCCCGAGCTGAACCGGTTTCTGGACGACGCTTTCGGCGCCCCGGACTCGATCGAGCGAACGCTTCAATGCGCGGGGACGCCTCCGCTTCTGCTGCGGGCGATGAGCGAACCGTTACGTGATGCGACCGGACGAGCCGTCGGCATGCTCGTCTCGCTTCAGGACGTGACCCGCATGCATCGGCTCGAGACGCTGCGCAGCGAGTTCGTCGCCAACGTCAGCCACGAGCTGCGGACGCCGATCACCTCGATCAAGGGCTACGTCGAAACGCTGCTTCAGGTCGGCTCGGAGGATCCGGCGCGGGTCCGCAAGTTCCTTGAGATCGTGCAGCGCAATGCCACGCGGCTCTCGAGCCTCGTCGAGGATCTCCTGGCCCTCGCGTCGCTCGAGCAGGTTCCCTCTTCCGAGGGACATGGCCTGGAGATCGGCCCAATCCGTGCGGCGGAGATCGCCCGCGGCGTGAGCGAACTGTTAGGACCACCTGCAGACGCCCGGAGGATCCGCGTCGAGTTGAAGGTCGACGATTCCGTCCTCGTCCTGGCCAACGCCACCTTGGCCGAACAGGCTCTCTCAAACCTCCTGTCCAACGCGATCCGATACTCACCGGAAGGCTCGCGCGTCACGTTAGGCGTCCGGCGGGTCGGGGACATGGGCGAGCTCTCCGTCACCGATGAGGGACCGGGCATAGCCCCAAAGCACCTCGACCGAATCTTCGAGCGCTTCTATCGGGTCGACCGCGCCCGATCGAGTTCGATGGGTGGAACCGGACTCGGCCTGGCGATCGTCAAGCACATTGCCCAAGCCCTTGGAGGGAAGGTGGAGGTGGACAGCGAGTTGGGTCAGGGCAGCCGTTTCACAATCCTGCTCCCGATCCCGCCCACTTCACACCAAGCCTTGACCAATCCTTAACATGTTCAGGTGATTGTTCGGCGGTCCCGGCCGAGCCGGCGACCTGTCCTTGTCTTCTCCCCAAGGGACTTCCGAATCATGCCCACCATCACTCGTCGCGCCTTCCGTCGGGCCGTCCTCGTTGGCCTCGCTCTGACCGCCTCCCTGCCCCTGGCCGCAGCCTGCCGCCCAACGGCCCAGGATGCCCAGAACATGAAGGGGGCCATCAAGATCGATGGCTCCTCGACGGTTTACCCGCTTGCCGAAGCGGTCGCCGAGGAGTTCCGCACCGAGGCCCCCAAGGTCCGAGTCACCGTGGGCCTTTCCGGAACCGGCGGCGGCTTCAAGCGCTTTGCCGCGGGCGAGATCGACATCAGCAACGCCTCCCGCTCGATCAAGAAGGCCGAGGCCGAATCGGCCGCCAAGAACAAGATCGAGTTTATCGAACTCCCCGTCGCCTTCGACGGCCTGTCGATCGTCGTCAACCCCAAGAACACGTGGGTGAAGTCGATGACTGTTCCGCAACTCAAGAAGATCTTCTCCGCCAGCGACGCCGCCAAGACCTGGAAGGACGTCGACGCCTCTTGGCCGGCGAACCCGATCAAGATCTACGCTCCGGGCACCGACTCGGGCACCTTTGATTACTTCAAGGAGGTCGTGGTCGGGAAGGATGGCAAGATCCGTGCGGACATCACCGCCAGCGAGGATGACAACACCCTCGTGAACGGCGTGAGCGGCGACGAGAACGCGATCGGCTTCTTCGGATGCGCGTACTACTTCGAGAACAAGGACAAGCTCCAGATCGTTCCGATCGACGGCGGCAAGGGTGCCATCACCCCGACCCACGAGACGATCGAGAACGGCACCTACGCCCCGTTCAGCCGCCCACTCTTCATCTACGTCAACAAGACCTCGGCTGCCAAGCCCGAGGTGAAGCACTTCGTCGAGTTCTTCCTCAAGCACGCCGGCGAGCTCGCGGATGACGTGGGCTATGTCGCCCTGCCGAAGTCGGTGTATGCCAACGCGGAAAAGAACTTCCAGGCCATGCGGTCGGGCAGCCAATTCATGACCGCGGACGGCGAGTCCGTCTCGGGCAAAGTGACCGACATCTACAAGTGACCCTAACGAGCGGCCGGCCCCGGTCCTGTGAGGCCCACCCCCGACCGAACGAGGCCTTGGCAACTTGGGGCACACTGGCATGAATGGGCATCCGCCTACCAGCGCAAGCCGTCTGCGTCGAACGCCGCAGACGGCTTTTTTTCGGACACAATGCGACCGAAGGGCATGAGCAGCGTCCCCCTCCCCAACCTCTCCGGCCTGCCCACTCCGGGCTCCCCGAACGCCGACCAAGGCGGACTTGGGTCGCAACGCTCCGGGGATCTGCTCGCTCGCGCCGCCCAGCGCGGCCGGCCCCGCTCGGGTCCGGCCCGCGTCCTCACCGAGCGGCTTATCCGGTGGTCGCTCTTTCTCTGCGCGACGCTCTCTGTCATCACCACATTCACGATCATCCTGATCCTGCTGAAGGAGACGGTCACCTTCTTCGCGATGCCCGAGGCGTCGCTGATGGACTTCCTCTTCGGGCTCGAGTGGACGCCGCTGGTCGGGGCGGAGGTGCACTTCGGGATCTGGCCGCTGGTTTGCGGCACGGTCTTGGTAAGCGCCGTCGCAGCTGCGTTCGCCCTTCCCGTCGGGCTGATCACGGCGGTTTATCTCAGTGAGTACGCCCCATCGAAGGTTCGGGCGGTCCTCAAACCGATTCTCGAGATCCTGGCTGGCGTCCCCACCGTCGTCTACGGTTTCTTCGCCCTCAGCGTCATCACGCCCGGGCTGAAGTGGTTCCACGACGGCTTCGCCAGCTTCAACGCAGCCAGCGCAGGCCTCGCCGTCGGCATCATGATTCTCCCGATCGTCTGTTCGCTCTCCGAGGACGCCTTGCGGGCGGTGCCGAAGGCGCTACGGGAGGGTGCCTACGCGTTGGGTTCGACACGCTTCGACGTTTCGGTGCGGGTCGTCCTCCCGGCGGCGCTCTCCGGAATCGTGGCCGCGTTTCTTCTGGCCATTACGCGAGCGATTGGCGAGACCATGATCGTGGCCCTAGCGGCGGGCGGACGTCCGCAGCTCACCGTCAATCCGGCCAACGAAACCCAGACCATGACCGCGTTCATGGTCCAGATCTTCACCGGTGACGCACAGGCCGGGAGCGTCGAGTACCAGTCGAGCTACGCCGTCGCGTTCGTGCTCTTCGTCATGACGCTTGGCCTGACCCTCGTCGGCAATGCCATCCTCCGCCGCTTCCGCGAGGAGTACGACTGATGCCAAGCACTCCGGCCATTCGAGCGGACCGAGGCCAGCCCTCGTCGCAGGCAGGGCGCGTGGCCCTCAACCGTGGATTCCTCCTCGTCTGCCTCGTAGCCACCAACTTCGCAGTGCTGCTTCTGGCGGTTCTCCTCATTTCGATCGCCTATAAGGGCCTTCCGTGGCTCTTTGATTTTGCCAGCATCAAGGCGAGCTTCTCCGAAGGCGGCGACGGCTTCGCAGGCTTCAAGCATTGGTTCCGCTGGGAGTTCTTCACCGAGTTCACCTCGCGAAAGGCCAAGAGCGCCGGCATCCGCGCGCCGCTGTGGGGGTCGGTATGGGTCTGCGCGATCTGTGCCCTGACGGCACTGCCGGTCGGCGTCGGCACCGCGATCTACCTTGAGGAGTTTGCTCCGCGCAATCGGGTCACGCGGTTCATCCAGACCAACATCCGGAACCTCGCCGGCGTGCCGTCGATCGTGTACGGCATCCTTGGGCTGACCGCGTTTTCGCGGCTCTTTCGCGTCTTCGGCGCCGACGAGGCATGGTCGATCGGTGACCCCGAGAGTCTCTTCTACCTTCAGCTCCCCTTCGGCCAGGGTGTCTTGGCGGGTGGCCTGACCCTGATGCTGGTCATCCTTCCGATCATCATCATCGCCTCGCAAGAGGCATTCCGATCGATCCCCAATTCACTCCGCGAGGCGTCGCTGGCACTCGGCTCGACCAAGTGGCAAACGGTCTGGAACGTCACCCTGCCGGCGGCGATTCCGATGATCATGACCGGTTCGATCCTTGCGATCAGTCGTGCGATCGGCGAAGCGGCCCCGCTGCTGGTGCTGGGCGTGCCGCTCTTCATCTCCAACACGCCGATCAACATGATGAGCGATTTCACCATCCTCCCCATGCAGATCTACAACTGGGCAAGCCGACCGCAAGAGGACTTCCACGGCATCGCGGCAGCGGCGATTATCGTGCTGCTGGTCGTGCTCCTGACCTTCAACGCGATCGCGGTCTTTATCCGCCAGAAGCTCCACCGGTCATTAGCATGAGCACTTCCCCGCGAGCATCGACCTCCGCCACGCCGTCGCCTCCGGTGCCAGCGGACCCCACGCCCGCAGCTCGCGTCGAGCGATACCCTGAAGGCGACCCACGCGCCGCGGCCCTCTCCCACTCGGACTCCAGCATGAGCACGCCAGCCAGCCCCACGCCCGCGAGCCCGCACCCAGCGGTCCCCTTCGGACAGTTGCGGAAGCCTGAGGCCGGCAATGAAGCGCTTCGACCGGACCCGAACGCTGGCCGCCGAAGTGCCATCTCCGCAAAGGCCTTCAGCAGTTGGTACGGGTCGTTTCAGGCACTGCATTCGCTCAGCATGGAGGTACCCGTCAATGAGGTCACGGCCCTCATCGGACCCTCCGGCTGTGGCAAGAGCACCTTTCTCCGGTGGATGAACCGGATGAACGACATGATTTCCAGTGCCCGGGCCGAGGGCACGCTCGACCTGCATGGCACGAATCTTCTCGCCCCGTCGACGGACGTGGTTGAACTCCGGCGCCGGGTCGGGATGGTCTTCCAGAAGCCAAATCCGTTCCCAAAATCGATCTACGACAACATCGCCTACGGACCACGGCTGCACCGCTCGATGGGCCGTTCGGACTTGGACGATCTGGTCGAGCAGGCCCTGAAGGCGGCAGCCCTCTGGAACGAAGTGAAGGACCGCCTCCGGGCCTCGGCCTTGGGACTCTCTGGCGGGCAGCAGCAGCGCCTCTGCATCGCCCGGGCGATCGCCGTTGGGCCGGAGGTCCTCCTGATGGACGAGCCCTGCTCGGCCCTGGACCCCCGGTCGACCGCGGCAATCGAGGAGCTCATCAGCCAGCTGAGCGAGCAGTACACGATCGTGATCGTGACCCACAACATGCAGCAGGCTGCCCGCGTCTCCGACCGGACCGCCTTCTTTTACGAGGGACGTCTCGTTGAATGTGACGAGACCGAGCGTATCTTTACACGTCCTAAGCACAAGCAGACCGAAGACTATGTCACGGGCCGCTTCGGCTGATCGGCTGCTGCCGTCACCGACGCCTCCCGCGACGACCCGCGTTCGGTCTCCGCCGGCCCACGGGCCGGCCGCTCGCCTCTTCCGGTCACCTTTCCATGTCCGTTCACCTTCAGGCCCGACTCGTCGATTTGCGCCGCAACCTCCTGGCGATGGGCGCCGAAGTCGAATCCCGCGTCGCCGCGGTGGTGGAGGCGATGCGCAACGGGGACGTCGAGGTCGCCCAGCGCGTTCGCAGCGGTGACGACGAGATCGATCGGATGCAACTGGAGATCGAGAACGAGTGCATGCGCCTGTTGGCCCTCGGCCAGCCGGTCGCGAGCGACCTCCGCACGATCGTCACCGTCCTTCGGATGTCCGGCGAGTTCGAACGCATCGCCGACCTGGCGAAGGGCGTGGCGAAGCGCATCCTGAAGCTCTCCAACGGCGAGGTGATTCGCATTCCCGAATCGCTCTTGGACATGGGCACGGCGACACGCAACATGGTCAGTGCCGGCCTCTCCCTCGTCGCAAACCCAAATCTCGAGGGCTGCCTCCAGCTTCGCCGTGACGACAAGCGGATCGACCAGTTCAACAAGGAAGTGCTGGTGTGGAGCCGCGACGAGATCCATCGCAACGTCGACCACACCCAAGCGGCAATCGACATTCTGGCGATCGCCCAGAGGCTGGAGCGCATGGCAGACATCTCGACGAATGTGGCCGAGGACCTGATCTTCCTCATCGAGGGTCGGATCGTTCGTCACGGCGCGGAGTGATCGGCGCGGGCTCCTGCTGCGTCGCCCAGTCCCGATAAGTCTGCGGAGCGCCCGATCGAGGTCCCGTACGACAGCGGTGACAGCTCAGTCCCGCACGAGTCCTGCACAATTTTTCAAGTCCGCTGGCATCAGGGCACCTGACGCGTAGACTTCGCGCGTTGTCACTTCCGGTTCGCCGGTCGACGACCGATGCGAGGATCGCATCGACGGAGGGAATCAGAGAGCTCGTTTGCCCCCTTGGAGGCCCACGTGGAAACGCGGGCAGGGCTTGGGCTCTGATCACGGGCATCGTTGGTCTCGTGCACCCACATCGGTGCGATCGACCTGCCCCCACCCGCCTCTGCCCCCCTGCAAGGGAAAGGACTCTCGACGGTGAGGCTCTCAGACTCGTTTCCACCCAAGCCCGACCCGCAGGGAAACCTGCGCCGTGGTCGCCGCGCGGAAACGGACTCGGGCCAGCCCCCTCGGCAGGAGTTCCCTCGCACCGCCAATGGGCCGCGACCGGCTCTCCGGCTGGTTCACGAAGAGGGCCGGACACCCGCGCCAAACGCACCAGGGTCGGCGGAGCGCCTTCATCCCGCTCGCCGTCAGGAAGACCAGGCCGCCCGAGGCGAGCGACCGTGGCGAAGGACCGACGGCGATCGGGTGAGCCCGCCACGACCCGACGGATACCGCACGCCGCTCGACGTCGAATCGCAGGCCCGGCGGGCCGTCACCCAATCCAACGTCGAGTCGGCCTTCGATTCGCCCCTCGACCCGCATGATCCCCGCTGGCTCGTGGCGACTGAAACAGCGGCCCAACTCGAAGGCTCGCTGCTCACCTTCGAGCGTCGGCGCAAGGTCCTCGCCTTCGCCCACCGCGTCGGGGTTCGGCCCTTCGATGCCAACCTGATCATCGCTGCCGTGCAGGATCGGGCTCGCCGCGGCGAACCGGTTCACCACGCCATGCCGACGGTGGCCCTCACGGCGCGAGTGCGACGACGTGGCTCGCTTTTCTCCCGCGAAGCCTTCCCCTACGTTGCGACGGCTGCGATCGCGGTGCTCGCCCACGCCCTCGGTATCGGGTTCGTCCTCTGGCTCCTGCTTGGTTGAGGACGGAGTTCGGTGCACGCAGGCTCAACGAGGATCAGCGCGACGCGGCTTCCACTCGCATCTGCCCGTCATCGCAAGCCGGTTTCGACGAACTGTTAGGCAGCCTCGCTGGAGGAGCTCCCCGGGCCGCGGGATCGCGGCGACTCGGAGAGCGGATCCATGCCGACGGTCTGCGGAGCGACGGGCGGCGGAGAAAGCCCCTCGCCGGCCTCGACCCGGCGGACGATGACATCGCCGCCATCGGTCATGCTCGCGAAACCGAGCTCAAGGAGAGCCGTCAGCGCCGCCTGCTGCTCGGCGGTCTTCTTCGACGTGCCCCAACAGCCCGGGAAACGACGACCGGAGACCTCGACGCAGATCTGGAAACACTTCGCATGATCGGGGCCGCGCTCGTCCAGTACGAGGTAGCTTGGATTGCACGCACCCGAGCGCTGCAGGGCCTGCTGGAGGACGCTCTTGAAGTTGTGCTGGTGGCCAAGACGGGCTGCGCGGTCGATACGCCCCGCGAGGTGCCTGAGGACAAACGGGGCCGCGAACTCGAGCCCGCCATCGAGGTACATCGCCCCGATGACCGCCTCAAACGCCGCGGCGGCCAGCGAGTGCGGGAGGTTCTCGCGCGAACCCATGCCCTTGCCGAGCAGGAGTTCCTCATCGAGTCCGATCTCAACAGCGATCTCGGCGCAGGTCCGACGGCTCACCACGTTGGACTTGATCTTGGTGAGCTCGCCCTCGAGCGCACCTGGAAAGCTTCGGAACAGGTAGTCGCAGATCACCATCCCGAGAATGGCATCGCCAAGAAACTCAAGGCGCTCATTGCTTTCCAAGCGCGAGCTAGCGATCGATGCGTGCACCATCGCCTTGGCCAAGAGCGAGCGGTCGTGAAAGGCGTAGCCGATCTTCCGTTCGGTACGGGACTCGGGAGAGTCGTCCACCGGAAGTGGAAGTCGCGGCCGGCGGCGAAGCGCGGCGTCGAGCGCGGCCGACACCATCTCCTCGCAGGAACCGCAAGGCAGCGGGCATCCCACGTCGGAGGCCGCCATCGGGCTCCCCAAGGAGGTGCCTCCGGGGGAGGCATCGCGGCAACCGCCTTGCACAAGCGCCGGAACGTCGGAAGAGTCTGGCGCTGCAGCGCCGTCGGATGGGGTTGCGTCCATGGCCACCGAATGGGCCCACTCAAACGGTGGGATGCCGCCGAGTCTGGGCTATGCGGAACGGGGGGGCGCGGAGCCTCACGGGCTCCGGACCGACCCATATTCCTGAAGAGCGATTTCGGCGGATGCTCCAGCGGCCGCGAGGGACGCGAACGCTGGAGGATTCGCCACCGGAGAGAATCCTCGCTTCGTATCGGCGATGCAAGAGGAGACCTTCAGGAAGTCCCGAAAGCGACCGCCTTCCTGTTCGCGGACCTCCCAGAAGGGGTAGCGGACACCCCACGGACGTTGGGGGACCGCTTGGTGGGAGTGCTCCCTCGACTCACAACATGTCGCATCGACCCGCATCTTGCAGGCGGTCGCGGGCTGTGATAGGGTGTTCCGCCCCCATGCATTACCCGCACAAGATCAGCCGAACCAAGAAGGTCCGCAGCGTCGGTTTCCGATCCCGGATGAAGACCCGCAAGGGGCGTGCGATTCTCAATCGCAAGCGCCGTCTGGGTCGCAAGATCCGCGTTCGCTGATGCCTGACCAGGCCCCGCCTGCCGATCCGAACGGCGCCATGGACAGTTCGGCCCATTCGGGCCTGACGTCAGGCGTTCCGACAGGCAGACCGGCCGACCTTTCGCCTGCGTCGACCTCAACTTCGATCATGGGCGCGCGGAAGCGCGCCCATGTCCTTTTGATTGGGCTTCGAGGCGCTGGCAAGACCACCGTCGGCCGTTCACTCGCCCAACGATTGGGTCGCCCCTTTTACGATCTCGACGACTTGGTCCTGCGACGGCTGGAAGCCCGTTCGGTGCGTGCGGTCTTCGAACGCGAGGGCGAGGCAGCCTGGCGAGCGGGCGAACAGGACGCCCTCTCCGCGTTCCTGGCGGCACCTGTCGCTCTGTCGGTGTTGGCCTTAGGCGGCGGCGCGCCGATGGTGCCTGGCATCGCCGACTTCATCACGAAGGCCAAGGCTGAAGGCCGCGCCCTGGTCGTTCACTTGCAATGCGACCCGAGTACGGCGGCTCAACGCTTGAGCCGGGATCCCGGGGATCGGACCAGCATCACCGGAGCGGGCCTGATCGAGGAATTGGCGGCGTTGTACGAGGTCCGCGATGGGCGATATCGCGCCCTGGCCGATCTGTCGATCGATGCCAACGAAGGCGAAGCGGATGCGGTGGTCGGACGGCTGATCGAGGCTCTTTAGCGGCCCGTGGCGAAAGTCAACCGGCCGTTAGGCCGCGCGTTCCTGCTCGAGCCACCCCTCACCGAGGTAGCGAACGAGCGCTTGCCGGCTCTCCTCATCGGCGAATCGGTCGAAGCGAAGCGCCATGCGGCGAGGACCAGGATCGTCATCGGAGTCATTGATGCGAACGACCTTGCCGGACGCCTGAATGAGCTTCTGGCAGCCGGGAAGAACGATCTCGACCGTGACCCGCTCGCCGTCGTCCAACGGAACGTCGAGCTCGAAACGGACGCCGCCCACGCTGATGTCGTAGAGATGCCCATCGAGCACCGGCGGTGGACCTTCGTCAGAACCCGGCGGAATGGCCTGCCCATCGGCATCAACAGTTGCGGTGTCGCGGCGAACGTGAATCTGCGAGTACATCGGCGTCACCCGGAAGCGGGTGTGTCGACGACGCTCTCGTCCGGTGGCCCCAGGGCGCCCAACCGAGCCCTCGTCGTCTGTCGGATTCACCGACATCGGCGCAGACGGGCGCGGGCCTCGATCATCGAGGAATCGCTTCAGCGGGCCCTTCAGGAACTCTCGTTCGTCCATGACCACCTCCCCGGTCGGAAGCTGCGACCCACACGCGGTGGGTCCGTCCAGACCGTCACCCCCACATCGGCCGATTCCACAGGTCGGTTGAGGACGAGTGTCGGTCGCCGGCATCTCCATCTGCGACGCGGGGAGCCACCCAATGCAAGGAGAATGCCCGTTGGCGTCGAATGGGGGGTCGCCCGCGATGAGTGTGCCATCGCAGGTATCCTCTGCCGCTTCCTGATGCCCCAGTCCTCGCCCGACCTCACCGGATCGACGCCACACGATCCCCGCAGCAATGCAGCGAATCCGCGCTCTCGGGCACCGGCGGCACGCTCGACCGCAGCGCCCCTGCCCGTCCTGCGCGGAGACGCAGACGCCCCGCTCGAACCACTTCGCGGAAAGCGGATTGCGCTCCTTGGCTTCGGCAATCAGGGCCGCGCCCACGCGCTGAACCTGCGCGAAAGCGGCATGCATGTGGTGGTTGGCGGACGCCCCACCGGTCGCGGATGCGACGAGGCCCGTTCGCTCGGATTCGAGACCATGGGCTATGTCGAGGCGGCGCGGGTCGGCGACCTCCTGATCCTCTCCCTGCCCGACGAGTCGCACGGCGAGGTCTATCGCGACGCGGTCGAGCCCAACGCCCGCCGCGGCGTCACCATCGGTTTCCTGCACGGCTTCTCAGTGCGCTATGGACAGGTCACGCCGCGCGTCGACATGGGCGTCGTGTTAGTGGCCCCCAAGGGACCGGGGACCACCCTGCGAGAAAGGTATGCCAAGGGCCAAGGGATTCCTGCCCTCGTCGCGACCCACCAGGAGTCGCCCGCCGGAGACGCCCGCCAGCTTGCTCTCGCGTGGGCCAATGGGATCGGCTGCGCTCGGGCGGGCATTCTCGAGACGAGTTTCGCCCACGAGACCGAGACCGACCTCTTCGGCGAGCAGACCGTTCTCTGCGGCGGGCTCATGGGCCTGGTTGTGGCTGCCTACGAAACGCTCGTCGCGGCCGGCTATCCACCGGAACTGGCCTACATCGAGTGCTGCCATGAGGTGAAGCAGGTCGCCGATCTCGTCTACGCCCGCGGACTCGACGGCATGCGGGCAGCGATCTCCAACACCGCCGAGTTCGGGGCGTTCGTTGCGGCGCCGCGCGTGGTCGACGGGCGGGTGCGGCAGGAGTTCAAGGCCATCCTCGACGAGATTCAGGATGGCCGCTTCGCCCGCCGCATGATCGAGGATCACGCCAAGGGCGACCCGTGGTTCGGCGCCGAACGCGCCGCGGGGCGTACCCATCCGATCGAGGCAACCGGCGAACGCGTGCGCTCCCTCATGCCCTGGCTGGCCGCGGAGACGTCCCGTCCCGCCGGCCCGACTACCCCTCCTAACACCTCGTCCACCGCATGACCATCCTGCAAGCGATCCTGCTCGGCATCGTCGAGGGGATCACCGAATACCTGCCGGTCAGTTCCACCGGCCACCTGATCCTCACCGCTTGGCTCCTTGGGCTGGGCACGACGGGCGAGGCGAAGAAGGCGATCGACGCGTTCAACATCATCATCCAGGGTGGCGCGATCCTGGCCGTTGCCGGACTCTACTGGTCACGGGTACGGCAGATGTTCCGCGGACTCCAGGGGCGCGACGGCGAGGGGCGGGCCCTTCTCATCCTCCTCATCCTGGCCTTCATCCCGGCTGCAATTTTCGGCTTCCTGCTCGATGACTGGATCGAGGCCCGGCTCTTCCGGCCGGTGCCGGTGATCCTCATGCTCGCCGGTGGCGGCCTCATCCTGATCGTCCTCAAGCCCTGGCAGGATCAGCTTCGCCGGCGGGCCGCGCACGGCGAACACCATGTCTTCAAGAAGCTCAACGAGCTGACTCCGAAGGACGCCCTCATCGTCGGGCTCATGCAGTGCGTGGCGATGATCCCGGGGACGAGCCGCTCGATGATGACGATCCTCGGCGGCCTGGCGGTGGGCCTCTCGCCGGCCCGCGCCGCCGAGTTCTCCTTCCTGCTCGGGCTGCCGACCCTTGGGGCGGCCTGTGCCTACAGCCTGTTCAAGGAACTGCGCCGCAGCGGGCTCGGATTCGTCGAACCGTTAGGCGGCTGGGGACCTGTGATCATCGGCATTCTCGCGGCGACGATCAGCGCGGCCATCGCGGTGAAGTGGCTCGTTCGCTACCTCGAACGGCACAGCTTCGCCCTCTTCGGCGTCTGGCGCCTTGGTGTGGCGCTGGTGCTGGGGCTCTGCATCTGGCGCGGCGTGATGACGATCTGAGTCAGGTCAGTTCGGGTGAGGGGAAGCGCCGATCCCGCTCATCGTCGGGCAACTCACTGACAAGCGATTCGTAGGATCCGGCGATCGCTTCCCCCATGATCGGGGCGAACTGCTCACGAAGATGCTGCACCATCATGCGGCACTCGGCGAGGTCATGGCGCGGCGAGACCACCGCCTCGAACTCGACGAAGAGTCCCAAGTCCTCGACCTGGTCAAGGTGCACCCGCACGTTTCCGACCATCCAGAGCTCGCGGGTCTTGCGGACCACCTTCCACGGCACGAGCGTGCCCTCGCCATAGCGGACCCGGGCCTGCTCCTCGTTCAAGATGGTGTATTGGGCAAGTCGGGCGACGGGACCGTCCGGGCGGCGGTAGAAGATCCACTCGACCGGATGACCGGGCGACTCGCGCCGCTTGAGGCGACCCTCGGTCACGCGGAAGTAGGTGTCGATCTGGACCAGCGTTCCGACCCGGTCGGCTCCCACGAGGCCGCATTGGCGGCGGGCTGCCTCCAGATCGCGGATCTCGGCCTTGAACTCGACGTTCTGCATGGATGTTTGAACGAATCGTTAGGGAACGGCGGCCGCATCGCCACCGAGTACGCCCGGACGATCCGCCATCGCATCGGGGCGGGACTGGAGCGGGAGGCCGCCGCGCAGCCGGGCGAGCTGGCGTTCCACCTCGAGCCGATCGGGTAGCGAGATGCTGTCGAAACCGCTCTCGGTGATGGTCGCCAGCGTCCACTCCGAGGCATCGTGGTCGCGGAAGGCAACGTACAGGTGCTCCCCCGCCGCGACCGGGCCGCTTGCCTCGACCCATCGGTCAAAACCGGCCAGGGGCCAAGGTTCAGGCTTCGATTCGCCGGCCTGACGAATGAGAAGCCACCGAACGAGTCCGGGAGCGTCGCCGCCGACCGCGAGCCGCAGCCGCCAGGTCGCCCCGCGCCACGTGACCGCAGGGCCGTCCGCGGTCTCGGCCCTCGGAAAGAGCGTGCCGCCGAGAATCCACGCCAACAGCGCGGCCATCACCACGAAGACCGCGATGCGGATGAGGAGACTTCGAACGCCGAGGGCAAGCTGGCCCATTGCCGCATCCTACCCAATCGGCGAGTCCGTACCGACCAGGCGGAATCCACGGAATGTCCACGCCACCCCAACGGCTCGAACGCCGCGCGGCCCGGCGACCGGCATGCGCCCCACGACCAGCTCAGCCGCCTAACACTTCGCTCGCCTTGGCCTCGTCCCACACCTCGACGCCGAGTTCCTTCGCCTTGGCGAGCTTCGATCCCGCTTCGCTCCCGGCAATGAGGATGTCGGTCTTCTTCGAGACGCTGCCCGAGACCTTGGCCCCCAAGGAGTCGAGCAACTCCTCGATCTCGCTTCTGGACCAGCGCGTGAGCGTGCCGGTGACGACGATCGACTTCCCCGACACGGGGCTCGTGGCCGCGACCGCTTCACCTTTCGCCCGATAGATCGGACTGGCCAGATCGACGCCGGCCTCGGACAGCAGGCGGAAGGTCTCGATCACCCGCTCGCTGGACAGGTCGCGGGCGAGGCTCGCCGCCGTGATCTCGCCAAAGTCCTCGAGTTCGACCAGTTCCGCCTCGCCTGCGGCCATGAGCGCCGCCGCGTCGGGATAGGCCTTCGCCAACGTCTTCGAGGCGCTCGCTCCGATGTGCCGTAGCCCGATGCCGGCGAGCACGCGCTGGAGTCCGCGACCCTTCGCCGCGCTGATCGCCTCAAGAAGATTGTCGGCGCTTCGCTCGCCCATCCGCTCGAGGGCGAGGAGTTGCTCACGCGTGAGCCGGAAGAGGTCGGCGAAATGGCGCACCAGTCCCGCGTCGACGAGCTGATCGATGAGCTTCTCGCCCAGGCCGTCGATGTCCATCTGATCGCGACCGACGAACCACTTCAGCCGCTCGCGGAACTGGGCCGGACATTCCGGGCTGACGCAGAAGACCTTGGGGCCCTCCTGCTCGACCGGACCGCCGCACTCGGGGCAGCGCGTCGGAGGCTCGATGATCCGCTCCGAGCCGTCGCGTCGCTCAAGGACCGGTTGGACCACCTGTGGGATGATCTCGCCGGCCTTCTCGACGACCACCGTGTCGCCGATCCGGACGTCGCGACGTCGGATCTCCTCGATGTTGTGGAGCGTCGCGTGGCGCACGGTCGTGCCCGCGAGAACCACCGGCTCCATCGTCGCCCGGGGGGTGAGCGTGCCGCCCTTCCCGACCTGCCAGGCGACATCTCGCAGGACGGTGACCCCCTGCTCGGCCGGATACTTGTAGGCGATCGCCCAGCGCGGCGACTTGCTGGTCGAGCCGAGCAGCCGCTGCGTGTCGAAGCGATCGACGCGCACCACCATCCCGTCGACGGCGTAGGGCAGCGTGCCCCGCTTCGCTGCGAAGCGCTCGATGGCGGCGAGGGCCGCATCGACGTCCTCGCAGCGTTCGGCGAGGAGGTTCGTCGGGATGCCGAGTTCGCGCAGGAAGGCCAGCCAATCCCACCAGCAGTCGATGCCGATCTCGCTGGCCTCGCCGCGGCCGTGGGCCATGAAGCGCAGCCCGCGGCTGGCGACGATCTTCGGATCGAGGTTCTTGAGCGTGCCTGCGGTAGAGTTCCGCGGATTGGCGAAGAGGACGTCGCCGGCTTCGGCCCGCTCGGTGTTGATGCGCTCAAACATCGCGGTGGGCATGTAGACCTCGCCGCGCACCTCGATCACCGCCGGGATTGGCCGCCCCGACGGCTGGGCCAATCGGGTCGGAATCGAGCGGATCGCCTTGGCGTTCCTGGTCACGACGTCGCCGGTCGCGCCGTCGCCACGGGTCACCGCCTCGACGAGAACTCCCTTCTCGTAGCGAAGGCTGATGGCGACGCCGTCCACCTTCGGATCGCAGACCAACCGCACGCCGCCGTTTCCGAAGAGCCCGCCCTCCGCAGCGACCGCCTCCGTGCAGCGGGCGTACCAGGCCCGGACATCCTCGGCCGAGTAGCTGTTGTCGACCGACTGCATCGGCACCCGATGTTTCGCGGTGGCGAAGGAACCGCTGGCGACCTCGCCGACGCGCTGGGTGGGCGAGGTCGGATCGGCCAGCTCGGGATGTTCGCGCTCGAGCGCGGCCAGTTCGGCCAGGCGCTCATCGAAATCCCGATCGGTCATGATCGGGTTGGCGTCGACGTAGTAGGCCCGGTTGGCGCGATCTAACAGTTCGCGCAGCTCGGCGACACGGGCGACGGTTCGCTTCGGATCCGTGTGCTGGGTCATGCGTCAGTCCGCGGAGATCGCGTTCGGGCCGGCCCCGGCCCGCTTCTCGAATGTGCCGCCGCCGGCGTTCTGGTACTTGGTGAAACCGAGCCGCTCGAGGTTCTTGTCGCTCAACTTCTTCTTCCCGGCGGACTCACTCCACTGCAGCGAGAGGTTCGGGGCGGTGATGAGCCGGCGCACCGGCTCGCCGCTCTCGGGGTCCTTGGTGAGCGGCTGATCGCTCATCCGCTGGACCACCTCGAACACGCGGCCATCGCTTCCGTCGGGAAGCACCACGGCGTAGACATACGTCGGCATGCCGATAGGGTACATCACCGAGCGATCTCGAAGATGTCGGATTCCCCTTCGACGCCCCTTGCTCCCCGCCGTCCCATGGCGTAGGTTCGAGACACAGCGGACCAGGACCTGGAGCGCTCGTGGCACGACGTCCGGGGACGGGTCCCTGAGGGGAGATTCGCATGTCCTTCATCGCCGTTGCGGTTGCGCTCGTTGCGAGCACGGTGTCCGCTTCCGACCGCACCAGTCAGGCCGACCGCAGCCGATCCGCCGAGGCCACCGTCCAGCGGGTCTTCTGCGATCCCGAACGCATCGACTCGCCCTACCTCCAACGGGCCATGATGAGCGAAGGTCCGGCCGAGGGCGGCATCGCCGGCGCGCCAAGCGCGGAGTTCCTTTCGCTGGACCAGGCTCCGGAGGGCGACATGCCGCGGGCGGTGGCGATCACCCCGAACGGGCAGTACGCCGTGGTGGTCAACCGCGACACGGACCTCATGGTCTTCATCGATCTCGCAACGGTCCAGCTCGTGGCGAGCGTTCCGATCGGCGACTACCCGATCGATGTCGCGATCTCCGGCGACGGACACTACGCGATCGCCACGAACGCCTTCAGCCACACCGTTTCGGTCGTCGACGTGGCGACGAAGACCCTCGTCGCCGACGTTCCCGTGACCGGCGAGCAGCCCTATCGCGTCCTCTGCACCGCTGACGGCTCAAAGGCCGTCGTGGGCGTCATCAACGATGGCGTCGCGTCGAGCTTCTCGATCATCGACCTCGCGACGCTCTCCGAGAGCCAGAGCTTCCCGAGCACGCCGCAAGGGGTCATCGGGTTCTACTTCACTCCCGCCTTCGCGATGGGCGGCGAACTGACCACGCTTTTTGACATCACCCCGAATGGGCAGTCGATCGTCCTACCGTGGCGCGGCGGCAGCAAGGTCACGATCTATGACATCGCCACCGGCGAGGCGACCGCTTCCCTCGACGTTGATGCGTCGCCCTCGGCCGTGGACGTGAGCGAGGACGGATCGATCGCGGCGATCGTCCACGACGGCTCGGTCTCGCACGTGACGGCCATCGACCTGGCGAGCCAGACCGTGTCGGCCGCGCATGCGGCCGGAAGTTTCCTCGACGCCTTCATCGCCCGGCTCACGCCGGACAACCAGCATGTGATGGTGGGAGCGCCAAATTCGGTCGCCTTCGTGAACCTGGCGAGCGGAGCCGTCGACGCTACCGTCAACACGGGCACCGTCGGGGACATCGAGGTGTCGGCCGACCACCAGTGGGCGTTCGTCTCGAACTTCAACGCGGCGGTCATCAATCTGACAACGAAGACGCTGGCGTCGACCGTCACGTTCGGAGCCTGTGCCGACTCCGCGGCCAGCCCATCGACCAACGTTGCGGTGGCCCTGAACAACCGCTTCCGCGAGGAGGTCTACGCGTTCAACCTCAACGGGGCAAGCTCGAACCTGCGCGGGTGGACGCGCAGCGGACCGGCCCCGGAGATTGATGCCCCCAAGGAACTGGCGATCTCTCCGGACGGAACGAAGGCCCTCGTCGCCAACTCGGTGAGCCGAAACGTCTCGCTCATCGATCTCGCCCAACGGACCGTCCTGGCCACCATGGACACCGGCGACATCCCGCGCGAGTCGGCCTTTACGCCCGATGGCAAGTACGTCGTCGTCTGCAACGGCGACGCGAACACCGTGTCGATCATCGACGTGGCGGCGGCGCAGGTCGTCAAGACGCTGAACACGCCACAGCGGCCCATTCGCGTGCGCATCTCGCCCGACGGCGGCACGGCCTATGTCTGCACGGTGGCCGGCACCGACGCCCTCTATTTCCTCTCCCTGAACGGCGCGAACAGTTCGATCCTGACCTCGTTTCCGATCGGGCAGATGGGGGCGGCGAACGGATACCCCTACAGCGAAGTGAGCGGGATGGAGCTCTCTCCCGACGGCGCGTACCTGGCCTTCACGATCAGTTTCGACGACATCCTTCGCATCGTCGACACCGCCTCGAAGTCGATCATCGCCTCGGTCCCGGTCGGCGACTTCCCGATCCGGGTCCTCTGGTCACCGGACGGCTCCCGCCTCTTCGTTGCCGACGCGTTCGGCGACGACATCACCATCGTTCAGAACACCGGCGGCACCATCGAGTTCAACTCGAGCGTTCCGGGCATCGACTTCCCGCTCGACATGGCCCTCGATAGCGACGGCGAGCATCTTTACGTCGGACGCTGCTCCTTCCAGACGCCGGCTATCGACGTGATCTCCCTGACCGGCGGGACGGTCGTCGCGTCGGTCCCGCTCCCCGGCCTTCCGCGCGAGGGGGAGTATCTGGCCGATCGTGACGAGTACATCGTGACCACCGACGATGGAGGACTCGCTCGGATCGCGGCCCTCGGTGCCGATGCGTCGCTCATCGAGGTCATTCCCATCTCGGGATCGGCCCCGGACATGCGCTTCAGCCCGCAACTCAACCTGGCCGTGGCGAGTTGGCCCGGCGTGCCCGATGGACTCGACTTTGTTGACTTCGACGGACCGGGTGTCTTCGGTGACCTGAACGGCGATGGCGTCGTCGGTGCGGTGGACCTCGCGATCCTGCTTGGGGCGTGGGGCGACGCCGGCGGCAGCGCCGACCTCGATGGCAACGGCGTGGTAGGGGCGCCGGACATAGCCCTTCTTTTGGGTGCGTGGTCCCAAGTGCCTTGATGGCAGGCGCGTAGGACCGACGGCGGAGGGGCCCGGGGAATTCGCGGACCTCGTTGTGAGAGGCGACGGGGCTTCGTTCGCACTCCCATTGCAGGCCATCGTGACTCGCCGGATGCGAGATGGGATGGCTCGCGCGGAGAGCACACATGTTTCATTCCCCACGCCTCCGGCGGGCGATGTCCGCCGCGTGCGCGATCTCCTTCACGGCGATCGCCCACGCAGATCTGACCTCGTCACCGCCCTCGTCCACCCTACCACGAGGTCATGCCCGAGCGATCGCTTCGGCGAATCCTCCCACCCGCCCCTATGGCTTCAGCCTCGGAATCGATGGGCGAGCGCGTCCTACGGGTGAGCAAGGCGGCGTCGCAGGCACCCTTTGCGGCAGTGTCAGCCTGACCCAGAACGTCGATTCGAGCTCGATCACACCCAACAACACCGCTACCTGCGGCGACAACAACGGCGCCTCGGCCGAGAACGGCCATGCCCGGCAGTTCATCGCCCCGGAGACCTTCCGGGTGGAATGCGTGCGTTTTGGCATTCAACAGAACATCGGCCCAGCGTGGGCGGTGGAAGTGCTCGTCCATCAGGGAAGCCTGGCCCAGCCGGGTTCGTCGCTGGTTCTCCTGGACTCCGCGGCGGTCGAGATTCCAGCCGGCACCACTGGCGAGTTCTTCACCGCGACCTTCCCCGACGGAGGCCCGACGATACAGGAGGGCACGCCCTTCGTCATCGAACTGAAGGTGCGGTCCCGCGTTCCCGCCGACGGCGGCGACGGCGGGTTTCTCTATCTCGGCAGCAACAACGCCGGCGAATCTGGCCCGACCTATCTCAGAGCCTCGAGCTGCGGCCTCGATACCTTCGTCGATCTCGGCACCATCGGCTTCCCGCAGACCGACATCCTGATCGACATCGGTGGCACGCCGGTGACTCCAATCGGCGGTTGCGGCTCGCCGATCGCCGGGAGTTGCTTCATCCCGCACACGACGCCGGGCTGCAACAACTTCCCCTGTTGCGATCTGCTCTGCGCCTTGCTCGACCCGACCTGCTGCACCGTCGCGTGGGATGTCCATTGCGTTGAGTTGGCCTACGGATTCGGCGAGTGCACCTTCCAGCAGTCGCCTTGCGCCAACGTCGAGGCCTTCGAATGCCGCGCCGGGTGCATCGATGGCTTCGCCGCACCGCCCGATCCGGCGTCGCCTTCGAATGACCTTGTCGCCGCGCTCACCGGTTGCCAGGTACTCAACAGTTTCGACGTACCCCAAACCGACGCCTGCTTCGCCCACACCTTCAGCGGCTGCTGGCCAAGCTGCGGCGCCGATTGCCCGCAACCCGGTTGCGGCACCATCGTCGGGGCGATGCTCGAGGTGCAGGTCCGTTCCCTCGGGACCATCTCCGACAACGACACGATCTCCTTCTGGGATGACGGCACCGCCCTCTTCGGCGTCAACGTCGGTGCCGCCGCCGGCAATCCGACTTGGCCAGCCGGCGCGACTGCGACGATCGTCTTCAACTTCGGGCCCAATCCGATTCCCGGCACCGTGCATGTTCCGCCCTCGACCGGCGTCCTCGGCTCGCTCTGCGACGGCGAGTTCGGGCTGGTCATGCAGGACGACACGATGATGGACCACGCCAACCTCGTGGTCTTCGTCTGCCCCTGCGACAACCAGTCCACGGTCACCATCGAACGCGACCAAAGTGACGGCTTCCTCGGTGCGACGCCGACGACGCCGAGCGCGGCCTTGCTTGCGAAGGCCGTCTGCGGCAGCGGCGCGCTGCAGCAGTACGACGTGCAGGCCCTCGACCAGTGTTTCGTCGAGACGATCGATGGTCTGCCGAGCTGCATGAGCGGGGCGACGCTCACCATGGGCGTGCGGCCGAGTTCCCTCTGGTGGACCGACGGCCTCGCTTTCGAGGTGATCGACGAGTGCGGCACGGCCTTCCGCTGGAGCCGAGCCCTCACCTACCTCGATTCGCTCGGTCTCTTCGTTCCGCCGCTCGCGTCGGGACAGCTATCGACCATCACGTTGGACCTCGACAACCTGCCTCCGAGTGCCGCCGGCATCACCAGCGTCCTCTCGGAGATGTTCGACGGTTCCCTCGACATCTACCTTCAGGACGACACCGGCGTCGACTTCCTTCGGCTCGACATCGCCTCGTGCGAAGGGTGCGATGGACAGGCGCCCACCGGCGCCTGCTGTCTCCCACCTGAAGTTCCCGGCGGCTCCTGGCACTGCGCCGACCTCACCGAGACGCAATGCGAGTTCAACGGCGGCACCTGGCTTGGCCCGACCGTCGACTGCTCGCAGGTCCAGTGCACCGGGCCGTGCGTCACACCGCCTTGGGGCATGGTCGCGTGGCACGCCCTCGAACCGACGACCGGCCAGATCTCTGATGACCTCACCGCCTATCAGAACCATGGCGTGTACGGCCCGCTTCAGACTGGTGGACCGCTCAGCGCCCCGGGCGTTGTCGGCGGCGGCTATTGCTTCGACGGGATCGACGATGAGATCGCGATTCCGCCGGCGGCCTCGCTCGACTTCGGTTGCAGCCCCTTCTCGATCGACATGTGGGTCAACTGGACCATGAGCGCGACGCCCTCCTTCGTCTCGCTGGTCGGCCAGTACGCCGGCGCCGGCGGCTGGGTTTTCGGGATTGACGAGACCACCGGGCAACTGGAGATGCTCAGCGAAAGCCAGTGCCTCCGCTGCATCGCCTTCTCCGGCGGAACGATCACGCCCGGCACCTGGACGCACGTGGCCATCGTCGTCAGCGGCTGCCCGTGCAACGCGGATTGCCAAAGCGATCCCTTCCGCACGGTCGACTTCTATATCGACGGCAGTCTGGTCGGCAGCGGCACCGCCTGCTGCAACCTGACCAGCCAGGCCGGACCGGCGTCGACGATCATCGGGGGAAGCTCCTGGTTCGCCCAGCCGTTCAAGGGTTGCCTCGATGAGATCGAGATCTTCAACCGTCCGCTCCTCAACAGCGAGATCTTCGAGATCTTCAACGCCGGAAGCGCCGGCAAGTGCAAGGACCGCTGCCACGCGAGCTGGGACCGCATCGTCTGCACGAACGTCGACATGGCGTGGTCGGCCGACATCACCATCTGCAACGACTCGGGTGCACCACGCTCCTACTCCTGGACCGTCACCCCGAGCGGCGCCTGCCCGATCACCGGCGTGACCTACTCGCCCAACAGCGGCGTGGTCACGGTGGGCGCCAAGTCCTGCATCACGATTCCGATCGCGGTGAACGCGACCGGAGCGTCGGGGCTCGGCTCCTCGTGCTTCGATCTCAACGTCCTCAACCTCTCCAATGGTCAAACCTGCACGCATATGGGCATGGTCTACGTCGATGACTGCGTGGTCATCGGTACGCCGTGCGACCCGTGGGTCGAGTTGCCAACAACCAACCCGGGCGTCATCGGCTTCGATGTCACCAACATCGACCTGCCGCCGACCTTCCTGGTGCAGATCGACACCTATCCGTCGGACATGGTCTCGACCAGCGACCTAATCAGCCTCAACGGCGGGCCGGGCGGCGCACCGCACGTGCGGTTCGTGAGCGTGCCGGACAACACAACAAAGTTGGTGTCGGTCTCGGCCCAGTTCCTTGCCCCGGACAGCTTCCGCTTTTACGACGCGGTCCTCTCCATCGACATCGATGGCGACGGGAAGTTCGATCCGGTGACCTCGATCCAGATTCGACAGGGACCCAACCCGCCACCGTGCGTCGGGGACCTGAATGGCGACCACACCGTGGACGCCGCCGATCTGGCGATCCTCCTCGGCGGATGGGGCGTTGGCGCGACCGCCGGCGACCTCAACGGCGACGGGGTCGTGAATGGCGCCGATCTTGCGACCCTGCTCGGGGCGTGGGGCCCCTGCCCGTAACGGGATTCGCGACTCCCTTGTGAATCAACAGCGCCCCGCAGGTGCCTCACCACATGACGTGGAAGGTGCCTGCGGGGCGTTGTCGTGATCTCGTCTGTTCGCCATCGACGGCACCGCCCTCTCCCGCTGCGCGGGGGCCTTCGACGGGCTCAGGCGCGCGAGGTGTCGGCGCAGCCGACGGAGGGGGCGTCAGGGTTGGACGCTCGGTGTGCGATGCGAGGCCCCCTCTGTCAGCTGCGCTGACATCTCCCCCGCCGCTGCGCGACGGGGGAGAGCGGCAGGACAGGTTTCTGCTGTGTTGCCGCAATGTCTCTATGGTGAGGATGCGCCGACTCGCGGTATTCTGACCTGATGACCGTGACGGGCGACAGCGCGATCGAATCGACGGCTGGCGCGGCTGACCCCTGCCGGCGTTGCGGTCATTCGATTCGCGGCGTCGCCGACACGTCCGCGTGTCCCGAGTGCGGCACACCGGCTCGACTCTCCCGCGGTTCGGCGACGCTTGCGTCCGCCGACCCGACGTGGCTTCGCCGTGTGGTCTTTGGAACCCAACAAGGGTTTCTGATGTTCTACGCCCTGCCGTTTCTTAGCCCGATAGTCCTGACCAATTTCGGATTCGCCAAGGAGTCCGGCGTCTATCGGGTGGTGATCGGCGGGACCCTGCTCGTCTTGTCGATCATCGCGTGGAAGGGCGTTCTGGCGATGTCGACGCCGAACCCGCGCGACAGCGAATCCGGCTCTTCGAATGTCGCCGGCACGGCGCTTCGCGTGAGCTACGCAACGGGCGTGGGCTTCCAGGCGTACAGGGTTCTGGCACGGGAATTCAGCCAGAATCCGCCGGCCCTGGCCATCGGTCCTCTTTCGACGGCAATCCTGTTGCTTCTCGTCGCCATCGTCCTCATCGCCTATGCCACCATCGCGTCACGCCTTGCCCTCGCCATGCCCGACCGACACTTGGCCGCGGGCTTTCGAAGCCTGCGCACGCTCGTCGCCTGGTCGTGGCCGCTTTTTCTCCTCGCATGGCTGATGGCCAAGTCGATGTCGGTCGTCGTACCCCACCTCTTCCTGCTCGGCGTCGGACTCCTCGTGGTCGCCCTGCCGGCGCTGCTATTCTCGCTCGTTCGGCTCGTCCGATTGGACAGAGCACTGACCCGAGGCATGGAGCCTTTCGCGCTGCTTCCCGCGGTGGGTGGCCACGAGCTGCTCGGCCGCATCACCCCCGATCGGAAGGCTTCCTAACAGGTCGATCGCCATGTGGATCTGCCCAACCTGCGGCGAGCAACTGGAGGACACCTTCGACGCCTGTTGGCATTGCGCCAAGCAAGTAAGCGACCCGTCCGACGACACCACGCCGGTCGCACCGCCTGAGAAAGCCGCGTGGAACCCGGCCGATGCACTTTGCCGCGGCTGCGGCTACGACGTGCGGCTCTTCGCCGAGAGCGCCCGGTGTCCAGAGTGCGGCACGCCGGTCAGCGTCTCCCGACGCTCTGAGAAACTCGTCGACGCCGACCCGCACTGGCTTCGCACCGTTCGGCGCGGCCAGGGACTCGTCGCGTTGGCGGCGTTCGCCATCGCCCTCACCTGTCTGAGTACCTGCGTCTCGGGCATCGTTCTGCCAACACGCGGGCCGTGGTTCGAATGGATGTTCACTGGCGTCCTTGTCGTTGCAGCGGCGTCGCTTGCGGCCGGCGCCTTCATGGTCTCCTCGCTGGATCCGCGCGAGAGCGAACGGGAGGCGCCTCGCTCCGATCGCATGATCTTCCGCATCAGCAGCGTCATCGCGTGTGTTCTGACCATCGCCTGGATGCCGGCTCAGGATCTCTTCCCAACGAGCGTCCTCTCCTTCGTCATCGGGGTCATGCTCTACGTCACTGCCCTCAGCGGAACGAAGTACACGGCGGGAATCGCCATGCGGCTGCCCGATGAGAAACTCGCGAATCGCTTGCTCAAGGCGCGAACCCTGGTCCTCTGGGCCTGGCCGATGGGGCTGGCGGGTCTCTTGCTGCACGACCTTCCCGTCTTCAGTGGCTTCGCCCTCGTCGGCGGCATCGCGACGCTCATCAGCCTCGCTCGCCTCATCGACCTTGCGATGGCCCTTCGGATCGCCCTGAACCGCTGCAAGGAACGCGTCTGCGCACCTGATCAGCCGGCGTGAACCCGTGACGATCCCCATCGGTTCACCGCGACGCGCGCGATGTTCACATCCCCAACGCGATCCTCACCCGCCTCGCGTTCGATGACCAGCCGCGGCTGATGCGGACAGCGGGCCACTTCGTCGAGAAACCGCGGCCAGTCGACCTGGCCCGTTCCGACCGGCACCTCGCGACCCCATTGGCCGGCGACGCCGCTGGCCACGGCGTCCTTGACGTGCACCTGGCGGACCCACGGCGCCAAGAGCCGCAGGGCCGCGACCGGATCGCCCGAGCCGTACAGGAGCATGTTCGCCGGATCGAAGTTGACGCCGATCGAGGGATGGGCGAGGTCGTTCAGGCAGTCGACGAGCGTTGGGGCCGGCTCCTGTCCCGTCTCGAATGCCACCGCGATGCCAAACGCCGCGAAGAGGGCGGCGATCTCGCGAAGTCGTTCGAGCATGCGCTGCCGCTCCTGGTCGCGGCGATCGTGGGGAAGAAACCCGGCATGGAAGGTGACCAGTCGCAGGCCGAGCGAGCGGGCAACGGCTGCGGCCTTCGCCGCTCGTTCCCGCGTTGCCGGCCAGGTCGCATTCGGTCGAATGCCGCCCGTTTCGGCGATCCGCTCAATGGTTGAGTAATCCTCACCCACCGTTTCCAGCATGCCGGAGACGATCGACAGACCCGCTGCCCGCAGCAGGGCACCGCACGAGCCCCACACAGCCGGTGATTCGACCAACGGCGTGAGCGCGAGTTGCACCGCGGAAAGCCCGCACGCCTGCACGCGCTCGATGAGGTCCTGCGGGGATTCAGGTCGCAAGGACCACGAACAGACCGCCAGCGCTTGCATTGCCTTCACGTCGCCTGAGCCACTCGTTGTTGCAGCCACCGTCGAACCGCCTTTGGAAATGGAGATCACGACCTGCTCGAACCTGTCTTGGACCTGTCGCGGACCTATCTTGGACCTATCTGGGACCGGCTTCGGTCCGGCTTCGGACTTCTTCGCATCGGGGTTTTCGGACGCCAAGTTGCGATCTCCCGCGAAGTGTAGTGGAAGCGAGAGTGGCCTCTCCGTACGATGCCGCCGCTCCGTGTCGCACGCCCCCGCTTCCACACCCTCCACATTGAACTCCACGCCGACCGGCGAAGGAGCGGTGACCGATGGGTTCGGAGCGATCGCTGCTCAGGCTCGCCCGCGCAGCGAGGCCAAGCGGACACTCGTCCAGCGAATCGAAGCCTATCTCTCGCGGCTTGCGACGAAGAACCAGTTCTTCCATCGCATCGCGTCGCGCATCTGGCTCCCCTTCGCCTACCGCTCCGGCATCAGCCTTCTGCAGGCTCAGAAAAAGGATGGCACCAGCCGATTCGTCGCGGTGCTTCCCTTCACCCGCTTCAATCGCAATTGGTACAACGCGATGGCGGGTGCGGCGCTCCTGGGCAACTCCGAGGTCGCCGGCGGGATGTTCCTCTTCGCTAAGTGCGGCGGCGACTACACGGTCGTCTGCAAGCAGATGAACTACCGCTTCCTGCGCCCCTGCTTCGGGCCGGCGATCTACGAGGTCGTCAAGAGCCAAGAGATCGACGAGAAGATCAAGGCGGGCGGTGAATTCAACATCGATCTCGAAATGGAGATCCGTCAGCAGCTTCGCAAGAAGGGCCGCGAGATGCTGGTCGGCAAGTGCAACATCACCTTCCACTGCACGCCGAAGGACATGGCTCGGGCGCGCCGCGATCGCAAGCGCGGCCCCCAGCGCGAGCTGACTCGCGACGCCGCGTCGCCGCCTTCTGAGTGACATCGCCCTTTGCTCGCACAAACATGATTGGGGCATAGCTCGCCGATGCCGGCTATGTGTTTCGGGTACCCGCACTACAGCATCGCGTGATGGGGTGAAGTAGCTTTCCGTCGTCACGGTTGTCGTCTCGATGTTCACCATCGACGGCACCGTCTACGGAGTTCCTCACATGCTTCAATCCACTCTGATCCGAGAGCGCACCTTGAGCGCGGACAGGCTGATGTCCTATTCACCGTGGTCCGCCGCATTCGCGGGGGCCCTTGTGGCAACCGCCATCCAGATCACCCTGACCGTGCTGGGAGCCGCGCTGGGAGTTACCGCCATGCCCGACGCCGTCCGCAGCGATACCGCGGCCGGCGCCGGTGCATGGTGGTTCGTCACCGGGATCATCTCGCTCGCCGCCGGCGGCGCGATGACCGGCTATCTCCATCCGTCCGCGAGTGGCTGCATCCGGGCGATCAACGGCTTCATGGCCTGGTGCCTCGTCAACGTCTTCGGTGCCCTCATGATCGTCATCGGCGGCAGCGCCCTTCTCGGGAGTTCGCTCGCCACGATCGTCCCGGCATCGATCGGCCCGTGGTCAGCACGAGTGACGCCAACGGAAGCGATCGAGCTGAGCGAGCCCATTCGCATCGCCTCCTCGACCCTCTGGCTCACCTTCCTCGCCCTCCTCCTCGGCTCTGCCGCGGCGTGGATCGCAAGCTGGTGGGTGGGTGGGCTCTTCAGCGGCGAACGAGTCACCGTCGAGTTCCGCCAGGTACCTCGCAGCGTGCCGCCGATGCCCGGCGCTCCGGTCGGCTGACCGGCTCAAAGGCCTACCACCCGCTTGGACCCATCGCGCTGGAGGCGACGTTGGCCCCCAGTGTCCACCCAACGACAGCCCGGCCCGACGCCGGCAATGAAAGGAACAACGACATGCCCTATGACTACGACCGTCGCCAGGACCGTTCGAACGACAGCCGCTCCCGCCGTGCCCAGTCGCGACCGCGCGACGAGCAGGGCCACTTCGTCGCCGAACGCGACGCGGACGAGCGGTTCCCGATGAGCCGCTATGGCTCGAATCAGTACCAGCCCGAGGATCGGTACGAAAGCGATCGCGGGAGTCGCTCCGGCCATCAGAATGACCGACGCGGCTCGACTGGCCGCTCGCGGTACGAGGAAGGGAACAGCGAGTGGGGCCAGCAACGGACCCCACCTCGTGACGAGTACGGACAGTTCACCAGTCGTTCGTCGTCCCGTTCGGGAAGCGACTCCGACGATGGCTACGACTCGAATCGCACCTCGCGCCAGCAGAACAGCTACGGAAACGGCGACGAGAACCGCTACGACAGCCGGTTCGAGAACGGGCGGGATCGCCCTGAGGCGTACCGCGATCGCTCGTGGCAGGATCGAAGCGAAAGCGATGCCCGCAGCGGCAGCAGCTCGCGTGACGAAGACTGGGACGACAACGGAAGCCGTCGATTGCGGCAGGGTTCGATCTCCTCTCGCTATGACGACAGCGACGAGGGAACCACTCGATCAGGCAGCCGATTCCAGGGCTACGGCCAATCGCTCTACCGTCCCTACGACGACGATCGCCCATCGAGCGGATATCGCGGCAACAGCCAGGGACGCAGCAACAACCTCTCCTACGAAGACCGTTCGCGCGGCGGCCGCTCCTCGTCCGCATCACAGGATCGCGACGAGTACGGCCGCTTCACCGGATTGGAAGGCTTCGACGAGGAGGGAGACCGCTTCCGTTCAGGTGCCCGGCAGCGCGCCAATCACGACGACGAAGGCGATGACCGCAACGACCGGCGCCGCAACAACCAGAATTCACGCTAACGGCCCGTTCGGAACACGATTGACTTGCACCGGGCGTGTCGGGTCGTTCCACCTGACACGTCCATTCCACTCGGGGAGCCCGGACGCTCGGCGGCGCTGTCCGCACACCCAAGCGCGCCGCGCGCCGGGCTCCCCACCCGTCTTCCCCATCGAGGATGCACGCGAGGCCCACCATGAGCTCGTCCGAATCACACGACACGTCACGCCCTTCCGACGGCAAGCGGTCCAAGCGAGCGACGAAGTCCTCGGCCACAACGACTGCGAAGAGTTCGCGAGGCAAGCGCCGCACCGCCAAACGAGCGGCCCGCACATCGGAACCTGTGGAGATCGCTTCCCAGGCACGGACGTCCAAGCGCCCGGCCGAACGGCTCCGCTACGCCGTCGTCGGGTTGGGGCACATCGCCCAGACCGCGATCCTCCCGGCCTTCGCCCACGCCAAGAGCCACGCCGAGCTGGCGGCCCTCATCACCCATGACCGCACCAAGCTCAGCGCACTCGGCCGCACCTACGGCGTGGACGCGCTCTACGACTACTCCGAACTGCGCCGCTGCCTCCGCGAGGAGAGTATCGACGTCATCTACATCGCGACGCCGAACTCCGAACACCACGAGCTGGCCTTGGAGGCGGCGGCGTCCGGCGTTCATGTCCTCTGCGAGAAGCCGCTGGCGGTCACAGAGCGCGAATGCATCGAGATGATCCGGGCCTGCGAACGGGCGGGCGTCCTTCTCATGACCGCGTATCGGCTGCACTTTGAGGCGGCGAACCTGAAGGCCCTCGAGTCGATTCGCTCCGGCGCCATCGGCGACCCGCGCATCTTCAGCTCGGTCTTCTCCTTCCAGATCGCCGATCCGGACAACATCCGGCTTCGTCGGGATCTGGGCGGCGGCCCGCTGCACGACATTGGGATCTACTGCATCAACGCGGCCCGCAGCATCTTCCGGGCCGAGCCCATCGAGGTCCAGGCGTGGGCCCTCAACAGCGGCGATCCGCGATTCCGCGAGATCGATGAGTCGATCACTGCCACGATGCGCTTCCCGGGCGACCGCATCGCCACATTCACCTGCAGCTATGGCGTCGCCGCCACCGGCTGGTACCAAGTCGTCGGCACGAAGGGCGACATCTGCGTCGACCCGGCGTATGAGTACAGCGAGGGACTCGAGACGCAGGTCACGATTGGCTCGAAGTCGAAGACCCACCGCCATCCGAAGCGCGACCAGTTCGCGGCCGAGCTGATCTACTTCTCGCAGTGTGTCCTCGATGGCATCGAGCCCGAGCCCTCGGGCTGGGAAGGCCTCGCCGACGTGCGGACGATTCGCGCCCTCCAGCAGTCGATCGAGCGAGGTTGCGCGTTGGAGCTTCCGCCGATCAAACACGTGCGTCACCCGGTGCCGCAGCAGCGGATCGATCGGCCACCCGTGCCCAAGGCCCCGAATCTCATCAACGCCCGGCCAGCGTCCGAGTGACTCAGGTCGAGTGCCCCATCTTCAACCTCTGACGGAGACTGACTCATGTTGTCCTCCCTGACCAAGGAACTTCAGGAACAGATTCGGGATCTCTACAGCGCCGAAGTGCAGCTCGTGAAGGCGCTCCCCAAGGTGGCGAAGGCCGCTACCACGGCAAGCCTGCGCGAGGCGTTCGAAGGCCACCTGGAAGAGACCAAGACCCACGTGACCAGGCTTGAGAAGGTCGCGGAACTCTTGGAGATCAAGCCAACCGGCAAGACGTGCAAGGCGATGGAAGGCCTCATTGCCGAGGGCAAGGAGGCGATCGGCGAGGAGGGCGATGAGACCGTCATCGACGTGGCCCTCATCGCCGCCGCCCAGCGCATCGAGCACTACGAGATCGCGGCGTACGGGACGGCCCGGGCGATCGCCGAGCACCTCGGCCGCAAGGACGTCGCCAAGATCCTCCAGCAGTCGCTGAACGAGGAAGGTGCTGCGGACAAGAAGCTCACCGCAATCTCCGAAGGCGAAGTACTCGCAGCAGCAGCGCTCGCGGACGCTCCGCCGCCGCGACGCTGAGGTCCCTCAGGACGAAAGGACCCCGCAATGCCCAAGTACGGCAAGAAGGCGTCGACGAAGGTCGAACGGGCGGTGCACGAAATGAAACAAGGCACACTCCGCAGCGGCCGTTCCGGCAAGAAGGTCACCAGTCGCAAGCAGGCCATCGCGATCGGCCTTTCCGAAGCACGGCGGGCAGGCGGCAAAGTTCCACCGGCGAAATCCCAGCGACCGCGATAGGCACTCGGAATCGTCCAATCAACTGGGGAGATGGCGTGCGGATGGTGAGGACGTGAGGAGGACGCGACCTTCCATCCCGCCATCTCCCCAGGGGGTGGACAGATCTGATGAAAAGAACTTTCACGCGACGCCGGGGCCAACTCGTGGTTGGCCCCGGCGGACTTTCACACTTCTCACGGATCCAAACGATGGCAACGACCTTTCCAAGACTCACTCTGCCGACCTCCGCGTACCGTCGCGCTGCCCTCGTGGCCCAGGCGATTCTGATGGTTCCGTGCTGCCTCGGACGCGATGCCTTCGCGGGTGACTGCCCGGGCGTTGGCGATTGTTGCTTCAGTCACTCAACACCGGGCTGCAACAACAGCGCCTGCTGCAACGAGGTCTGTGCCGAGGATCCCTTCTGCTGCGAACGGGAATGGGATTCGTTCTGCGTCGATATCGCCGACGAGGTCTGCGACATCTGCGGCCCGATTTGCGGCGACACGATCTGCGAGCCGGGTGAGACCTGGCCTGAATGCCCTGAGTGCCCTGAAGTGGTGACCTGCCCCGGCGTCGGGGACTGTTGCGTTGCCCACCTGAGTAACGGTTGCACCGACGAAGAGTGCTGTTTGGCCGTTTGCGATCTCGATCCGAGCTGCTGTGCCAACGGTTGGGACAGCATCTGTGTGGGCCAAGCAGAAGATGAATGTCCCGGACTGTGCACGCCCACCTGCGGGGACACGATCTGCGAGCCCGGTGAGACATGGCCGGAATGTCCGGAGTGTCCGCCGGTCGATCCATGCCCAGGGGTCGGCGACTGCTGCGAGACCCACGCCAGTATCGGCTGCACCGACGAGCAGTGCTGCGATGCGGTCTGCATCCTGGATGCCTCCTGTTGTGAAACCGGCTGGGATGCGATCTGCGTCAATCTGGTCGAAGACAACTGCCCGGGGCTGTGCGGGCCGGTGTGCGGCGACACCGTCTGCGAACCCGGCGAGACCTGGCCGGAATGCCCCGAGTGCCCGCCGGTGGTTTCCTGTCCGGGCTCGGGCGACTGCTGCCAGACCCACGCGTCGGCCGGTTGCGACGACCGCACCTGCTGCGAAACGGTTTGCACCTCCGACCCGTCCTGCTGCGACACCTCTTGGGACGCGAGTTGCGTGGCCGCTGCGGAGCGGGAGTGCGGGTGTGGCACCGCCGAGCCGGCGGACATCAACGGTGATGGCACCGTCGGGCAGTCTGACCTCGCGATCCTCTTGGGTGATTGGGGCCAGCCAGGAGGCGACGCCGACATCGACGGCGACGGCACGGTTGGCCAGACCGACTTGGCGCTTCTCCTTGGCGCTTGGGACTGACCGAGGTCGGCGGACCTCCACCCTCTCGCGAACTCCCCACACCACGTTGGAGAACGGCTCATGGCTCGATGTGAAACCTGCGGGAACGAATACGACAAGCTCATCGAAGTGGTCATGGAAGGGAAGAGTCACCTCTTCGATTCCTTCGAATGCGCGTTGCACAAGCTCGCCCCGCCCTGCGCCCATTGCGGCTGTCGGATCATCGGCCACGGCGCCGAGGCCAACGGTCGCTTCTATTGCTGTGCCCACTGCGCCCGGCATGCCGGCTTCGCCAGCGCGACCGATCGGCTGGAGTAATCGCCGCCACGCCTCCCGCCGCCTGCGACTCCGACTACATTCCCCGCCATGGCTCGCCTGCGCGCCTTGGCCGGAACCGTCGGCTGGGGACTCTTCTGTACCTCGAGTTGGACCTGGTGCATCGGGATGTATCTCCCGATCATCCTCGTCCGCCATTGGGGTTGGCCCGGCTTCTGGGTCTTCGCGATCCTGAATGTGCTGGGCTGCGCGGGCTTCGGCTACTGGTGTTCGCGCGAGCGAAGCGAACGGCTTTGTCGTGAGCACGCCGGTGCGATGGTCCTTTTCTCGGGCGTCACGATCGCCTATCAGGTCTTCTTCGTCGTCTTCCTCGGAGCCTGGGCAGCGGACCGCGCGAACGTGGCGCTTGGGAATGGTCCTCCAGTCGAGTGGATGGCTGCGGCCGGGGCGATCGTCGGCGGGCTCCTCCTGAGTCTGGCCCCGAATCGGACCTGGCCTTGGCTCGGCGCCCTCGCGACGGTGGTGAGTTATGCCACGTGGTACCTCCTCGGCACCGGTCGACTCGCCGGCGCCCCTGCCGCTGGCACCGAGTCCACCACCTCGCTCGTCCTTGCCGCACCGATCATCGGCTTTGGATTTCTCCTCTGCCCGTGGCTCGACGCGACCTTCCACCGGGCCCGCCAACAAGCCCCCAGTCACCATGCCTTCGGCGTCTTCGGGGCGACCTTCCTCCCGGTCATCCTGATGACCGTGGCCTACGGCGCGTCCGGCAGCCTTGACCCGACTGCCCCGATCCTGACCCACTTGTCGGTCCAACTCCTCTTCACGATCGCCGTGCATGTTCGGGAGGTGCGGGTCGCTCCGGTGCCGCAATCGAACAAGGCCAGGCAACTCGCCCTCCTCGCCCCGACCTTGGGGGGCGTCGCGGTCGCCTACCTCGGTTCGCTCTCGATCGGCTTCGAACCGGCGTACCTCTACCTCCTGGGCTTCTACGGCCTGATCTTCCCGACCTACGTCCTCCTCTTCATGGGCGTGCCCGCCCTCTCGGCGTTAGGCCTCGGCCCTTGGCCGCGAACACCCCGCACGGTGGGACTTGCCGCCCTTCTCGTCCTGGCCCTTTCGCCCCTCTGTGCGGCGGGCTTCGTCGAGCTGAAGACGTGGCTTCTCACCCTCGCGTTCGGCGTGATCCTGGTGGCCGCCGTCATCGGTCGATTGATGACACGCCGCGGCGGAACCGACGCCGCTGATCTCCCTTCGCGGGCGAATTCGACCAATTGACCGTGCGGATTTAGCTCACTGCCGATAGAACAGGGGTCTGCAGGAGGCGTTCTCCATGGCCCCGAATCCCCTTCGACCACTGCCCAACGAGGCCTTCGACTATTGGAAAGCGCTGCACCTCCTGAACCGCGCCGGGTTCGGGGGCACGCCGGCCACCGTTCGGACGCTGGCCAACCTGGGGGTCGAGAAGGCGGTCGAATCGCTGGTCGAGTTCGGCTCGCCCAACGCCACGAGTGACCGTCAGACCTGGGACGCCTCAATCCGCCGTCCGCCGACCGCCGAGGAGCGATCGATCGCGGAGCGTGCCCGCCGCGAAAACGACGAGGCGACCCTCGCCCGACTGCAGCGCGAGCGCAACGAGCGCGACGCCACCGATCGGACCCAGATCCAGTCGATGCGCACCTGGTGGATGGGTCGACTCATCGAGACGAGCCGTCCGCTGGAGGAGAAGCTCACCCTCTTCTGGCACGGGCACTTCGCGGCTGGCTACCGCACCGTGCAGGACAGCTATCACATGGCCCGGCAGAACGAGCTCTTCCGCTCCAACGCCGCCGGCAACTTCCGCTCGCTCGCCCATGCGATGGTGCGCGACCCGGCGATGCTCAAGTACCTCGACAACGACGAGAACCGCCGCGGGCGACCGAACGAGAATCTCGCTCGCGAGCTGATGGAACTCTTCGTGCTTGGCGAGGGCAACGGTTACACCGAGTCCGACATCAAGGAAGGGGCCCGGGCCCTCACCGGCTACACCTTCAGCGATGACGAATTCGTCTTCGAGGCGGGCAACCACGATTCGACGCCGAAACTTCTCTTCGGCAAGCGCGGCGACTTCGATGGCGACGACTTCGTGCGGCTGATCTTCGAGCGGCAGGCCGCCAGCGATTTCGTCTGCCTGAAGCTCTTCCGCTTCTTCGTCAACGACCTGCCGGGCACGCCCAGCGAGGAATCGCAGGCGTTCGTACGGGCGTTGGGGAAGCTCCTCCGCGAGAACAAGTTCGAGTTGCGACCGGTGCTCAAGGCCCTCTTCCGAAGCGAGTACTTCTACGCCGCGCAGCACATCGCTTCGGTGATCAAGAGCCCGGTGCAACTCATCGCCCAGGCGGTCCGCTCCTACCGGACGCCGGTTCGTTCGATCGAGTCGATGGCCAGCGCGGCTGGCCTCATGGGTCAGGACCTTTTCCAGCCGCCAAACGTCAAGGGCTGGGAAGGCGGACGCTCCTGGATCAACACGTCGACCCTCTTCGTGCGGCACAACGTGCTGGTCTATCTCCTCACGGGTCGGGTGCCAACCGGCACGCGCTTCGACGCCAACAGCGACCGCTGCGACGTGACCCACCTCCTGAGTGAGATCCGCGAAAGCGGCGGCGACGAAGACGTCTCGCCGCAGTCGATCGCCCGCTTCCTCTGCCGCTTCTCCTTGGCGACGCGACCGCATCCCGATCGCATCGCAGCCATCGCGAACTTCCTCACCACCACCGCGTCAGCGCCCGAGAACGACCGCCTGCTCGGGGCCCTTGCCCTGATCACGGCCATGCCCGAGTATCAACTCTGCTGAGCCTCCCCGCCTCTCGCCCTTGGCCCTCCCATGACCACGCCCACCCCCTACTCGCGCCGCATCTTCCTTCAGCACGGCGTCACCCTCGCGTCGATGGCGGCGACGATTCCGCAGTTCATCCAGCAGTCGGCGCTTGGGATGCTGCTCGGCGGCTCTGGCGTTCCCGAAGAGCGCGTGCTGGTGATCATCCAGCTCGGCGGCGGCAACGACGGCCTCAACACGGTCGTCCCCTTCGGCTCGCGTGAGTATTACGCGGCCCGCCCGTCGATTGCGATTGGCGGACCGGGCACGCCGCGCGACCAGACGGGCCAGGCTCTCGTCCTCGATCAGGCCAAGGGCATCGGGCTTCATCCGAACCTCACCGGCATCAAGGAACTCTTCGACGGCGGACGTGCAGCGGTGATCCAAGGCGTCGGCTATCCGAACCCGAATCGCTCGCACTTCACTTCGATGGACATCTGGCACACCGCTCGCACCGATGGCAAAGGCACCGGCTGGGTCGGCCGCTACTTCGACTGCACGTGCAACGGCACGCCGTCGACGGAAGGCGCGGTGGCGATCGGTCAGGCTCCCCTGGCAATGATGGGCGAGACGCAGAAGCCGATCGCGTTCGAGTCGGCTGAGATGTTCCGCTGGCTCGGCGACGACCTGCACAAGGCCCTCCACGATCCCTATCAGGCGATCAATCGGGCCGGCTCGCTCGATGGGATCGAGCCCAACACGCAAATGAACTTCCTGATGCGGACCTCGCTGGACGCCCAGGTCTCGAGCGACCGGATCCGCAACGCGGTCAACAAGCAACCGCTCGTCGCCTACCCGCAGTCGTCCCTGGCGAATCAGCTTCGCACGATCGGGGCCATGATTCGCGATGGGATGAAGACGCGGGTCTATTACGCGTCCATCTCGGGTTTCGATACCCACGGCGGACAACTCGGCACGCATGGCAATCTCATGCGCCAGTTCGGGGACGCGGTGCTCGCCTTCCAGAATGACCTGAAGGCCCAAGGCAACGACGAGCGCGTGGCCACGCTCTGCTTCAGCGAGTTCGGGCGGCGCGTGGCCCAGAACGGCAGCGCCGGCACCGACCACGGCACGGCCGGGCCGGTCTTTCTCCTAGGAGCCAAAGTGCGGGCGGGTCTCCTTGGTGAACACCCGTCGATGACTGACTTGGACCAGGGCGACCTTCGCCACACGGTCGACTTCCGAAGCGTCTACGCCGGCATCCTCGAGGACTGGTTGGTCGCTCCCTCGGCGAAGGTGCTGGACGGCGCATTCCAGAAAGCGGCCCTCTTCCGCGCGTAACCGGATTTTTCTTGAGGGACTCGGGGAAAGTCCGGCGCATAATGCCTCGTGAGGACCACGACGCGTGACGTCGCGCGTTGTGCGTTCGCGGAGCGACTCCCGGAGGCGACCCATGGCTTTGATCATTGCGAATGGCGTGGAACGACCGCGCACCCTGCGAAGCGTTTCGACGCTCGCTGTGGCCCTGCTCGCAACGACTGCTGCCTTCGCGGGACCGACCTTCGAGGAGGTTCCTGACGCCGGCGCGACCCCGGCCACCGCCCAGCCGACGACCGGCAGCGGGCCGCTGGGGCGCATCAAGGGTGCCCTTGCCGGCACCGCCGACGCCTTCGATTTCGAGGACGTCTACCTCATTTGCATCAACGATCCGGCGAGCTTCAGCGCCACGGTGAACGCCACGATGACCGACTTCGACACGGAGTTGTGGCTCTTCAAGATCGACGGCACCGGATTGCTCTCCAACGACAACGACCCCCTTTCCTTCCCGACGATCTTCTCGCGGATCGGGAACGCGGCCACCGACGGCAGCGGCGCCGCGGTCACCGCGCCGGGTCTCTACTTCCTGGCAATCACCGCCAAGAACAACGTGCCGCTGGCCTTCGGTCAGCCGCTCTTCAATGACCCGACCTTCAACCGCGTCGAAGTCTCCGGCCCGGACGGTCCCGGCGGTCCGTTCCCGTGGCAGAACTGGACCGGCACACCCGTTGTCGAGAGCGGCGCGTACGCGATCGATCTGACCGGGGTGAAGTTCTTCGCTCCGCCTTGCGAACTGGCTTGTCCGGCTGAGGCTACGTTTGATTGGGACGCGTTCCTCTGCGAACCTTTCGATGCCAACGTCAACGGCGGCTGCACCGAGCCGGGCAATCCGCTTCAACCGATCGGGGCCCTTGCTTGGGGCACCTATCGGGCGGTCTGCGGCACGATCGGCGTCGAGACGAACGCCGGCATTCCGATTCACAACGAGAGCGATTGGTTCCTCATCAACATCGCCCAACCGGGCTATCTGACGATCTCGCTGGTCGCGATGACGCCGGAGTTCGTGCCGGTCACCAACGCTCGCGTTGGCGTGCGCGAAGGCGTGCCCTGCGACTCGCAAGTCGTCCTTGGCCAAGCGTCCGGGCTCGCCTGCCCGCTGACTCTGAGCCATGTGCCCGTCAACGACGGACCGCACGTCGTGGCGTTGAGTCTCGAGGGCGTCCTCCCCGACGGACCCGAATGTCCTGTGCAGTACGTCCTGTGGATCGACCTTCGCCCGCCGCTGTTTGACGCCTGCGGCTTCAGCGGTGCTGGTGCCTGCGATGAAGCTCATCCCGACGTCGGGTGCAACGACGTCGACTGCTGCGACACGGTCTGCGCAGTCGACCCATTCTGTTGTGAGTCGACGTGGGATTCCTTGTGCGCCACAGAGGCGATTGACCACTGTCGACTTGTTGCGCCTCCCTCCAACGATGAGTGCGGCACCGCCCAACGGATCGGACTTGGCGACACGAGCTTCTCCACCGTCGGTGCGACGACGAGCGACGTTCCCTTGCCACCAGCGTGCGACAAGGGCTTCGGCCTCGAGATCGTGAACGACATCTGGTATCGCTTCGAGGCTTCGGCCGACGGCGTGGCGATGCTGACCACGTGCGGACAGGCCACGTTCGACACGCGCATGGCCGTGTACACCGATTGTCCCGACGCCGGAGGCGTTCTCCTTGCCTGCAACGATGACTTCCCCGGCTGCGGGGTGACATCGCAGCTCGCCTTGACGACGGTCTGTGGCGAGAACTACATCGTTCGCGTCGGAGGGTTCGCCGGCTCCGGCTCCGGCATCCTGACCCTCACCCAGTTCGGCCGCTGCGGTCCATCCTGCATGGCGGACCTGAACGGCGACAACCTCGTGGGAGGGGGCGACCTTGCCATCCTGCTTGGAGCGTGGGGAAACGTCGGTCCGCACCCCGCCAACCTGAATGGTGATCGCCAAGTCGATGCAGCCGATTTGGCAATCCTGCTGGGAGCCTGGGGCCCCTGCCCGCGTTGAAGAATGGCATCGGACGACAAATTGACGATGGCCAATGGGCAATGCCTTCGTTCTGGCGCATGGTGATGGCTCACGGGTCGTCGCACCGAAGACCCACATGACGTCCGAGATCCATGACCCAACGCCGCCCATTCATTTCGAGCCTTTCCCTGGTCCTTGTTGCCGGTAGCGCTGCCCTCGCCGGCCCTACCTTTGAGGAGGTGCCGGACGCCGGCTCGTCGCCCTCGACCGCCCAACCGGTAACGGGTTCGGGAAGCACGGCCCGCATCAAGGGCGAGCTGACCGCGACCGCCGATGCGAATGACTTCGAGGACATGTTCCTCATCTGTATCAGCGACCCCAGTGCGTTCAGCGCCACGATTGATCCTGTCGCAACCAACTTCAACACCCAGCTCTGGCTCTTCAAGCTCGACGGCTACGGCTTGCTCGGCAACGACAACGACGCCGGCTCCTTTCCGACGATCTATTCGAAGCTCCTTCCCAACGCGACCGACGGATCGGGTTCGACGATCCCAGGTCCGGGTCTCTATCTGCTGGCGATATCAAGCAAGACCAATGTTCCGGTGAGCCAGGCCGGGGCGATCTTCCACGATCCGACCGTCGCCGGCATTGAGATCACCGGCCCCGACGGACCAGGCGGCAACTTCCCGGTACAGCAGTGGTCGCACAGCGAAGGAACGGTGGGCGGGAAGTACGCGATCGATCTCACCGGCGTGAAGCCCTTCGAAGTCCCCTGCGGTATCGCCTGTCCGCAAGGGGCCGCGATCGATGATGATGCTCTCGATTGCGACCCCAATGACTTCGACGTCAACGGCGGCTGCACCGAGCCGGGCGCCCCGCTTCAGAACATCGGGGCCGTCGCTCCCGGCGCCTATCGGGCGGTCTGCGGCACGACCGGTGTCGAGTTTGATCGAAACGGGCCCGAACACAAGGACCGCGATTGGTTCCGGTTCGCGGTCACCGCACCCGGCTACCTCTATGGCTCGTTAGTCACGAAGACGCTCGGCGGCGGACCTGCGACCAACGCCCGCGTGACGCTCTACCAGGGAACCGACTGCTCGACGTCGGTCGAACTCATGTCCAAGACCGACCCGGCCTGTCCGCTCGAGTTCGGGCCGATCCCGGTTGCGGACGACAACTACGTCGTGGTGGTGACGCTCGACGGCAACCTACCCCCGGGCCCGCAATGCCCGGTGCAATACGTCCTCTGGCTCTACGAGCGCCCGACCAAGTTCGAGGCCTGCGGCCATCCCGGCACGGCGGCCTGTTTCGTCCGCCATCCGACTCCCGGCTGCAACAAGCCGCTCTGCTGCGATGCCGTGTGCATCGTCGATCCGACCTGTTGCGAGGAGGCATGGGACGGAAGCTGCGTCGCCTTAGCAACGAACATCTGCATCGGCGACCCTTGTCCGGCTGACCTCAACGGTGATGACGTCGTCGGGGGAGCAGATCTCGCAGTCCTTCTCGGCCAGTGGGGCGGCGGTCCGAGCTCACAGGCGGATCTCAACGGCGATGGGATCGTGAACGCCGCCGACCTGGCGATCGTCTTGGGTGCGTGGGGACCGTGCGACTGACCCATGGCGGAGAAACTCACGGCGTCGCCAGGATCTTGCGGGCGTCGGTCACGAGGGCGTCGTTCTCGCCGAGCCCGAAGTCGGCGATGACGCTCGTGGCGAGCTCTCGGGCGCGATCGACGTTGTTGCGAACCAGTTCGAGTTGGGCCAGCCGCAAGCGCGTGCCGGCGATCTCGCGCGATGTATCGCCGAGCTGCTGGCGAAAGATCGACTCGGCCTCGACCAGGGACGCTGCACCTTCTTCGAAGCGCTGGTTCGCTCCTTGCGTCGCCCCAAGATTGCGCAGGACGCGGGCCTCATCGACGACGCGACGGGCCGTCGGCTTCATCGAGCGCATCGTCGCGAGGGCCTTGATGAGCAGCGGCTCGGCCTCCGCATAGCGCCGCTGCGAGCTCAGGAACGTGGCGAGGCCGTTGTAGCCGCTGGCCAGCATCGAGTCGTCGGCGAGCGGATCGCCATGCTCGTGCAGCCGCTCATGGATCGCCAGCGATTCGCGGTAGAGCGGCTCGGCCTCGTCGAGCCGATCGAGCGTGCGAAGCGTCGCGGCAAGGTGACGCATCGTCAGGGCGGTCTCGGCGTTCTCACGGCCCAAGGTCCGCAGGCGCGTGTCGAGGGCCTCCTGGTAGATCCCGCGGGTCCGCTCCAGTCCCTCGCGCGAGCCGTCGCGCTGCGACCGGAACCACTCCGCAGCGGCCAGGCCATGCAGGGCGGCGCCACGCAGGGCATGGTCCTTTCCTAACGACTCGTCACAGATGCGAATCGCCCGCTCAAAGGTTGCCTTGGAAAGCTCGTATTCGGTCAGGACGTTGTAGCCCTCGCCGACCCGGTTGAGGACCCGTACCTGGGCTTCCGGTCGCCCGGCCATGCGATCGTCGACGTTGGCAGCAAGCTCGGCGAGGATCGGCAAGAGCGCCGCCCGATCGGCGGGAGCGACGCGGGGCGCGTTCGCGTCCAGCCGAAGCGACCAGAGGATGTAATCGGTGACCGCGGTCGCGTCGAGGGCCCGGGCCCGCTCGTTGAGTTCGGCCAGGCGGGCCTCGTTTTCGCTTCGCAGGGCCAGGATGAGGGCAACCACGACAATGGGCAGGGCGATCGCCAGGGTCGCTGCGATCGAGACGAGGGCCCAGTGGCGCTGCACGTAGCGCATCGCCACGTAGGCCGTGGTCGGCGCCCGGGCCCTGATCGGCTCGTGAGTGAGAAAGCGATGGAGGTCATCGGCCAGGGCACCGGCACTTTCGTAACGCCGCGCCGGCTCAGATTCGAGGGCCTTGCCGATGATGAGCCCAAGATCCGGCTTGATCTCGGGAGCAACCTCGCTCACCTTCGGGATCGGTTGCTCCGCGACCTGTCGCACCGCGTCGACGAGGCTGCTGCGGTCGATCGTTCGCGCCGGACGACCGGCGAAAAGCTCCCACGCGATGAGCCCAAGGGCGAAGACGTCGCTGCGAGCGTCGACCGCCTCGCCACGCACTTGCTCGGGACTCATGTATTGCAGCGTGCCCACCAAGTGCCCTGCCTCGGTCGCATTGGCCCGTGCCGCGGATGCATCGCCGCGATCGGCCAGACGAGCCACGCCGAAGTCGAGGACCCGCGGGCGCGGCTGGCCAGAGGTTTCGACGAGCAGGTTCTCCGGCTTGAGGTCGCGGTGGATGATCCCGTTCTCGTGGGCGTGACGCACCGCCTCGGCGATGTCGATGAGGAGCCGCACCTTCGTCGTTGCGTCCGGCGACTCGGCCTTGATCCACTCCCGCAGCGGCCAACCTTCGCAGAACTCCATCGCCACGTAGGGCTGCTGGCCGAAGCCAAGATCCGCGGTACCCGCCGCGTACACCGCCGCGATGCCGGGATGGCGAAGGCGACCGAGCATTTCCGCCTCGAAGGCGAGGCGGCGGATCATGTTGGGGCTGGCGTAGCCCGGTCGGACGAGCTTGAGGGCGACCGTGCGATTCGGCTGCCGCTGCTCGGCCCGATAGACCACGCCCATGCCGCCCTGCCCGATCACGGCTCGCAGCGTGAACTCGCCGACCGTGCGGCCAACGAGGGATTCGGCGGCAGCGACGTCTAAGTCAAGATTGATCTGGGGCGACGAGCCTGAACCGACCTGGCGGGCGACCTCAAAGAGTTCACTCGGCGCCTTCTCGAGAAAGCCGCTCGAACGGTCGGCCGCGGCCAGCAGCGATGCGACGTCGGCCGCAAGCCGCCGATCGCGCCCACAGCGGCGGGCAAGCCACGACGTTCGCTCGGCCGGCGCGATGGCCAAGGCCTCGAAGAAGATCGCTTCACTCTCGAAACCACTGCCTGAGGCGGCCGGCGGTTCGACATCCGTTGGCTCGCGTGCCGCACCAGCACTCGGTGGCGCGACGGGTGAGGGGACATCCGCGGACGTCTCACCGCCGGAGAGGTCAGGCGCCGTACGCTCGCCCTTCCCCGCCGATGGCTCACTCGGCATGACGCTCCCCTGTCGCGTCCTCGTTGGTGCCCGTCAGTTCGCGATAGAGCCAGGCTTTCGCAAAGGTCCAATCCCGCTCGACCGTCGCCGTGGCAACCTGCAACTCTTCGGCGGTCCGTTCGATCGACAGTCCGGCGAAGAACCGGAGCATGACCACATCGTGCTTGCGTGGATCCTTGGCCACCAGGCGAGTCAGCGCTGCGTCGAGACCGAGGATGTCGACCGACTCGCTGTCGCCGCCGATGCTGAGGTCGTCGAGTTCGATGCGATTCCGATCGCCGCCGCGCTTGATCCGGCCGCGCGAACGGGCTCGCTCGACCAGAATGCGGCGCATCGCCGTCGCAGCGGCGGCAAAGAAGTGACCGCGCCCATCCCAGCGGCGGTCGGCGGCAGCGCCGGTCCCTTGGGCAAGACGCAGGTATGCCTCATGCACCAAAGCGGTCGCCTGAAGCGTCGCCCCCGACCGTTCGCGGGCGAGCCGCGACTCCGCCAAGGCCCGCAACTCGTCGTACAGGACGGGCAGGAGCGTCTCCGCAGCGTGCCGACGCCCATCACCCGTTGGGTCGTTGGGGATGGGCGTTTCGGCGTCGGACATCGTGGCCATTGTCCATCGGGCGATTGCCCAAGGCAACGCCGAGGCAAGGTCAGAAAACAGGCGGAATCCACTGTCGGGACCTCTTCGGTGTGAGGGAGGCGCCGCCGAAAGGGCGCCTGGGGTGGTGCGGAGGACCGTTGTTTGGACCTCCCACGCCCCATCCATCTCTCCTCAGGAGTGCTGCCATGCTCTCGTTCACCTCATCGCTTGGGTCCGCCGACGCCGCCTCGCGACGACGTTCTGGCCTCCTTCCCGTCGCTCGGGTCCTCTCGCTTGCCCTCATCGGCGGTTCGCTTGCCGCTGCCGTCCTCTCGACCTCGGGTCGCGTCGATGGCTGCGGCGGCGTTCCCGCGCCCCAGGTCTGCGGCAAGAGCACCTCCCTCACCAAGGCGACGCCGCCGGTGTTTCCACTGGCCTTCGTCGGCGGCTTTGCGATGTTCCCTGTCACCGTGAACGTCGCGGCGTGGGGCAACGCTTGCCCTGCCCCGATGTCCACCACCATCTCCTTGACCGTCGCCTGCGCCCCACCGCCCGGGGCTGCGGGCAGTATCACTATTCCAACGCCCACACCAGGCGTCTATACCGCGCTCGTTCCGGTCTTTCTCCCACCCGGACCGCCTCGGCTCTGTACGGTGATCGGAAATGCCACAACCTCGTGGAGCGACGGCTCGACGACTTCGGGCCCAGGCGACACAACCTTCTGCGTCGTCGAACCTTCACCGATCGATCCCTCCATCCCGAGACTCGGCATGGAGCGGATCACCGAAGGCGTGCAACGGGCCCATCCCGGTGACCAGCGCGTCCACCTCTTCCGCTTCACCAACAACGATCCAACCGAGACGGTCACGATCACCCTGAACGTCGACAGCGAGCAGACCGCGCGACTCGGCACCGGCACGGGTTTCCTACCGGGTAGCGGCGATGGCGTCTTCTCGATCTCCGATCCGGCCGACGGCGACAACTTCCCGATCGCTTTCCTCGAGGACACCGGCCCCGACGGATGCATCGACTTGCCGATCGACCCGATGGGCTTCGGCGTTCCCCACATCGCCAAGACCGTCACGCTCGTCGCCGGCGAATCGCGGGTCGTTGCCATCGCTCAGCGCTCCTGGCCGATGTGCGGCTGCGGTTCGTCCTGCGAATCGCGCGTCGACGTCAGCGGCGTCTGGTCGGACGGTACGCCGGCCCTGGCCTGCGCGGGCGCCGGACTCCTCGTGGACTGCTCGGTGCCGCCGGACTTCTCCTGTCCCGATGGTGGCGCGGCGTGGAACCTCTTCAATGCCGTCCCCGGCCAGTTGCAGGGCCAGGTCTTCAACCCGGCGATCGCACCCGGCCTTGGCACGGTGCGGGTCCTCGAGTCACAGGTCATCGCCAACGGCATGTTCGGCGGCCTGCCGACAGAGTCCACGAACTGGGATCAGGTGCGCGGACGCATGGAACTGAGTCACGTCTCCGCTGACGGACCGATTGCATTCGCTGGTCAGTTCATCAACGTGAATGCGATCCTCGATGCCAGCGCGATCGGGCCCGGCTACCAGTCACTCCTGTACCAGATGACCATCATGGAACCGCCGGCCGACCTCGAGCCGGAATGGGTTTGGCTCGATGCTCGTCACGCCCTCACGGGCCCGGGCATCCCCCCAACCCTCGACTCGTTCTTTGATGTCTTCTATTCCGTCGAACTCGATGGCCTCTCCAACGGCCTTCATCGCCGGGCCCACATCCTGCCCAACTCTTTCAGCATTACCCCGATGTCGCCGTCGACCTACGGCATCACGTTCACCGCCCGATTCCCCTTCGAACCGGGCTTCCCAAACGTGATCGAACGTATCGACCTGCATGTCGACGCCAGCGGCACCCTCATCGGTTCGCTGCCGGAGGTGAACCCGTGCATGGCATCGACGCACGATTGCTCGGCAGTCGGCGGACCAGGCTGCAGCGATTTCGCCTGCTGCATGGTGGTCTGTGCCGCTGACCCGGCATGCTGCGACGTGACCTGGGATCGCTCGTGCGTCGAGTTTGCCAGCACGCTCTGCGGTGGCGATCCGCCCCTGGTCAACGATGAGTGCCAAGGCGCGGTCGAACTGGACGAAGGCGCCGAAGAGTTCTCGACGATCGGCGCGACCACGAGCGACATCCCGCTCGAACCGCAATGCGACGAGGGCTTCGGTCTCAACCTCGTCAACGACGTCTGGTACTACTACCAATCGGGCGGGAACGGCGTCGCCACCGTCACCACCTGCGGCGAGGCAACCTTCGATACCCGCATCGCCGTCTACTCGGGATGCCCAAGCGACGGCGGCGTCCTCCTGGGATGCAACGACGACTCACCCGATTGCCCCAACTTCACCTCGAGCGTCAGCTTCCCGGCCTTCTGCGGCGGCGTCTACTACATCCGACTCGGGGGCTACAACGGCTCCGGCTCGGGCGTGGTCACCATCAGCAATGACGGCGAATGCGATGAGGCGTGTCCTGCGGATCTGAACGACGACGGCACCGTCAATGGCGCCGACCTCGCCATCCTCCTTGGCGCATGGGCCACGACCGGACCCGGCGACCTGACTGGAAACGGCGTCGTCGATGCGGCTGACCTCGCGGTCCTCCTCGGTGCCTTCGGCCCGTGCGCACCGGCCGTCACCGCCGACTACGACTACTGGTACGACCCGGACAGCGAGTCGATCAAGTACGCGGTGGAAGGCGCGAACGGAGATCGCGACCTGAAGGTGACCGCCGAGAAGTTGGGGGCCGTTGGCCTGAAGGATGGGACGCCGGACCTGCACACCGGCCCAACCGGGAAGGACGACGAGTCGTCGGGCGTGAAATGCCGAAAGGCCGGACAGGGGTCCATTCGGATCAAGATCCTGAAGAACAACCAAGAGCTCTTCAACCAGGTCATCTGCTTCGAGTGTGCGGCGGAAGGCGCCGCCCCCGTCGAGAAGCCCTGTCCGTAACCACGCTCCTTCGCCTCAACCCCTCGACGCGGCGCCCGGCATGTCCGGGTGCCGCGTCGTTGACGGAGCGGGGTGATAACATGACGCCATGCTCGCCCGTCCCGCCGCATCGCTCGTCGTCGCGCTGGCCCTCTCGCTCGGTTCCGCCGCCCAAGTTGGCTGCAAGCCCGGAAGTGGCGGGACCGCCAACGTCGCGCTCACGACCGTGGAACTGGACGTTCAAGGCATGCATTGCGATGGCTGCGTCCAGGCGATCACCGACAAGGTCCTGAAGGTGAAGGGCGTCACCTCCTGCTCGCTGACCCTGGAAGGGCATACCGCGGTCATCACGACCAGTTCGCCGGACGCAACGGCAGAGATCGAGACAGCCATCACCAAGCTTGGTTACACCGTCGGGCGCAAAGAGGGCCGGCGGGCGGATGGACCGCCCGACTGAGGCTAAACGCCCCCTCGGCGACGTCGAGGTGGGCCCTCGTATGAGTCGTCCCGGGTTCGGGAGGGTGGCGTAACGATCTGTTGAACTCTTCTGAGCGCGATTCGGCGCCTTCCGCGGTATCCTGCGGACGACGGCCGGACTCCCCGCCCGGCGTCAAGGGTGAGATCGTGGGGACCATAGGAATTGAGAGGACTGGTATGCGTACACGAAGAGCGCCGGTTGGCGCGTTGTTGTGTTGGGCTGGCGCTGCGCTGGCCACGACGGTTGTGAGCACGGAAGCCCAGGCCCAATGGGCCCAGTGCCCGGCGCCCGGAAGCTGCTTCTCCGCACATGGTTCGCCGGGTTGCGACGAAGGGTCCTGCTGCAATCTGGTCTGTGACAGCGACGCATTCTGCTGCAACAACCAATGGGACAACCTCTGCGCCACGGCGGCGAACACGCTCTGTGCGAATCTCAACTGCGCACCGGCCTGCGGCAAGACCAACGTCGAATGCCTCAATCCGGGTCCAGAGTACGACAACAGTCGCTTCGTGGCCCGTTTCCAAACCGGCGGCTTCTGCACCGCGTGGATCATCGCCGGCCCGAACGTGATGCTGACCAACAACCACTGCTCCGCCAACGTGGGTGATGTGGTTGAGTTCAACTTCGAGTGCAGCGCCTGCACCGGCGGCACGACCAAGCCCACCGTCAGCTTCGTGGTCGACAACGTCCTCTTCTGCGACGCGGCTCTGGACATTTGCGTCTTCACCGTCGCCGGCGATGTGGCCAGCCAATTCGGCCAAGCCATCATCGATCCGAGCGTTCCGGCCGTCGGCGAACAGGTCTACGAGGCCCACCACGCCGCTGGAGACGTGAAGGGCTTTGACATCGGCAACATCACCGCTCTCTTTCAGAGTGTCGGCTGCCCGGGCGACATCACCGAACACGCGGTGAGCGTCATCGCCAGCCAGGGCGCCTCGGGCTCGCCGGTCTTCCGGCAAATCAACCATGCCGTCGTTGCCGTCTGCAACTGCGGACCGGCATGCTCCGCTGGCTTCGTCCTTCCGATGTCGACCCTCTGGCCGACCATCAAGCCGTTCCTCGACGAGATCGACGCGTCTTACGCCGTCGCTGGTCAGGAGGCTTGCCTGAACGCCAACCACGGCTGCTATGTCACCGGCTCAGCCGGATGCACGGACGCCACCTGCTGCAACACCGTCTGCACGCTTGACCCGTTCTGCTGCAACAACTCCTGGGACGTCTTCTGCGTCGAGTCGGCTGCCGCCAACTGCCCTGGCTGCGGCAATCCCAACGGCGGCAGTTGCTACGCCGAACACGGCCCCTATTGTGCCGATGAATCCTGCTGCAACAACGTGTGCGCGTTCGATCCGTTCTGCTGCGACAGCTCCTGGGACAACCTCTGCGTGGATGAGGCCTTCACCGAATGCGCCGGATGCGGAGACCCCAGTAGCGGATCTTGTTACGCACCCCACGCCAACACCGGCTGCGAGGACGAGAACTGCTGCCTGTCGGTCTGCAACGACGACACGTTCTGCTGCGACACGGAGTGGGACCAGCTCTGTGCCGACGAGGCGGCGAAGCTCTGCCCTGGCTGCGGCAATCCGGGTGCAGGCGATTGCTTCGTCGCGGACTTCACGCCGTATTGCAACGACGCCGCGTGCTGTGACTACATCTGTTCAATCGACCCATTCTGCTGCACCAATTCGTGGGACAACCAATGCGCCAACGAGGCCGTCACCTTCTGCACCCCGCAGTGCGGCGGCGTCCTCGAACAGAGCTGCTTCACGCCTGGAACGGCGTACTGCAACGACGCGGCGTGCTGCGAGTTCGTCTGCAACATCGACCCCTTCTGCTGCACGAACTCGTGGGACGGCCTCTGCGTCAATCGGGCGATCATCGAATGCGTCCCGCAGTGCGGCGGCCCCTATGAGCAGAGCTGCTACTCGACCGGATCGCCCTTCTGCGACGACGAGGCCTGCTGCAACTACGTCTGCTCGAACGACCCGTTCTGCTGCAGCAATCAGTGGGATGGCCTGTGCGTGAACCAGGCTCTCGCCGAGTGCGCTCCGCAGTGCGGCGCGGCTCTCATGGGTCCGTGCAACGTCGCCCACAACACACCCTTCTGCAACGACGAATCCTGCTGCAACGCGGTGTGTGCGGTTGACGCCTTCTGCTGCAACAACCAGTGGGACAGCCTCTGCGTCAGCGAGGCTCAGACCCTCTGTTCGGCCTGTGGACCATGCCCGGCGGACTTCGACGGCAACGGGACCGTGAATGCTCCTGACTTGGCCTTCCTCCTCGGCGCTTGGGGAACGGCTGCGGATTGCCCGGACCTGGACAACAGCGGTCAGGTCAACGCACCTGACTTGGCGATCCTCCTCGGCAGTTGGGGGCCCTGCGCTCCGTAAGGACTGAAGGTCCTTCCTTGTGATCCCCTGAGGGCCCGGCTTCGGCCGGGCCCTTTTCGTTGGATGCGATCCAGAAACTGGCGAGTTCGCTCCGAATCCTCTCGTCCTTCGCGCGGACTGCCGGTACGTTTCGCGTCCCGTTCGGACATCCCCGAGGCCAAAAGGACTGCCATGCCTGACGCGAACACGCCAGACACCCCCGTCGATCCGACCTCGATCTACCCCCCCCGTGACCTTACCTCGGCCCAACTCACGGTGCGGGCGGTCGTCACCGGCATGGTGCTCGGGGCGATGCTCTCCCTCTGCAACATCTACGTCAGCCTCCAGATTGGCTGGAGCACCAACATGTCGGTGACGGGGGTGCTCCTTGCCTTCGGCATGTGGCGGGCCTTCGAGGCGGTGGTCGGGACCAAACGCCCCTTCGGCGTGCTGGAGAACAACATCAACCAGACGGCCTGCTCGGCCGGCGCCGCGGTTTCCTCCGCCGGACTGGTCGCTCCGATTCCGGCGCTCGCGCTACTGACGGACCAGCAACTCTCCTGGCCGCAACTCTCGATCTGGGTCTTCTCGGTCTGCCTGGTCGGCATCACCGCGGCGATCGCCCTTCGCCGGCAAATGATCGTCGTCGACAAACTCCCATTCCCCGGCGGCGTGGCATCGGCCCAAACCCTCAAGGAGGTCTATGGGGCCGGAACGGACGCGATGCGGCGCGTCGCCATGCTTGGCCTTGGTGCCCTGATTGCCGGGGCCGTCAAGATCGTCGCCATCTTCAAGCTCCTCCCCGCCCTGGTGGTTCCGGGACGGATCGCCGGACACAAGGCAGGCGGCCTTGGTTTCGAGTTCGACCAGAGCCTGCTGATGGTCGGCGTCGGCGCCCTGGTCGGAACGCGCGGCGCCTGCTCGATGCTCGCCGGCGCGATCCTTGCATGGGGGGTCATCGCGCCGTGGGCGCTCAACCAGGGCTATATCGACCTCAAGGCAACCGAGTCACTTCAAGCGCTGCCCGAAGGCGTCGTTCTACAGGCGAGCAGCCAACTTCGGTATCACCCGCAACGGCGACTGCTGGAGCTGCGCGGCCCGCTCAGCGCCGACGATCGGACGACCTATCTGGCCATGAGCGCCGACCGGGACTGGACAGCGGCGATTGAGAAACTCTTCATCGAGTCCGATCGGACCAGCGCCTCGTCGCCGGCTTCGGCGTGGACCACCGTCATTCGACTGCCTGACCAGGCGGTCGTGCGGGCCGACGGAACTCCCATCGCCCTGCCTGACGGACTGAACGAGAAGGCGCTGTTGGAGGGGACCTACCTCACCGTGCACGGCGAGGCCAATCGGGCGGTCGCAACGCAGGTCTGGGAGGCGATCGAGACCAGTGCCCTGCCCGCGACGGGCGAGGCCCGAACGGCGGTGCGGAAGATCATCGACTCGCTTCCGACCTCGACGCGTCTCCAGCCGGTGCAGGCCAACTTCACCGACATTCTCGAGTGGCTTCTCTGGCCCGGCGTAACACTGATGGTCGTCTCGTCGCTGGTCTCGTTCTCCTTCTCGTGGCGATCGATGTTGCGGGCCTTCCGAGGTTCCGGTGCCAGCGGCGGCGAACGCAACGAGGGTGACGTTCCGATGCGTTGGCTCGGGGGGCTGATTGTCGTCACCATGATCGTGTCGGTGCTCGCTCAGGTGCTCCTCTTTGACATCGCCTGGTGGGCCGCGGGCATGGGAGTCCTCCTCTCCGTGGTCCTTGCGGTGGTTGCGGCTCGCGTCTCCGGCGAAACGAATGTGACGCCGATCGGGGCGATGGGAAAGGTCACTCAGCTCACCTTTGGTGCGGTTCTTCCCGCGAACCCTGCCGCGAACCTCATGACCGCCAACGTCACCGGCGGTGCCGCATCGCAGGCGGCCGATCTCCTGCACGACATGAAGACCGGGGCGATGCTGGGCGCCACGCCATGGAAGCAGGCGATTGCCCAGATCTGTGGCGCGCTCGCGGGGTCCCTCGCCGGCTCGGCGATCTATCTCACGCTGATCCACGATCCACACGAACAGCTTCTCACCGAGAAGTGGCCGGCCCCCGCGGTCGCCACCTGGAAGGCCGTGGCGGAGCTCTTTCAGCGCGGATTTGAGGCCCTTCCCGCAGGCGCGGCCAACGCGATGATCGTCGCCGGCATCGTTGGCGTGATTCTCCCCTGCCTCGACCGCTTCGCCCCGAAGAACATGAGGCCATGGGTCCCCAGCGCCGCCAGCGTCGGCCTGAGCTTCGTCGTCCAGGCCAAGAACGCCATCTCGATCTTCATCGGCGCCATGCTTGCCCTGGTGATCGGGAAGGTCACCCCGAGCTGGAGCGCGAAGTTCCTGGTGACCCTCGCTTCGGGGCTCATCGTGGGCGACGCCCTGGTCGGCGCGGGCGAGGCCATCGCCAGCGTCGTGACCGGGCTGGCGGATCGTTAGGACGATCCCAGAGGGTTCGTGCCGTGGGAATCAGGCTACTTCCGCGCTTCCTGCGCCGCCTGCCCATTGAATTCGGCGGACATTCCCGCATTCACCCCATGCCAGGACGACCCAACAACTCGCTGGCGAGATGTTAGACTCTTTCCTAACAATCCGCTGCGTTCAGCCATGTCGCTGCGCGGGGGAATGCCAGTCCCCATCCGGAACATGCCGCCGAGAGGCGGTCAACGAAGAGAAACACACACCATGTCACGCAAAATGTCAGATCAGGAACGGGCCCTCGAATACGCGACCCGCAAGATCAATCCCAAGAACCGTGCCACCTGGAACGCCGTCGTCGAGGCGGTCGTCTGGGGCATCCGATTCGAGCGGGACAACGGCCGCGGCGCCGGCACCGCCCAAGCTCTCCGAGCCTCGATGGTCGGCCCCCGCCCGACGACGGCTGCCCAGATCTGCGAGGCCACCGGCCTCCCCCGCGACGAGGTCAGCACGCACTTGGCCATGATGGCCACCCGCAAGCACGCCAAGCGCTCCGGCGACAAGTGGCTGCTCACCGATCTTGGCCTCAAGCTCCTCATGGGCCACTCCT
>JAEUIU010000005.1 GCA_016795065.1 Phycisphaerae bacterium
CAACTGGTACCAGTCATGGACCGACCACGCCGGGGACGGCTACGGGGGCAATACCGATCGGGACTTCGACCAGCGGTCGCACGAGCCGATGAACCGGATCGCCACGCGGCAGCTCGCGCCCGGCGCGACGACGCCGGTCGACCTGGGCGTCGGCTCGCCGCCCGCCTTCGAGTACGACTACGCCGCGAACCTGAAGTCGCACAAGGAATGGACCGGCTCGGGCACCTCGACCAACACGGTCGAGTACAAGCACGACGCCTGGAACCGCCTCGTCCAGGTGAAGGTGGCGGGGGCGGACCGTTCGCTCCAGGGCTACAACGCGCTCCACTGGCGCACCTGCAAGGTGGCCGACGTGATCGGCTCGGGCACGGGCGCGAGCGCTGGCCCGGACGGGACCATCGAGCAGGTCCGGCTCATGTACTACTCCGCCGACTGGCAACTGCTCGAGGAGCGCGTCGACAACGCGGCCGCCTCGACCACGACACCGGCGAAGCTCTACGACGGGACGTGGACGACGTCCGGGGTCGACCGCAGGCAGCAGTATCTGTGGGGCACCCGGTACATTGACGACATCGTGCTCCACCGGATCGACCGCAACGCCGACGGCGACTACACCGACACGACCGACGGGACGTGGTACCACCTCACCGACGCGCAGTTCTCGTCGGTGTGCCTCACCGACCGGTCCGCGAACGTCGTGGAGCGCGTAACCTATTCCGCCTACGGCGTGGCTCGGCACCATTGGAAGGGGGACGTGGACGGCGACGGTGACGTCGACACGAGCGGTTCGTCGAGTGACCGCGGGATCGTGAGCGGGATCGCGGGGCAGACGTTGGCGAACCGCACGATCGGCGGGTCGGCGTATCGCGCGGAGGCGGATCTGGATCGCAACGGGGTGGTTGAGGTGGCGGATCGGAACCTCATTCCGACTGCGATCGCCGGCCGGCCCGAAGGACAACTCACTGACACCGGCGCCCAAGGGCCCGAAGGGCAGATTGGCTGGCAAGGCTACGTGTTCTCCCCGGATTACGAGTGGTACCTTGCTAGGTATCGGACGTATTCCCCTCAACTGGGGCGCTGGGCAGCCCGAGACTCGGAGGGCTACCCCGATGGAATGAGCTTGTTTGCGTTCGCACGTTCTAGTCCGACGAACCGCAATGACTCGATGGGCCGCACGTCGGAGATCTTAAACAGAGTCAAGCCGAAGCAGCCACGAGAATCTGAGCCGAACACCGCGCCCGGCTTCGTCGACACTGGAACGCCCCTAGGGCCAAGAGGGGAATGCAAATGCGGCATTTCCCGCGAGATTGAGATTGATATTTTGGATTATGGCCGATACCGTGATTCGTTCAACGAATGGGCAGGACGTCTCACCATCGGTGAACATGAAGTCCGGAACCTGCAGCAGGTATTAGATGCAATTCGCTCGCAGGTTCGATCAGAGGAACTTCTAGTAGGTGATGGCTGCGTCTGCATCAAGACTCTGAGGATAATTGGACACGGTGACTTTGGAACTATTTCTATCGGCGCTGGCAAAGGCGGAGTGTCGGTCGAGCAACCCGCGCCCGGCGGCGGCACTACGATCGTCCAGACATTCCCTAGCGGGGAACCGGAAGCGGACGAGTATTTGACCGCCGATAATGTGAAGACATTACGCGAGTTTGCGGCGTACATGTGCCCTGACGGGGAGGTGGTGCTCTGGGGCTGCAATGTCGCAAAGGGAAATGACGGGAAGTCACTTCTCAAAAAGCTCGCGGGGATACTTGGGGTACGGGTGTCCGCGCCCACAGGGGAGATTGACGCATTCGGAAACATCTATCACGGAGACTGGGAGACGGTGCATCCCTGACGGAGAAGAACTAATATGTCGTTGCGACGGATGGGCTCAATCAGCGTGGCCTGCATCATGGCGGTCGCGGTTGCTGTTGCGGTGTGGACGCTCGCGAACGCAACCAGAGCGAAACCCAGCGAGTTCTCCAGCTTTCAGGCCTTTGATGCCTCTTTGTCCAGCGCGAATCGGGCGGTTCTGCGCGTCGCCGGCCGCGATATCGAACTTCAGGCCACTGAGTTGATTGGGCTCAAGGTGTCGCTAACTCAGGCTCGCACGCCGCTCGTCGACCTTGGGTCGCGAGCCGGCCTCGCTCACACGCTCACGTTCTTCCGCGGGGATGACGCCATTGTAACGTTACACATCGCGTGGGAGGAGCCGTTTCAATATTGGGTCAACAGCGACGCCGCCTTTACATGCGCGGAAGCTGACGCGCTACTCGCAGCCGTGAGGTCGGCTTCGTGAATGGATGCCGCACATTGCTGGCGCCGCAGCAGTTTGGACATCCACTCCCTGAGTACCTTCTGGACAAATCCGGGCAGTCTCCTCAGCTCGCGCCACAGCCCGACCTCAACCCGAGGGGGCCCATCCATGGACAGGCGCGGATGTTGGTGCCCGGGGAACCCTGTGGAGGAGATTTCCTTGCCGTTCGTCCCCCGTTCCTCAGGAACGCCCCGCGCCGCCGCTACCTTCGCCCTCACCTGACGGCCCGCGCCGCGCGCCGTCGGTGGAGGAATCGAACATGGGGTTTCCCCGCTCGCGCACGGTCGACCCGACCGCCTGCGCCGTCTATCACTGCGTCTCGCGCTGCGCGCGACGGCTCTTCCTCATCGCGGACTCCGTCAGCGCCGACTGGATCGTCCGGCAGGAGCAGTTTGGACACCCACTTCCTGAATACCTTCTGGACAAGTCCGCGCAGCATGGTCAGCTCGGGCCGTCGCCGCGGCTCAGTCTCACAGCTGACGCGGTTCCACCCCCGCAACCGCCAACCTCGCCAGTGACCCCCACAGCCGGGTTCCACGGGGCAGCAGTTTGGACACCCACTTCCTGAGTACCTTCTGGGCAAATCTGGGCAGTCTCTTCAGCTCGGGCCAGAACCCGGCGCCAACTGGAAGGCCGACGGCTCATCCGCACCAATGACAGCCAACCTCTCCCGCGGCCCCCACAACCGCACTCCCGCCACGAAAAGTTCAATTGGCGTCCCGTCGTCTCGATTCGGCCGGCCGCAAGGCCGGCCAAATCTCTTTTTGAGCGCTCCGTAGCGCCCTCCGGGCGCACACTCGCTCTGGCGCGACGGGCGGCCTTTTTCAATCGAGAGCAGCCGCCACAGAGAGCGGAGCAGCAGACAGAAGCCCAAACGGCTGCGGTCTGCCTCGGCCTGCCCCGAGCCCGTCGAGGGGCTGCTCTGCTGATCTCGTCTTGTGCTCTTTTCAGGATTGTTCGATCTCGGCGCGCATACCGCCGCTTCGCCGCTCTCTCTTGAGAGCCATGCCCTTCCTCTTGGAGAAGCTCGACGTCTATCGCCGCGCCCTGGACCTCGCCGACGACCTCGCGGGCACCGCACGATGTGACTATCCAAAGGACCGTGTTCCCAATGGGACCGTGTTCCAGGAGAGCGGATCCCGCTCGGATCGACACGCATCGGTGGGAGTGTGTGGTGTCCTCGCTCGTGGAGCGGTGATCTCAGCGGAGTCGCTCCCTCGGCGGCAGCACCTGACCTGACGGCCCGGCCCCCCTCCCAGCCGAGCGAACCTGAAGGCGTGGCGGGATGCGCACATCGACGCTCGATCTGGAACGCAACCAGGACCTCTGCAGCACGACACGTCGAGACCACAGCTTCCTTCGCTCGGGGTTTGTGTCGACGCCGTCAGAGGCGTTTCGGTTCACGCCGCACGGGCGGCGCGACGGCATCGGCAACAGGCATGGCCCGAGTGGACGAGACTTCCTTCGCGGTATGATCTCGACATGTCCGTTCCGAGCCAATCGCACCCAGTCGATGATCGATGCGATCCGGCACTGCTCGCGGTGCTGCGGTCGCAGCCGGCAAGCGCGAAGCTCGCTGCGCTCGACGCCATGTGGCGCTCGGCTGTGAGCCTCGTGCGCTGCGGCGTTCTGGCCCAGCGGCCAGGCTGGACGGAAACCGAGGTCACCGCTGAGACGGCACGACGCATGGCGTGCCGTTCAGGAACCGACGGGCACGGGTGATGGAGCCCACGGAACTGCTGCGTCTCGTCGGCGGGCGGCTTGACCGATTCGGCTGCGCCCGATTTGTCACCGGATCGGTCGCGTCCACGGTCTTCGGCGAGCCTCGCTTCACGAACGACATCGACATCGTGGTGCGGATGGATGAGCACCAGGCCGCCCTGTTCGCAAGCTCGTTCCTCGGCGACGACTGGTACGTCAGCGTCGAGGCCGCCGTCGATGCCGCCCGTCGCCGCGCGATGTTCAATGTCATCCATGTACCGTCGGGTCTGAAGGCGGACATCATCGTCGCACGGGAATCACCACACGACCACGCCCGGTTCAGTCGAGTGCGTCCCATCACGATGCCCGACGGACGGAGTGAGCCATTCGCGTCTCCCGAAGACGTCATCCTGAAGAAGCTCGAGTTTTACCGTGAGGGGGGATCGTCGAAGCACCTTCGGGACATCGCCTCGATGATCGCCGTACAGGGCGAGGCGGCGATCGATTGGCGTTACCTCGAGGTCTGGGCCGAACGGCTTGGGATCGCTTCCGAGCTCGAGCGCGTGCGGCCGAAGCAATGAGGCGCGCACCCTCGCCCACCTGCGTCAACTCGCGCCCACGGCTCCTCGGCCCCGGGGCAGCGAGGGCTGACCTCACCACCCAAAACCGACCGCTCCTGCGTCCCCCACAGCCGCGTCTCACCCACCCAAAGTTCAATTGGCGTCCCGTTGTCCCGGTTTGGCCGGCCGCAAGGCCGGCCAAATCTCTTTTTGGGCGCTCCGTAGCGCCCTCCGGGTGCACACTCGCTCCTGCTCCCTCCCCTTCGCTCAACCGCGCGGATCGGGTCGGCGCGGACCATAGAAGAAGCCGAGCTTGGAACGATCCTTGGTGATCTTCGGCGACAACACGCCCCGAACGAGCAATCCGAACATCTCACCGAACGAGTGCGTCCGTGCCTTGCGCCCCGACGTGACGACCACCGCGCCGATGAGGACGAATCGTCCCACCTTCTTGAGTGCCTTCACGAAGTGAATCTCCTCGGCCGCAAAGTAGGACTCGTCCCAACCGCCGGCCGCGTCGAAGGCCGCTCGCGTGCAGAACAGGAACGCACCGCCGGTTTGGCGTGAGATCCGCATGAACGCCGACATCACCGGCATCAACACCCGTGTCCACAGGGGCACCGGGGCATCGAGCCGAAAGGAGGCGCCGCCCGCCACAGCGCCCGCACGAACCGCGGCGATCGCCTGGGCCACGCTGTCCGATGGAATGCGCGTGTCCGCGTCTACGAAGATCAGTAGATCGCCCCGCGCGCCCCTCGCGCCGAGATTCCGCGTCGCCGCGATCTGTCGACGGTCGTGCGCGACCACCGTCGCTCCCTTCGCCGCCGAGATCGCCCCGGTCTCATCCGTGCATCCATCCGCCGCGACGATGATCTCATGCGACTCGTCCCGTCCATGCATCGCTCGGGTGATCGCATCGATCGTTCCGCCGATGAGCGCCTGCTCATTGTGAGCCGGAACGATGAACGACACCATATCGATGTCGTGCTGCGGGCGACTCCTTGGTGCAGACTTCATGCGGAGTTCCGATTGTCTCCGCCGCCCGATCGATCGTCCACAGGCCGAACTCTTCTCGCCGCCGTGAGAGTGCTGCTCATGAGCGCTCGCCGTCACCACTCAGGAGAGGGCCTCGAAGATCCTCCGTATCGATCGCCTGATGACCGGGCTTCCCGAGCCCGCTTCGCCCACTCCCAACTCCGCAGCGGCATCTGTGACAGGCATCGCGCGGCAGGACGAGACCTCCTTCGCAGGCCAAGCTGGTCGGAAGCCGACGTCACCGCTGAGACGGCACGACGCATGGCGTGCCGTTCAGGTTCCGACGGACACGGGTGATGGAATCCACGGAACCGCTGCGTCTGGTCGGCGAGCGGAAGCGATGAGGCGCGCAACCTTGCGAGCCCGCGTCAACTCGCGCCCACGGCCGCCATCTCGATCGCGAACGCGAACAGTTTTGACACCCACAATCTGGGCAACTCGTTTCATCCTGAGTAGCTCGCGGATAACTCACCGACGCGCCATCTCGCAACGGAACCAAGAATGACCTTGTCGGGCGCGACATGGCCGACTTGGGCGAGCACCTGGAGAGTCACCTCAATCGCGCCCTACTTCGCTGCCAGCCGGCACCGTCGAGTACGCGGACCCATCCGGTTCGCTCGTCGCTCCTCTACTCAATGACCTATCGCAACTTGTTCCAATGGCGGGAGTCGCGCCGAACTCGTGCTCGAGTCGTGAGTGGAGGGGACCCGGGGGACGTTCACGGCGATCCCTATCGTGGACCAGGACAAGGTCCTTCTCCGCACCGAGGCGCCTCAAACACACGCGCGTACCTCAGACGATCCTCTCTGCACGGTCACTTCCTGAACGGATCGCGCAAGCCCCAGAATCGCGATCGGCAAACGGGCATCACACCGTCCTGAATTGCCAGGACGCCGCTCAGCCTGCCACGCCCAGACCTCGAGCATCACACAGGGTCACCGTCACGGCCCCGGACTCCCAAGCAGCAGCGACGCGCCTGAGTTGCTTCCGGTGAGAATGTCCAGTCCGTCGTCGATACCGAAATCGCCGATGCCAAGCGAGTTTCCAAAGCTCGATACGTAGCTTTGGAGGCATCCGAAGGTGCAGGAGGGAAGAACCACCCGTCGCACGATGACGCCCGCTGCGGGTGCGATTCCGACGATCTCCGGAAGTCCATCCCGATTCAGGTCGGCAGCTCGTGCCTGCGTCATGCACTCCGTGCATTCCTGCTCGTCGCTCAGCGTGAACTGGCCACCCTCGCTGCGATACAGACTGATCATGCCCAAGGCGGGAGTCGGCTGACACCGCTGGACCATGAGGTCGCCATCGCCGTCAAGATCGGCATCGAACAGGCAGACCGTCGCCGCCGGAAGTCCGCCCCCAGAGGCCCGCTGAGGCAAGGGGACCAGTTGCCCCCGTTCGTTCCGCCAGACGAGGAAGACCCCGTCGACGGTACCGACGACCACATCGTCATCGCCGTCGCCGTCGATGTCCCCCACCGCAGCCGACGTCACGTCCGCGACCGCCGTCGTCCGGCCGGGACCGAGCGGACCGATGGCCGCGCCACGGTGCACCGAGAATCCGAGAGGGCCGTAGACAAAGGCATCGCCGTAGATGTCCCCATCAAGCCGCATTGGAAGCACCGCGGTGGGTGCCTCGACGGTGGGAGTCGACGCGATCACGACGAAGGTGCGGGGCCCGATCTGTCGACGGATCGTGACCGTGTTTCCGCTGCCGATGCCAAGGAGGTCGTAGAGTCCGTCGCCGGTGCAGTCCGCGGCGCTCCAGTCACCGCCGCCGGGAGGCTGGGGTGCCGTGGCCGGCCCGAAAGGATTCTCTCCTCCGGTGCCCCAGATGATCGAGCCAAGTCCGTTGCCCACCACGACCATCGCATCGTCGAAGCCGTCTCGATCGATATCGCTGACCTCGATGCGTGTGAGCCCGATCGAGGTCGCCGTCGAGGGTCCACGCAACGTTCCGTTCCGTGCCCGATAGACGCCGACGCAAAATCCCCGGGCGATGCCATCCGCGAGACAGTCGCCGTCCAGATCGAGAAGACGAGGTCGCGTCCCGGGCGTGCCTGGCGAACCGGGAGCCTGAAAGTCGACGGTGGACTCGAACGAGAAGTTTCCCCGACCGTCGTTGAACGTCACCGAAAGCGCCGAGCTGGTGCTCCAGGTCGGGTGCCCGAACATGTCGAGGTCGCCATCCCCATCGACGTCGCCGAGCCCAAACGCACCGCCAAGGCCGTACGAGATCGCCGACAGCGGTCCGAATCCGCCCTCCCCGTCGCCGAGCATCACCCGCATCTGAAAGCCGCCGATGACGGCCAGCACAATATCGGTGGCCCCGTCACCGGAGATGTCGCCGATCTGAGCATCGGCAATCCCGGTCGGAGACGTCGCCAACGGCTCGCGCACAAACTCACCCCGCTCGTTGCGAAGCAGCTCAATCGACACGCCCGACGTCGCGCTCCACACCCACAGGATGTCCTCGTCGCCATCGTCATCCGCATCGCCCGCGGTCACCGCGATTTGGGTTCCGTTGAACGTCGCCAACGTCTGGCCGACCAGAACGCCGCTCTCAAGGGACCCGATGCCGAGCGAACCGCCGCTCTCAAGCAACAGCTCGTCGATGCCGTCTCCGTTCCGGTCGATCCGGGCAAAGGGAGATCCCAGACCGCCGCTGTTGATCAATGTCGCCGGCCCGAACGAGCCTCCCGGCAACCCCATTGAGAAGCGCAACCCGTCGCTGTGAATGATCGCGTCGGGCTGACCATCCCCGTCGTGTTCGAAAAGGAACATCTTCGGATCGCCTGAGCTATTGATAGTCACCGTTGATTCGATCCGGGTCCAACGGATACCGCCCGAACCGCCGTCCGCACAAGGTCCGTCGTTCAGGAACGAGACCATGCGCGTCCCCGCCTGGCGCCAAGCGGTGGCGACATCAAGGTCGCCGTCTCCATCAAGATCGGCGACGTCGTAAGCGCCCATTCCCCCGAAGGAGCTCAACGCTTCCGCTGCATAGTCCACATCGGTGTGCACACCGGGAGCCGCTCCCCAACTCCCCAAGAGAACAGCCAAGTCCGCTGCATCGATTATTCCATCTTGCGTGAGATCCGCCATGCACCCGCCAGCCGCGCCGCATGGTCCCCACGCTCCGAGCAGGATGCCAATGTCGCCGGCGCCCACTGCACCATTGCCGTCCAGGTCCTGGGGAAGCAGGCAGCCTTCGGGGTTCGCCGACAACGGGCCTGCGAAGAGGAGCGACGTCAGGAGCGTTTCGACAAGCAGCAGAGGGAAGCGGGTCATAGAGGATCGATCCACAATTCGAATGAGCACGAAGAAGGAAACGCAAGGCCTGATGGACGAGATGGAGGGACGTTCGACCAACATGGGAGGTCAGGGCAGGCACGGTCCCCACGCCCCGAGAAGCGCCGCGAGATCGCCGGCGTCGGTGTCACCATCACCATCGATGTCGCCAAGCTCGCTCGGCACTCCCTCACCGCTCCATCCGCCCAGCAATGCCGCAAGGTCGGGGGCACCGACCGATCCATCGGCATTGAGATCCGCCGGGCAGGCGCACGTGTCGGGCTCACCGTCGCCGTCCGCATCGACGACCGTCCGGAGCATGGCGCCGAGGGCAAGCCCGGGAAGGGAGTTGGTGGCAAGCGCGAGGGCGTCTGAAACCGAAGCAAGATCCGCAAGATCGAGCGAGCCCGCAGAACCTGTATAGGTCCAGATCGGACGCCCGGTCAGGGACGAACCGTAGCCGAACAACCTCATCCCACCGCCGCTCGGAACGTTCGCTCGCACATAGACGCCGACGAAATACCGTTCACCAGGGGCCCCGACAAACACCGGATCCTCATCGAGCTTCCAGAGCAACGGCTCGTGGTAATACGCCTTGACATCCAATCCGCCTGGAAGAACGGGCTCAGATCGAAGCAGCACACCATCGCTCGGATTGCCATCGTCGTTCGGATCGGACCACAAGCACAGTCGCGCGTCCGACGGTCCGGAGAGAAGACCTCCGCCGAGCCATAGGCCATCAATCCAGCCTGTCTCGGTCGCATCAACCTCGTAGGCCACGAGCATCAGGCGCTCCTGGTCATTCGTTGCCGTGAAGGCAAGCGCCGTGGTTGGCGTCGTCGCCGCGGTCACCGGCACGAGACACCCAAATCGGTTGGCGGTTTGAAGGACATCCGGCACTCCGTTCCCATCGCAGTCGGGCGAGCAATCATCCGGAAGGTGGTCGCCATCGCGGTCGAGCGAGGGCTGCTGCGCGATCTCGGCCGCATCTGAGAGGCCGTCACCATCACAGTCCGAACGCATAGCGGCGAGGAAATCCACGAGTGCCGACCCTCCCGGATCAAGCCCAAGGCGAGAGCCGATCAGGAGTGCCGTCTCACCAAGCGCGACCTTCGCACCGATCGTGCCTCCGAGCGGGTCACCGGAGCGCGAATAGACCGGTGTCCACGTTGCGTCGCTACGTTCAAACAGGGTCGCTTTCCCCTTGGTAACGCCGGAATAGATGGAGCCGGAGAAGGCCCCCGAGGACCCAACCGCAAGCACATCACCCTTGAGATCAATGCTCGCCCCAAACCGATCGTTCAAGGTCGCGCCCGACAGCGTTGCCACGTGATCCCACTGGAACCCTGTTGACGGAGGCCGATAGAGGCGAACTCGCCCGCTGCGGATCCCGGAGAAGTTGTCTTCCGGAGCCCCCACTGCCGCGATGGGACCCACGCCGTCGGAGGAGACTGCCACCGCGTAACCGTGCCGGGTCGCGGTGGCATTCATGGAGCCGAGCGTCGATTGGACCTGCCAGATTCCATTGACGCGCCGAAACACCATGACGGACGCGGAACCTGAAACTGATCCTGCCTTTCCGGGCGCACCGACCACCAGCCATTCCCCATGAACGGCAACGGAGAAGCCGAAATGAAAATGGACACCCCCGAGGATTTGGGGTGCCCCGAGCGCACCATCGACACCGCGCGCGTATGTCACGACAAGTCCGGTCGTTTCCCCGCGCGGCAATGCGGCGATATCGGCACCGACTGCAAGCGTCTGGCCGTCCATCGCAATGGATCGTCCGAAGGTGCCCGCGATGATGTCGGGCGGTGGTGTCACGGTCTCGACCCAGGTCCACTCGTTCTCGGGGTTTCGCCGGTAGCGATGAAATCGTCCGTTGCCCGAAAGGCCGATGCCCGGTTCGCCCACGACGATCTCATGCTCGTCCGCAGCCAGGCCGGCTCCAAACTGCGTTGATGAGACCGTGGCGGGAGGAGATCCCCCGTTTGGGCCAAGCAACGCGACCGGCTGCCAGCGTCCGGTCTCATCCTGTCGATGCACGCTCGCATAGCTATTGCCGGCGCACACGACATCGGAGCCGGCCCATGCCAAACGGTCACCATAGCTTGGCTCAAACGGCGACGTCGTCGTCAAGCTTCCCCCGACCGCAGACGGGGCGATGCGATCCATGCGCGCAATCGCTCGAGGTGGCGACGCTGCGGCCGCAGAACTCCCAAGAGATGCAAGCAGGACTAACCCCATGGCGATCGCCATGACAATGGGAGTATCGATGCGCAGGAGTTCACGAGGCCGAAAGGGCACGACGGGCATGGGTGCGAGTTTACTGAATCTCATTCGAAACTCGGCGCAAAAAGAGGAGTGTGGGCAGACCCAGAGCTTGGATGATCTCGGACCCCTCAGCGCCGTGACATCACACCGATAAGGTAGCGCTGGACCGCCCAAACCGGCACCGTCCCGGTGTCATGCTCCCATGCTCCATCAGTACGACGCGTGAGTCCCCGTCGGGCGTGTCGTCGGTGGTCTCCCTGCGGCTGCTGTCTGCGTGGTCACGCTTGTTTCCGGCACACTTGAGCGCCCGATGACCTCGCCGAAGCTCATCGCTGCGGCCGACCTGACTACGAAGCGGAAGTATGCCGAGCCGTTCGTGGGCGCTGGACATTGGCAGGCCATTGCCCGTCGATATTCACTTCGCTCGCTTGGCCAGCGCTTCGATCGCGGTAGGTGCATATGGAATGATGCACCCCTTCGACATCGGCCACTTGGCATACAGCCCGATCTTCTCGCCAATGGCGATCGCCCGTGGTCGGTGGACTGCATGCTTGACGCCGATCGCCATGAGCGTGTTGTTCATCGTCCACTGCACTTCCGGCTTGGCCTTGGGCATCTCCTTCTCGATTCGGTCAAGGAGCTTCGTGAGATCAAGGTCCTTTCCGGCCCCCTTGTTCACGAGGCTGGCGGTCAAGTGCCAGCCAGCGCGGGCAGTCCACGGTTCCTTGGACTTCATCCACTTCTCACGAAGCGCTTCCCGTTCAGGGTGTTGGGCAACCACGTAGGAATTCAGCCACTCGGCGACCTGGGCGCACGAGGTCGAAGACGCCATCGTCTCGAGGTCCGTGACCGAGAGGGTCTCGGGCTTCATCAGGAGGACGGCAAGGAGTTGGGCTTCGAGGTAGCGCGTTTCCCAGAGCTTGAGTGCGAGCGCCTGGTCGGCCTTGATCTTCTTTGCCAAGAGACGGATATCGCCCGCCTTCACGCCAAACTGCTTCTCCGGCGGTGTCGCTCCATCAGGCCCAACCTTGGCATTGTGCGCTCGTCGGGCGGCGTCGCCCATCTCTTCAAGCTTGCTGAGGATCTCCTTGATCGTCATGACGCGACTTCTCCTTCTCGGCGAGCGATGATCGTAACGCGTGCGGCGACTTTCCCGGACGGACTCTGCCGGACACTCAGATGTCGCGATGGCTCTGCCCCGGGCTGTCAACGTGAAGCGATACCACGCCCCATCACGTCCGCTTGCGCGCCTGTGTCTGTTTCGACGCCGTCGTCTCGCGAACAATGACCGACCCGCGGCCCGCCGCCTCGAATGGGACGCGCGTGCTGGCGATGGCCGTCTCGACCAAGGCGGCGACCTCGGGGCGAGCGAGCGTCGCCGCGCCTTTCGTTTCGATCCAGCGAGCCTGGCCGCCGGAACCCTGCAGGACCTTGCCTGGATCCGGCAGTCCCTTCCCCTGATTGAAATAGAGCTTCACGGCGTCGGCACTCGCCCGGATGGCGAAGACCCCGTCATACCCCTGCTCGGTCGGCGAGACGCTGATGACGCAACAGTCGCGATACTCGTACACCACCTCATGCGCCGTAGGAAGACGTTTTCGAAGCGCCCTTCGCAGAGCAGCGATCTGCCGGAGTGAATCGGGCGCGAAGGTGGTGAGGAGCGTGGTTAGCTGCGCTTCTGCCGCTCGTCGCGCTGCTGCAGTCTGCGTGCTCGACGCTGACGCTCCCTTGGCTTGGCGTTTCGACGCGTCGCCACCGCTTGCCTTCTTCTCTTGAGGCTTCTTGAGATTCTGGGGGCTCGACTTCTTCATGTCAGTTGCCATCTGTCCGGGCGGCCGCCGCGGGAAACTGCCGCTGGAACCACGCGTCCCATCGCGGCGTCTCCTCCGCCGCGATTGCCGCGGCTTGCTCGCCGTACAGGTAAACGCTCATGCACACCATTACCATCCCGCCGCAGGAGAATGCGCCGAGGTATGCCGAGCCGGGGGCCGGGTCGTCGACTCGGAGAAGTATGGTGTTCGAATGCATGCCGTGTCCGAGCCTGTCGACGACTCCGCCGAGAGCGGGGAAGCCCCGCGGGGCGCTCCATCGCTGTCCCTGGCTGAGTCCGAGGAGTGCAAGTGCGCCACCGGCCTTTTCCCACGCAGCCGATTCGGTCTCCGATGAGAAGGCGACGAAGTGCATTGCCGAGCACGACAAGCCCTTGTGTCGCTCGAGATACAGACGCAAGATGCGGAAGTACGTCGGCCACCCTTGCTCGAGCCCGGTGAGCTGACCGTCCCAGTCATCGTTGCTGGCGAAGAGGCTGTGCACTACGCGGACGATGCACACGCCGCCGGCCCGCGCCTCGACGCTCCACTCGGTCGCCACCTTCGGCGAGTCGGGCGGTCCCATGGTGCCCTCGACCACGAATCGCTTCGGAGCTTCCCACGCCGTGATCGTCGCCGGGCAGTCCATGCCCGGACCAAAAGTGCTGACCACCTCGCCGCCCGCTCGCTCCTCGCTCCGCGTGGGAACGAACCACGAAGAGATGCCCGGGCCGCTGGCGATTGCCTGCCAAACCTCTTCAGGCGTGCCTGGTACTTCGATCTCGATCTGGACCGAGCGACACCCGGATGGGTCCTTCTTGATGCTCATGTTGCTTCCTTCACCTTTGAATCGCCCGATGGCTCCCCGGGTGCGGGATATGCCCCGATCAGAAGCCGATGTCGACGACCGCCCGGCGCGGATTCGTCGTGATAGCGGGCGACGAGTGACGTCACCGCAGCGGTCAGTTCGTTGCTGAACGCGGCGCGATCCTCTGCGGAGCCAAACCGGACTTCGGTATCGATCGAGAGCGTCGCGAGGCGTTTGTTGAGTTCGTCGGACTTGCGAAGCAAGCGACCCACCTCGCGCACCACGCGCGCGGCAAGGGCGACGAGGTAGCTCGCGGAGAGCTTGTCCATGGCTCGTCCGCCCACCCCTGCAGGATCTGAAGCCACGGGCCCCAGTGCCGCGGGGGAGACGACGTACGACGACGCTGTCGCCACCAATCGTCGCTCGGTCAGTCCCCCCCATCGCCGCTGGCTATCAACACGGACGAGACCATGGGACTCGAGCGTTCGCAGGTGATAGTTCACCCTTTGCCGCGGCAGCCCAACGCGCTCCGCGAGCATCGCAGCCGACGACGGAGTGCGCAGCTCGGCGAGCAGACGGTTGCGGACTGGATCGAGGGCAATGCTGGCGGAGGCGGGATCGTCGATGACACAGATGGCGAGCACCTCGGGAAGGTACCTTGACAAGAAGTCTTGTCAATGGTCTTTCTCGGAGATTCCGTTGCTTTCCTTGACATGGGCGGGCGCTCTCGTGGGACGGTCCACATGCGTCCGGAAACCTCCGGTCGTTGCATCGCAGGTCGTTCGCTCGCTACCTTGGCGTCTCCCATGGCCTTCATCCAAACATCCGCAGCCCGCGAACTCTCGCGTGCCATTGCCACTGCGCTTCTCTTCGCTTGCTCGCCCGCGATGGCAGGCGACCTCGTCCTCTATTGGGGAGCCGAATCCGGCGTGCTGCCCACCGAGCGATGCTGGGATCACGTCAATCCGCAGTTTGCGCCGCCTATCGCCCTTGAGCGAGGCGCGGTGGTCCTTGGCGAGACGACCAACAGTGGAAACTGCTACTTCGAGCATTATTACCCGCCCATCTCCTTTGCTGACGGAGCAGCGATCCAGGCCTCGGTCAAGGTCGACACATCGACCTGGTACGCGGCGAATCCCTACAAGCGGGCCGGCTTCTCGATCGGCATGTCTGACAGCGCCGGAAAGTGGGCTCGGCTCATGATTGCCAGCGACCGCTTGCTGCTGCACACCGCCGACCAAAACTGGAGCGACCTGACCTATCTGGTCAACACGACGGATGCGTTTCACACCTATCGGGTTGAGTACACCGCAACGACGGCAACGGTCTATATGGACGGCGTCGCCGTCCTCACCGATACCCTCGGCAGCGGAACGGCCGCGAACCGCGCCCTGGTTGGCGACCTCACGGGACTCGCCTACAGCAAGACCCGCACCCAATATGTTCAGGTCGAAGGCGTGCCGGTCTGCTCCGTCGCCGACATCGACTGCAGCGGTGTCGTCAATGCTTCGGATCTCGCCATCCTCATCGGGGCATGGGGAACCTCGCTCTGCGAAGCCGACCTGAACGGGGATGGCAATGTGAATGGACTCGACCTGGCGATTCTGCTTGGGATGTGGGGCTAACGATTCGTTCAACCATGCGGAGCGCGTCGAGCCGGCAGTTTCGGACATGGCTGTCGAGGCGCCTGCCCATTCGAGGAAGGCACCTCCAGGCCCGCTGGCATCGCAATGAGCCTGAGAGCCCGTGACGAACGTCACCCGCTGCAGGCGAGTCTTTCAAGGCACACTCGCCGCGGGCTGCTCACGAACACTTTCCTGCTCGCCAGTTCTTGCTGCCGTCAGTACGAGAACGTGATCGACTATCGTCAGAGAGTGCATGGCGGCTCCAGCGCCGTCCAGCGTGATTCGAACCGAGGGAGCTCCTGCGGGAAAGAAGGTGTGGTCGCCGGCGTACCGCAATATGGCGGCCTGCTCGCCATCCACCTTGAGAATCAAGTCGCCGTTCCTGTTCACGCCAATCTCAATCGTGGCGTCACCCAATGCGGGACTTCTGAAGCGTCCGACGTATCTCCGCTTCTGTTCGTCGGTGAGGGGCTCGGTCTTCGGCTTGTTGTCGGCATCTCCGAGACTCTCCAGATACGCAAGCGTCTCCCTCGCCGGCTTGCCGCCAGCCTGCGCGTGCGCGAGAAGAGTGATGCCGTGCGGGCCCGGGCTGCGCTGGATGCCCGGAACCGTTTCGATCATGGCCTTTACGACTTCTGTCTTTCCCAGCATCGCGGCCGCAAACAGATCAAGTCGGGCGCCCCGCTCCAGCAGCAGCTCAGCGATGTTCCGGCGGCCGGTGTGAGCGGCAGCGCCAAGCGCCGTCTCAAAGTCGCCAAATCCCCAGTCCCACGTGGCGTTCACCAGGGCGGGATGCTCGTCTAAGAGCGTGCGGATCCGATCCACGTCGCGATGGCATACGCCGACCATCTCGCGAGCGAGATCCCTCCTCTGTTGCGGGAATCCGGGCCAAACGGTCTGAGGCGCGGGGTCTCCATGACGGGCGTCAGGGCATCTTGGTGCGGTAGCGTCGAGTGCGCTTGTCATAGCACACGTTCCGGGTGCCACGGCCAGAAAATGCCAACGAGAAAGTCCCATGTCGCGCTCCTTGGATTGCCGGGCCTTCCATTGCACCGTGCGCTCCGATCGGCTGGACGGCCGGAAGCTCCGACGCGCGGCGGCCACCATGCTGCAAACTGCCGACACAATCATGGGATGCACCCGAAGATCGTGTGATTTCGAATTCGTTGCGATGCCGAACAACCGGACACGGCCTCGAGAGCTTCGTACGAGCAATGCTGACAGGCTACCGCGTGCGGCGTGACACGATCGATATCCCCAGCTCCGCTTCCTATCGCAAGACCAGCGTCACGGTCTCGCGTTGTGCGGTCCGAGCAGTCTCGGGCGTGAGGCTGCGTGACAGGATCACGAACTGGTTCTTCTCGAGCACCCGAATTGAGGGGTGATTGTGTCCGGCAGCGGTAGCGAAAAGCGGGCGCCGAAGGAACTCCGACAGCAAGAGCGCAACGGCTCGAGTGGCGATGCCGCGTCCCCAATGCTCTCGCCCAATCCAGTACCCGATGGAGTCGTGTTCGCCGTCTGGAGCGACGTTGACAGCGCCAACGGCGATACCGTCAGCGAGGATGACGCGCGGCGTCACCTTTGTCACGATTCCATCGGGATCGGCGAGGATCTCCGCCCATCGGGCCCGAAACGTGGGCCAATCCCGCGGCTTTGTGCCAGCGAGCTCATTGGACAAGGCGTCACGCTCGAATGAGTGCAGCAGGGGCAGATCGACCTCGGTCGTACGGCGGAGCGTGATCTCGACGGGCTTGTTCGACGCCATTCAAGCATGATACGAGTGGCCGAATTGATTCCAAGCTCCTCGTACTCGGCCCTACATCGCCACGGCCCGACTGATCTGCTCGCTGTCGATCTTCACCATGGTCATCATCGCCCGCATCGCCTTGCCGGCCTTGACTGGATCCGGATCGGCGATCAGTTCGATCAGCGACTTCGGATCGATCTGCCACGACACGCCGAAGTGATCGGTGATCCAGCCGCACGCGACCGGAGTTCCGCCGGCGGCGACGAACCTGTCCCAGTACTCGTCCACCTGCGCCTGCGTGTCACAGAGCACCGCGATCGAGCAGGCGTTGCTGAACCTGAATTGCGGTCCACCGTTGAGTGCCGTGAACGGCCGGCCGTCGAGGGTGAATTCGACCGTCATCACGCCGCACACGGTGAACGGCGAATTCGACCCCAGGTCGGGGTATCGCGTCACACGCGTGATGGACGAATTGGGGAAGATCGACGTGTAGAACTTCGCCGCGTCCTCGGCTTGGTTGTTGAACGTGAGGAAGGTGATGACCTGGGGCATGGCGGCATCCTAGGGGGTGACCGATTGGACAAGCGTCGCCGGAGGCGAGGTAAGGCGAGGTGAGGCGACGCAACGCTACGTCCTTCCAATTTTGGACACCCACATTCCCTTCCTCCAATTTTGGACACCCACATTCCCTTCCCGCTTTTGGACACCCACATTCTGAACAGCCCGTGGACGGCTTCGTGATCGCGGCGGGCCGCGAACTCCTGGCGGAATCGGCCAGTTTCGCGGGAACGCCGCCGCGGCGCGGTAGGCTCGGGCGGGCCCCTTGGGCGGGGGCGTCGAACCGGTTCGGAGGCAGCGTGGGCTACGCACGGCGTCTCACCGTCCCGCAGGACGAGGGCGGCATCTTCCATTGCTTCTCGCGCTGCGTCCGCCGCGAGCGGCTCCTTGACGTCCCCGACCGTCCCGAGCTCCTCGAGCGGCGGCTCGCCTTCCTCTCGACATGGGTCTTTGCCGTCGATCTCATCGAGTTCAAGCCGATGGGCAACCACGTCCACGTCATCGTCCGCACCCACCCGGAGCTCACCTGGTGCTGGACCGCCGAGGAGGTCGCCCGCCGGTGGCTGCGGCTCTCACTCGCCGGACGCCGGCCCGATCTTGACGACGGGGAGGAGCCGAACGACGCGGCCGTGGCGGCCCTCGCCGCCGACGCGCCCCGGATCGAGGAGCTCCGGCGGCGCCTCGCCGACCTGGGCAGCTACCACTCGGCCTGGAAGGAGTGGGCGGCCAAGCGATGGAACCGTGAGGACCGTGTCTCGGGCCACTTCTGGCAGGGCCGCTACGGGCTCACGACGCCCCTCACCGACGGCGCGATCCTCTCCCAGTCGGCCTACGTCCTCCTCAACGCGGTGCACGCGGGGCTTGAGACCGAGCTCGGAATCGACACGCCCGGTTCGCTCAGGACCAGAATCAAGAGGCTGCTGCGGAAGATCGGACAGCAGGCCAAAGCGCGGGCCGAGCGGGACAGCGAGTTCGACCGGGACGTCGTGCACGCGTCATGGACGCCGGTCTACCCGTGCGACCCCGGATCGGCGAGGGAGCTGGATGAC
>JAEUIU010000038.1 GCA_016795065.1 Phycisphaerae bacterium
AACAAACGCGCCATCCAGGCTCAAGGCCGCGAGCGCCTTGCGGCGATCCTCCTTCGACCACGGCTCCAGCAGACCGAGGAGTGCGTCGACACCCACCCGCTCAACCGCGGCGTGGGCCTGGCCGCCGCTCTCAAGAGCACGATCACTCGCCGCCAGCGATTCGTCGACCGAACGGGCCATCTCCTCCGTGTTCGCGGCGTCACCGGCCGTCGCTTCCTTCGACGCCTTCCCATGTTGTCGTTCAAGCGACTCCCGATACGTCGTCCCGGCGCGTCGCAACGCACGGAGATGATTCACCATGGGTCGCTCGGCGGAGGCGACCGCTTCGTGGGCCTGACGACGAGCGTCGAGCGAAAGGTCCGCACGCAGCACGCGCCGCAGGGCGGCTGCCATCACCGGTGCATTGGTGATGCCGCTCTGCGAATGCCACGCGATCTCTCGGCCGCGAGCAACCGCCGCCGCCGCCTCGCTTGCCGCTGCCGGAACCAGCGCTTCCAAACTCGTGAGGAACGCAACCTCCGCGGCGTGACATCGCTCCAGATGCGTCTGCCACCGCCGGTGATATTCGCGTACGGCCCGCTCCTCGGCGAAGCCACCTTCCACCGGCTCATAGAGCTTGGCGAGCGGCAAGGCGTCGACGGTGCGACGGGCATCCTCCTCGGCGAGAAAGTCGAGGTAGGCACGTTCGATGATCGGCCAGGCCTGCGTCCACTCCGCACTCTCGTCGACATCGCAGAACATGCGAAGCGATTCTTCGATGTCGGCCCAGCGAAGCGGCGGGCGATCGTAGAAGTCGTCGCCGGCCCACGCTGCTCGCACGGCGAAGCACGCAAGCAGCGCCGCGAGAATCCGAAGGCACGTGATCATTGGGTCACGCCCCATCTCGGCAAGCGTTGCCGCTCCTCTTCTGTGAGCAGGCGCTCGAGGCGGTGCATGGCAATGATGCTCTCCTGACGCCGGCGCACCTCGAGCCAGTACACCAGAGCGACGGCGTGGATCGCCCGCGCCGAGGCGAGCGGGCCCGTGCCACCGGTGATGGCGAGTAGGTACCCCGTGCCTCCCTCAACGCGACCGATGGCGTCGGTTCTCTCCATCCATCGGCGATCCCATGCGGCGTAGAGTTCGACCATACGCGTGGATCGCTCCGCGTCGGAGCCGGTCATGCCCAGTGCGGCGAGGAACGGCCGCTCGAAGCGCGGGCGTTCGCGGTCGATGCCCGGAAGTGCCGTCTCGAAGCTGGCACGCATGAAGTCGTCGCGCCGACCTTCGGGAAGGGCCGCGAGGATCGTCGCTCGCAAAGCCGACGCTGCCGCGGCACGTGCCCGCACCTTCGGTTCGAGCCGCGCGAGAATCTCCTCGCGCTCTGCCTTCGCCTGCTCCCACCCGGCAAGCCGCTCGTCGATCGGCGCCTGATCATTCCACAACGCACTCGCCCGATACATGACGCGTGCGACGGCGACGTGCGCCTCGGCGTCGTCCATGGCCTCACTGGCGACGACGAGCGCCGCCGCGGACTCTCCGACCGCCCGCTCCACGGCCGCTCGTTCTTCTGGCTTCAACTCCGTGCGCGCGAGCGCCTCCAGCGGATTGCCGCCCCAGTCGATCCAAGGCACATCCGAGAGTTTCGCCGAACCCGACAGCCCGCGCCCGCGACCGCATGCGGTCCGGCCTTCGGGCAAGCGATGCCGTGCCTCCCACAGGGTCATCACGGGCTCTGCCGCCGCGCGAGCATCCTCAGGTAGGGCCCGCACGAGGTCGTCGAGGAGCGCGCGGCGCAGCCCCCGCCCGCGCAAGACCAGCTCCCGACAGCGCTCCACCTCGGCCGCGTCATCCAACGAATCATCCGGCAGCCTTCGACGAAGCTCGTCCTCGGCCGGCTCGACCGTCTCCGTCCACTCCCGGGCCCTTTTGTCGCGGGCGGTCGCCCAGACAACTTGCACCTCCGCCGCAAGCCCGAGTCGGGAGGCCAGTTCTTCGACGCTCTCCGCCGCGGGGAGCGGGTGAACGAGCGCCGCCCCTCCATCGATGGCCATGAACCCAAGGGACGACTCAGCCAGCTCTCGCTCCTCGACCTCGGCCGGGGTCGGCTCGTCGACGATCGCCTCGCCCTTCGCGTTGCGGTCATGACGCGGCCAACGGCTCTCGTTCGGCACCCCTAACGCGGCGCGCACCGACGTGCTCCATCGGCCTAACGCTTCGTCGAATGCGTCACGTTCCTTCGCCTGTCGCTCGTTGCAGGCGGCGAGCCACGAGGACGGGCGTCCGCCATCGATGTCAAGGAGATGCTGACCCGCGAGCTTGGCGTCCTCCCGAAGTCCCCTGTACGCGGCGAGCAGCAACTCGTCCGCCTCGGCGCGAAGGCGACGGCTCGCTTCCTCGATCACTGCCTTGGCCGCCTCGGATGGTGGGTACCTTCGTTCGATCGAAGCGAGCCGCTTCTCGTAGTAGCGCATCGTCGCTGCCAAGCCAAAGGAGAGGCGAGGCGCCCCGAGCGCCGCGATCACACGTTGGCGTTCCTCACCCTCGAGTGTGGAGACGACGGTGAGCAACGCATCGACGCCGAGTCGCTCGATGGCCGCGTGCGCCTGGCCGATCGCTGTCGTCGGAGCGGCCAGTGCCAACGCGGTCGCCTCGCGGATTTCGATTGACCGACGACTTCGGACAGCCTCCTCAAGCGGCGGGTTCGACCGCAGGAGCCACGCTTGCTCGGCCAATCCTCGCTCTTCCGCGCGGCGTCTGGCGGCCGATGCGGCGACCAGTGCTCGAACCTGGGGAAGCATCGCTTCTTCGGTTGTACGTACCGCCTCGCGCATCCGGTGACGGGCTTCGGGCACGACCTTCGCGTCGAGCAGCGAACCGATCAGCCGAAGCATGTCGGGGGCGTTGCCCGCGCATCGCGGGATCGCCCGCATCAGTTGGCGCTCGCGAAGGAGCGATCGAGCTGCGTCGGTCGACGATTCGGGAACCAGCCGCTCCAACGAGCGAAGGAAGTCGTCCTCTGCGAGGTCCGTCCGTTCCAGATGCGCCTCCCAGCGGGCATGGAAGCGCCCGATCTCTTCCACCGTCGCCACGCCGATGATGACCCTCTCGTATGCCTCGGCGAGGGCTCGCCCGTCCGTCGCCCGGCGACGATCCTCTTCCACAAGGAACTGAAGATACGCGTCCTCCATCTTCGGCCACGCCTGACTCCAGGACGGGGCGCCATCGACATCGGCGAATCGACGGATGGACCGCTCCACTTCGTCCCAAGTCAGCGGCGGTCGCTGATGGATGTTGTCCTGTGCGCAGGCAATGCTCGCATTGAGCGTCACGACCGTCCAGATCAGGAAGCGTGCAAGAACCGTCTTCACTCCCCACCCTCCTTTTCGGCCAACCGTTCCATCGCCGTCAGCCATTGCAGGCGCGTCTCTTCGCGCACGAAGAGCAACCACTTCCGCCGCTCCCGTCTTCCCCTGTCCGCGTCGGGACCGCTGTCGGTGGCGCCGAGGTCCTCATTCGGCCACCACAGGTGAAACGCCTCCGGGCGCCAGGCGATGGCCGCGATCTGGTCATCAAGCGACCGGACGTGGGCGTGGATCCTGTCGCGAAGGATGTCGATCGCGTCAGAGGCATCCGGATGGGCCCTGCGGGCTTCGAATTCCGCTCGCTCAAGGCGATCCAGAAACGCCTTGGTCGAAGGAGCCAGATCCGGAGCGAGCGTCACGCGTTCCGCGCGACGGATGCGATCGGACACCTCCGTCGGCAGCTCCGCATGAAGCGCCTTGCGAACCCTCTCGCATATCCGGTCGCGCTCGGATGCCGCCTGGTCGAGCGCATCCGTCGCACCCTCGCGGCATTGGGCCCGGCGCACAGCGACCTCCCCATCGTGCGGTTGTTCCACTTCCTCGGGAGTGCGCGGCCAGGCGCACGCGTCGATCGCCGCATCGGCTTCCTTCGCGTCGTAGGCTTCCATCGCGGCCAGAAGCTCGGTCGAGAATCGCGCCACGATCGCCCGGGCTTGGCTCATCGCCCCGGCATCGAGTCCCGATCGTTCGAGCGCCCAGGCGATGTTGCCATGCCGTGCCCGCTGATCTGCGTGGTCAGTCCAAGGCTGAAGCGAACGGCTCATCGTGCAATGAACCGGATCTCCCCCGAACGCCTCGACCAGCATGACCTCGACGATTGCCCGTTCACGCTCGTCCGTGGCGATCGAGCGAAGCGCTTCTCGACATGCGGGCTGAGCCCGGGCGAGGATCGCTCGAGCCGCGTGGATCTCGTCGCGGAGCTTCGTTACCTCCTCAGGCGTCAGGCCCATCGTCGACTCGCGGACGGGCGTGATGCTGATCGCGCTGGTTGCGGTCCGAAGCGCTTGCAGTGCGCGCAATGCCGCCCCTGCGGCGTCGGGGCGTTCCAGTCGTCGCGCAAGCTCGGTCGCCCACTCTTCCGTGATGTCCGGCGGCAGCCACCGATGCGGAAGCGTCGTCTCCCGCTCCGTTTGCCACGATGCAACAAGCGGCCTTCGCGCGACGGTGCGCTGCGCCGACATCTCGTCCAGCCAAACGAGCTCGTTGGGACGTTGGCCATTCCGGAGATCCGCGCCGACCGGCGCCCCGCCCAACGTCGACGTGAGTTCCGCAAGAAGGGACCGCGATGTGTTCAACCGGCGTGACCCGATGTCGGACCGCGCCTCGTTCAACCGTTCGCTCCAGTCGGCGAGCCTTCGTTCGGCGGCGCGCAGCTCCTCAGCGCTGGGTTGTTCGAGATCCGCGTAGACCCCAAGCCACGCCTGAGCCTCGTCGCGGTCGAGCTTTCGATAGGCCTTCGCCTCGTCGCGATCATGACGAAGAAACTCGGCGACCCGCTCTCGGGCCGCCGCGACTGTTGCCGCGTCGGCAGTGACGCCCTGCCACGGAAGCAAGAACTTGGCGGAGAAATTCGTCACGCCGCTGGCATGGTTCCACGCATCAAGAAGGGCGATCCGACCTGGCGGCGACATGCCGGCCAGCAGCCGCTCGAGTGCGGCATCGACAAGGCCGACGAACCGCACCTCGGACGCGTCCCGAGCGGCAGCGGTGACGAAGCGACGCTCCGTCCATCCGTCGGCCCAGCGCTGACTCACCATCGCCTGCTCGGGCGTCTCCTCCGATGGCGGCGGAAACTCCTCGCGATACCGAAGAAAGGCCTTCAATCGCTCGACGGCCAAGTCCGCCCCCTCACGAAGGTACCTCTGCGCTACGGGAAGGAGCCTCTCCAATTCCTGCGCCATCAGCGCTCGATCAACGGGCTCGGGTCGAAACGCCAGCAACATAGAGAAGGGTGCGATCCCTTGCCCGCCACTGGAGAACGCATCCGCCAGACGCAGGCGCAAGGCCAGCGCGGACGCGCTCATCGGGCACGAAGGCACCAGGGCGAGCACGCCCGCGCCGAGCTCGTCCTCGGCGATCGCCGCCTGATTCTCCGCGCGCCGCAGCGCGATCCACGCACGATCCACATCGTCGATCGTTCCCAGGCCAGCAGAAACCTCGCGCGATGTGCGATCAAACTCACTTCGCGCCCGCTCCATCCCGCGCCGGAGGTCGCCCGCTCGTTCCAAGTAGGTTCGGTACGCCTCGTCAAGCGCCGCCCGATCGGGGCTTTGGTCCGTCGTGACCAGCTCGATCACGCGCAGGAAATCCTCATAACGAACCGCCGGCGGCCAGACCGGATCGGCGGCGACGGCAGGTCTTCCGACCGCAAGCAAGGTCAGGATGAGCGAAGCCGCCAGCCTGCTCGCCTGGCTCATCCATCGGCGAGCGCCTTGGCGGAGCGAACCTTCCATTTTTTCAAACGGTACCGCGGCTTGTCGCCTCGTCAATCCAGCCACTTCGGAAGTCCCTTGATTTCCGCTACCATCTCCTCCCTTCCGCATCGGACTCCCCTGGAGCCGACAGCGGCCTCGTAAGTCCTCGCCAGGCGGATCCATCCATGGAATGCGGCATCGTCGGTCTTCCCAACGTCGGCAAGAGCACCCTCTTCAACGCCCTCACCTGCGCGGGGATCGAGGCCCAGAACTACCCGTTCTGCACGATCGAACCGAACGTCGGCGCGGTCAGCGTGCCCGATCCGCGGCTTGAGATCATCCGCAAGCACATCGAGTCGCAGAAGATCATCCCGGCCATCCTGAAGCTCGTCGACATCGCGGGTCTCGTGAAGGGTGCGAGCGAGGGCCAGGGGCTCGGTAACAAGTTCCTGAGCCACATTCGCGAGGTCGACGCAATCCTCCACGTCGTCCGCTGCTTCGAGGACCCGGACATCGTCCACGTCGACGGCACCGTCGACCCGATCCGCGACATCGAGACGATCGAGACCGAGCTCATGCTCGCCGACCTCCAGGTGATCGACGGCGTCCTCGACAAGGCCGCCCGCATCGCCCGCTCGGGCGACAAGGAGGCGATCGCCAAGGTCGACGCCCTGAACAAAGTGAAGCCTGCCCTCGAAGCGGGCAGGCCGGTGCGCTCGGTGCAGCTTGACCCCGAGGAGCGGAAAATCCTGACCTCGGTCGGCATGATCACCGCGAAGCCGGTTCTCTATGTCGCGAACGTCATGGACAACGACCTCGAGGGCAAGGGCCCCTTGGTCCAGAAGGTGCGTGACTACACCAACACCCACGGCGGCGAGGTGGTCGTGGTCTGCGCGAAGATCGAGAGCGAACTCGCCGAGCTCCCGGAAGCGGACCGGAGGGAATTGCTCGAGAGCCTGGGCATGACCGAACCGGCCCTCGCCTCGGTTGCCCGCGCCGCGTACCACTTGTTAGGTCTTCAAAGCTACTACACCGCCGGCCCGAAGGAGATCCGGGCCTGGACCATCCACAAGGGCGACACGGCCCCACAGGCCGCCGGCGTCATCCACACCGACTTCGAGAAGGGCTTCATCCGCGCCGAGTGCTATTCGGTGGACGACCTCGTGAAGTTCAAGAGCGAAAAGGCCATCCGCGAGGCGGGCAAGATGCGGAGCGAGGGCAAGGGGTACGTGATGCACGATGCCGACGTGGTGCACTTCCTCTTCAATGTCTGACGGTTCGCTTTCCGGGGCTTCCACCATGCTGCCACTCGCCGGCCACCTCGACGTGACGGTCACCGCCACCGCGCCGGTCATCATCCACGGCGACCGCTACGTGGACCTCGCCATCGAGGCCGACGGGCAGCGCAGCGCCGTGCGGGTGCCGATGCACGCCCTGTCGCGCATGCCTCAGGCCGGCGACCGCGTCCGGCTGAAGGTGCTGCTCGGCCAGGTCGACACGGTCGAGTTTCTCGTCTAACGGGACGCGCAGCACGATGCCCCGCCGCCGCGCCGAGGTTCAGCTTGATCCGGAATCGCTCCTGACGGCGTACGCCAACGGAGCCTTCCCGATGGCCGACCCCGACACCGGGCGAGTTTCCTATTACCAATGCGATCCCCGCTGCATCATCCCGCTCGACGATCGCTTTCACGTCCCGAAGTCACTCGCCCGCGTCGTCCGTTCAGGGCGTTTCGACATACGCACCGACACAAGCTTCGAGCGCGTGATGCGCGAATGCGCCACCGACCGCAACGAGGACAACCGCTCGTGGATCAGCGAGGACATCATCGCCGCGTACACCACGCTCCACCGGCTCGGGTTCGCCCACTCCGTCGAGGCGTGGCGCGATCATGAGCTGGTCGGGGGGCTTTACGGCGTCTCGCTCGGCGAGGCGTTCTTCGGCGAGAGCATGTTCTCGCGACCTGCCATCGGGGGCCGTGACGCGAGCAAGGTGTGCCTTGTCACCCTGATCGACATCCTTCGCCGTCGCGGCTTTCGATTGCTCGACAGCCAGTACGCAAATGACCACATCGTCCGATTCGGAGCGATCGAAGTGCCTGCGACGGAGTACATGACGATGTTGGCCGAGACCGTCCTCGCGCCTGCGGCGTGGGGGAAGGATGCGTTACCGCAGAGCCGCTGAGGACGCAAAGACCAGACTGAGCAAGGCAATGGATCGATGGCCGGCCGCGCGCCCGAACCGACTCGCTGACGTCTCCGCGACAGGCTCCACGTCCTCTACGCTCCTGCGGTGAATCTTCTCAAGCGGAGACTCACTTCGCCCGCGAGATCACCCTCACCTGGGCGAACTGACGATGGCCGTCCGGGCCCGAGTGGTACCCGTAGCCCGATTGCTTCGCCCCAACCCACGGCGTTCCCTTGGCTCCGCCGCAGCCCCGGTTGATGCCGACCATGCCGCTGTGCAGCCGACGGGCAACGCTCTCGGCCTGAGCCACGTCGGCGCCGAACACGGCGCCGCCCAGCGCATAGGGTGACTCATTCGCCCAGCGGATCGCGTGATCGATCTCGTCGTAGCGAACGATGCAGGCGACGGGGCCGAAGGTCTCCTCGCGCATGATGGTCATGTCGTTGGTCACGTTGACGAGCACCGTCGGCGCGACGAAGTTGCCCGGCCGAGGCTCGTTGCCTGCCATCGCTTTCGCCCCTTCGGCGACCGCCGTTTCGATCTGGCGAAGGACGTGGGCCTTCTGACGGGCGTTCACCATCGGCCCGATTGCCACGCCCTCCTCGCGCCCGGGACCTTGCTTCAGGGCCTTGGCCTTCTCCGCGACCTTCGCCTCGAAGGTAGGGGCAATCGAGCGGTGAACATAGATGCGCTCGGTGCTGACGCAGACCTGTCCCGCATTCCGGAAGCTGTTTCTCGTCGCGAACGCCGCAGCGGCCTCAAGGTCAGCGTCCGGCAGCACGATGAGCGGATCCTTGCCGCCGAGTTCGAGGATCACGCGCTTGAGCCCGCGGCCCGCCGCCTCGAGGATGTGCTTTCCGGCGGAGCGGCTGCCCGTGAAGGCAATCATGTCGATGTCCGCGGCGACCAGCGCCTTCCCCTGCGCCTCATCACCGAAGACGACCTGAAGCACGTCGGCGGGGAGCACCTCCATCAGGCACTTCGCCCACTCGAACGCGCAGATGGGCGTCTCCTCGCTGGGCTTGAGGAGGACCGCGTTGCCCGCGACCAGCGCCGGTACGACGCACTCCTGCGGCATCAGGACGGGAAAATTCCAGGGGGTGATCGCCGCGCAGACGCCCAGCGGATCAAAGACGAGCGTCGAGTGAGTCGCCTTGTCCTCGCGGACCTCGGGGGCCAGCGCTACCATCGCCTCGTCTAACAGTTCGTTGAAGCCGGCGGCGGCATGGGATACCTCGCCCTTCGCGTCGGCAATCGGCTTGCCCATCTCCCTGGAAACGAGGTCGGCGATCGCCTCGCTGCGCTGGACAAGGAGTTCGCCAGCGGAGCGGAGGATCGACACACGCTCGGCGAGGGTCATGCCTGACCAGGAACGCTGGGCGACCCGGGCCCGATGGACCGCCAACGGGATGGCCTCCGCCGGGGTGACCGGGACGCGTCCCACGTCCTCGCCGGTCGCCGGGTCGACGGATTCGAGCCAGGTGGGATGTCCGGGGGCGGCGGAGATAGGGGCGGCCGTCGGGGAGGCGTGGGGCATGGGAACAGCGTACGGGAGCACCCCCGGAGACCGAAACGGGAACTCCCTTGCGGGCAGGCCTCGGTTTCCGCTAGACTTCCCGTCCCCTCACGTCAGAGGGCCGATGGTGACTGGGCTCAGCCGTAGGCATACGGGAGTCTTGGCGCCACATGGGGCCTCCCGTTCGCGGCATTCCGAGGCTCCAGCCCGCATCTGACAGCGTGATTCCCCCCCAACCGGCCATCGCCGGTGTCCGGGAACGGGCGAGGGACGCCGCGGACTCGGGTCGTTCCCGAACCGCCGACAGCTTTGCCGTCCGGTTCGTCGCCTGCCGCACTTGCGCAGGCCAGCACCCTGAGGTCCGCCCCTTTCACCCTGAACAATCGCGACAAGCCCCCCCGGCGTGGTCGATGATCCCCTTCGTCGAAACCCATTGGCCCGTGGTGTAACGGTAGCACTTCTGGTTTTGGTCCAGACTGTCATGGTTCGAATCCATGCGGGCCAGCTACTTACCCCGCCGTCAGGAGAACCCTCCTGACGCGGGGACCGCGCCGGAACCCAAGGCCTCGCGCCTTCGAACGCACCTGCGTTCCAGAACGGTTCCTGTGACTACGAATCCGACAACGAGTTCATCAGCATCGAGTCAGCGTGCGGTCGGCGCGATCATCATGGCAGCCGGCAAGGGCACGCGCATGAAGAGCGACCTGCCGAAGGTGATGCACGAGGCCTGCGGCCATCCGATGGTCCGATGGGTGGTAGACGCGGCGAAGGCCGCCGGCGTCGACTCGACGACGCTGATCATCGGCCACGGCGCGGAGCTCGTCCGGACCGCATTCGATCAGGACGCAAGCATCCGCTTTGCGATGCAGTTGCCGCAACTCGGCACCGGGCACGCGGTCGACCAGGCCCGCCCGCACTTCATGCCAGCCCGGGCCAACGACGACGTCTTCGTCCTGTGCGGCGACGGTCCGCTCATCCGCCCGCGGACGCTCACGACGCTTCTTGAGACGCACCGCAGGAGCGGGGCGAGCGCCACGTTAGCCACCAGCGTGATTGACGAACCGACCGGCTATGGCCGCATCGAGCGCGACGCCAAGGGCGACTTCCTCCGGATCGTCGAGCAGAAGGACGCGTCACCGGAGCAGCTTCGGATTCGCGAGGTCAACCCCTCGTACTACTGCTTCCGCGTCGGCGACCTCTTCAACGCCCTTTCGCGGGTCGACAACAAGAACGCCAGCGGCGAGTACTACATCACCGACGTGTTCGAGCTCCTCCTCAAGGAGGGCAAGCGTGTCGCCGTGGTCGACGCCGTGCCCGCCGAGGATGTGTTGAGCGTGAACACCCCAGAGCAGCTTGCCGAAGTCGATCGCATCCTGCTCGGCCGGACTCCGGCCGTGGCCCCCGACATCGCCCGCGGGAGATACGCATGAGTGCTGGTGACCGAGAGCACCTCAAGATCTTCGCCGGCACGTCCGGCCGCATCCTCGCGGAAGCGATGTGTGCCCACCTCGAGCTGCCCCTGGGGCTCGGCAAGCCCACCCGGTTTCCCGACGGCGAGGTCTTCGTCAAGATCGACGAGGACGTCCGCGGTCGCGACTGCTTCGTGGTCCAGTCGACCTGCGAGCCGGTCAACGACAACCTGATGGAGCTGCTGACCTTCATCGACTGCCTGAGGCGGGCCAGCGCGAAGCGCATCACCGCGGTGATCCCCTACTACGGCTACGCCCGCCAGGACCGCAAGGACGAGGGCCGCGTGCCGATCACGGCGAAGATGGTCGCCAACCTCATCGCCACGGCCGGGGCCGATCGCGTCCTCTGCATGGACCTGCACGCCGCCCAGATCCAGGGCTTCTTCGACATTCCGGTCGACCACCTCTCGGCGTCGCCGGTCATCAGCGACTACTTCCTCCGGCTGCGCGAAACGTTAGGCGAGATCATCGTGGTCAGCCCTGACGTGGGAAACGTCAAGGTCGCCAACATGTACGCCAACGTCCTGGGCACCGACCTGGCCATCATCGACAAGCGCCGGCAGTCGGGCTCGCAGGTGGTCATCAAGAACCTGATCGGCGACGTGAAGGGCCGCACGGTCCTCATGTTCGACGACATGATCTCGACCGCCGGCACGGTCTGCGAGGCGGCCCGCGTCGTGATGGAGGAGGGCGCCACCGACGTCATCACCACCGCGACCCATGCCGTCCTGGTCGGACTGGCCATGCAGCGCCTCAACGACAGCCCGATCACGCGGGTCGTCGTCACCGACACGATTCCCGGCGGCGAGCGGGTCGCTCCCCTCCGCGACAAGCTCGTCACCCTCTCGACCGCGAAGCTTCTCGGCGACGCCGTCCATCGCATTCACCATGACCAATCGGTGTCGGCCATGTTCCGCACCGGCATCGGGACGAAGCGTTAGTCGTCCCGCCTTCCCCCGTTCACACGTTGTCCATTACGCGTTTTCATCTGGAGAGTACCCATGTCGCATGAGACCCCCACCCTCGACGCGAAGAAGCGAGACCGACTCGGCTCGCGCTTCGCCAAGCGTGAGCGAGCCGCCGGCCTGCTGCCCGCGGTGATCTACGGACACGGCGCGGCGCCGATGTCCGTGACCATCAATGAGAAGGCGATGCTCACCGCCCTGAAGCACGGCTCGCACGTCGTCAACGTCCGCGTCGAAGGCGGCGCCACCGACACCTGCCTCGTCAAGGACCTGCAGTTCGGTTACCTCGGCGACAACGTGATCCACGTCGATCTCGCCCGCGTCAACCTGGACGAGATCGTCACCGTCAATGTCGCCCTCCACTTCGTCGGCACGCCCGAGATGGCCAAGAAGGCCGGCAACATCGTGACCCACGATCTGGCCCAGCTCGAGGTCCGCTGCAAGGTGCGCGACATCCCCGAGGAGGTCCGCGTCGACCTCTCGCTGGTGATGCACGGCATGACCCTCAGCCTCGGCGACGTCAAGCTCCCCCAGGGCGTGACCCCGTCGCTTCCGGCCGATCACATCATCTGCCGAATCCAGACCGTCCAGGAAGTCGTCACGACGGCCGAGGCCACGACCGCCGAAGCCACCACCCAGCCGGAAGTCATCAAGGAAAAGAAGGACGAGAAGGCCGGCGAGGAGAAGAAGGCCTAACGACTCGTTCACTCGCCGCCTGAGGCCGAACCGCCTCGGGCAATCCAACCGTCCCCGCACTGCAACGGCCAATCGCCATGAAACTGATCGTCGGACTCGGCAACCCAGGACTCGAATACGATCGGACCCGGCACAACGTCGGGTTCGAGGCGATCGATCGCCTGGCCCGCCGAACCGTGGATCCGGCGAATTCGATCGCCAAGTCGCGCTTCAGCGGCATGTCGCTCGAGACCGAGTTGCGTGGCGCGGACGCGCCCGAGAAGGTCCTCCTCATCAAGCCCCTGACCTTCATGAACCGGTCAGGGCAATCCGTCTCGGAAGCCATCCGCTTCTTCAAGCTCGATCCGACCAGGGATCTGCTTGTGATCGTCGACGACATCGCCCTGCCGTGCGGAGCCATCCGCCTTCGGCCGGACGGTTCGGCCGGGGGTCACAACGGCCTCGCCGACGTCGAGCAGAAGCTGGGCACCAACGTCTACGCCCGATGCCGCATAGGCATTGACGCGCCGGGTCAGGTGCCGCAGAAGGACTATGTCCTCGGACGATTCCGGCCGGAGCAGCAGGCTCCCGTCGAGGAAGCCATCGAGCAGGCGGTGCAGGCCGCCCTCTGCTGGGTGACATCAGGCATCACGACGGCGATGAACCGTTTCAACACCGTTCGCGACGCATCCCGCACCGCGAAGTCCGCCGACGGGCCGGCAACGGCCCCGAAGCAATCGACGACCGCGCGACCCTCCCCTATCCGCCAAGCGGGCCAACAGGCCAGCGACGCGGAGGGGGACCGCAAGGCGCCGTGAACGCATCACTCACGCCAACCACGAAAGACGAGACCACCATGTCCGAAATCGATACCCGAATCCAGACCTACGAAGGCATGTTCCTTTTCCCGCAGTCGGCCACCTCCGACCTCCAGGGAAGCGTTGACCACATCACCGACATCCTCCAACGCGGCGGAGCCGAGATCATCGCCCTCCGCAAGTGGGATGAGCGTCGCCTCGCCTACGACATCCACGGCAACAAGCGTGGCGTCTACTTCCTCGCCTACTTCAAGGCGAAGACGCAGTCCCTCGCCGGAATGGAACGCGACTGCCGACTGAGCGAGCGCATGCTCCGCTCCCTCATCACCCGCGCCGACCACGTCCCCGCCGAGGAGATCGCCGGCCACGAAGGCCGACAGCAGATCGCCGACGAGATCAAGCTCCGCGGAGCGGCACCCGCTGCTGCCGGCGCCGCGGCTCCCGCCGCCCCCGTCGCCACCTCAGACGCCTAATCGGCTGCCCGAGGAATCAGAACAGCCGCCCGCGAACATCGCGGGCGGCTGTTTGTTTGTGTGCGGGGACGCGTCGCGTGGCCGCGACCATCCAGGTTGTCCACAATCGAAATTCATCGAGAAATTCCGCCAGATTCGGCGAGTCGCTTCCGGGCGTTGCTACCATCCTCGCAACCGTCGGCCGCACCCGTCGGGACCGAGACGGTCATCGTTTGGGCACTGGGCTCAAGTCATGACGACCGTCAGTTGAGGCACGCCATCCCATCGAGCATGCTCGGGGGAGCTCAGGCGACAACAGACAGGCATTCACTCACATGCCCAACTACAACAAGGTTCTCCTGATGGGGAACATCACTCGCGACATTGAGCTCAAGCACACTGCGAGCAATCAAGCTGTCGCGACCATCGGTCTCGCCGTCAACCGCCGTTACAAGACCAAGGAAGGCGAGGATCGCGAGGACGTGACCTTCGTCGACTGCGAAGCCTGGGGACGCACCGCAGAGGTGATTCACCAATACTTCGGCAAGGGCAAACCCATCTTCGTGGAAGGCCGGCTGAAGCTCGATCAGTGGGAAGACAAGGACGGCAAGAAGCAGTCAAAGCTCCGCGTCGTGATTGAAGGCTTCGAGTTCGTCGAGTCACGTGGCGGCGGCGACGGTGGTGGCGGCGGCGGTGGCGGCGGACGGTCCTCGGGCAACCGCGAGTACGCTCCAAGCACTCGAGCTTCGGGGAACCGCGGCCAGGGCACGCACCAGCCAGTCGAGGAAGAGGACATCCCGTTCTGAGTCGATCGAGGCTCTGGCTGGGTTGCGAACAAGCGGGGATCGAGAGCGGCTTGCTAGGCGTCGCGCTCGTCGGAGGTCGAGTGCGCCCTGAGAGCGGGCATTGACCAATCGACGGGCGGACAAGTCTGGTGCCGCTCGGCTCCCGGCTTCGTCTCAGTGAACCCGAATGGCTGGGCGCCCGCTGAGAAGCTCCATGGATGGGCCCGTAGGGACTTCAGGCAGGACGCGTGCGTTGGCACGACTGCCACGATCGCCTTGCAGGTCGCCTTCAGGCTTCACGGGTCACGGGCTCCTGTCCCGACCTCAAGGCCGATTCTCGCCACCGACCTGGTTGCAGGTCCCTTAGCCGATTCACCAAGCTCTCCGTCAGGCGGCTCCTCCGTGGATTCCCGGAGAGGGTCTCCTGCGGATCGCCGCCCACCGCTGGAGCGTCTTGAAGACACTGGCCCTGCTCGGCTAGCACTACAACGCCCCTTAGCTTCTGCTACGGCCGGGCGGAGGCCTTCGCTGGCTGCGTCGATGCTTGATTTCGCCTCTCGATGTATCGCTGCGGATACACCTTCGAGGCGAAATCGGCGCATCTTCCACCTTGGAATTGGGCCAGCAAAGGCCCCGCTCGCCCTCGCAACGAACCTAAGGGGCGCTGTAGTGCTAGCAGCCCGTTGCGAAAGTCATTTGGGCTGCGCACGAGACTAGCCACCGCCGGACGATCTCACGCTCGATGTCGAGGAGAATCCCAGCATGATGCGACGATGGAAGTGCGGCCTGCTCCTGGCCTCTTGGATTTGCCTCGGATTGCATGGCCGACCTACCGCTGCTGATACCGACATGGCGAAGATCGCCGTTCCTGCGGCGGTTGGAGGCGGCACGCGCACCGTTGACCTCTCGAACAACGGAAACAGCGACGATCGCCGCCCAGCAGTCGGGGGCACAGCCGATGACTACGCTCGCGCTGCAAGCCTCCCGAGCCAGATCCAGAATCTCGTGACTCGGGATCGCGTGGATGCTCATTGGATCGACGGCAGCCGGCTCTGGTATCGCGTCAACGTGGGCGTCGGCAACCAGGAGACCGCATTCGTTTACGTGGATGCCGCGAAGGGAACCAAGCAGCCGCTCTTCGATCACTCGCTCGTCGCCGCTTCGCTCACACACCGCCTTGGCCGGCCAGTGGAGGCGACCATGTTGCCGATTGAACGCATCGATGTCGACGGCGACGATCTCATCCTCCTCGTTCGGGGCGCCGGACCCTATCGATGGCGGAAAGGCCCTGAAGGAGAACGGCTGGTCGAACCGCAGCCGGCCGATCTCGCTCGATTCGAGTGCCAACTCGTACACGACGAGATTCGCAGCCGGAGGCGAGCGGGGCCCTCGATCCATCTGCGATTCGTCAATCACCGTCGGACCCCTGTCACTCTGGCGTGGATTGACGCCGACGGAGCGCGACGGGACTACGGCCGCGCTGATCCGGGAAGCGAACTCGATCAGCAGACATTCGCGGGCCATGCATGGGCGGTCTTCGACGCGAGCGGCGATCGTATTGGCTCTTTGCTCGCGCCGGACTTTTCCTGCGTCGTGTCGATCCCGCGCGATGACGCAGAGGAGGCTTCAGAAGGGGCTTCAGGGGAGAAGTCCGTTCATCCTGCGGGCAACTCTCTCGTGTCTTCGGAAGGCGCGCGGCACCAGGATTCCCGAGGCGCCGGATCGGAAGCCACCCGTGCATCGTCGAACGCCCCGGGCCAGGCACGGTGCCGGTTCGTCCAACACAACCTCGAGCTCATTGCCTCCGATGGCGCTGTCCTTCTTCGCACAAATGATGGAACTGCGGACCGCTTCTACGGCGAGCCCGTGTACTGGTCTCCTGACCGCTCCCACGTCGTTGTCACGCGGCGCACCCCTGCCCAACGGCACGCGGTTCACCTGATCGAGAGTTCGCCCCCATCCGAGGGCCAGCCTCGACTGCACACATTCGACTACCTGAAGCCCGGTGATCGGATCGAACAGAGTTGGCCGATCTTGATCAGGGTCAATGACGCGCGGGTGCTGAACGGCGCCGAGACCGGGCCCGAAGCCGGGCCCAACTCGGCACGGCTCTTTCCCCAGCCATGGTCCATCGACCATCTCGAATGGGCGCCCGATGGACGCAGCTTCAGCTTCCTCTACATCGAACGAGGTCACCGCGTCGTCCGGGTGATCCGGGTCGATGCCGCCACTGGCGCTGCGACTGCCGCGGTGAACGAGGAACCGAGCACCTTCTTCGATTTTGCGGGGAAGCTCTCCTTCGAACGATTGCCCGAGACCGCCGAGATCCTCTGGATGTCCGAGCGAGACGGTTGGAATCACCTCTACCTGATCGACGCTCATACAGGCGAAGTGAAGACGCAGGTCACCAAGGGATCGTGGGTGGTACGCGGAGTCGAGCGGCTCGACCGCGAAAACCGATCGGTTCTCGTACGTGTCTCGGGTATCGATCCGAAGCAGGATCCCTATCACGTCCACTATGCTCGCGTTTCCCTTGATGGCGGTTCACCTCAAGCGGGCGGCACGGCAACGTCGAGGGCCATCGGGAACCACGTCACCATGCTGACGGAGGGGGATGGCACGCATTCGATCGAGTGGTCTCCGGACGGAACGCACTTCCTCGATCGCTGGTCGCGGGTCGACCTGCCTCCCGTCACCGAACTGCGCCGGGCCGTCGACGGCACCCTTGTGATGGAACTTGAGCGGGCCAACTGGGACGGGCTACTCGACAAGGGTTGGATTCCACCGCAGCGATTCGTCGCCAAAGGCCGCGACGACACCACCGACATTTGGGGCGTCGTCTGGCGCCCAACGGTGTTGCGAAGGACCGAGACAAATGCTGCCATGACGCAGGAAGCTCCATCCGGCCTTGGCCGTTCGCAGCGAGCGAGTGACTCCATGCCCGCGCGCCTTCCCATCATCGAGTGCATCTACGCCGGCCCGCAGGACTCGTTTGTGCCGAAGTCCTTCAGCGCCTGGCATGGCCAGCGGGAACTCGCTGAACTCGGTTTTGCCGTGGTTCAGATCGACGGCATGGGAACGTCGAACCGAAGCAAGGCGTTTCACGACGTCTGCTGGAAGAACCTGAAAGACGGCGGCTTCCCCGATCGTGTCCGTTGGATCAAGTCGCTGGCAGCAGCCCATCCGGAGTGTGACGCCAGTCGCGTCGGTATCTACGGCGGATCGGCAGGCGGGCAAAACGCCATGCGTGCGGTGCTGGACCATGGCGATCTCTATTCGGCTGCGGCTGCCGACTGCGGGTGCCACGACAACCGCATGGACAAGATCTGGTGGAACGAACTGTGGATGGGCTGGCCCGTCGACGAGAGCTACGCCGCAAGCTCGAATGTCGTCGATGCCGGGAAGCTGAACGGAAAGCTCCTTCTCACCGTCGGCGAGTTGGACCGGAACGTCGACCCCGCATCGACGATGCAGGTTGTGGACGCGCTCGTCCGAGCGGACAAGGACTTCGAACTTGTGGTCCTTCCGGGCATGGGCCATGGAGCCGGTGAGAGCGACTACGGCCGGCGGCGGCGGGCTGACTTCTTCGTTCGACATCTCCTTGGCGTTGATCCGCGCCGCGACGTCCGCCTCGATTGAATCGCGACTTCGTGCGATCGAAGTTCGAATCGCGACGCGAGCTTCCCTGCCCTCGATTGAGTCGCCCCTGCTGAGGCAGGACTTCTCTTTGGCACCCTTCACGCTCTCCAACCGGGCCGGAAGGAGTGACGATCTGGCGGTCGAGCCGGAAGTCGATTCAAAGGACGCGGGCACGGAAACAACGCGATGCGAAACGCAAGACGGGGCTTCAGGGCGCGGGCATCGAGATGAGGGCTTCGAGGCCGGTGGATCAAGACTGGGGCGTCAGGATTGGGGCGTCAGAACGGGGCATCAGGACGGGGCATCAGGACGGGGCATGCGCCGAGAGGATCTCGCCAATGGCCACGCAACACGCTTCAACGAGGGACCAACTACTGCCGCGGTCGCACCTCCGGTCGTCTAAGCCGTCCCATACTCGATCGGCTCTGAGCGACCCTTGCTCGGCCCCTTGTCGCCGAGCGATCGTTGGGCCGCGCCGAAGAAGCAGCGCGTTAGCATCCTGTGCAACACTTGAAGCCGCTTCGCTTCACTCCGCTCGCCCTTGAGCGTTGTCACGACCGTTGGACTTGCGTGATGTACCTTCGCTTTTCCCGAGTCATCATCGCCGCGACGTTTCTGCTCGCTATCGCGATGATGGCGACCCTCGCAACCCAAAGCGGTCGTTCGCTCGCTTGGGCGGCGTACACACGGATGCATGGACGCGCCTCGATTGAGGATCGCCTCGGCGAACTCTCGATCGCCACCCAGCGCATCCGCGATCGATGCGCTCGGGCGGGGTTGCCGTTTCCTCCCGAGACCGTGACGCTTGTCGCCATCAAGGATGTTCGGTTGCTCCTTGTGTATGGCGGCCCACCTTCCTCCCTTCGTCTGGTCGCCGAATTCCCCATCCTGGGGGCGAGTGGCACCAGCGGACCGAAGCGGTACGCCGGAGATGGCCAAGTTCCGGAAGGGATCTATGGGATCGAATCGCTCAATCCGAACTCGCGATTCCATCTGGCCCTTCGAGTGGACTATCCCAACGCATCCGATCGGCGCTGGGCGCAGCGCGACGGGCGCACAGATCTTGGGGGAGACATCATGATCCACGGCGGGAACGCATCGACCGGCTGCCTTGCTATGGGAGATCCCGTGATTGAGGAGCTTTTCTCGCTAGTCGCAGCGGTTGGCGTAGAGCGAACCAAGCTCGTCACGACTCCAACGGCGGATGTCGCCGCCGCTTCGATCCCGAGCGGCGCGCCCTCTTGGGTCGCCGAACTTTATGGCGAGATCGAGCGAGAGCTCCTCGCCCTTGAGAACACCAGCGATCCGCCCAAATCGCGCAATCGGTAATGTTCCGTCCTCGCCACCTCCCCTGGTTCTCAGCAACAGCCTGGCCGTCGCTCGACCAGCGATGAGCGATGAGCTCGGGCTCGACCGCGCCTTCCATTGCGACGTGCCTTCGAATGTGGTGAGCGATCATGGAGAGCTTCACGAGGAGGAAAGATCCGATCATGTGTACCCCCTCTGCCATACGATGCACAGGATCACCGGGCGACGCCGTCGAAACGCCTCCAGCTGAAGTACGTCGACGGATCGCGGACGGCCAGCTCGCTGTCCGCGCTCGGCACCGCCGCGACGATTCCGGAACTGGCTCGGCGCCCACGGAACCTCCAGAGCCGAAGCCGATCGGCGGTGGCCGTTGAGAGCATCAATACCGCTGTGGGCTCCCGCCCTTCGTGCCGTCATCACAGCGAGACGACCCGTTTGAGCCGTGTGGTACCGAGCCCTTCCCCTGATTGGGATCGGCAGAATGGGGCCCGCCGCGGTTGCAATCCGTTGGGTCGAATGAGTGAGGTGCCCCAGAAACTCGATTCCATTGCGGCGGCGCTGTTGGCGTCGGGCGGCGCTGCCGCGCCTCATCGATTCGGCCCTTAGCAGCTCGTGGTGAAAGTGCTTCGGAGAGCGAGGATGAGCAGAAAGGCAGAGTCCGAGGAAGTGCGACGAAGCAGTATCCGCAGCGATTCGAGCGAGTTGCGCCGACGAAGGAATCTGCCTTTCTGCCCTTTCGCAGCCCGAATGACTTTTGCCACGGGCTGTTAGGGTTCGTCGCGGCTCCATGCGAGCAGCGAACGTGTCGCGCCGTACTGCTCGCGAATCTCTGGCCACTCCATGAGCTGACCCTACCCCTTTGGCCGGCGCCTTGACCCGATTCCTCGCATGTCATACCCATCCAAGCCGTCCGTGGCGCCCTCTGGGCGCACACTCCTTCTGGCGCGACAGCCACTTGGCGAAACCCGAACGCGCGGGGGCATTCCGAGATTGGTATCACACGAGGCGCCTTACACCTCGATGAAAGAACCCGCGAAGAGCTGCACCGTCGTCACCGGACTGCCGCCGAGTCGGTGAGAGAGCTGTTCTTGCCGCCCTGTTTCTTCGCCGCACGGAGGGTCGGGCTCATGACAAGCACTTCCGAGCATCGCAGGGATTCAACGAGCAACCGGAGTCGGGTCGGCTTCCCTCTTTGGGAGCGACGGGATTGTTGTCACCTGCCGATACCGAAGGTAGGGGTCCGGACCAAAGTCGTAGCGAATCGGCTGAATGTCCGTCCCGTCGGATGACACGTCGCTCGCCCAAGCCAGACCCGCGATCGCCCGAACGACGCGAGTCAGTGCGGGATCTGGAAGTTCAGCCGAGGTGCGACGGAGGTACGTCGTTGCGTTGCCGCCACTCCGAACCGAGAGGATTGTGAGGACCTCGGTTGGCCCCGGGGCAAGCAGCGCCGGATTCCCACTGAAGGCGCCTTGCGTCGCCGTTTGCGCCGTCGCGACGGCTATGGACTCAGTGCCGAGGCCTTCGCCAACATTCGAATCGGAAGGCGTCTCTCGGGCGTCGAACCCCGTTTGTTGGAGAAGAAGCCATAGATCACTCATCGCCTCACGGCTTAGCGTTCTCGCACGCGCCGGGCGTGTGAGGAAACCGAGGCCTCGTCCACGGTCACCGTGAAGCGAGCCATCCGGGAAGAGGATGTACTTGCCTTGAGCCAGGTGTGCTTCGGAGTGCTTCCTCGCGTCAACTCCTGGCAGGATCGTGAGGTCGATCGTGAAATCATCCGGAACGTTGCCAAGTACATCGAACCTGTCGGGCGTGGCCGCGGAGTCCGTGTTCGGCGGATTGACGACGACCGGGTTGCTCGCCGGGGAACCGGAAGCCATTGCGGTCGCTGATGGGGCTTTGTCGCTCATGTCGGCGGAGTCCGCCGCTGCCTCGAATGGGCTCTCGTGACGATCGGAAGGAGTCGATGCACAGCCCGCGACGCCCATCAGAGGGATGCTGACCAACCAGGCACGAGCGAGGAGCCCACGGCAAATCGGGCCACCGATCGTCGGACCAGAGTGCCAAGATGGATCATCGTGCGGCGCCTGGCTTGAGACCGAAGGAGATTGCATGGCAAGAAGGTAGCACGAAGGGCCGGTTCGCGGTCGTTGGGCCGCCCTTGAGTTGCCTCAATCCGTCGGGCGATCGAACCAGTGCCCGAAGCAACCCAAGGCGTGCCGATCGCCCCTAGCAGGTCACCCCCGAAGGTCCGGCTGCCTATGGAAGGAAGGTACGTCTGAGGGCCGAGGCTGAAGCCCTTCGAAAGCGATCGAGGCTGATGGTTCGACTCATGACCCGCTGGCCCTCTTTACGACGGCTCGACCTAATCCGAACGGGTCGCTCCGACCAGATTGGAATGCCACCAAAGGAACGCATCGACCGGGCCGAGCCGAGCGGCAACATTCTGATGTGCCGTTGAACGCAAACAGCCCAGAGCCCAGGGTGCGTCAGCACCCCCTTCTCGTCGTCCCAACCGAGTTGGCCATCGATTGGCGGCTCGCATCCAGCCGATGAAGCCCGGCCTCGGAGCAAGGAGGCATCAGCTCACTATCCACCCGTTCCAACGGCGGTGAGCTTGCCCGGGGATCGAACACCGGGTTCGACCGAAGCATCGTCTGAACCCCGGACCTCCAATCGAGTTCGCTTTGAACCGCAGGAAAACCAGGGGTCGGTCCAATGTCGCTGCGTCCCGGTCCGGCCTCCGGTACGCTACGTGGAGTTGGCCCCAACTCGGCTCCTGGCTCTTACTGGAGGTGGACGATCGTTCCTCTCCGTGAGCATAGGCATCGGTTGTGGTCTTCCTTGAACGAGTTGTCATCGGTGGCGAAGGTGCGTTGGCCATTTTGGGATCCCTCCCCCGACCTCGAGCCCCTTCGCTGGACCGGTACAGCATCTCGGACCAACGCCAGCGAAACTTCTCTTCCAACGCCTGTTCGTAGCAGCAGCGGACCGAGGTCCTTGGGCGGAGATAGCTGGGGGTTCAACGAAACGGGCTACCCTTTCTGTCCCCCGTCCTCGGCCGCTGCAAACGCCTCCTTCTGATCGCCTCCCACTTTCCTCCCCCTCCGCCGATGCGAACAAGCGTCTCCTGGCTCAACGATTATCTCGACCCTCACGCAACGGCCTCCGAACAGGCCGAGATCCTCACCAATGCGGGCTTCCCGCTCGACGGTGCCGGTGTCGCCGACAACGGCGAGCCATGGCAGGAGATCGAGATCACCAGCAATCGAGGCGACTGTCTTTGTCACGTTGGATTCGCCCGTGAAATCTGCGCGGTCAGCGGACGCAAACTCGTCACCCGTTTCACCAACGCCAAGGCGACCGGCCCAAGTGCCTCGTCGTTGGTCCGGGTGACCAACGAGCGACCTGATCTCTGTCCGCTCTATACCGCCCGCGTCATTCGCGGCGTGACCGTCAAGCCGAGCCCCGATTGGCTCCAGCGGCGGTTGGTTGCGATGGGGCTGGTCCCGCGCAACAACCTGGTCGACGCGACCAACTTCGTCCTTTTCGAGTTGGGTCAGCCAACGCACGTCTTCGACCTTGCCTTGCTCAAGGGGAGCGAGATCCGGATCCGGCCCGCTCACGCCAATGAGCGGTTCCTGCCCATCGGTGAGGGGGCCAGCGAGGTCGCCCTCCGCACGAGTGACCTCGTCATCGCTGACGCCGAACGAGCCGTCGCAATCGCTGGAGTGAAGGGGGGTGCCCTGACTGCGGTGAGGGAATCGACGCGCGACATACTTCTGGAAGCCGCGACGTTCAATCCCGTTGCGGTACGGGCCACCTCACGTGCTCTCCGAATAAGTAGCGACTCCTCATATCGCTTCGAGCGGGGCGTCCATCCCGCTGAGGTGAATCCAGCGGCCGAACGACTGGTCGAACTGATTCTCACTCTCGCCGGCGGGTCGCTTTGTGAGGGCGTAGTCAGCGCCGGACAGCCGATCCCCGCACCAGTCCGCATCACCATGCGGGCCGCGCGATGTCGCCAGGTGCTCGGCATCCCATTGCCAACCGACACGATGGTCACACGGCTGGATGCTCTTGGATTCGCACCACGGGTGGTCGCCCCTGCTGCCGGTGCTACTGATGGCGGCAGCGGCGCTGACGACAACGCGGTCATCGAGTGCACGATTCCACCTCGTCGCCTGGACGTCGAACGGGAGATCGACCTCATCGAAGAGGTCTGTCGAACGCATGGTCTGAAGCACATTCATGTTGCTGATTCGATTCCGATCCGGGTCGCCCCGATCCAACCCCATGTGGCAGCGGCCCGCGCCACCAAGGACCTGCTTGCGGGCCTGGGCCTTGTCGAGTGCGTCACCCACACCCTGATCGCCGATGCGATGGCCGTTCCGTTTGTGCCGACGCCGGAGTCCGGCGGCGGTGCTGGCCTCCACGCCTCCACGCTCGCGGTTGATGACGAGCGAGCCGGCGGTGAACCGACGCTTCGCCCCAGCATCCTGCCGAGCCTGCTCCGGGTCAGGCGACACAACCTCGACAACGGGTTGGCCTCGTTGGATCTCTTCGAATGCGCGTCGCATTTCCACCTGCGAGGAGACCGTCACACCGAGACATCGGCGTTCGCCATGCTGGTTGACGGCACCGGCGCGACGCCTGCCGAGCGGGACGCCTGCTACCGGCGTTGTCGAGGCATCGTGGAACGGATCGCACGGTTGCTCGGAGGTCCGCGGGCGACCATTTCCGTTACGCCCGTCGAAGCGACCGCAGAGCAATTGCCTTGGTTCGCTCCCGCTGGACGCGTGATCCTCAACGATTCCAACGGTGGCCGGAAAGACATCGGGACCATTGGCCTCCTTGCCCCCGCAATCCTCGCCCAATTCGGTCTGGATCGACCCCTTGCCGGCGCCGAGCTGGCCTTGTCGGACCTCTTCGCCTCGTATCCGCCGGACACCGGTGCGGCTGCGATGCCTGCGTTCCCCGCCATCGACCGAGATGTCTCGGCGATTGTCGCGGAAGGCGCCTCGTGGCAATCCCTCAGCGAGCTGGTCAACGGCCTTGCCCTCCACCACCATGAGAGCACCAGCCATGTGGCCACGTATCGTGGGAAGCAGGTTGGGGAGGGCCGAAAGTCTGTCACGATGCGGATGATCTTCCGAAGCCAGGAGCGTACGCTGCGGAGCGAAGAAGTCGACGCCCAAGTGAATGCAGTCGTTGCCGCTCTTCGGGAGCGGGTCGGCGCGGAGGTGCGAACAGCTTGAATACGAAGGGACCCGCCAGTTCGTCCGGCACGGTACGACCCACGATGGTTCCTGACATCGGGCAGATGACCGTGCGCGACTTCTGCACGGCGCTGAGCGCCAAGACGCCGACACCCGGTGGAGGCGCCGTCGCCGGCGTCACCGCGGCCCATGCGGCCTCGCTCGTTGCCATGGTGGTCGAGTACTCGCGTGGCAAGGCGTCCTTCGCTGCCGTCGAACCTGAAGTCGACTCGCTCCTCCAATCGCTTCGCACCCAGATCGACGCGAGCCTTGCAGCCGCCCGAGCCGATGCCGAAGCCTATTCCGAACTTAACGCCCTCTGGCGCAAGCCGGCCGACGACCCGGAGCGAGTCGCTCACTGGGCCCAGGCGGTGACTGGTGCGATCACCGCGCCGCAGTTGATTGTGCGTCTTGCGGCTGATTTGAGTGAGCGCTGCCGATCGCTGGCCGGGCAGACCGCAAAGCATCTCGATAGCGACCTCGCGATCGCCGCCGATCTGGCCGGATGCGCCGCTCGTGCTGCTGCGTGGAATGTCCGGGTGAACCTGCCGAGCTTGGATGACCCTGACCACCGCATCGCCGTCCAACGCGACCTCGACGAACTGCTGGCGATCGTCCGCGACAATGTGCATTCGACCAATCGGCTGCTTGAGGCCCGGGGTTAACAGCCCGTGGCGGAAGTGCTTCGCAGAGCGAGAAAGAGCAGAAGGGCAGAGTCCCCCATGTTGAAGGAGGAGGTGCAACGAAGCAGTATCCACAGCGATACGAGCGAGTTGCGCCGACGATGGAATCTGCCCTTCTGCTCGTCCGCAGCCTGAATGACTTTCGCCACGGGCTGCAAAGCCATGTCTGCCGGCATGGTCTGTGGTCATCAGCGCCGTCGACATGTGCTCCGCGCCCCGCTGGACGGTGTTCACTTTCATCGAGAACGTCCCTCCTCCCATGCGTCGACCGCCTCGACAGCGCTTCGTTGCATGTGGTCAAACCGCTCCTGCCCGATGAGAGACCGAATGCCGCGCGTGATGGGCCGCTCGTCGAGCGTCGTCGTCGCGGCACGGCGCAACTCGCCTGTGAGATCCCGGAGCCGCGCCGACGCCGAGAGGTCGGTAAGGCTCATGCCACGCGACAAGAGCGGATCCCTCGTGCCCTGCCCCAGCCCACTTCCGCCGGCTGATCCAAGCCAACGCGCCCGCAATGCCGAACACTCGAGCCCGACGATCCCGATAGCGGCGACGAGGCTTGGGTCATCCAATCGATTCGAGCTCGCCCGGACGGTAGCTCGTCCGAATCGCTCTGGCGCTGGCCGCACGACGGATCGCCGATGCCATGCCCAACGAATGAGCTCTCGCCGGAACGCTACGTCGCAGGAAAGGCGAGCACGACCAAGCTGACCAGCTCGCTTGAGTTCCGCCGATGACTTCGGTGTCCCTCTCGCGAAAGGCATGCCCGCGTGGGCAAACAGGTTCCTGGATTGGCGAACCCGCCCCAGACGGTCCAACACCTCCCTGTCACTCCAGGTCATGGCCCGATCCGGGCGGGTCACGATCGCCATCGCGAGAACGTGCTCACTCACCACAAGCACCAGGAGGTCGATCGCAAAGATGGCGGCAAGCGCCTGGGCTCGTCCTTCGAGCGTCTGCCCCCACCAGAGGTGATCCAAACGAGTTCGGCCTTCGGCCATGTGCAGCGAGCCGACCACCCTGGGCGACTCCACCGCGACGGATCTTGCTATCACAGGCGGGCCATGGCTTGTCGGCATCCATCGTGATGTCGGCACGAGCGCTCCGCAGCCCGGCTCCCGGTCGCTCCCGACCGCCCCAAGCATGGCTTGCCGCATCACAGAATCGAGGAGCGACGCCGCCTCGGCGGCCGTCGGCGCGAGCATACCTGACCGTCTCTTCACGTCGTCGCTGAACATGACGCGAACCTACCGCGCCACAAACGCACCTCTCGATTCCTAGGCACATTTTCCGAGCGATTCTTATCCACAAGATGTGCGCGTCGGACGCATCGATCGTGGTGTTCGCGTCGTCTGAACACTCATCTCAGTTCGGCGATCCCTGCGAAGCTGACGCGTCGAAGTGCATGACGCCATCGTCTTCGGGGTTGAGTTCCACCTCGATCTCCAAGGTGAGTTCATCCTGGCTGATGAGGATCGACCGCTGACGGGCAAGCTCGAGAGTTGCAAGGAAGAGACCGATCATCTCGCCGCGTGATCGACCTTCGAAAATCGAGCGCAGCGTGAACTTCCGCCCGGGCGTGCGCTTGAGGCGATCGATGAGATCGGTCTGGTGTAGCGTGATGGGAGTGTCGTCGTAGGCGACCTTGTGCTCGCCGAGCCGAGTGAGGTCGATCGCGCTGATGATCCGCTCGTAGGTCTGAAAGAGGTCGAGAATGTGGGCATCCTCGATCTCAAGCTCGTCCTCGTCCTCGAACGCGGGAAGCTCGCCGTGCCGAACGCGTGCGGCCCATCGGTTCGAATACTCGTCTCGCAGACGATCCAACTGCTCGGCGGCGTTGCGGAAACGCTGGTAGGCAAGGAGTTGTTGGACGAGCTCGGCCCGCGGGTCGAGACTCTCGGCGGCCGCCGACTCCTGGCCGGTCTCTTGCCCCTCGGGCTGCGGCGCAAGCGTCCGCGACTTGATCTCGATCAGGGTTGCCGCCATCACCAGGAACTCGCCAGCAGAGTCGATGTCGATGTGGCGAAGCTGCTTCAGGAAGGCGAAGTACTGGCCCGTGATCTCGTGGATCGGGATGTCGTGGATGTCGACTTCGGCCCGCCGAATCAGGTACAGCAGGAGATCCAGCGGTCCTTGGAAGCTCGAGAGGCGAACCTGGTAGTCGTCGACTGGTTCCTTTACCGGCTCGCGCGGCGAGGTGACCACTGGCACGGGTGTGGTTCCCGCGACTAGCTCCACGCGCTGCTCCTCTTGCAAGGGAGTGCTATCGGGAGTTTCATTCGGTGTAGCGACGCCAGACATCCCGCGTAGCCTAGCAGCCGGTGCGGGCGCTGCCTTCCCCTACAATCGACACATGGCCAGTGAGCTTCCCAACGTTGCCCCCGACCGCCTCGCCGCGGAACGCTCGTTCCTCGTTGACGCGATCGTCGCCGAGGCCGAAGCGGTCCAGCGGCTCGCGGAACGAATTGGCACCGTCGATGCAGCCGCCTGGCACGCTGCGATTGGCCTCATCGAACGATGCCGGGGCCATGTCGTGGTTTCAGGCATGGGCAAATCGGGCTTGGTCGGCGCGAAGATCTCGGCGACCCTGGCAAGCCTCGGACAGCCGTCCCATGTGGTCCATCCGAGCGAGGCGGTTCATGGCGATCTGGGCAGGATCCGCCCGGATGACGTTGCCCTGCTTCTCTCGTTCTCGGGGGAGACCGAAGAGGTCGTCACGCTGGCCTCGATCCTCAAGGCTGATGGCGTGGCGCGGGTCGGCATCTCCGCGAAGCCCGAGTCGAGCCTTGCACGACAGTGCGATGTCCATCTGAACTTAGGTGATATCGTCGAAGCCTGCCCGCGCGGACTCGCTCCCACCGCCTCCACCACCGCCATGCTCGCAGCCGGCGATGCCCTTGCCTTGGCGGTCGCACGTCGGCGAAATTTCTCGGCCGACGATTTCCACAAGCATCATCCAGGCGGCATGCTCGGCGTGGGACTCAAGCCGGTCACCGAGATCATGCGATTTCGGGTGGGAGTCAACCTCGCTGTGGTCCCCGAGTCGGCCACGATCGGTGAGGCGACCTCCACGGCGGGTGGCGTGCGGCGACCTGGTGCGACCGTTCTCGTCGACCCTGCCGGTCGCCTTTCCGGGATCTTCACGGACGGTGACCTGCGGCGCGTCTTCCTTGCCGGGCAACTGGACCCGGCGGGACCGATTCGCCATGTCATGACCCGCCAACCGCAGCACCTGACTGTCGAGCATCTGGTGCGCGATGCAGTGCGGCTGGTTCGCGAGCGTCGGTTGGATGAGATTCCCGTGGTTGACGCCGAAGGCCGTCCCGTCGGGCTCATCGACGTCCAAGACCTGATCGCTCTGAGAGTGGTGCAGGACTAGATACTGCTTGACTGGGTTCCACTTGACTGGGTTCCGCCTGACTGGGTTCCGCCTGAATGTCCCAGCAAAAAGACACCCGGTCCGCCTCCCTCGACGGACCGGGTCGATGCGCGTGTCGCTTTCTTTCTCGTGCGTGGATTAGATCGTCGTCTAAGTCAAGATCGGACGACCGCCCGAACCCGCGTCACAGGCGAGTGCCAACCACCGCCCCCATCTCTGTTCGACGGCGCCAGATGCTCTGCCGGCCCCGGGGTTCCATCAGGATCTGAAGGTGCTCGAGGTAGTCAAAGAGAGCCCGATCCTCGAAACGCTCGAGCCACTGAGGGTCGGCGCTACGGTTGATCTGCCGGATGCTGTCAATGAGCTCGTTCTTTGAAGGCATGGGGCACCCCGGGAAAAGCCCGGAACCGCGGGGAGATCACCCCGCCGGATTGAAACGGGGAGTGGCGACCGCATGAGGTCGCCCCAGCAGTGGGCCGTTTGGATGAAAGAGGGAGTGGGCACCGACCATCCACCCGCGCCGGTGCCTCACTCCGTCGCTCGGCCCGAGCATCCCGTCAGGCGGGACGCGGGCGTGGACAGGCCCAACGTCGGCAAGGAACTTCGCGCCGGATGAAAAGAATGTGAACCAAGCGACGTCGCCGTCGGCAAGCTCGACGCACTCCTGAGCGCACCACAATCCATGGTGTCGCTCTGATGCGACGACCGCAACCTCATTCAGCGGCCGCTTTCGCCACGGCGGTCATCGCGCCGATCCATGAGCGCATCGAGCTTTCGCTTCAGAAGGCTCACCCGAAGCAGGCTTCGGACCCGTGTGACGAGTTCCAGTTTGTTGACGGGCTTGGTGAGGAAGTCATCGGTGCCGGATTCAACTGCCCGCTCGTAATCCCCCACCTCGTGCAGTGCGGTCACCATGATGACCACGATGTCGCGGGTAGCTGGGTTGGACTTGATCTTCTGGCAGACTTCAAAGCCGGACATCCGGGGCATCATCACATCGAGCAGCATGAGGTCGGGCCGATCGCGTTCCACCGAAGCGATCGCCTCCAAACCGTCCTTCGCCGTGACCAGCGTGCAAGGCAGGCTTTCCAAATAGGCCTGCATCAACTCCAGGTTCTGAAGGTTGTCATCAACGAGGAGGATTCGCGTTCCGCTCAGGTCTTCGCCCGAGATCTCGGCCTCAAGCGGCAGCGGTGGCCGGGCAGCAGGATCGCCGGAACTGAACGGAGGAGCGGAGGGTGATGCCATACGAGACCTCTGACAGGACGGTCCCTCCCGCCTCGCTCAGCGGAAGTCGTCGAACCGATGTGGCCATCCTACCAGCCCTCCCGAGCGGTCACTTCGCCGCGGCCGCATCGTTCTGCTCGGGCTTCGGCTTGCCCTCTTCCGGATTGACCTCCGCCGGGGCGGCCGCGTCCCTCTCGTTCCGTCCTGCGCCGGCCTCAAGGGCAGCCTTCACATCAGCCTGAAGGGTCTTGAGGTACTCCTCGCTCACGCCGACGTGCTGCGAGTGGACGATCCCGTCCGCTCGAATGACGACGCTCACGGGAATGCTCCGAACGCCAAACGCGGTCGCGGCCTTGTCCTTGTCGTCCAGCAGCGTCGGAATCGAGACCCTGAGCGACTGAAGCGTCGCCACCACCTGTCGCAACCGTTCCTCGCCCTGGGTCTGCTCGAAGACGTTGATGGGGTAGATGACCACCGGAAGCTGCTCGGCTTTGGCCCACGCCGCCAGCTTGTCCAGTTCGGGAAGGGCCACACGACAGGGACCACACCAGCTTGCCCAGAAGTCGAGGACGACGACGCGGCCCAGAAGGTCCTCGCTTTTCACGAAGCCGCCCACCGAACTCACGGCACTGAAGTCCGGCGCTGGCTTGCCGACCAACGCTCCGCCGCCCGCATCGCCGCGCACGGCTTCCTTCTTGCGAAGCTGCTGGAACATCTCGACCTTGGTTCGCTTGCCCGGTTCGATCCGAAACGCCGCTTCCTCGAAGGGCTTCGGCGGTACCTCGGCGACGAGCGCACTTCGATAGGTCAGGGCACCACCGGCAGGAACGGCGTCACCACCGGTGACCTTCGCTTCCGCTGACGTGACCAGCATCGTCGCCGGATCAATCACCAATTCGAGTCGCTCGCCTTGGGCGAGGAAGAGGAGATGCTGACGCGTCTTCCCGTCCGCATCGACCTTGGTTGTGACTCGGGCGGGAATCACGTTCGGAGTCGCCGGGTGGAGCTGCATCACCGTTTCGTCCGGTGCATCCTCACCAAGGTGCAGCGCCAGCGAGACGAAGGGAAGATCGATGAAGGCACTCAGGATCGACCAGTAGGGCGAGTCGTCATCGCCAGCCTCGAGATAGACCTCTGAATTCGATTCGTGCGTTGCCCATACTTTTCCGCCGCTGTAGCGCAGCTCAAAGCCATTCATCATGAAGACGCACCGGCGGCCAGGCGCGAACATCATTTCGGCCTTACGGGGGGCCGCCTCGCCCTCTTGTCCGTCTTTTGCTGTCGCCACCGCCGATTCCTCGCGCACGCGAAGCGACGGCCGCTCGCGGTAAGCCTTGAGGAGCGCCGCGAATGCTGCGCTCGCCTCCGCATTCGGTTCGGTCGGAATCACTTCTTCCGCGGGCGGCAGCTCAGCGGGCTTCTCTTCACCGACGGCAGGCGGCTTCGGAGCGGCGGGATCTTGTGACCATGCAACAGTCGTTACACCGAAGGCGAGCGTGCTGACCAACCAGGATCCCAGTAGGACGAAGGAGCGTGCTACGGACATGAGCCTCTCCGAGGCAAGGGCGTGCGTTGCCGCGCATCGGCACCGCCCCACCGACTGCGGGTCGAGGGGCGCTGCCATTGGTTGCAAGTGTATCGCTCAAGCCGCGGACCTTGCCAGATTCGCTTCCTATTCGAGCTCCTCGGCCCCAACATCTTGAGCGACCGCCCTCCGTCGACGCCTCAGGACTTCGGCGCCAGCGCCTTCTCGACCGCCTCCTTCAGCGCCTCGACGGTTTGGCCGGGATGTGCGGGGTCGAAGGAGCGGTGCATCGCGCTCAGGACGCCATCGGGCCCGATGATGAGCGTGGTGGGAAGCACTCGAATACCCATGCTCTCCGAGACGCCGTCATCGATATCCATGAGGCACGGGAAGGAGAACCGCTGGGAATGCCACCATCCGCTCGCCTCGGCGACGCGTGCCGCCGCATCGCCGGACTCGAGCGTGTTCACGGCGAAGACGCGGATCGGCTTGCCGCTTTGCGCAGCCCACTTCGCGAACTCATCGATGTACGGCATCGCCCGCTTACAGGGAGCACAGTACGAGGCCCAGAAGTCCAGGACGACCACGCTCCCCTTCAGGTCGGCGAGCGAGACGGTCGTTCCATCGATGGAACGCATCGTCCACGCCGGCACCACCTGGCCAGGAGCGATCACCGGCATGGTCGGCATGTACTCCTCAATGGAGGTGACGATGCGACGATCGCCCAAGTGCACCGAGAGCGGCGCCGAGACGGCATCGGCAACGACACTCTGATGGCTCACCGTCACCTCCATGACGAATCCCGCGGGGGCGTCGGGCGGCGCGAAGAGGACGCGCGATGCGGTGAAGAGCTTGCTCCCGCTGTCGACGGAGACCATCGACGCCCCGTTCTCGCCCATGACCAACAGGGTGCTTGTCCCGCCGACCTCCTTGAGCCCCGCGATGCGCGGCGATCGCAAGGCCAGCAGACCCAACCCTTCGGTCGTCACCGGGCGCCCTGCCCGAAGGTCGAGAATCGTGACCGGCGTACCGAAGTTGGGAAGGAGCGCCGCGAGCGTCGCCATGAGGTCGCCCTTCATGGGGACTCGCAAGGCCCGATCGGAAGGCTCGTCGGCGACGACGGTGACTTGGCCATCGAGCGCGAGCATCGTGACGCCGGGCATCGCCAATCGGGCATCGGTTCCCTTGCCGAGCGCCACCGCAAACGTCTCAGTCGAGACATTGTCCAGCGAGCGGACCGTCAGCGTCATCGTGTCGGTGAGGGTGGGCACCTCGCGGTACGCCTTGGCGATCTCGGCGATGAGGGTGTTGGCTTTCGCGATGCTCGCATCGCTTCGGGAGGTGGCATCGAACTGGCCGAGGATCTCGCCGGCGATCTGGTCCACCGTTTGGGCTGCCCCGCCCTCAGGGGTCGCCGCGGGAGGCACTTGGGCAGGCGGTGACTGTCGACGCGGTCCGGCCGCCGGCGTGGCCAATGCGGCTGCGGTCACAAGCGAAAGGCACAGGGCGAGAGTCAGGCGCTTCATGGGGGTGTCCTTGGAGTGGTGCGGGCGAAGGTCGCTCCACAGGCGATTCGTTCCGTGACGGCGAATCAGATCGGTATTGGGGCAAACCGGCGGATCCCAGCGACGTCCGCCCCAACGGTTGCGAGGTGGTTGGGACCGGTGTGACCATCCCGACAAAGGTCGCCGAGGAGGGATGCTACGGTCCTGTTCCAATGCGGAAGGCGGATATCTGCAGCGATCTCGGCCAGCGGGACGAGCACAAACGTCCGTTCCGCCATGCGGGGATGCGGCACCGACAGACCCGCGCACTCGATCACCGATTCCCCATCCACGAGGATGTCGATGTCGATGGTGCGCGGACCCCAACGTTCCTGGGGCCGCCGAACTCGCCCAAGCTCCCGTTCGATCGCCTGAGCGCGGGCGAGAAGTTCCGGGAGCGGGAGGGCCGTCCGGACGGCCGCGGCCGCGTTGAGGTATCGCGGCTGATCCGGCGGGACCGGGTCGGTCTCGTAGGCGTGGGAGACCCGTTCGAGCTCGACCCGCCCGTCGGCGGAGAGTCGCCGGAGGGCTTCAGCCAGGGTCGAGAGCCGATCCCCTGCAACGCTCGCGAGGTTGCTTCCGAGGGCAAGGAACACGGTTCGCGGGGCGGACGAGGGCGTACTCATGCGTGGTCCCGGTTCTCTCGCTCGGCCGCCGGAGCCTCGGCATGAGCCCAAATCAGGTCCGTGTCAGGCTCGCCCATCATCGCCAGCCGCAGCCATTGCATAGCGGCCTTCGCGGTCCGGTCGCGCACCACCTCCCGCTCGCCAGGGAAGCGGAAGCGGCGCACGCGCTCCCCCATCGGCCCGGCGATCCCAATGAAGACCGTCCCAACCGGCTTGGTTGGCGTGCCGCCACTCGGGCCGGCGATGCCAGTCACTCCGATGCCCCAGGTCGCCCTCGTGCGTTCACGGGCACCGGCTGCCAGTTGGCGGGCGACAGGCTCCGAGACGGCGCCGTGGGCAGCGAGGATCGAGCGGTCGACGCCGACGGCCCGCACCTTCATGTCGTTGCTGTAGACGATGTAGCCGCCGAGGACCACGTCACTTGCCCCGGCGACATCGGTGAGAAGCGCACCGATGAGCCCTCCTGTGCAACTCTCCGCCACCGCAACGCTCTCTTGACGAGCCTTGAGGTCCGCGATCGTCGCCATGGCCAACGTGGTGCCATCGCGACCGAAGGCATAAGGCCTCCAGAGCCGCTCGACTTCGCTGGCCATCGCCTCGATCCTGGCCATTGCCTCCAACCGCGGACCGCTCGTTCGAATGCGTGCGGTCACGATCGCGTTACTTGCGTTGGTGCCGACCATCGGATCGGCGTCGCGACTCATCCGCTCGCCGAGGCGTTCGGCAAGCACCGATTCGCCCATGCCATAGCTATGCACCGAGAGGGTCGGCATGACGACATCGCCGCAACGCTCGCGGAGAAAGGGAACCACGTTCGCCTCGAACATCGGACGCATTTCGCGCGGCGGGCCCGGCAGACAGAAGACCTTCGTCCGTTCCAGGTCGGCAGACAGGCCCGGGGCGGTGCCGTGGGGGTTGTCCAGGCATCTGGCATTCACGGGGCGCTGGGCCTGTACCAAGTTCGACGGCGGCATCGCCCGTCCCCTTCCGCGGAACCATCGGTCAAGCGTCTCCCGGGCGAGGGAGTCCTCGACCATCGCAGCTCCGCCGGCACAGCAGTCGTTGAGCGCGTCGCGAGTAAGGTCGTCAAGCGTCGGACCGAGCCCGCCAGTGATGACTAACAGTTCGCTCAACTCGGCCAGATCGCGAATCGCCTGGACGATCCGCTTCCGGTCGTCCGGAACAGTGCGGTGCTCGACGCGGAACGCGCCTTCGGCCGCAAGCCGTTCAGTGATCCATCGGGCGTTCGTGTCGTCGATCTGCCCCAGGGCGAGTTCGTCGCCGATCGAGAGCGTAGTGGCGTTCATCCCTCAGGCCTCCCTTGTCCCTCGCCTGAACCGCCGGAGAGGTCGCCGATCTCGCGCAACGCGATCATCGCGGATGGCGAGCCAACACCGAACCGCTCGCCGCTGACGAGGAGCACCAGGTCACCTGCCTTCACCAGGGCATGGTCGAGCAGTTGCCGCTCCAACTCACTGATGAAGTCGAGGAACGAGGCCGGTGGCGTCTCGACGAGAATCGGCTCGACGCCCCGCAGGATGCGCGTCCGGCGAAGCGCAAGAAGGTCCGTGGAGGCGGCCGTGACGGGCACGCTGAAACCATAGCGCGAGAGCAGAAGCGCGGTGACACCGGTCTGGCTCCACGCGACAACCCTGACGACGCCCAGATCGCGGGCCGCACGCGAGGCTCCGTGGGCGATGGCCGCGACTCGATCACGCTCTCGTACCAGCCGTTCGGGCGGAGCCGTCGGCGCCGCGGTCTCGGACAAATGTGCTTCGGCCTCGCGGGCGATGCGCACCATCGTCTCGACCGTCACGATCGGCCACTTGCCGACCGCCGTCTCGCCCGAGAGCATCACCGCGTCGCAGCCGTCGAGGATGGCGTTGGCGACGTCGGAGACCTCGGCCCGCGTGGGCACGGGCACGTCCACCATCGACTGAAGCATTTGGGTCGCGACGATCGTGGGCTTCCCCGCAGCGCGGGCGGTGGCAAGCACGCGCTTCTGGAGGACCGGAACCTTGGCCAGGTCCATCTCGACCCCCAGGTCGCCGCGCGCCACCATGATCGCGTCCGCGGCCAAGACAATCTCGCCGATTCGTTCGATCGCCTGCGGCCGCTCGATCTTGGCCACGATCTGCGGCGGGCCGGGACGTCCGGCGGCAGCGGAAGCGCTGGCTAACACGTCGCGCATTCGGCGGATGTCGACCGGATCCTGCACGAACGACATGCCCACGAAGTCAATGTCCTGCGAGGCGGCGAACGCGGCGCCTTCGAGATCGCGGGCCGTGATCGGGTCGGCGCGCACTCGGCTGTCCGGAAGATTGATGCCCTTGCCCGTACGGACGGTGCCGCCGGTCATGGTTGTACAGAGCAGCTCGCCGTCACGCTGATCGGTGACCAGCAGGCGGATCGCCCCGTCATCGATCAGAACCCGGTGGCCAGGCGCCGCGTCCTCGACGACACCTGCATAGGTGCAGGCCAGAAGCGGTTCGGCACCGAGTACGCATACCGTTCCTGGGGCGATGCGCACCAGTTGGCCGACCCGAAGGTCAATCCCCTCGACGGGTGCCTGCCCCACTCGGATCTTCGGACCGGGCAGGTCGGCCAGCACCGCGGTGATGAGTCCAGTCGATGCCTCAACGGACCGGATCGCCGCAAGCGTCTTCCCATGTTGCTCAAGGGAGCCGTGGCTCAAGTTGAGGCGGAAGATCGAGACGCCGGCCCGAATCAGAGCATCGATGACCGCGAGGGAACTCGACGCGGGCCCAAGCGTCGCGACAATCCTCGTCAGGCTCCGGTCGCCGATGGGCCGCTCGCGGAAAATGGGGCGTTCTCGCCGAAGTGCTTCGCTCATCCCGCACCGCCGCTCACCCGATCGGCAAGCTCCAGAATCGCGTCGTACTGCTCACGGTAGTAATTAGTCATGATGCCGCGGAGCACTTCCGCCGGCGCCGCGTCGGCAGGCCACAAGCCGGCCTCGCGCCATCCGCCGCCGATCCAGCCATCCTTGAGTTCCTTGAGGCGCCCGACGTCTCCCAGCGAGATGAGCGTCCCGTTCGGGCCCGGAACCTGCGGGAAGGAATCGAAGCGGGAGAGCATTTCCTTGAGGGCCGGATCCTGCACGTCATCCGCGGTCACGATCGGCGACGGTTCGCGATCGCCCGCAGCCGATTTCGGATACGCGGGGTGATGCAGGATGGCGTGCCATGCGGCGTGCATGCGCGATCGATTCTCGATGGCCATCGCCACGAACATCGCCGGCAGGAACGCGCGGTAATCGGGGTTGGCGTTCTTCACCGTCGTGGCCAGGTCATAGGGATTGACGCGGTCGACCAGGCGATCGAGATGGTCGTCGTACATCGACGGACGGATCGGCATGCGGCGCAACTCGTGTCGCTCCGGCCCGAGCCCGTCCGTTGTGCCCGTTCGATGAGTCTTCGCCCGGAAGTTCCAGAGGGCCTGCCCTTCCGGTGAGAGCGTAAAGAGGATGAATCGCTTGGCAAGTTCGGGGTTCGGCGCTCCACGCAACATCGCGACCGGGTCCGGGTCGATCACTGTCTCGCCAGCCGGATCGACATAGCCGACCCGCGGAAGGCGCGTCGTATGGTGAAGCTCGATCGGCTGATCGTCATCACCGGCGTCCTCGATCGCCTGCGATTGGTAGCGCCCGTAGAAATCGATGCAGATGCCGGCTGCAGCATCACCAAGGCTCACGTCGGTTGGAGCCCGAGGCGAGCTCGCCGAGAAGGTCCGGGCGTTGCCCGCCAGACGATGGAGGATCTGCCAGCCGCCATGCCAGCCGCGCCGCTGGAGAATCGCCTCGTAGGCCGTGGTGACCGACCCGCTCTGGGCCGGGTTCACAAGGGCGATCCATCCCTCAAATCGCGGGTCGCAGAGGTCAGACCAACGAGCCGGTTCGATCACACCACCGTGGATGTTGGTCATCCCGATGTCTTTCAGGAGATCGCGGTTGAAGACGATGCCGAAGCCGGAGAGCGCCGCCCCGAACCACATGCCCTTTTGGTCATAGAGGGGGTTGTCGCCGATCTGCTTGCGGCCGCCGTAGGTCGCCGCGATGACCTCGTCGCCAAGATCCACCGGCGCCAGGACGCTTGCCTTCCGCGGCGTTTCGCCGGGCGCCGCCGGGCCAGAGGAGAGCTCCTTCGACAACTGCCTGAATTCATATGATCCGCCACCGAAGAGAAGGTCGCCCTGTCCGCCCGGGTCGAGACCCCGACGCAGCGCGGACACGCATGCGGCCTCGAGCATCTTGCGGATGTCGCTGGTGCCGCCGGGTGCCGACCAGACCACCTCGACCGACTCGCCGTAGGTTCGCTGGTGCCACGCCTCAAAGCCTCGCTTGAACTCCTCGCGAATCGTCTCGTGATGCGGCGTGAAGATGACCAGGGTCTTCCCGTTGCGGTCGGAGGTGCCTGTCCCGTCGCCCGGAGCCAGCGCGATCGGCACGCCGATCAGCGTGGCCATGACCAGGGCAAGGATGATTCGGGAGAGCGTCATCGGTCGGGGTGAGCGGGTCGTTATGGACGAACTGTTAGGAGAGCCCCAGCCCGGCCCGGATCTCGCCGCGGAAAGCGGCGGCGGCCCGTTCGATCGGCGTGCGCCAATCGCCGGCAGTGTCGCTTGCTTGCGGGTAGATCACCGAGCGGCTCGCGGTGACGATCGCCCCTCGACCGTCCGGACGGAAGCAAGGCAACACGTCGTCGACGCCGCCGCCCTGAGCGCCGTATCCGGGGACCAGGAAGATCTGCTGTGGCATGCGAACCCGCAGGGCTGCAGCATCCTGGCGCTTCGTCGCCCCGACCACTGCCCCGAGCGAACTGAAGCCTCGCGAACCGATCTGGCCTGCGGACGTCGCCCCGGTTGATCCACCGATCGTGGCCACCAGATCGGCCACCGCCTCGGCGATGGTCCGCCCATCGACGAGCCGAAGCGACTGCAGCGCGTCGCCGGAAGGATTGCTGGTACGCACCAGCGCGAATGCACCCATCGACGCATTGCCGTTGGCTCGAAGGAAAGGCGTGATGCCGTCCGCGCCCAGATAGGGACTCACCGTCGTCCAGTCGGCCTGATGCAAGGCGCTCGCCGCCGCATAGTGTTCGGCGCTGATCCCGATGTCGCCTCGCTTGGCGTCGAGAATCACCTCGAGTCCTGCTTCCTTCGCGGCCAGTGCGACGCGATGCAGGACCCCGACGCCATCGACTCCGAGTCGCTCGTAGCAGGCAGACTGGAGCTTCACGCAGGCGACGTGGGATCTGATCGCCTCGATGACGCCGAGGGAGAACCGTTCGATCGCCTCCGCTGCGGAAAGCGAACGGAGCTCCGCCGGCAGCCGTTCCGCCACGGGGTCAAGCCCGACGCACACCGGCGCGCCAACGCGATCGAACGCATCGAGGAGTCGGTCCGCTGGATGGCCCGCAAGCGTGGCGGCGGGACGGACAGGCGCGGCGGCGGTCATCGGGATCCTCCGGGGGTCACCGCTCCGCGACCGATGCGAGCCCGACCGATTCGGTCGCCCACCGGCGCGGGAGCCGGGACATCGTATACGGAGGCGACGACACCATCGGTTGGCCGTACGATTCCGGCGTGGATTCCGACGACCAGCCACGCCATTTGGATCTCGATCGCGCGAAAGGGCTGACGGTTGAGTGGAGCGACGGCCAACGCGACTTCTTCCCCATCGCGCTCCTGCGTCGACTCTCGCCTTCGGCCGACGCCAAGGCACTGCGCGAACAGATGGCATCCAACCCGCTGACGGTCCTCCCCCGCGGGACGACCGACGCGCCGCTGACGGCGCTGGGCGCCGAACTGGTCGGGCGATACGCGATCCGTATCCGGTTCTCCGATGGCCACGACACCGGCATCTACTCGTGGCGCTATCTGCGCGAGATCGCCCCCCGCACGCGGAGTTCGCCATCGTGAGCGACGTCACCCCGTTGCCGACGCTCTCGCCCACCGATCGCGTTGCGCTCGCCGCGCAGGAGTTCGCCCATCCGCGTCCCTTCGTCGCCGAACTGATCGTCGACGCAACCCATCTGAGCAGGCTCGTCCCGCATGCCAACAACGTCGAGTACCTGCGCTGGGTCGATCGCATCGCCGAGCTTCATGCCGACGCCTTGGGACACACCCGCGCCGCGCTCCTCACCAAGGGCCACTGCTTCTTCGTCGCGCGTCACGAGCTTGATTACCTCGCGGAATGTTGGGAGGGCGAGCGGCTCCTTCTCGCAACGTGGGTACGTTCGATGAAGCGAACAACCTCGTGGCGCGAGACCGTCATCCTGCGCCCCGAACCGGAAGCGGGCGAGAGCACGGTCATCGCCCGCGGTCGGACACTTTGGGCCTTCGTTGATCTCGCCACCCGTCGTCCGGCCCGCATTCCACAGGCAATTGCCACGTCGTTCGATCCGCTCGCCGACGACGAGCCCTCTTCCGTGGGCATGCCATGACCAGCATCGGCTCGCCCATTCCGCCCGAGGCACGTCTCCTTCCGACCCACGTCGCGATCGTGGTCTCACCGGAGCGTTTCCGCCAGGAGGCGGCGCTCACCGCGCGCCTCGCGGTCGGACTCGTTGCCGAGGGCATCTCCGTCACGCTCATCGAACCGCTGCCGGAGCAGGCACCGGATGCAACCCAACCGCGCCGCGCCCGGCTCGAGCGCCGCTTCGAACTTCCCTACCGCTTGCGCTACGAGTCGCGCGTCCCGTTCTGGCGCCGCCGTGATCGTCTTTCCAAGCTCGCCGGCGCGTTTGATCGCTCCGTACCCGACATCGTGTGGGCGGCCGGCGCGGACGGATGGGATCTTGCGACCGATCTTGCCGACGCGCTCGATCGCCCGGCGGCGCTGGACTTTCGCCGCGACGTCGATCTCAAGCTGGCTCAGCGCGCGATCCGCAGCGAACGGGTCGTTGCCGTCGTCGCGCCGTGCGAAGCGTTAGCCCGCGCGGCTCGCTCGGTCGTTCCCGACCAGTTCGTGCGTGTCGTCCCGTTAGGCGTGCGTATCGACGACACCTTTCAGCCTCGTATCGGTTCGACGCGGGTGATCGCGATCCTCGGCGAGGGACGCGATGATCGGGCGTTTTCCGCCGCGCTGAGGGCCGCCCGCGCCGCCCTCGAGCGGCACCCCGACCTCATGTGCATCGTCGAGTTTCCCGCCAACGACTCGGCGGCCGTATGGCGATTCGCCCGGGCTTTGGGCCTCCTGGATCGCATCACCGCCGTCGACGGCTCGACGGATGCGGGCTTGGCAATGACGGCGGTGAAGGCCTGTGATGTCCTCCTCCTGCCCGAACCGCGCGGCGGACCACGGGCCGAATCGCTGGTCGCCCTGGCTCGAGGGGTGCCGGTGATTGCTGCGGTCGACCCGATGGCCGATGCTCTCGTGGACGGGGAAACAGCCGTTCTTTTGCCTGCCGGCGACCAGCATTCGAAGCTCTGGTCCGAGGCCCTTCTGGCCGCCTTGGAGCATCCTGATCAGGCCCGAGCTCTTGCCGCTCGCGGTCGGTCGCTGGTCCTGAGCCGCCATCGTTCAACGGTGGCAGCAGCGGCGTGCGTTTCGTGCGTCCTTGACCTGTTGCGCGGCGGTCCCCTTCGTTTCGTTCTGCCGACGGAAACGCTTCCGATCCAACCTACCTAACAGCATGAACTTGTGGCACAAAGTCGGGCCCGTCGTGGCCTCGCCGATCGTGAACGATTTGTCAAGCGGGCATGGAGCGAACTACCCAGCTTGTCGTTTCTTGTGGAAAACTGGCGGGTTTCCGTGAGTTGTGCCGACAACTATCCCGCCAACGCTCGGAGCGGACCGCCGTGAGCGGCCCCCCGACATCCGAGCGAAGGCCGGTCCTCTCCTGTCTCCAGCCGTCCGATTCGATCGAGACGAGCTAACAGACGGTCCGAGCCACGGACTGATCCAACAGCATCTTTCTCCCCTCCGCCCCGTTGATTCCCTCCATGAGTCAACGGGGTTTTTCGTCGGCCGGCCTTCCAAGTCCGCTCGCGTTCGGCTTGGGTCGCATGAAGATCGCTTGACCCCGCCGGATCGAAGGCGGAAGATAACGGACGCGGGTCTTGTGACCCCTCATCTCATCCGCGTCCATTCCCGTTTCGCGGGAGCCTGCGATCAGACGTCGATCGCTTGGGCAACGCCGCCTAGGCATGCCGCCTCGGGCACATCACCTTGGAGCCCTCGTCGTTGCGAGGGATTGACCATGAAGACTACGTCGAAGCTCATGATCGGACTTGCAGCCGCCACTACGTGCCTTGTCTTGGCCGCCTGCGATAGCGGCAACGTGCCCGGCAAGAAGGACGTGCAAGTGAAGCCGCCGTCCTCAGCCCCGGTTCCGGCCCCCGGCGACAAGTTCAAGAACTCGTTCGGTCAGAACAACAACAACGCTGGCAGCCCGCCGCCGGCGCCGGCCGAAGGCGACAAGAAGGAGTAAGTCGAGCCTCGCTCGGCTCGCTCGGGTCACCTGGCAGGTGATGACGTCTGGGTCTTGGCCCGACGCGTCCCGCTTGCGAACGAGACCTCAAGCGCCCGCACCCAGGTGCGGGCGTTTTTTTCGCGCTCGTGGCCTCTTGGAGACAATCGGCGGATGCGCAGGGGCCAACTGGCCATTCGTGCCGCATGAAGCACTCTCGCTCGCTCGGCGCGTTCTGCGCCGCCGTCTTGATCGCGTTCGTCCCCACCGGCTGCAAGCCCACGGTCAGCTCGAATCAGGTTCGCCCGACTGGCGGTGCGCCCGCCGAACCCGCTGGAAAGAACTTCCGGAACCTCGATGGCGACAACTCCACCGCGACCCCTGGAGCCCCGAAGCCCGAGGACCCGGCCAAGACCGGGGCCTTGCCCAGATGAGCCACGGCCAGAAGAAAACCGCCGATCGGACTACGTCCAGATCGGCGGCGGGTGGATGGCTTGTTGGGTGGACCGGCGCCTCGTTGGTCATCGATTGGGTCGATGCCGCGAAGGCCATGTCCACACTCCTCTATCCGCAAGAATCCCGTGCGAGTCGCGTCGTTTCGTCGCGCTCGGTGAGAATGCCCGCCGGTCGTTCGACTCGTTCCAACGGCGCGGTCTCGGCGCTGACGGGATTTCCCCAAAGCGACCGCGCGTTCCCCGCCAATGCGGACCCCAAGCGGCTTATCGCCGCCTGTCCTGTCGTTTCAGACCGGCCCAAGAACCTTCGTTACGCCGGCTGCATGAGCCCGCGGAGGATCTCCAAGCCCTTCTTCAGCTTGTCCTCGTGCGTTGCATACGAGAGCCGGAAGTGGGTGTCTCGCCGACTGAAGACCTTGCCGGGAATGACCAGCACGCTCTGTTCGATCGACCGTTCCACAAATTCGGTTGCCGTCAGGCCTAACCGCTCGGGGACCTTCACGAAGCAGTAGAAGGCTCCCCCCGGCTGCGGAACCTCGGCCACGCCGCGGAAGGCATCGAGCACCATGTCGCGTCGACCGCGATATCGCTCCACTTCGCCGCTCATGTCGATGTCAAAGGCCGGCACCACCCCCCACTGGGCCATCGACGGGGCGCAGACGAAGGTGTACTGCTGAAGCCGAGCCATGGCCTGAATCAGCTCGTTCGGCCCGGCGGCGTATCCGAGCCGCCAACCGGTGCAGCCGTAACTCTTGCCAAAGCCCCGGATCAGCAACAGGTCTTGCGAGTACCGGGCTGGAGTGGGAAAACGCCCGTCTTCCTTGGCGTCGGCGAAGACAAACTCGTCGTAGATCTCGTCGGAGATCAGAAGGACGCCCTTGGCCCGGCAGAGGTCGACCAGGTCCGACAACTCCTGCTCCCGCAACACCACGCCGCATGGGTTGCTCGGGCTGTTCACCAACACGGCCTTGGTGCGCGGCGTGATCAGCCGTTCCACCCGTTCAGCCGTCATCCGGAAGTCGGGGTAGGTGTCACAAGGCACGATCGTCCCCCCCGTCAGCGTCCCCAATTGGGGATACATCACGAAGTAGGGGTCAGGAACGATGGCCTCATCGCCCGCATCGAGAAGGCAGAGAAACGCCAGCAGGAGTCCACCGCTGGTTCCGCTGGTAACGATCGCCCCGCGCTCAGCATTGGGTCCTTCCCATTGCACCTCGCTTCGAAGTCGATTCCAGATCGCTTCAAGAAGCTGCGGGATCCCTTGGGTCACGGTATAGCCGTTGCGGTTCTCGCGGATCGCGTCGATCGCCGCCTGCTTCATCGCTTCAGGGACGGGAAAGTCCGGCTGACCGATGGAGAGGTTGATCGGATCCTTGAGTTTCGCCGCAAGGTCAAAGACCTTCCGGATACCCGATGCGTCGATCGACTTCGCTCGTCGGCTGATGAGGCGATCGACCGGTAGCGAACTCGCGGTGACGTTGGGCATGGAACTACTTCTTCTTGGCGCCACCAGCCGGAGCGGCGGCCTTGGCGGCAGGAGCAGCGGCCTTCGCGCCGGCAGCGGGCTTCGCGCCAGCAGCGGGCTTCGCGCCACCGGCGGCGGGAGTCGCCGCAGCATCGCCTTCAGCCTTGGTCTTGGCGGCCTTCTTGGCGGTGGCGTTGATGTTGCGCACCTTGACCACGCCGAGGGGGCTGTTCTTGACGGTGTCGAACTTCTCTTGCGACGAAAGCTTGGTGATGCGCTCGGCGCGAGTGAGAACGTTGCGGTGCTGGCTCAGGGCGCCGGACTTGGTCTTGAGGCTGCTGTGAATGGTCATGGCGTGCTCGTCTGGTACTCGTCTTCGTGAAGTCGGTGGTCGGGTCGTCGTCCTGGCCCAAATCTCAATCTGAATCAGAACCGTTGCTCAATCTCGGCGGAGACAGCGATCTTGTCGGGCGTCACCGTCTACTGCCCGACCTTGTGCAGCTTCGGGTAGAGATCAGCGAAGTCCCGGCGACCGGGTCCCGTACTCTCATACTTGCGCCCAACCGCCCGGATCTTCGCTTCCAACGCCTTGACGGCGGGCGACTGTCGCTCTCTGGCGGAGAAGCCAGGGCAGACGATCAGGAGGCGAAGTTTGGCATTGTCATCGGGAACCAAGTGCGCATCAAGTCCGTTCTTTCGACAGAAGCGGACCATCGGGTCCCCTTCGAGGGTTCCGAGCCGGCCAGCCAGAATGAAGTAGTTCAGTCCGGGCTGCCTCGGGTCCGTGCCTGGCGGCGGTCCGAGATCCGTGCCGGACGGGTCTTGGTCACCACTGCCACCGGCGTTTCGGCCCGTTCCGCCGTTCCCGTCGCCCTGTGGAGCCCCATCCTGTCCGCCGTTGACCCCCCCATCCACCAGGCTTGGCGGGGTCTGACCTGCCTTCATGGGGTCGACCGCCGGAAGGCTGCCGTGGGCGTTCAATTCCTCAATCCGCCGTTCCTCGAACCGCTTGCTCGCCGCTGACTCGCCGGCCGAGAACCCGTACATGTAGACCCCGACCAAGGCTGCCAGTGCCACGCCGATGGCGACATAGGCGTATCCCACCGGGACCTTGATGAATCGTCCGGGACCGATCGGCTGCGAACTCGCAGCCGGTGACGGCGCGATGCTCGGCGGAATCGGCACCCCACCTCCGCCGGAATGACCCAACGGGCCACTGATCGCCGGACCGCGCGCGGAGGACACCGGCACGATGGGACCTCGTGGCTTGTGCCGAATCAACTCGTAGAGCGCCGGCTGGCTGGGCTTGCGAGCCATGTCCGCATCCTACTCGACCTGAGTGTCGACCGACTTGGGAAGCGGAAAATCAACTCACTCCAGTTCAAGGACGAGCGTCGCCTTGCTCCCTGAGGGAGGCATACGAAGGGTCCACGCCTCCCAATTGGCCGCTTCGACCTCGATCAGGTCAGGGAGCACCGTGGCCGCAGCAATGGTCTCATCGCCAAAGGTCACCAGGCCGACGATGGAGCCGGTGAAGTCAGCGACGTAGTGTTCACCCGGTTTCTTCCACGAAGCGGGATTCGCGGCAAATCGGCTGCCCGCGAAGACCCATCGCCCGTCAAAGGACCGCCCGTCCGCACCGCGAACCCACTCGCTGATCGCCCGCTCGACGACCACGGGGCCTGAAGGCGTTTCCTCGGCCTGCGGATCGATCGTCCGCACCCGGACCCGGACGGCCGGCCCCTTGGGCGCGATGACCGTGAAGCCCTCGCCAGCCTGCGTCCACCGCCCCGGTTGGCCGGGAACGCCGCCTGCCAAAAGAAGCGCCGCGTGGACTTCGCTGGCCTTGAGATCGATGACCAAGAGCGACTCATGCTCGCGTGAATCGACGCCACAGGCGATCTGCTCGAGAAAGCCGCTCGTCTGCGCGACATGGGCGGGCACTTCGACGCGACGACGATTGCGGTCGATCTGGATGCCGTTGGGCAGGGAGATGACGCGCGGTTCCGTTGCGACGGGCGGCGTGGGCGTCGGCGCTGGGGGCGCTGGGGGCGTCGTCACCACCGGCGCCTCGGTCGTTGGAACGGTCGGCGCGGGAGTGGAAGCGTGAGACTGCGGAGCCAAGGGTGCGCGGTGCGCACCTTCCTGAGAACACCCGGTCGTACCCAACACCAAGGCAAGCAACAGGAATGCGATCGAGACAACGTGATTCCTGCTGAAGTCCTGTCTGATCATGCGCACCTCGTTGCTCACCTCGAAGCCGGCCATCTCGAACGAAAAAAAGGCCCGGCGGAGGCAAGCCTCGGGCCGGACCCTTCCGGGGGCATATTAGTGGTTCGCGACTGCGGAACTGCCTCTTGGTGCGCGATGTCGCCCGTAAGGCAGTCCCCGAGGATTCCTAGACACGCTCTCCGCCGCGAAGCGGTTGCGTTCGTCGCGAGACAATGGGAACGTACGAAGCCCAATGGGTGAGGCAAACGCTTCCCCGCGGTTTCGCACCGGAGCGACCGCGCGAGCGGGCGTCGAGATGGCACAACCCGAATAGACCATCCCATGCTCTCGCTCCGCCGTACCGTTCGGTTCTCCCTCGCTCCCCTTCCGCCGCCTACGGCTTCGGGTGCCACCCCGTTCCATCCGCTCCAGGAGCCGCGTCACAACCCTTACTCCGGATGGCCAGCAGCTCAAGGCCCGACCGGCGTCGGCGCATTCACTGAGATCGAAGTCGAGGTCCGAGGCCGTCCCGACCCGCGCACCGGCTACCTCGTCAACATCACGGTCCTCGACGGCGTGGTGCGCGAAGAGGTCGTCCCATGGCTCACCCGCCGGTTCGCCGAGCAGTTCTTGGGCGGGGCGCCGATCGAGCCTTGCCAGACGACCCGCGAAATTGCCCGTCGCGTCGAGGATGGGTTTCGCCGGCTCCTCTCCGCGTCGCTGGCCGCCTCCGCTGCCGAATGTTCGCTTGCCTCCGTCACCTGGCGGATCGCCCCAACCCTTCACCACCGGTACGAGCTCGCCATGCCCCATCGCATCGAAGTGCGCCAGCAGTTTGAGTTCTCGGCCGCTCATCGCCTCCACTGCCCCGGCATGGACGAGGCTGGCAACCGGGCTGTTTTCGGGAAGTGCAACAACCCCAACGGCCACGGCCACAACTACCGGCTTGAGGTCGGCGCTGCCATTCAGCTGGAGGTTCCCGGCGAAACGGCGAAAGTCACCCATCCCCCGCTCTCGGTTGGGACCCTCGACCAAATCGTCGACGAGACGGTCCTACGGCGGCTGGACCACAAGCACCTTAATCTCGACGTTCCCGAGTTTGCCGATCTGAACCCCAGCGTGGAACATATCGCCAAGGTCTGTTACGACCTGCTCGCTCCTGCCCTCGCGGCTCACGGCGCCGCCATTACATCCGTGACGGTTTGGGAAACGGAGAAGACCTCCTGCACCTATCCCGCCCCGGCGCCGGCCTAACAGCCCGTGGCGAAAGTCATTCGGGCTGCTAACGCTCGCATCGGCACCACGTCTCACTCTTAAGGTTCGCCCCATGGTTCGTCCCGTTTCGCGCCCGCTCTCCTTCTCCCTCTCGGCCTCGCTTCTTGTTCTCACCGGATCGCAGCTGGTGCAGACATCGTGGGGGCAGGCATCCGACACGCCGCTGACACCGGGCGAATTGACCACGCCGCCCGCCAGGCCCGCTCCAGCCGCCGCCCCGACCGTGCCGCCGGAGATCCAGGCGCTCAAGCTTGAGTTGGACGAGGTCGAGCGTTACCTCCGGCGCAAGGGCACCGTCTCGAAAGACGATCGCCCGGCCCTGACGAAGATCCTCGACAAGGTCCGTCCCTACGCCCAGACGAAGCAGCCACTCGCTCTGGCGATGCAGGTTCAAATCGCCACCTGGCTTGAGGATCACGCCCTGGTCGACGCGACCTACGGAGAGATTCTGGCGTTGAACCCAGCGAACGAGATCGCCCTCTCGCAGTGGTTCAGTGCCTTAAACCGGCGCGGCGACTTCGAGCGTTGCGTCGCTGAGGCCTTGACTCGCAACGCGCAAGTCGCTGGATCGCCGCGTACGACAGTGCCGGTGGTGGAAGCGTTCCTGAGCCTCAACCGGATTCCTGAAGCCAAGCTGCGCCTCGATGCCCTGACGCTTGCCCCGACCGAACGGCCCGATGTCAGCAGCCGCGTGAATGCCCTGAAGACACGGCTCGATGCTCTCCTTCCACTTTGGCAGGCCGAGGATACCCTTCGCCAAGCCGACGAGAAGGCGGGCAACCTTCCGCGCGTCGAACTGGTCACCTCGAAGGGCGCGATCGTGGTGGAACTCTTCGAGGATCAGGCCCCCAACTCGGTCGCGGCGTTCCTTGGATTCACCGAAGGTGGTCTCTACAACGGGACTTCGTTCCACAAGCGCGTGCCAAACGTCGGCCTCGTCGGTGGCGATCCAAACTCGAAGGCCGGCTCGACCGGTCGACCAGGAGCCGGCACGCCCGGCTATCGCATCGCTGATGAGGCGGGCCGCACCGATCGGCGGATGGCCCTGGCCGGGACGATCGGCTTGGCGAAGGCCGAGCAATCGCCGGTGGGACCCGACGGCACGCCGACGTCGCGCACGGTGAAGGACAGCGCGGGCCAAACCTTTTTCGTGCTGACTGCACCCTCGGAACATCTGCACGGCGAGTGTACGATCATCGGTCGCGTCGTCGAAGGCCTCGAGTACCTCTCGATGCTCCACCCGAACGACCGAATCGAATCGGCCAAGGTGCTCCGCAAGCGTGAGCACGAGTACACCGTCACGAAGGCACCGGAGTTGCCCACCGCGCCGGAACTCACGGTCCTGAGTGCCACGCCCGCGGCACCTCGTCCGCAGGCCACTCCAAACGTGATTCAGCCGGCACCGCTGGCGACACCGCCATCCCGCTGAGCCGGGTTGAAGGTTAGCTCAAGTCCTCTTCACCAAGCAGTCGGAAGCCTTTTCGCCGCAGGATCTGACCGGCGAGCGTGTTGTCGTCGACCGCCACCGCCACCAACGGGTTGTCGTTGGTGATGTGCATGACGGGATAGGCGAAGCGGATGTTCAATTCGGCGCCGAGCAGGAAGAGGCAGATGTGGGTGAGCGAGAGGTGCTGGGAAAGCTCAACGATGAGGAGATCGACCTCGCTGAAGGCCAGTTGCCTGCGGCGCATCAGATGGCGGGCGGCGTCCGCGTTGTCGAAGATAAGCCGGACGACGGCGTGGTCGCTTGAGTCAAGGACGCTGAACGCCCGCAGGTTGACCTCGGGGGCGTCGTCGAAGAGTTGGACGAGCTCCAGGAGCTTCCCGACCCGATTGTCGAGGAAGACGCTGAACTGCCGAACGCTTGGCGGCGCGTAGCTTCGCTCGGTTGAAGGCTCGGTGATGTCCGGAGGCATCGCATGACTCATACGAAAGGCACTTTACCACCCCTCTCGCACGAAGGCGCTCGTGGTGTCGGGACGAACTTCCCGGTGAGTCGTTCGGCGACCGGAGGTCCGAGACATACAGTGACAGTTCCCATGCGACACGCGATTCCCATGCCGGTCACTCCCGCGCTGATCTCGCTCGCACTACTGGCTTCGCCGCTCGGATTGTCGGCAGGTGCCGTGCACGCCACGGCCTTGCCCGCCGCGCTGCAGGCGCCTTCGCCGCCGCCAGCAGCCGAGTCTGCTGCCGAGGTCGAATTGGACGGTCTCCTGCGCGAGTGGATGGCGTGGCGGGCATACGAGTTTCCCGATTGGGCTCGGATCCACGGGTTTCCCACTCGACCCGATGCGATCACCTCGTATGGAAGCGGAACGGAAGGTCGGCGCGTCGGTCAACTTCGGGCCTTCCTAGGCGACCTGGATGCCATGGAGGTGGCGGCGCTGGAGACGCCCAGTCAACAGGACCATGCGGCTGCCAGGCTTCTCCTTCAGCAGGCGATCGACGGGTACGAGTGCGGTGCCTACCTGCTTCCCCTCGAACTCTCGGCCCAAGGCATCGGAGGCCTCTTCCTCGAATGCAAGGCAGGCCTCTCGCCGGAGCGTGCCGAGGACTGCGAGCTGTACCACAAGCGGCTGACCTGGATTCCGCAGCGATGCGCGGACATTCTCGAACTCTTTCGCGAGGGAAAGCGGCGCGGCATCCTCGGATCGCGGCTGATGTTCGGGAACGGACAGGGCACGAACATCAAGAACTGGCTCGGGAATGCCCTGCCGTTGGATGCCGCGTTGTCGAGCGGCGAAGCGATCGCGGACCCCAAGCAGCGATCCGAACTGCTCGCAACGCTGAACGAACGGACCGTCCCCCAGATCCGTGCCGCCCTGACCGAACTCGACCAGTATCTCACCGACATCTATGGGCCTGCGTGTGCGGACCACTCCACTCCGGCCGTCGGAACGCCCGATGCGCAGCGACTCTACCGGCACCTGTTCGCCCAACGAACCGGTCTGACCGAGGCCCCGGAGGTCTGGCTCCAACAGGCCATGGCCGAGTTGGATCGGCTGAAGCCGGCAATAGATGCTGCTGCGGCACGAAGCGCGGAGTTTCTCGCCGAACCTGATCTCGCCGGCCTGCCCGTCGATGCCCGTCGCGTTCGCTACTTGCGATGGATCGAACGCACGCAAGGTCGCGGGGCGAGGATCCCTGAGAGCGAGGTGCCAGCCGCCATCGAGGCATCGTGGAGTGAGCTTCGCCCAAACGTGGTTGCGACCTTTGGCTTGCCGCTGGCCCAGCGCCTCGGCTGTGACGAACCGGTGCGACGCTTCAATCCCGTTTCTCCCTTCAACACCTTCCACGTTGGAACCGTTCGGGAGTCGACCTTGGTTCATCGCCTTGCGGACCCGGTCAGGTTGACCCGCATGCGCGATGGATCGCCCCTCCCCGAGAGAGACCTCGAGAATCCGGGGTGGCGGCGCCGACTCCTTCGAAACGAGATGGCCTCATCCTTCGTCGACGGCTGGGAAGCCCACTTGCGGGCGCATGAACTCCTCGACGGGAACCCCGCCGATCCGAACCCTCGCAGGTTGGCCGAGCGGGCAAGGAGCCTGGTTCGCTTCATCGTCGAGATCGGCCCTGCGACCGGTGCGTGGAGCGAGGACCGCGCTGCGGAGCTATGGAGCGCATGGTCCGACCGACCCGCATCCGAAATGCTCTCGTTGGTCCGCGCGTCCTCGCCGCGCGGCGGCCTCGTTACGACCCCGACTGCGATCGATCTGGCGATCCGTTCATTGCGAGACGAGATGCGGGTGGCCCATGACCCACTCCCGGACCCAGCCTTCTACGAGGCCCTGTTCCGCTTCGGCCCACTCCGCATGTCGATCGCAGAACGGTCGGTGCGTGAGATCCTGGCGAAACCGGTTACGCCCTGAACATCTGCCCCATCTTCTTGCCTAACACCATGCTCGCCCCGACGAGGCAGACCGCGAGGAGGGCCATGCCCCAAACGCCCATCGCGCTGGCGACGTAGGGACCGTCACCGAGTCGGTCGGCGAAGGTGTAGATCGCCTTCGTGATCGGATAGTGGGCCTCGCGCTGGGCAAGAATGAGCGAGTCGCTGACCTCGAGCATGGCGAAGGCGAAGGCGAGAAGCCCGCCGGCGACGAGGTTGGCGACGATCAGCGGCAAGACCACGCGCCGCGTCATCGTGAAGCGGCTGGCCCCGAGGTTGAGCGCCGCTTCCTCAAGTTCCACCGAGGTCTGCTCGAGCCCCGCGACCGCGGAGCGCACGACATACGGCAGGCGGCGAATCGCATAGGCGAGCACAAGGAGCGGCAACGGATTGGGCGTCGCACCTAACACGTCGCCCACCGGCTTGAGCGGCGCAGAGTTGAGCCACCCCACGACGCCGTCCGGGAGCCACCCGAGCAGGGCCGCCAGCCAACCGGGCATGGCACCATGGAAGGGCCATTCGAGGGTCATGGCGACATAGCCGAAGGCCATGACCAGACCGGGGACAGCCAGCGGCAACATGACGAGGGCATCCAACAGCCACCGGCCGCGGATGCGCGAACGGACCAGGATTCGGGCGACCATGAGCCCGATGATCAGATCGACCACAACCGCTACGCCGGCCAGGAGGAGGCTGTTGCGAATTGCCCCTGCCGACAGCGGATTGGTCAGTGCGGTGCTGAAATGGTCGAGGGTCCAATGCTGCGGGACGACGGATCGATACCACTGCCCGCTGGCGGTCAGGCTGGTGAGAAGGACACCGAGGTGCGGCAAAATGGCCAGGCCGATGACCGCACCGAACAGAAGATTCGCCGCGAGCGTCTTGCGACCATCGAGCTTCACCTCGCGGCTGCCGGTCGCGGCCTTCGAGTACATCGCGTAACTCTGCCTCCCGAGGAGGGTCTTCCCGAGAATGTAGAACCCGATCGCCGAGAGCAGCATCACTGCCGTCAGGGCGTAGGGCTGTCGCGACGTCTCCATCTCCTTGATGCCGTTGAAGATCTGGACTGGCGTGACCTGGTAGTACTCAAGCAGAAGCGGCGTACCGAGTTCGGTGAAGCTCCAGATGAAAACGATGGTCGCACCGGCGAAGAGACCAGGACGCACGAGAGGAAGGACGATGCGCCGGAATCGCGTCCATCGCGAGGCCCCGAGATTCGTCGCCGCGTCCTCCAGCGCCGGATCGAGGTTGGCGAGGGCCGCTGCGAGATTCAGGTAGAGAATCGGATAGAGGGCGAAGGCCTCAACCAGAACCAACATGGCGAAACCGCCCCGACCGAGGAAGTCGATCGGCCCGTGGGTGAGGCCGATCCCCTGGAGGAGGGCGTTGATGGCGCCCCCCTGCCCTAGGAGCTGGCGCAGGCCGATGGCCCCGACGAAGGGCGGCAGGATCAGGGGTGCGAGGAGGAGCGTCGTCACGATCCCCTTGCCGCGCCACGTTGAGCGACTCGAAACGACGGCCAGCGGGAAGGCGATCAGGATCGCAATAAGGGTCGTGCAAGTGGCGACGAGCGTGGCATTGAGAAGTCCCGTGCGCCAGGTCGGATTCGCGATCGTCTCGATGAGGGCGTGGCTGACGAAGCGCCCCTCGTCGTCAAAGATCGCGCCGCGCAGCGTCAGCCAGATTGGATAAAGCAGAAACGCGGCGAGGATCGCCAGGAGTGTCGCGAGGACCAGATAGGAACTGAATTGGGATCCGACGCGGCCACGCATGCGGGCCGGAGTTTACCGAAAGCGCTTCCCTTCCGTTGACCCGATGGCAACCGACCGACTCAACCGGTCCAGGCGCCAAGCAGGATCGCCAGGTCTAGTGCATCGACGATGCTATCGCCGTTGAGATTCGCCGGGCCGTCGATGCCCCAGCCGCCCAACAGGATGGCCAGGTCCTCGGCGTCGACATGATCGTCATCGTTGAGGTCGCCCAGCGGTCCGGTGTCGGTCATGAACCAGGCAAGCGCCACGGGCATGGTGGCCTGGGCTCCGCTCTTCCGCTTCACTTCGATGACGTAGTCGCCTGCGGCCAGACCGGTGACATACAGGTGTTCGACGTTGTCAATGGTCGAGATGCTCGAGACGTTGCCGCCCGCGAACGTCCCGCGGTCTCCAACCAGCGAGACGATCCCTGCTCCTGTCACCTTGTGGAGGTACAGGTCGATGTCCATGAGCGTGAAGTTCGCGAAGGTCGTTCCGACCGAGCGATTCCAGCTCGCCAGGATCGATACCTCGTCGGTCTCGTCGTAGGCGGTGAACCGGTAGTAGACGCTCGCGTTGGAGGCGATCGTTGGGATCCAGTCCCAGCCGCGATCGATGATGGTGCGATTGCCGGGAATCGCCGCTGACCCGTTCTGCTCCTGGCCCGTCAGGATGTAGTGGCTTCGGTCGACGTTGACGAGGTCGGCCCCGTACAGCGGATCCAGCGGCGTGGAGGTTTGCCCGCGCGTTGGCCCTCGGGAAACGGGATTGTTCGTCCAGCCGGGACGATGAGTCGTGCCCGCCAGGAGGACGGTCTTGATCAGTGTGGCCTTGTCAGCGTTCGGGTTGCCGGCCAGTCCAGCATCGAGATCGGTGGTCTGAAAGAGAAGGGCCGCGACCGACCCGACGATCGGCGTTGCGAAGCTCGTGAAGCTGCCTGGGGCCACGACGTCGGGTTTCCGTCGAAGCTGGCCGTCCAGGCCGGTGGGGGTGATCGCGTTGCAATGCTGCCCGTTGGCCAATCCAACCGTCAGGGCGTGGTAGCCGTAGCCAACGAGTGCGCTCGGCGCACTGCCCGCGCCGTTGTTCGTGCCGACGACCGCCAGCACGTTGTCGCGGTTCTGCTCGAAGTCGAAGCGACGGAGGGCATCGTTGTCCAGGAAGGAGCTACCGAAGGACCCGATCCAACTGTGGTTGAAGATGCGCATCCCGGCCGGCGGAAAGGCCGGCGGCGTGGCCCCCTGGTTGGTCTTGAGGAAGCTCGTGGTTGCCCACGTACCCGCGTTCCACACCGAGATGTTCGTGATGCCAGGAGCGATGCTCGAGACGTTTCCGTACAAGGCAAGGCCGACACTGGTGGCATGGCCGCTGTTGCCAAACGCCCCATTCTGAGGGACGAAGGTCTTGCCGGAGAACTCGGGGTTGGCGGTATTGGGCCCGTAGTTGCCCGGCGACTCTTCGGCCTCGACCTGCCCCACTCCGTATCCCGCACCGGTAGGGAGGTTGGGTACACCTAGTCGAGCTTTGAGCGCGGTGAATCCGATGTCGTCGAAAACGTCGGCCGACGCCGGGGCGCCAGCAAGCATCGCAGCCGCTGTCAGTGCACCCAAGCAGCAGAGTGGGGTGCGGGAGCGAAGGTTGTTGGGCATCGCACTGCACGCCGATGGCGTGTAGGAAGTGGAGTTCTCTGTCGTCATGGTGTGGTCGCCACGAGCCCCGCGGTTCCCGGACCGCAGCGGTCGCTCTGTCCCTCACCGTATCACCGGTTTGGGGATCACCCAAATACCAACATCATCCTTCACGGCAATCCGACATCCTGATTGGGTGAAGATCGGCAGACCCTGTCGGAAGGGAGTGATGAGGCGGTTTCCGGATGGGGTTACCGCGACTGGTCATCTGGGGCGGCGGGCGTCGACGATTCGGCCTTCGGTTGCGGACTCGGTTCTGGCTCGGTCGGTGCCGGTTTCTTGACCGCCCCGGCCGTTCCGGCCATCTCGTTGGTCACCAGCATCTCGACGCGGGCGTTCCGGGCATCCGCCTGGACGGATCGTGCGTCGGCTTCCACCCGTTCGAAGTCGCCGACCGCCTTCACACGGATGCGCTCCCAATCGATGCCGTTGGCCACCAGCGCTTCGGCGATGGCGATGGCCCGGTCGTAGCTGATGTCGAGTGCCTCGCGCTTCTTCTTGAAGCCTTCCGATACGCCGGTATGGCCGCGAACCTCGATCACCGAGTTTCGGCCTCGCTGCATTTTGGCAAACTCGCGCACCGTCGCCGCGGCAGCCTCGTCGACCTGCGTCGAGTGGAGGGCGAAGGTCACCAACGTGCCCTTGCCGAAGTGATCGGTCTCGCGCGGCGTCTTGACGTTCTCCTTGTCGCCCTTGGTGCCGTCGTCGCGGCTCTGGCCGGCGCCAGCATTCTCCTGGAGGCGTTCCAGGAGCTTGCGGTCCTCGGGATCGTCGGGATCGAGATTGTCGAGGGTGTGGAAAGCCTTCCGAACCGCGATCGCGAAGTCGATCACGTCGGGCTCGTTGGCGACGCCCTCTTGCTCTTCACCGCCGCCGCCCGGGTTGCCGCCCTTGGGCTGCACGTTCAGCGCGAACATGATGACAAAGAAGCCCATCATGAGCATGACCATGTCGGCGAACGAGATGAGCCACTCCGGCGCGCCGGCCTCTTCCTCGTGACCGCCTCCGTGACCGCCACCGTGGCCGCCGCCATGACCGTGGCCCTTCTTCTTGTGTTCACCGCCACCGTGTTCGCCGTGATCAGCCATGGGTGAGCTCGCGCGAGAGGGAGAGGGGGAGCGAAAGGGAGTTCGCCGTCTTACGCCGCACGCAGCGAGCTACGGATGGTCTGTGGGATGAAGGCCAGCATCTTCTCTTGCGTGGCCCGCGGGTTGTCGCCGGCCTGGATCGACAGGATGCCCTGAAGCATCATTTCCTTGGAGAGGATCTCTTCGCTGGAACGCAGGGCGAGCTTGTCGCCCATTGGGCCAGCGACAGCGTTGGCGAGCACGGTGCCGTACATGGTCGCAACGACCGCGACCGCCAGCATGCCGCCGAGGATCTCGATGTCACCGCCGAGGTTACCGAACATACCGATCTGACCGATCAGCGTCGCGACGAGGCCGTACCCAGGGCCGTAGAGCTTGATGAGATCGAAGAACTTCTTGCCCGCCTTGTGACGGTCCTGCATGGCCATCACCTCGAAGCGAAGGGTCTGTTCAATCGTCGCCTCGTCCGTGCCGTCGACGGCCATCTTCAAGCCTGCCACGAGAAACGGGTCCTTGATCTTCTCGATCTCGGCCTCGAGGGCCAGGATGCCGTCTCGACGGGCCTTGTCGGAGAGGGTGTTCATGAGCTTGACCGTCTCGGCCGGGCTCAGTCCGCGCTCGAACATGAACCGCTTGATGTAGCCGGGAACGCTCTTCAGCTTGTCCATCGGCATGGCCATGAAGAGGACGCTGAGCGTTCCTCCGAAGACCATGACCAGGCCCTTCTCCGAGTAGAAGATCTCGAAGTGACCGTGGGAGGCGCGGAAGGCCACCCAGCCGCAGGCCAGGAATCCCAGAATGCATCCGATCAGGCTGGCTTTATCCATCTCTCGGCCTCCGGTCAGACCACTTCAATCGCCTCATCTCAGGCCTTGGCAAGCCTGCGCCTCGGTGGGACCCGACGTCCCTCCGCTGGGCGTTCGAGGTGGCGTTGAAGCGCATGGACCGCCGCATGGGCGGTACGAACCTCGCATCCAGCATCGGCCGACGACGGCTCCTTCTGAAGCGGCTGTGCGGGCGAGGCGAGGTTTGGGCGACATGCGGGCGGCACCGAATGCCCGGTTGGTCGGTCTGCGCGGCCTGTGAGCTTTGGACTGGTCAAACCGTGGGCGGCCGCTCCCATGCGGGGTCGGCCCGCTCGCGTTATCGTTCGTCCTGATCCTCCACCCGTATGAGCCAACGCCCCGTCGTCGTCGTCACCGAACTGCTTTCCGAGTGCGCGAGCGCTTGGCTCCTCGAGCGGTGCCGGGAAACCCACTGCGAGGTCCTGAAAGCCCGCCCTTGTGAGCCGGCCTTCGCCGAGGTCGCCGATCGGATCGTCGGGCTCATCGTGCGGACCTATACGACCGTCGACGAGAAGCTCCTCCGTTGCTTGCCCAACCTGAAGGTCGTCGGCCGAGGCGGGGTGGGTCTTGACAACATTGACGTCGAAGCGTGCCGGGCCCGGGGTGTTGTCGTGGTCTCGACGCCTGACGCCAATACCCAAGCCGTGGTCGAGTTCGTTCTCTGCTGCCTCTGCGATGCCCTCCGACCGCGGGCCCCCCTCGAGCGGGCCCTGACCAAGGAGGAGTGGCACCAGGTCCGCGACGAGGAGCTGGTCGGCCTCTGGCAGATGAACGAGCTGACCTTGGGCATCCTCGGCCTTGGCCGGATCGGTCGCCGTGTGGCCGAGGTGGCCCGGGCGATCGGCTTCGAGGTCATCTTCCACGACATCCGCGGCATCACGGATGAGGAGCGGAACGGCGCCGAACCGGTCGACCTTGACACGCTTTTCGGCGAAAGCGACATCGTCACCGTGCACGTCGACGGGCGGGCGTCAAATCGACACTTCGTTGATGCCCGGCTGATGGCCCTCATGAAGCCGGACGCGATCCTGATCAACACCAGCCGCGGCTTCGTGCTCGACCATGAGGCCCTTGCGAACTGGCTCAAGGCCCATCCGGCCGCGGCAGCCCTGCTGGACGTCCACGACCCCGAGCCGATCCCCACCACGAACCCCTTGCTCGGGCTTGATAACGCCCACCTCACCCCCCACCTCGCGTCGCGCACGCTGACCGCGATGGACAACATGAGCTGGGTGGTGAAGGACGTGATGGCGGTGATCGAGGGCAAGACGCCCAAGTGGCCGGCGTGAGAGTGGTTTGAGAAGGGGCCTCTCCGACGGACATGACATCATTCTTCGACGGGCCTCGAAAGTGCTGATCCCTCGGCCGAGCGCATGGCGCTAGTGGGGTGACACCTCCACCCTTCCGAGGACCCCATGCGCCGTACGCTTCTTTCCGCCATCCTTGTTAACGCGAGCGTCACCACCGCCAGCCATGCCGCGGTCGTCTACGTCAACGCCGGCCAGAATCTCCCGCTCGCATCGCAGGACGGAACGTCCTGGGCCACCGCCTATCAGCAGTTGTACGACGCCCTCTTCGAGGAACCGGGGAGCAACGAGTTCTGGATCGCCACCGGCGTCTACAAGCCCACACCAACCAACGATCGCTCGCAGCGATTCCTGCTGAATCAGAACCAAACGCTGTTTGGAGGATTCCTGCCGGGCGCGACGTCACTCAGCGAGCGCGACCCGGTCGCCCACCCGACCATTCTCAGTGGCGACATCGGGGCCCTTGGTGTCGAGACGGACAACTCCTTCCGTATCGTGCAGATTCAGAACAACGGCGCAACGCTCGACGGACTCATCATCGAGGACGCCTACTCCTATTCCGACGGAACTGCAGGCGCCGGGGGCGTCAACGTGGTCGGCAGCCCGTTCACGCTTGAGCGCTGCGTGGTCCGCCGCTGCAAGGTGCTCGGCCGTGGCGGGGCGTTGCGCACGGTGGCGTCCAACGGGACCATCCGCCATTGCTCCTTCGAGCAGAACGTCTCCGAGGACGCAGGCGGAGCGCTCGACATCCAGAGCACGACCCTGCGGCTTGCCAACACCCGCTTCGTCGGCAATCGCGGCGAATCGGGCGGGGCGATCTTCATCGTGTCGGTGATCAGCGGTTCGATCCAAAACTGCATCTTCAGCGGCAACACGGCAACAGCCGGCTTCGGTGGTGCGATTGACCATTCCAACACGCCCCTCACCGTCAGCGCCTGCACCTTCGCCAACAACAGCGCGAGCATCGCCGGCGGCGCGGTGCGATTCAACTTGTTCAACGCAGGCAACTCGCTGAGCAACTGCCTCTTCAGCAACAACACCGCCCCGAACCTCCCCCAGATCTCGGCGTCGGCGGGGAGCCAGATCCTCCACAAAGGCTTCTCGAGCAACCCCTTCGCCGGCGCGGGGAACGTCGTCGTAGCCGCGCAGTTCGTCGATGCCGACGGCGCGGACAACATCGTCGGAACGGCTGACGATGACCTGCACCTCCGGTCCATTTCTGGCGCGATCGATCACGGCTGCGGCACGCTGTTGCCGCCGGACAACGCCGACCTTGACGGCGACGGCAACGTCGCGGAACCGTTGCCCGTCGACATCGACGGCGACCCGCGGCTAGTCGACGAGTTCCCGCCCAACACAGGTCTCGGTGCCCTGCCCTACCTCGACTTTGGCGCCGACGAGGCTGAGGTCGACTACGTCGTCCTGTACGTGAACGCCGAGGTCCGCGGCGGCAACGGAGACGGCAGTTCCTGGTCGAACGCGTTCAAGGATCTCCAGGAGGCCATCACGTTGGCCATCACCGGTGGCTTCCTCAAGCCGGTCGAGATCTGGGTCGCAGAAGGAACCTACTTCCCGACGGCTGATGGCGATCGCACCTTGAGCTTCTCGCCGTCGGGCAATCTGAAGATCTACGGCGGCTTCGATGGCGTCGAAACGAGCCGCGCCGAACGCCTGCCCTTCAAGTTCCCGACGATCCTGAGCGGCGAGATCGGCAGCGGTGCCCAGGGAGACAACAGCTTCCACGTCGTGCGCTTCAGCGGCGACAACGTCTACGCCGAAACGCTGCTGGACGGCTTCGTGATCACCGGCGGATTCGCCAACGGCAACGGCCTGACCGAACTCGGCGCCGGAATCCTCATCGAGAACGTCGCCCGTCCCTCCGTCCGCAACTGCCGCTTCCTCGGCAACCACGCCGATGCCGGCGGCGGCGCAATCTGCGTCACCGGCAGCGGCACTGGCGCGTCCATCTTCAACTGCTACCTCGCCGAGAACGTCGCCGGGCGCGGCGGTGCGATCAACGTGATCGAGGGTGCCGACCAGGTCGACGTGATCAACTGCACGATCGCGAGCAACCATGCGGACGCCGGAGGCGGCGTGTTTGCAAGCGACAACGGCACGCTGGTGACGATCATGAACACCCTCTTCACCCTCAACACCCACGGCGAGGCCGATGACGAGACAGCCCATCTCTTCGCCGGAAGTGGAGCGACGATCAAGGTCGGCCACTCGGCCGTTCCCTGCGGCTCGGACCTCGGCGAGGACATGGTGTCGCTCCCGCCGAAACTCCTGGACCTTGCCGGCGACGATGATCTCATCGGTACGCTGGACGACGTGCTGGAGCTTGCTGCAGGGAGCCCCTGCATCGATGCCGGCACCCAGAGTTTCGCTTCGGCCAGCGTGCCGCAAGACACCTTCGACGCCGACGACGATGGCAGCCTCAACGAGTTTGCCCCCTTCGACATCGACGCCAGCCAGCGCCTGATCGACTGTCCGAACGTCCCCAATGCCGATGCCGATCTGGCCATCGATATTGGCGCCGACGAGGCGAACCTCGTTGCGTCCGGGCCGGGAAACCCGAGCGATCTGAATGGTGACAACCATGTCAACGGCGCCGATCTGGCCATCCTGCTCGGTGCTTGGGGCGGATCCGACCCATCCAACGACCTCACCGGCGATTGCACGGTGAACGGAGCAGACCTGGCCGTGCTGCTGGGCTCGTGGACCGGCTAACGGTCGACGCGTGCGGCGTTCGAGCGTCCCCCGACGCGACGCAAGCGTGAAAGACGAGGGTTCCGCCTCGCCCACGCTTGCGTCGCTTCGACTCGGGAGTAACGTCGTCGCATGCTCCTCTCCGCACTCTGGCTTTCGCTTGCGATCGCACCCGCGCACCCAGGGCCGCCACGGGACCGGACAGCCCCGGCCGCGGTCCGGTTGGGCGGAGGCGGTCCGCTCGGGCCGATCCCCGGCGAGCATCACGACTGCATTCCCCCCGCCGAACGGGCCAAGGTCGAGGCCCGCATCGCTGCGAACCGCGCCGCGCTGGGACTGGAGGTCGGCTCCTTCATCCCCTTCGCGGTGCCCTCGGTTGGTGAAGGCGGCATCGCGGGTGGTGACCCGTTTGATGCCCTCCTCTATCGCTTCTGGCCGCAGTCCGGCACGTGGTTCACCGATCTTCTGCCGCCAGGCTACGTCGATGTCGATCCGGCCCACGGTGCGTTCCACGACTACGCCTGTCATCCCTTCACCTACGACGGCCATGCGGGAATCGACACGCCCGTTCACAGCTTTGAGGAGAAGAACATCGGCGTGCCAGTCTATGCGGCGCTTGATGGCATCGTCATCGATCGCCACGACGGCGAGCCCGACGAAGTCATCACCGGCGTCGGTGACGCCAACTACGTCATCATCGATCACGGCCTCGGGCGTGAGACCTGGTACTTCCATCTGAAGACTAACTCCGTCACGGTCAACGTCGGCGAGGTCGTCACGGCCGGTGAGCAGATCGGCCTGACCGCTTCGAGCGGCTACAGCTTCGGACCGCACCTTCACTTCGAAAGCCGCCAACTCGGAGAGGCGTACGAGCCCTTCGCGGGCCCGTGTCGCGCTGGCGACAGCGGCTTCGTCGCCCAGCCGCCGGAGAGCCTCGTCAACACGATCACGAACATCGGCGTCACCGACGTCGACCTCGCGACGGTCCCGGGCCTTCCGATTCCGCAGCCGCATGCGACACATCTTTCCTTCGCGTCGGAGCGCATGTACGTCTGGCTCGAGACCAACAACCTCGCCGTCGACACCGACTGGCGAATCATCGTCAAGCGCCCGAACGGTACGGTCGCCGAGGACACCAATGATTTTCCCTTCTTCAACACCGAGATCTACCGCTACGCGTGGTTCTGGTGGGTCTTCGACATTCCCGACATGCAGACCATCGCGGGCGACTGGTCGGTCGAGGTCCGCTTCAACGGCATCTCACTGGTCACCTTGCCGGTGACGGTGAAGGCGGTGTTCGATCCGAACTTCAATCGTCCGCCAGCGGCGTTCACGGCGAGCTTCGAGCCGGCCGCTCCCACCGCGGACGACCCGATCACGGTGCGCATGACCGGCCCGCCCGTATTGGACGACCTCGACGGCGACGTCGTGCGCTTCCAATATCAATGGAAGGTGAACGGCTCGGTCGTGCGGAGCGTGATCTCCGCCGGCCGTTCCGACATGCTGCCGCGATCGATCGCCTCGGCCGGCCAGACCATCTCCTGCACGGTCACGCCAAGCGACGGCAAGGTGAATGGAACGCCGGTGACGATCTCGGTCGAAACCCCCCTTCCCTGCACCGCCGACCTGAGCGGCGACGGCAAGGTCGACGCGGCGGATCTGGCCATCCTCTTGGGCTCGTGGGGCCTGTGCGAGTAGCTTCGGGGCGCGCCCCTATCAGCCCGTGGCGTGCACGAGTTCGGGACACGGTTCCTCCGCGTTCGCGCCGCAGCGCTCGCCCAGACCGTCTCGCAGGAGCATGCGTCGAAGGACCAACGGTGGATTCTCCGGTGGGGCGCTGCACCGAGACCCGTCCCACTCAGTTTGCCGGATCGTCAGGGAGCGTCCGTGCCGCCTTTCGGGCAGCCGCGCGTGCCTTCGCAGGATCGAACGTGACTTTCGTGTCCGCGCCCTCAACGATGTCGACGAACGGGATGCCGAGCTCCTCGAGCTTTCCGCCGCGGCGCATCACCTCGCGCAGGTCAGCGGCGTCGTGCATTCCGCCGGTGATGCTGCCTGCGAAAAGGAAATACCTGCCTGCGGGCGGGATGCACTCCCGCTTCAGATCGTTGGTCGCTCCGACGGACACCCTCTTCGGAGATCCATCGATCGCTCGGAGGCGGTATCGGTAGAGGGAAGAGCCGTCCGCCGAAAGGAGTGTGACTCCGGGGTAATAGGGGCGAATGCTGATGTCCTCCGACACCTCGTCGTCAGTGAAATCGACCGTCAACGTTCCGGAGTGCCCCAACGGGGGAAGCGAGATCGACTCGAGCACGATGTCAGACTGGGTTTGGCTGTCATTGAAGTCGACCGGCCGCCCGGCGCAAGCCGAGACGGCGAAGAGCGTGTAGCTGCTTGCTCGCTCCACGCCGCTGACGACAAGGGGCTCTGAGGATGGGGTCCACGCGCAGGGGCGTTCGTATCCAGTCCTGCTCGGCGCGAAAACTGCTTCGACAGCCGCTCCGTTCGCGGCACGCACCGCTTTGATCGTGATCTGAACTGCAGGGCGGCCTCTGATCTCCAGCGTCTCCGTCGAAACAAGCCGATAGAAGCCGCGGAACGAGCATCGCTTGGTGAGTTCAGCGTTACGGCGAAGGGCCTCATCAGAGTCCTTTGGCGCGATGCTTGGAGTTGTCGTGGGTACGACGCCGAAGCTCGCGAAAACTCCGTCCTCGATCTGCCGGGAGTCCAGGGGCAGTGTCACCAGACCGCGCTCGTCGGTGAGGCCAAATACGAAGCTGCTCTTTCGGTCGAGAAGCCGTATCGCGACCCCTTTGGCCGGCTGTCCGTCGCAACTGAGTACCTGAACTCGTATGTCGCCAGCCATCGCCGTGGCTTCCATCGGGGCCGCGGGGAGGCGAGCGGTCGGCACGACGGTCAGGAGCAGCGAGACGATCGGCAGAACGAATAGCATTCGGATCATTTCTCGATACTCTAACCACGGGCGCGGCTGCTCTCCTCCCTGTGGCGGCTGCCTTGCTTGAACAACGCCGCCCATCAGGACGGCGTTGTTCAAGAGTCAGCATGCCATCACCATTGCAGGAGGTAGGTGAAGCGCACCAGGGCCTCGCCATCGTGCGGGTTTTCGCCCGGCCCCGGGTTCGTGTCCTTCACCGTGACGTCGACCGTGAGCGTGACGCTCCCACCAAGCCCGTCGCAGATGGCGCTGGCCTTCGCCCGACCGACCGAGCTGCAGTCCCGTTCGATGAGGGCCGTGCCGCCGGGCCCTGCAGGTTGAACGTCCTTCTCCCACGCCTTCCCGTCCACGCGTGCGGCGAGCTTGCCGCCCACGGGAACGGTGACCTCCGCGAGTGGCTCGTTCACCAGGACGACAGAGCCGACCGTGGCGACGACGTTTCCGTTGGCCCCCAGCGGAGAGAGGAACGTGATCGATCCGCCCGACACGCCGTTGAGGGAGCCATGAATCGACGAGTTCCATGAGTCGGTGCCGATGTCACCCTCGACCAGCTCCCATGAGACCCATGTGAGTGTCGCCGTGCACATCGGCGTCTGCTGGGCATCACAGAGCCCCCAACCGCCCAACAGTGCTGCAAGGTCAGCGCCATCAGTCACACCGTCGTCGGTCACATCGCCGATACCCGGCTGCCCCCACGATCCGAGGAGGACGCCCAAGTCGGCAGCGTCCACCACCGTGTCGCAGGTGAGGTCGGTGTCGCAGCTGTCTGGGCAGGGTCCACAGGACGCGTTCGCCCCGACCACACATGCCTCATCCCAGGCCACAACGCAACACCACGGATCCTGGGCGCAGACCGTACCGCAGCACAGGTCGTCGTGACAGCTCGGCGCCTTGGACGGCTCCTCGCACGGACCACCATTGCCACACGCGGGCACGATGCCACAGGTGTCGACCGCCTGCGTCGCACAGGTCTCGTCCCACGCGGTGTCGCAACAGGATGGGTCGATCGCACAGACGGCCTCGCAGCAGCTTGCATCGCCGCATCCGGCCCAGTCGTGCGGTGTGTCACATGCACCACCCAGCGTGTTGCCGCACAGGAACGGTCCATTCAGAAGAAGCGTGGCCAGGCCCGCCGCCGGCCCCGAATCGCCCAGGGCCCCGGCGATACGAAGCAGGTAGTGGGAACAGGGATTGGCGTTGGGGAGCGTGAACAGCACGGAGCCTCCGGCCGGCGCTTCGATGCACCCGATCTGGAACGAGGCAAGGAGCGTCGGATCCACCTGGATCGCACCACCGAGGTCGAAGACGCTCAGGGACGCATCGAATTCGGCGATCATCTCGACCAGGATCATGCCCGACGACGTTGGATCGATGCGGAACCAGACGTCGCGGCCGCCCGGGCAGTCCACGAAATCGATTTCGGTGTTCGCCAGGAACGTCTCGACCGTGAAGGCAGTCGGCACTGGCAGCGGCAGCGCCGCGAAGGAGCAGTCATTGGGGACGAGCGGCGAACCTCCGCAGCCCTCGGAGCCCCCTGCGCAGAGCGACTCGGCCTTGGCGACGCAGGCCGCGTCCCACGCCGTGAAGCAACAATCAGGAAGGACCGAACACACCGCCTCGCAGCACGCCTTGTCGTCGCAGCCATGTCCTGGATGCTCCGCGAAGCAGGAGCCTGCTCCTGGCGCGCCGCACATGGGCCACGGATCCGAACAGCCGTCGCGCGGCGCCGCCATGGCCGAAGCTGCTAAGGGGGACCAGAGAAGCGTTGCGGTCACGAGCACTTGAGCGAGCGACAATGATGCGGAACCGAAGCAATGGAACGATGCGGTCTGGGGGGACATGGATCTTCCTTTCCGGGCCCTATCGCGGCAGTAGGCCGCCGGTCTCGGGATCGACTGGGCGCTGGCACCGCCGCGGAGCCGACGTCGTCCGGTCGGGGGCACCGATTCGACCGGACCCCGGTCAAGCGCCGTTGGCCGAGGCGGTCCCTCATCCATCGTGTCAGGAAACCCAACGAGGATGCTCCGGTTGGCGGTTCAGCTATCCGTCGCACCTCCGGGAAAAGGCGAGCATTCGGGTGTGACCTGCAAGATAGGCAAGAAATGCGGCCGTCCAAGCAGCACCCGAGAGAGTCAGGGTGGACGCACCCCCCGCCGGAACCAGCGCCGAGAGAAGCCGGAGGAAAGCGGCAGCCGGAATGAGCATGAATGCCAGAAGCTCCCAGCGCCGAGCGACCACCGCCACTCCAGCATGGGCCATGCCCGTCCGCACCACCATTCCTAGAATCATCCCGCCCAGGGCGCCGACGGCGAACGCGTGCATGGCTGCCGTCCGAGGAACGATCCCGATCGATGCGAGGGCGAATAGGAACAGGCCAAGCGGGATCCACACGTAGGACAGGTGAAGCACCCGCAGCAAAGGCTGGCGCAGGGCGCGATGCGCCTGCCACTGGAAAGTCTCTGCGGCCAGCAGGCCTGCCGCACCCAGCGCCGGCACGCAGATCCACGCGCCCTCAGCGCCGAAGAGATCCGCTGCGAAGGCGACGAGCGTGATGATCGTCGCAACGGCGTGAAGGCGGGGCCTGCGCAGGCTCCGACCGCCTGCAATCGCGTTGGCGGTGAAGCCCGGAACGACCCGGCCGCCAATGATCAGGATGAGGACGACGACCAACATCAGGCCCGCCTCTACCGTTGTGATGGGCGCGATCGAGACGGCACCGAGTATCGATGCGTGGAAGAGTGCGTTCGCCGCGGTCAGAAGAATCAGAACGCCAACAATCGGCCAGTTTGCGCAGTTGCCCGATCGAAGAAGTGCTCGCGCCAGAATCACGGCGACAAGCAGGAACAGAAGCACGTCGACCACTGCCCCAACCACACCATGCGCGAAGAAGTTTGCCAGCCGAGCTGCAATCCACAGGGCGACCATGCCACCCAGGACGATTCCGGAAGGGAGTGGAAGGCCGGTCCAGTTTCGCGCGGCCGTAAGGAGAAATCCGACAATGATCGCGCCAGCGAATCCAAACAGCATCTCATGCGTGTGCCAGTAGAGCGGAGGCATGGAAGGCATCGGCGTGCTGCGGTACCACATCGCAAGCCACAATGGAATGGCGATCGCCGCGAATGCCGTACCGAAGAGATAGAACGGGCGGAACGCGTCACGCAGAAACAAGACGTCGGCCGCCCGCGGCTTCGCCGCAAACCCTCCCGGCATACCGACGAAGACCGCGCCGGCAGGCGTAGCAGGAGGGGCCGGCGAGGCGTTTGCCAAACGCCGATTGGTTTCCCTTGTCGCGCATTCGCGGCAACAGGGGACCTGCGGCCCACACGATTCACCACACCCGGTTGGATTCCTGATTGGCTTCATGGCTGAGCGTCGGCCCCATTGCGTCGTGGGACGGTGAACGACATGGCAGCGTCTAACAGCCCGTGGCGAAAGTCATTCGGGCTGCGGACGAGCAGAAGGGCAGATTCCTTCGTCGGCGCAACTCGCTCGTAACGCTGCGGATACTGCTTCGTCGCACCTCCTCCTTCAACATGGGGGACTCTGCCCTCCTGCTCACCCTCGCTTTCCGAAGTACTTTCGCCATGGGCTGCCAACGAGCGTGCATAGGAGAGAGAGGAAGCGCAGCCCGATTGGCCTTCGCCACGGGCGGTTGCGGAACTCCGATGAGAACCCGACATCACCACCGGAGGAGCCCCCCGTACGATCCGATAGGTCTGATTCGTGGACAGATGGCGGTGCGATTCGGTCGCGCCGTCGGGCCAATGAACGACAACTTCGTCGATCGTTGAGGAATCCCCCAGTCCAAAGTGGGCCGTCATCTCGTCCTGCGAAAGGTACGAGGCACTTGCCCCGATCTGGCGCATCTGTCGTATCCCCGCCGCCGCAACCTCGACCACGCCTCCGATGGCGAATGTATTGCCGAATGGCTGCCGAATCTCGATGCGAATCCACCGTCGAGCGGAGAAGGTCGTGTTTCGAAGCAGAAGCGGCGCGTCTCCATGACGCTGAACGACGAGTTCGATGCGACCGTCCCCGTCGATGTCCGCCGCCGCACCACCGCGGCCGACGAACGGCACCGCAAGCGAGTCGCAGGCACTCAGGCCGACTTCCCGGTAGTGCCCAGTCCTTCTCGTTTGGGCGAAGAGATGCATGCGCTGCGGTTGCAATTGGCGCGATCCGTCACCGATCTCGAGTGTGCTGCCATTCACCACCCACAAATCCAGCGCCGCGTCATTGTCGAAGTCCGCAAAGCCCGCACCCCAGCCCACCATTGGAAGCGAGATGTACCCCAGGCCATTCGCTTCCGCCGAATCGACAAAGACCACTTCTCGCCGGGTGCCATAGCCATTTCCGCGCTGTGTCCACAAGTTTTCGAAGTACGCGTTCTCCTGGGCAAGCCAATGGGTTACCAGAAGGTCGAAGTCGCCGTCGCAATCGGGGTCCCCCACAGCCAGCCCCATCGCACCTCGATAGTCGGCGGCAAGCGAGCGGGCGCCGATGTCCTCAAACGTCCCATCGCCGCGGTTTCGGTAGACGCCATTGGCCGAAACGTCGTTGGCGACGTAAAGATCCGGCCAACCATCGCGGTCGAAGTCAAACCATGCATCCTCAAGTGAACGCCCCTCGGGGTTTGCAACGCCCGCTCGCGCCGCGACGTCCTCAAAGCGATGCCCGTCGATGTTGCGGTACAGCCGGTTCGGCATCGGGGGAAACGAGGACGGATTGAGTGACGCCGGGATCTGTTCCGGCCCGTGCATGCTCGATCGGCCGGCCACCTTCGGCATGTCGGTCAGGTTGAGATAGTTGCAAACCGAGAGATCGAGTCGACCGTCTCGATCGAAATCCACCCATGTGCAGCCGCTGCTGAACGACGGGTCACCAACTCCGGTGGCGGCGGTGACATCACGAAACGTGCCATCGCCTTGATTCTCGAAGAGCACGTTCGGACCAACGCATGTGACGTACAGGTCGAGGTCACCATCGGCATCGAAGTCGCCCCACGCAGCCGCCATGCCATGAACGTCCAGGGCCACGCCTGCCGCTTCCGAGACATTCGTGAAGGAGAAGTCGCCCTCGTTACGGAAGAGGCCGCAAGCTCGAGACGGACGCCCGTCAGGCGTGCCGACCGCGTCGCCGCCCTCATTCACAAGGAACAGGTCTGGGTCACCGTCCGAGTCATAGTCGCCCCAAGCCACACCCGATCCCATGTCCTCCGAGATCACCGACGCTCGCGCCGACGGAAAGTGGTGGAACGAGAGGCCCGACCCCTCGCGCAGCACCTCGAAGGTATATGCGGAGGGCGCCGCCTTCGTCCGCGACGCCAACACGTCGGTGAGTCCGGCGACCGTCCCGTCGGCCCGTCGCTCGGACGGGTCTGGGCGAAGCGAAAGGGACCACGCCAATGCGCCCGTCAGCGCCGCGAGAATGACCGACGGCGCTCCCCACCGGACGATGAGGACATGCCGACGATTCATTGCTCCGTGACTCCTTTCCGAACGGAAATCACGGCGGTGGCGCTCCCGATGAGTGTCGTCGGAGCGTCGAGACCCTCGTCAGGACAGACGCGGCCCAGAAAAGTCGGATGAGCCTTGCGATACCAGAGTCTCGCCTCGACGCGAAGGCATCCCACGTCGTGAGACTCGAAGGCGAAGCTCACCGAACGATTGCGATTGCCATGCTCGACGCCTGGAGCGTTCGGCGCCCGCACGCTGGCTGGACAAGCCAGACCCACTGCGGCACGATCGGTCATCCCCGCGAAGAGCGACCTCGCGTTTCGCTTGCCGACGAGATCCCACAAGTTGTGCCGATCGATTAGCTCGCCGTCGCGATCAAATCCGTCTGCCTTGAAGTGAAGTGGAGAGTCGGCCACGTCTCCTCGTCCATTCAGTCCACCGACGTGCCGGATGACCACCCCATGCTCGTCCACCACCATGATCTCGAGCCAGCTCTCGATCATGTCCAGAGGTCCCGTCGGAAAGTCGTGGCCGGCCTTGTTGTTTGTGACCCGAACTCCGATGGTGGTCGCCACGCCGGGCGGAAGCTCGGCAGGGGCATCGATCTCAACAAGTACCGTCGGGCCAGACGCCCAACGATCCTCGATTTCCGGAATCGGAATCTCCCCGCGAAGCCACGACTCGATCAATTCGACGTGTTCCTCTCCGCCCTCCAATTTCTGAAGGAGGGGCACATACTGATTCGCTCCGAGCATTCGATGACTGCGGTGCCTTCCATCGCCTTCACGACGATGGCGATCGACGACGTCGCCCCGAGCTGGGTCAAAACTCGCCTGGAGCGGCATGTGACACTCGCGGCAGGTCACGGTCCGATCGCTCTCGTAGCCGCGATTCCAATGGCTGTTCTTCCAACTGTCGTATTGGTTCTGGCCTTGCACCTTTCCGATGTCCCGGTTGATTTCGCGATCCATGTACTGCTTGTGGCAGGCACCGCAGAACTCCGGCGTTCGATGGAGCGCTCGCGAGTAGCTGGCCACGTGATGCTCCGGCGCTGCCCGGATGAGAAAGTCGCTCACCAGCGCTTCGATGGCGCTCTCGGGCTCCTCGTAGATGTAGCGGATCGGCGGGCGAATGGTGTAGTCAGCGTTGCCTTGCACGTCGGCCTGTACGATCGAGTGGCACACCAAGCATGACACCCCCTCGTCAGCCCCTTCGGCGCTGAGAGTGACGTTCGCCCCGTTCTTCGCTCCGGCGAGGAGCGAGATGGGATCGTGACAACCTGCGCAGTACCGTGTGTGCTCGGGCGTCGTCTCCACGGCCATCAACGACTGCACCCGCTGGAACAGATGGTCCATCGAGGAATACCGGTGCGCGCTGGGCAGCCACTCACGGTAAATCTGCTCGTGACACCTGCCGCAATTGGCCGAGCCGGAAAGGCGGCTTGGCACCACAGCCCCTTCCAGACGCACTCGCTCCGCTGCGGCAGCGAGGGCCTCATCGACCCGCGAACGGGCGTGCGCGTCGCATTCGATTGCGTCAAGGCCCTGCTGGACCCGGCCGAAGAGCCCGATCGGTTCAGCTTCCATCCCGGCGATCGCGGCTTCCAGGTGCGGCCAGCGATCGTCGCCGACAGCTTGGCGGACGTTGACAAGCGTTTCACGCTCCCAAGCCCCGGCATCCATCCGGACCAGGCTGGGGGAGAAGGGGCGGTCCTCTCCGAAGCGCCAGTTGTATGTAGCGGGGAACGGCACGGCTGTAGGAGACTCGGCGTAGGCGTGTGCCCAGATGACGCACACCACCAAGCCGCTTCCCCCGATGAGGGCGCTACCAAGCAGGTAGCGACGGCGCGCTGCTCGAAGATGAAGCCGGGCGCACGGGTTGTTGACCGAACGGACGACCGACGCAAGGAGATGGACCGCAACGAGGACCACCACCGCCATTCCCGAGACCAGATGTGCCAGGTCCCATCCCCTCGAGACCCGATCGCTAAAGAGCGCCTCGCATGTTTCGACGCCGCCACTCCCATGACTGACGAGGACCGCGAACGCCGCGACATAGCCCAGAAACTGGAGATGGCTCAGTTGCCCCTGCCCCCGCCGCCGCCAGTGGCGGACGAGGTACCACGACACCGGCGCCAGCGACAGGAGCCCAACGATGGAATGGACGAGCAGTGTGACCTGGGTGAAGACCGAGAAGCCTGAAGAGAGGTGTACCGCACCGGAGCTTGCAAGAAACACCAGCATTCCGCCTACCAGAACCGCGAGCGGCGATCGCCATTCACGAGCCGGGTCGAGTCGGTGTCGTGTTGCCGGCCGCTCCGGAGGCGGTATTGGGGCTGCTTGATTCTCGTGCATCTGGGCTATCGATTCCTCGAGCGTCGGTCGTGCTGGGCCCTGTCTGAGAACCCAGCGCCAGCCAAAGAGCGAACGCGACACCCCGAGAGGGCCGTGCCCTTCGCTCGACGCCAGCGGGGTTTTCAGACAGAGCCTCACCCAGCCGGTGCTTGCCGAACCTTGGTGCTTGGCGCTGGATCGACTTGACCACCCCAGCCGAGAAGGCAGTATACACCATTTCCGGATATCCATGTTCGGATATTCTGCAGCTGTCGCCATGCCGAACCCGAGCACCACCTCCGACAGGAACGCCTCCAAGAAAGGCCCCCGCGGTACGGGGCACGCGATTCACCTTCCCGTCCTCACAGGGCCCCATAACGCCAGCGGGCAGGGGGTGGCGGAGGGGGCCGAGCGTCTTCGCCGCCGGCGACGGCTCCGGCTGTTCGTTCTGCTGGGGGTCCACGTCCTCATTGCCGTTCACCTCACTCACTGGCTCGTCACCGGCGAGTCGATCGGACGGTTCGTCCTCTCAGACGCGATGGAGGCGCTTGAGCTTGGTCGGATCGGACCGGGAGCCCTGCTCTTCGCCGCAGCCATGTCGGTGACGCTTGTCGCGGGCCGATGGCTCTGCGGGTGGGCGTGTCACATGGGAGCCCTTCAGGACGGGTGTGCATGGGTCCTTCGCCGACTCGGACTGCGCCCGAGGCCGTTTCGAACCCACGTGCTCGGGTACGTGCCACTCATCACGGCATTTCTGATGTTCGCCTGGCCGACACTGCGTCGTGTGGTTTTCGCGCCACTCGCAGATCACCTGCCCTTCGTCGTGCCATCCTGGCTCGCCTCGCACGCTCCGGCCCCCGCGTGGCAGTGGCAACTGACCAGCGAACACCTCTGGCGCGGACTTCCTTCCGCCGCGGTCGCCATTCCATTTCTCCTCGTCTGTGGCGGCGCAACGGTCTTCTTCCTTGGCACGCGCGGCTTCTGTCGCTATGGGTGCCCGTATGGAGGAGCGTTTTCGGCAGCAGAGCCCATCGCTCCAATGCGCGTGACCGTCGACCTGGCCATCTGCGATGGTTGCGGTCGCTGTACGGCCGCATGCAACTCAGGTGTCACGGTGCACGAAGAGGTACGAGCCCACGGCCGCGTGATCTCAAGCGGATGCCAGAGAAGCTTGGATTGCATTGCCGTTTGCCCGCACCAGGCATTGCGTCTCGGCGTGGCGAAACCTGCATGGATGGCCGATGGTGCCATCCTCGATCACCATCGATTCGATACGAGCCTCGGAGAGGAGATCCTTCTCGGATCGGCATTTCTTGTGGCGTTCCTAGCTAGCCGTGGCCTGTATGGGATCATCCCGCTCTTCTTCGCACTGGGCATTGCGATTTGCGTCACTTCGCTTGCCTGGCACCTCTGGCGAACCGCGAGGACTGGCGTCGGATCCCTTTGCGGCATGGCGCTGAGAAAAGGCGGCCAATGGACACTCGCAGGAAGCGTCAGCATCGTCGCCGGAGGGATTCTTGGCGGCATCGTTCTTCACTCCTTCGGCATCCAAGCCTGCCTCTGGCACGCCGGCCGCCTGGACGACCGAATCGTCGCTCCACGGAGTGCTGCATTCTCGAGTCTGCCCTCGATCCTCGGGCCCGCCGACGAGAAGGTCGCTCAGGAAGCGCTGGATTGGTACCTAACGGCCGGGTCCCTTGGAAAGGGAGGATGGGGACTCGCCGGTACGCCAGCCGCCGATGTGCGCGTCGGATGGCTGCGGCTTCTGCTTCGTGACTATCGCGGCGCGGCTGACGCGCTGTGCGCTGCAATTCCTTGGGCAGAGGATCCGGACCGGCTGGTCGCCGATCTTGCCCGCGTTCTTCTGCTCGCGGATGACCCGGACGGGGCGGTCCAGGCCCTTGAAGCGTTCATCGGCACCGGTGGGGAGTGCGAGGAGTGCCGAAGACTCCTCCGTGCAATGTCCGCGAACACGAGGGAGAGAGTAGCTCCCTGATCCGATGCCAGGACCGCGCGACGGGGCTCGTCCACGGCGTCAGTCAGCCCGATCGGTTGTCGCTGGGCACCTGAACCGGCATCTGCTACGTTTCTCGTCCCATGTTCGACATCGAATACGTCCACGCCCGACAGGTTCTTGACTCCCGCGGCAACCCGACGATCGAATGCGAGGTGATGCTTTCCGGCGGCGACAGCGGCCGGGCGGCCGTACCGAGCGGAGCCAGCACCGGCGAGCGCGAGGCGGTCGAGCTGCGCGATGGCGACAAGAAGCGTTTTCTCGGCAAGGGCGTCAGCAAGGCGGTCAAGAACGTCAACGAGAAGATCGCTCCCGAGCTCTTCGGTCTCGATGCCCGTGACCAGCTCGAGATCGATCGGACGATGCTCGCCCTCGACGGCACCACGAACAAGTCGAAGTTGGGGGCGAACGCGACGCTCGCCGTTTCGCTCGCGGTCGCCCACGCCGCTGCGGCAGCGACCAACCAGCCGCTCTACCGCTACGTCGGCGGCGTGCAGGGACGCCGGCTGCCGGCCCCGATGCTGAACATCCTGAACGGCGGCAAGCACGCCGACAACACCGTGGACTTCCAGGAGTTCATGGTTCAGCCGACCGGCTTCCCCACCTTCGGCGATGCGATGCGGGCCGGCGTCGAGATCTACCACTCGCTCCGCGGCATCCTCCACGACAAGCACCTCTCGACGGCGGTCGGTGACGAGGGCGGCTTCGCCCCCAACCTCAAGACCAACGAAGAGGCGTGCGAACTGATCGCGATCGCGGTCGAGAAGGCCGGCTACGACCTTGGCCGTCAGGTCCAGATCGCCCTCGACCCGGCGATGAGCGAACTCGCCAACGAGGCGAAGGCCGTCAAGAAGAAGGGCTACCGCTTCTTCAAGAGCGATCCGAAGAAGGTCGTCTCGAGCGATGAGATGATCGACCTCTGGTCGCGGTGGGCCTCGAAGTGGCCGATTCGCTCGATTGAGGACGGCCTGGCCGAGGACGACTGGTCGGGCTGGAAGAAGCTCACCGATGCCCTCGGTGCGAAGGTCCAGCTCGTCGGCGACGACCTCTTCTGCACCAACGCCGCGATCCTGGCCGAGGGGATCAAGAAGGGCTGCGCCAACGCGGTCTTGGTCAAGGTGAACCAAATCGGGACACTCACCGAAACCATCGAGACCGTCAGCCTGGCCCACCGGTCGAACTACCGCACGATCATGAGCCACCGCTCGGGCGAAACCGAAGACGCCACGATCGCCGACCTCGCCGTGGCCCTCAACTGCGGCCAGATCAAGACCGGCGCCCCCTGCCGAAGCGACCGGAACGCCAAGTACAACCAGCTTCTCCGGATCGCGGAAGAGTTGGGCGACGGGGCTCAGTTCGGCGTCTGAGTGGGCCGAGGCATCCCGAAGGGTGAGGGCACCGTATAGCTCGCGTGTGTGGTCGCATTGCCAACTCCGCGTTCCCCGGGTCGCAACGACCGGATCGTGATGCGATCCTCGACCGGGCCCGCCGAGCAAGGGCCTTGCTCGCCTCCTGCGAACTCTGCGAGCACCGTTGCCGGGTCGACCGATCGCGGCCCGAACCGCCCGCCGAGCGCACCCCCTGCGCCCTGGGTGCCGAGTCACGGGTCTTCAAACGCCACGTCAGCTTCGCCGAGGAGATCGAACTCCTCCCCAGCTACATGGTCTATTTCGCTGGCTGCAATCTGCGATGCCGGTGGTGTGTTCAGGGACCGACCTGCTTCGCGCCGACGGCCGGTGCGGTGGTCGATCCGCGGGCCCTGGCAAGCGAATGCTCGCGGGTGGTCGCCCGAGGCGCGAAGACGATCAACCTGTTAGGCGGCGAACCGAGCATTCACCTCCACACGCTGCTTGAGCTTGCCGCGGAAGCACCTTCCGACGCCCCCTTGCCGCTGGCGCTCAACTCCAACATGTACATGACCGAGGAGGTGCTGGACCTTCTCGACGGCCTCGTCGGGATCTACGTCGCCGATCACAAGTTCGGAAACGACGCCTGTGCCGAGCGGCTCTCCGGGGCGATCCGCTACACCGCCGTGGTCCAGCGGAACCTCCTCATCGCCGCGCGGCAGGCCCCGATCATCGTGCGACATCTCCTCATGCCTGGGCACCTGGCCTGTTGTCTTGAACCGGTCGCGAGGTGGGTCGCCGATCACCTCCCCGAGGCGACCTTCTCCCTGATGACCAGTTACGTCCCCGCATGGAAGGCGGCGCACGATCCCGGCCCGCTCGGGGGGACATCGCATCCGGACGAGGTTTCCCAGGCCGAAGCCCTGGTCCGTTCGCTCGGCCTTCGACGCGAGGGAGTCCCGTGAACGACCCGCCTTCGCCCAACCGCCCGACCTCGGACCGCCCCTCTGACGACACCGTGTGGGGCCGTGATCTCGAGGTTGAGATCCGGATCATGCGCGACGGGCGCATCTCCTTTCACGATATTCCACTCGACATGCTCCCGGTCTTACGTACCTTGTGTCCAGACGACCCGCTCCTCGCCCAACGCGAGGCAGCGGCAAGTGCGATGCTCGAAAAGGAACCACCTTCCCGTGAATGACCGGCTCGCCAGTCCTTCCAACCATCCCGCGACCGCGCTCACTCCTCCATCCGCCGTTGCCTCGACACCGGACCAGCTTGAGCTCCTGATCCGGGCCCGCTATCCGATCATCTACATCGTCTCGTGGGAAGAGGCCCGCGTGACCCAGCATCTGCATCGGATCGCCCAAGAGCGGAAGAAGGACCTCCAGCTCTGGTCCGTCACGTCGGGTATGCGGAAGTACCCGCCCGCCGCCGCAGGCACCACCAACGTCAGCAAGCCGAAGGGACTCGCCGATCCGATTCAGGCTCTCGACACCGTCGTCGAGCACAAGGAACCAGCGATCTACCTCTTCAGCGACTTCCACCCGTTCATGCGGGCGAACCCGTCGAACGTCGCGGTCGTTCGGAAACTCCGTGAGGCCGCGGCGGCGCTGAGTGACAGCTACAAGACGCTGGTCATCGTCGCACCGATGCTCGACATCGCCCCAGAGCTCGAGAAGGACGTCACGGTCCTGGACTATCCCCTTCCCGGGCCCGCCGAGTTCGCGGTGCTTCTCGATCGGATCTGCCACGACGTTTCTCAACACTCGCGGATCAAGATCACCCTGGATGAGAAAGGCCGCGAAGCCCTCATCCGGGCGGCCCTCGGCCTGACACTGCAGGAAGCCGAGAACGTCTTTGCCAAGACGCTGGTCAACGATGGCCGTTTGAGCGCCGACGACGTCTCGGTGGTCTTCGCCGAAAAGCAGCAGATCATCCGCAAGAGCGGCCTTCTCGAATACTGCGACCCGGAGAGCGGAACCGAGGACGTCGGCGGTCTCGAACGACTGAAAGACTGGCTCGGCAAGCGCTCGCTGGCCTTCACCGATTCGGCCCGGGCCTTCGGTCTCCCCGCTCCAAAGGGCGTCCTGCTCGTCGGCATCCAAGGCTGCGGCAAGAGCCTTTGCGCGAAGGCTGTGAGCCGCGAATGGCGCATGCCGCTCTTGCGCTTCGACGTCGGGCGCATGTTCTCCAGCCTGGTCGGTTCGTCGGAAGAGAACATCCGCCGCGCACTGCAGGTCGCCGAAAGCATCGCTCCCGTGGTTCTCTGGGTGGATGAGATCGACAAGGCTTTCGCCGGATCGCAGGGCTCGGCCGGCACCGACGGCGGAACGACAGCCCGAGTGATGAGCACCTTCCTGACCTGGCTTAGCGAAAAGAAGAAGCCGGTCTTCGTCCTGGCCACCGCCAACGACATCTCCCAACTGCCGCCGGAACTTCTCCGCAAGGGGCGCTTGGACGAGATCTTCTTCGTCGACTTGCCGAATCTCCTCGAGCGGATCCGCATCGTCGAGATTCACCTGCGCAAGCGAGGCCGACCGCCGGAACGGTTTGACCTCGAAGCGATCGCGATGGCGACCGAAGGCTTCAGCGGCGCCGAGATCGAACAGAGTGTGATCAGCGCCCTCTATGACGTCTTCTACGCCAATCGCGAGCTCTCCACCGACGACATGCTGAACGCCGCCCGCGAGACCGTGCCGCTCTCCCGCACCATGAGCGAACGGATCGACGAGCTTCGGGCATGGGCCCAAGGTCGGGCCCGCCCCGCCTCCAACCCTGACGCGACCTCAACCATCGCCCCGCGAAGGAAACTCGAGCTCTGACCGTTCGAGGTCGACGACCGATTCACCGCGCGGTGCACGACCGCACATGACCCATCCAAGGAGCCCGCCATGAGTACCGTCTGCGTCCTGACTCCGATGGTCATCGCCTCCTGGCCAGCGATTTCCGCGGCGGTCGCCGGCGTCGCCGCAGCGATGGGCTTCACCGTCATCGGTCCGGAGACGGTCGAGGAGCGGGTCTCTTCCACGCGTCGGGTCGAGACGGACGTCCCCCACAGCGAGATCGTTGAGGAAGTGATGGAGCGCGGGCAGTCGATCCGCATCCAGCGGGACGACGTGATCGTCACCTTCGGCCGCGACGAGCGCGGGACCTGCACGGTCTGCGTCACCGGCGAGAAGCACTCGAAGTCCCAGCTTGAGGCGATCGGACAGGAGATCGCCGGGCGACTTGTTCAGCAGTTTGCCTATCACAAGCTCATGACCGAACTCAACAGCCGCCACTACCGGATTGTGGAAGAGCAAGTCGGCCGCGATGAATCGATCCGCGTTCGTGTGCGGCTGGATCGATAGCGAAAGGGAACCTCATGAGCCAGCCCGAGTTTGACATCACCATCGGCAAGGACGGCACGGTCACCGTGAAGGTCACGGGCGTGAGCGGCGAGGAGTGCATCAAGCTCTCGGACATGCTGAAGGAGATCATCGGCCGCGAGGAGTCCCGTTCCCTGACAGGCGAGTTCTACGGCCCCGGAGCGGCGGTCCGTATCGAGACCCAGGTGCGATCTCGGACGACCTGATGGAGACGAACTGGTCAGGCGATGGAGTGCCCCAACTGCTCATTCCAGAACATGCCCGGCCTCAAGCGATGCGGCCGTTGTGCCAGCGCTCTCGACTTCACCGGCGTTGACTTCGTGCCACCCCGCGCCTCGCGAGGCGGATTGGCCCAGGCGATCCGGACAAGACTTGATCGGGATCGCTTCGCGACTGGACGGGGGTTCGCGGCGCTCGCTCGGCGAGCCCGCGGCATCGGTCAGGGACCAGCGAGTTGGAGGCCGGTTTGGCTCTCGATCGTGCCCGGGCTCGGACAGGTGGCTCTGGGCGATCGGCGTTTCGGTCGGGCGATCTTGGGTTCGTGGCTGGGGTGCCTCCTCCTCCTTCTCCTCTACGTCGGCGGCGCAGCGGAGTGGTTCTTCTATCTGTTGCTCGTGGGCATCCACACCTTCGCCGTCTCCCTTCTCTTTGTGGTGTCGCTCCAGTCCGCCACGCTCCTGCGCCGCATGCTGACCGGCTTCGGCATTTGGACGATGCTGAACCTCGCCCTCTACCTCCCGGGGCGATGGCTGGCCAACCGCATCGTTGTCGTCACCGAGGTCAACCACATCATCGAGACGCCATTCATTCGCGACGGCGACGTGATCATGTACCCAGGTCCTTGGATGCGCCCTGAGTCGTTCCAGGTCGGCGACCTCGTTCTCTACCGCATCGTGGCTGGCGCGGGCCAGGGATACCTCATCCGGGCGGGCTACAGCATCGATCGAATCATCGCGACCGAAGGCGACCTGGTTCGGATCCGGGATGGCGTCCTATCCGTCAACGACGTTGCGGTGCCACCCGAGCATCAACCCCTCAATGGCCTCGCTCGCATGGGCGACGCCTTCGAGGCCAGAGTCCGGCCGGGACATGTCTTCATCATCCCTTCCGCCCTCCAACTGACCACCAACAATGGCGCCAACCTCGAGCGAGCCATCATCCAGACCTATCGCGAAGCGACGCAGGTTCCCGTCGAGAACGTCCTCGGGAAGGTGCTTTGGCGTCTTCGGCCCTGGTCGCGATTCGGTACGCTGGAGCCCGCACGTGACTCGGCATCGGGAGCGACGCCATGACCGGACGGTTCTCACGACTGGAATTTGGTGACGACAAGCGATCGCACGATGAGCGCCGCGAACCGACCGTCGCTGGGGCGCTTCGCCCGACCGAGGCCCTCGACCTCTACGGCACGCCGAAGCGCGACGCCAAGCACTTTCTGATGCTGGCCGTCGACTCCCAACGCACCGGACATCATGAGACCGCCCTCCAGCATTTCACCCGCGCCGTGCGCGAGGATCGGACGACTGTTCCGGCATGGGTGGGTCAGGTGCAGATGCTGGTCGAGCTGCGCGAATACGCCGAGGCTCGCCTTTGGGCGGACAAGGCGCTTGAACTTTTTCGCGACAACGGTGACTTGCTTGCGGCAAAGGCCCAGGCGTGCCTCCGTCAGGGCGACACCGTCACAGCGCTCGCGGCCAGCGATGTCTCCCTCAAGAGCTCCGGCAGTTCGGCTTGGCGATGGGCCGTGCGGGGCGAGGTGATGCTCTCCCGCGGCGAGGCGATCTTCCGGAACTGCCTCCAGAAGGCCCTCGCCGAGCCCGGTGCGGACTGGTTCGATCGAACGCTCATGGCCACCATGGGGCTCTTCCACGGCAAGGCGGCCTGGGCCCTGGAGTACGCCCAACAGGGTGTGGCCTCTCAACCCAACGCCCCGTTCGCCTGGCTGGTCCTCGGGCGGTGCCAACAGGCCTTGGGCTGGAGCGAACAGGCCCACGAGACGTACCGGCGTTGCCTTGAACTGACGCCTCGGCTCGAGGAGGCCGTCAAGGCGATGGACGGAATTGAACGGGAGTCATCAGGGAGTCGACTCCTTCGTCGTATTCGATCCTGGCTGAGAAGCCGTTGAGAATGGACTGATGAAGATCCACACCGTCATCGAAGCGGGCCGCCGCCACAACGCCAGCGACATCCACCTCCTGGTCGGACTCCCGCCGATGTTCCGCATCGGCGGTTCGATCACACCGGCGAAGGGCGAAGGGCTGACGGCCGAGATCATCCGCTCGCTGGTGCTGGAATGCCTGACACCTGCCCAGGCGGAACGTCTCGAACGCGAATGGCAACTCTGCGTCTCACTGGTGTTCGGGGACTTCGGCCGGGCCCGGATCACGGTCTACAAGCGTTGCGGGAACGTCGAGATGAGTATCCGCATGAGCGAGAAGCGGATCCGCAGCCGCGATGAGCTCGGCTTGCCATCGATCGTCGATGACCTCGCCCGAAAGCCCCACGGCCTGATCATCCTGACCGGCCCAACCGGCGTCGGCAAGACCACGACGTTCCACTACATGCTCGACCTGATCAACGCAGAGCGAGCGTGCAAGATCATCACGATCGAGGATCCGGTGGAGTACGTCCACGCCTTCAAGCGGTCGATCGTCGTGCAGCAGGAGGTGCTGGTCGACGTCCACGACTTCACCTCGGCCCTCCGTCACGTCCTTCGGCAGGACCCCGACGTCATCGCCGTCGGCGAGATGCGCGATCCGGACACCATCTACACGGCCCTCGTGGCTGCCGAAACCGGACACCTGGTCATTGCCACGCTGCACACGCCGGGCGCGGCCGAAGTCGTCCAACGACTCGTGTCGGCGTTCCCGGACGGTCAGCAAGGCGAGGTGCGACACATGCTGTCGAGTTCGCTACAGGCAGTTGTTGCCCAACAGCTCTTGCCGCGCGCCGCCAGTCCAGGGCAATGCCTCTGTTGCGAAATCCTGATCGGTACGCAAGCGGTCCGGCATCACATTCGCGAGAACTCAACCCACCTCCTGTACAGCGAAATTCAGGCGGGGAAAAAGCACGGGATGGTGACGCTCGACCAGTCGCTCTTGGATCTCTATCAGCGCGGCGAAATCACGTACGAATCAGCGGTAGGGCTCGCCAAGCACGCCGACGCGATTAAGAAGCGTGCGAGTTCCGCCATCGCGCCATGAGTGGCGACGGCGAATTGCGTCTCGCTTCCGAGCAGTCAAGAGCTGGTGCCGTTGCGTCATCGATCTGCCATCGTTCCCCGGGATTGCCCGTGAATCCCCTCGCAATCAGTGTCCCAACGGGTTACTGTAGGTAGAAGTACAGGGAGCCATTCCATGGGCCTTGAAAACGACATTCGGCACGATCTGATCCGCGAGACTCGACGGGACCCAAGGCCGACGGTTGTCCTCGTCGACGATCACCGGTTGGTTCGCGACGCTATCGCCAGCATGCTCGAACGGTCCAATCTGGTGCGGGTGATCGGACGGCTGGACCGGGCTGACGACGCGATCGAATTGGTGCAAAGCGCCAAGCCTTCGCTGGTGATCATGGATGTCGAGATGCCCGGACGCTCGGCCTTTGACGTCGCCCGGACCCTGCGCGGCATCAGCCCCAACACCAAGATCGCCTTTCTGACTGGGCACGAACACCCAAGTTATGCGGCGGAAGCCGAGCGCATTGGCGCGGCGGCCTTCCTGCACAAGTCCTCGCAGCCCGAGACCATCGTCGCCGCGATCGAGAAGATCCTGCTGGGACAGATCGTCTTCGAGTCGAAGCCCCACGCGGGCGGATCCCTCGCCGCCACCCTCACCCCGCGCGAGCACGAGGTGCTGACCAATATCGGCCGCGGACTGAACACCAAGGAGATGGCCGAGACGATGTGCCTCAGCCCGCGCACCGTCGAACGCCACGTCGAGCGACTCATGCAGCGGCTTGGCGTCCACGAACGGGTGAAGCTGGCCCTGCTCGCCCACCGCGAAGGCCTCGTCGGCGGCACGGCCAACGAGCAAGCGGCGATCTAACCCGCGTTTCTTTCAACCGGTCCCGGTGCGAAGCACCGAATGGAACCCGGTTCACTCAGGCAATACCTGACGTCATCGCGTCGGTTACGACAAACCTCACCTCCGCGATAGTCCCCTGCAGCGGGCAGCGTTCCAGCGTGACGTCCCCTCCATTGGCCCGGGCGAGATGACGGGCGATGGCCAAACCGGTGCCGATGCCGCCGAAGCGGCGGGAACTGCTTGCGTCGCCCACCTCAAAGGGGCGGAACAGTTCCTCGATGTCGCCTCCCGGCAAGCCGATGCCGGAATCGATGATGCGCACCCGAATGGTCTGGGACTTCTCGACGCTTGACGCTTCGGCGGTGGCTTCGACCGAGATGGTGCCACCGGTGTCCGTGAACTTCAGGGCGTTGTCGAGCAGGTGCGAGACGCTGCGGCGAAGGTGCCGCGGATCCATACAGACGACCAACTCGGGATCAATGCGAAGGTGGGTCGAGAACGTCACCTGCTTCAAGGCAGCGCAACGGGCATGTTCGGCGAACAGCTCGCGCAGCAGCCGTTCCGGGCTGGCCAAGGTGATCGACGGGACTGCCGCACCTGACTCAAGCCGCACGAGTTCCAGCAGATCGTCCGTGAGGGAGAGCAACCGTGAGGCGTTGCGGCGGATGACATCCTCGCATTCGGTGCGTTCCGATGGCGAGGAGCTTGGCTCGGTCAAGAGGTCGAGAAAGCCGAGAACCGCACCGATCGGCGTGCGCATCTCATGACTCAGGACCGACAGGAAAGCCGTGCGCGAGGCCCGGGACTTCGCCTCGCGGGTCTCCGCTTCCGAACGGGTCAGCAGCGAGCTGACGATCGCGGCGAGGTCGATCAGGCGGCCGATGGCTTCTGGCGTTGGTGACAGAGGTACCCGGTCCATGACGCAGAGCGCCCCGACCGGGAGCCCATCCACCAGGATCGGGGCTCCGATGTAGGAACGGATGTGCAGCGGGCCGAGCACCAACGGATTCTTCGAGAATCGCGGGTCGAGGGCGACATCCGGGATCACCATCGGTTGGTCGCCGAGGATCGTGTGTGAGCAGAAGGACTCATCGCGACCAGTTCCACACACCGCGAGTCCCGCAGCGCCATGAAACACTTGATGATCTGCATCGATCAGACTCACCGCCGCCATGGGTGCACCGAAGAGATGTCTCGCCACCTCCGCGATGCGCTGGCATCCCTCATCGACCCCCCTGTCAAGCACACCAAGAGCCCGCAACCGCCGGATGCGAAGCGCCTCGTTCGCATGCATGGGAGCCTTGACGAAGCCTGATCCGTCGCAGATCGTCGCAGTGGTGATCGCAGTCGACGGGTCCATGGTGAAGCTGGCGGGTGTCACGAGCAAGATCCCTTCCTCGGGTTGTCGCGTGCACCAGCGGCGCACCAGCGGTGCACCGGGAGCCGATCAACCCAGACTTCGCGGATCATCGGATTCTTGATCTGGGATGCGACACCGCCCTCGCGCCTTGCCAGGGAATTGCGTACTTCTGCGGCGACATCGCCCGGGCCTTCTTCTCGGCCCTCTCGCCCGGCTACCCCGGCCGCACGGGCCGGCCTTCGCTAGTCGGCCACGTTTCCCTTGCCGTCAGCAGGGCGTGGATCTTCTCGGCCAAGGCCTGCATCCCAAAGGGCTTTGGAAGATGGGCTACGCCAGGGCGGCTGGGATCCGATCGGAAGAGCGGATCATCCGAGTAGCCCGAGATCATGAGGACGACCGCCTGGGGACACTTTCGCAACGCCCGGTCAGCCAGCGTTCGCCCGTTGGCTCCTGGCATAACAATGTCGGTGACCAGCACATCGATCGACGGCGTGCGATCGATGAGGGCCATGCCCTCGGTGCCATCCGCGGCGGTCGTCACCGAATAGCCGAGCTTTCGAAGCATTTCTTCGATGACCGCCCGGACGCGCGGGTCGTCCTCGACGAGGAGCACTGTTGCGTTGCCGCCAGGCAGCGGCAACTGCTTTGAGACCTCCGGAGCCTGCTCCCCGTTCTCGGGGAGGTAGAGCGTGAACGTCGATCCGTGCCCCACCTGGCTATCGACGTCGATGAAGCCCCCCGCCTGGCTTACCGTCCCGTAAACCGTCGCCAAGCCCAGCCCGGTACCGCGATCGGGCCCCTTGGTGGTGAAGAAGGGTTCGAAGAGCCCCTCCTGAAGTTCCTTGGACATGCCGATCCCGGAGTCGGCGACGCTCACTGTCGCGTAGGCGCCGGGGGCGATCGTTCCTCGCGCGGTGGGAATCGGATGTCGCACCTCGGTTCGCTTCGATTCGATCGTGATCGTGCCGCCGTTGGGCATCGCGTCGCGGGCGTTGAGGACAAGATTCGTCACTGCTCGATCGAGCATGCCCGGACCCCAAGAGACCCCCTTCACCTCGGGTGAGAGTTTCAGCTCCAGGGTGATGTCGGAGCGAATGAGTCGGCGCATCATCCGCTCGATGTCGCGCAGCGTCTCGTTCACGTCGATCCGGCTGGGCGGCACGAATTCGTTGCGGCTGAAGAGAAGGAGTTGCCTGGTGAGGGCGGTGCCACGATCGCCGCATTCGCGGATCGCTTCGGCAGCCTCATGAGCCGCTCCCGAGAGGGTGCTGTCGTCGGCAAGTTGCTGCGAATAGGCGTTGATGACGAAGAGGAGGTTGTTGAAGTCGTGGGCGACACCACCGGCCAGTTGCCCTAGCGCCTCCATCTTCTGCATGCGCCGGAACTGCTCCTCGAGGCGCCGCCGTTCGGTGACGTCGGCGCAGACTGCGGCGAGGTGGGTCGGACCGCGGCTGTCGTCGCGTTCGCCGTCGCGCATCACCTCGACCGAGACGGCGCACCAGAATGGGGTTCCGTCCTTGCGGTGGGCCAAGAGTTCGGATTCGGTGACCTCGCCGGTATCGATCGCGCCGTCGGTCAGGACCTCGGCAGCCGACGAGGCATTTAGCACCGCGCCGAGGGTTCGGCCGCTCACCTCTTCCCAGGCGTACCCGGTCGATGCAAGGAACGCCGGATTGGCGAAGACGATCGGCGAGCCCTCCCGCGTTGCATCCAAGAGGACGACTCCCTGATGGGTCGCCTCGATCGCACGGAGAAGGAGTTTCGCCGTCTCCTCGGCCACGCGCGTCTCCCGCTTCAGCCGTCGGCGCTCGACGGCCTGCTGCACGGCGATACCCAGCCGCTCAAGGCGGTCCTTCAGAAGGTAGTCCTCGGCCCCGGCCCGGATCGCGGCCACGGCGAGTTCCTCGCCGATCGAGCCCGAGACGATGATCACCGGCACGTCCGGACGCAGCCGCTGGACCTCGCAGATCGTCTCGTGGATGTTGATCCCGGGAAGCGAGTAGTCACAGAGGAGGACGTCGACATGACCTCCTAACAGTTCGCGCAGCTCGGCCAGCCGATCGATGCGGCTAGTGTGGGCGATGATGCCGGCGCGGCGCAGGGCGATTTCGATGAGGCGGGCGTCGGCCTCGGAGTCCTCAAACAACAGGATTCGGAGCGACGGGGGCTCGCTTGCCCGCCCGGCTGGGTCGATGGAGTCCTTGTGGCGTGGCTCGGTCATGCGCGTGGTGTTAGGTCGTTGGCGGAGCCGGCAAGTTGACGGTGAATGCAGCCCCTCCCTCCGGGAGAGCGGAGCCTTCGATGCGGCCCTGGTTCACCCTTGCGATGCGTTGGGCGAGGGCGAGGCCCAGGCCGACACCGGACCCATCGAACTGCCCGCGACCATGCAGGGAGCGAAAGGGCCGAAAGAGTTCCTCGGCACAGCCGCTTTCGAAACCGCAGCCATTGTCCCGAATCCGATAGGTGACTCGCATCCGGGCAGCATCGTCGGCATCCGGAAGGTACCAGCCATCGATCTCGATCGTGGGTGTCGCGACGTCGCGCGTGGCCTGGTAGGCATTCTCGATGAGTCGAACCCAGAGCACCTTGAGTTGTTCCGCATCACCCATGCAGGGTGGAAGCGTCGTCACGTCAATCGCAGGTAGGGGCGAGGAGGATCGCGCCTCCCATTGCGTGTGCACAATACCGATAGCGGCCCGGACGCAGGCGCCAGCGTCCACCGTCACCACTGCCTTGGGGGGCATCGTTCGAACTAATTCGATCAGCCCCTCGAGCATCGTCATCAACTGTCGCGAACCTCGTCGGATGAACTGCAGATACTCGGTGCAGTCGCTTCCCGAGTGGCTTCTCAGCGGAGCGGCGCATTCCTCCTCGAGCACGCGGGCGAAGCCGTCCATCGCCCGAACCGGAGCCCGCAAGTCATGCGAGATCGCGTGGGCGAGCATTTCCCGCTCCGTCGCCAATTCCGAAGCAATCTCGTCACGCTCGCGGGTTCGCTCGCGGAGCTCCCGTTCGAGCGCCTCGATGCGATCCTGGTCTCGACGGCCCTGACTGTCGGGAGTCGCGTTCACGCTCCCATCGTAACCTCCACCGATGCTCATCGGCCGGAATCGGGCGTGACGAAGGCGGGCGCGAAACGGTTGATTTCGTCGCGCAGCGCTTGGGGCAAGAGCGGATCGGCCGAGCGCTTCGCCGCTTCCGCGAATGTCGCATCCGCAGTCGCAATACCGTTGGCCTTCTCTGCGCGAGCAAGAAAGAGAAGGGCCAGCGGATCCTCGCGGCCGACGCGCCCGACCAGCCAAAGCGCCGCGTCAAGCGCGTCCGTCCTGTCGTCGTTGGAGCGCGGCGCGGAGAGGAGCGCGTTGATGAGCTTGGGCATGATCCGCAACACCAGTTGGTCATCCCCCGGCCTTCGACCTGGATCTGCTTGTGCGATCGCTGACTTGAAGGCATCAGCGGCAAGTTGGAACTCCCCGGTCCGTTCACGGGCGAGTCCCGCGTCGGCGTAGGCCATCGGATCATGCGGATCGACGGCACTCACCTGTCCCCACGCAAGAGCCGCCTCCTTGTCACGTCCAAGCTCGGCCAGGAGCCTCGCAAAGTCGGCGCGCCGCGTGCGGACGGAAGTGATCCTGACCAGGTCCGCGCGCAGCAGATCCGGGAGGGTCGCCCCCAATCGCATGGGTTCGACCGCCTCGTCGCGGCGACCTAACAGTTGGAGCAGGCGTCCCTCCATCCAGTGGATGTCGGGCATGGTCGCGTTCCGGCGCTTCGCCTCCCGCACCGCGCTGAGGGCCTCGTCAAGACGCCCCTGCAATCGATGGGCCTCGGAGAGCTTCATCCACGGCGTGAACTCCGCCGGCCGCAGTTCGGTCGCCTGGCGGGCCCAATGTTCGGCCTCGATCACCGCGGAAGCAGCCTCGTCGACATGACCGCGCGAGCCGTAGACCGACGCCTTGGCAAGCAGCTTTCCGGCAAGATTGCTCGCCGGCATCCATGCACGCGGATTGGTCGCGAGCGTCCTCCGCCAGAGCGCTTCCTCGTCTTCGTAGGCAGTGACCTGCATGGCACTCAGCCCCGAGAGCGTCAACAGCAGGAGCGCCGCCCCACCTATCGCCGCTGCCCGAGGCACTCGCGCGGCCGTTCGAGCCAGGACATATCCACTGGAGACAGCCAAGGCGATGGTGCCAACGTAGGCAAAGTGATCGGCGACGTAGGAAAAGAGAAAGGGATAGACGTTGAGGAAGCCAAGGGCGGGGAAGACCGCGCCGACGAATATCGCAGCCAGGACCATCGGTCCGCGCCAACCGCGTCGCCAGAGGATCACGAACGAGGCTGCGGCGGCGAGAACAACCGCGAGAGGGATCCACTGTGCCGGCATCCGGGCGCTCACGTCCCAACGCTCGTAGTTGAAGGCGATGTTGGAGGGCCAGAGCCAGGTCCAGACATACCAAAGAGCCGAACGCGGAGCGAGGACGACTCGGTCCAAGAGCGTCAGGCTGAAGTCAGTTCCCGACGCACCCACGAGATCCCGCTCAAGCCACGCCGTGACCAGACCGAGGGGCACGCCGATCGCAAAGAAGGGCGCGATCGCGAGAAGATCGCGCCCGCTCCATTTCCGGCGCTGCCAGACATGGAGGGCAATGAGGGTCGGAGCGAGGACGGCAACCATGGTCTTCGAGAGCATGGCCAAGGCGAAGAGGAGAAGCGAGGTCAGATACCAGCCGGCTCGCTCGCCTTCCTTGGCTTCACCGAAGGCCAGCCAAGCCCGAAGCGACGCAAGGGCAAGGACAACGGCGAGGACGTTCTTCCGCTCGGTCACCCAGGCAACGCTCTCGACCTGCATCGGATGGACCAGGAAGATCGCCGCCGCGAGCCACGCCCCCGGCACGGCGAGCCTCGTCAGGATCCGCCAGAGGAGAAACGCCGATCCCAGATGAAGGGCCCAGTTCACCAGATGGAATCCGAAGGGGCGGGCGACGAAGTCGTCACCATAGAGCCTGGCCTCACACCAAAAGGTCATGAAGACCATCGGGTAGAACTGCGGGGTGCCGCCGGGCGTCCAGATCTTCGCGAGGCCCTCGGCATCGACGAGCACCGGATTCTCGGTGACGTAGGAATTGTCGTCCCAGATCCAGCCGGCATGCTGGAGCGGCCAATAGGCAAGGACGCCCAGCGCCACAAGGACGAGGGCGAGCCACCGGCCTGAGAGGCCGGAACGTCGATCCGGGGCAATCACAAGGGAACGGTATCGCGCCAACATCCCGCCTGCATGGAGGAGCCTTGTCGCCAACTGGTTGCAGACTGGTTGCAGACTGGTTGCAGACCGGTTGCAGACCGGTTGCAGACCGGGGGGGGCATCCGGCCCAGTTCAAGGATCGTTGACGTCGACGTTGATCGACGGCGTGGCTTGCCACTGTCCGATCACGCGATCGGCCATGGGAATCGAGTACGTCGCCAGTTCGCCTTCGATGCCGATGATGCCGATCCCCTCGCCGGCATTCACCCAGCCAGCCGATCGGATCGAGTTCGCGTCCCACTCGAGACGAGGGAATGGCCGCAGCATGGCGACCTCGCGCATCAGTCCCAGGTGCCAGATCCGGACGGAGCCATCCTCGCTCATACTCAGGGCAAGATCCGGGTCGGTGGGATGAGCCGCAACAACCTTGACCATCGACGAGTGCCCAACCAGCGCGCGGAGTTCGCCCGTTTGGACATCATGCACCAGAAGATCCCCCCGCCACGTCCCGACCAACATGAATCTCGAGTCGGCATTGAAGTCGACCGCGAACCCGGTGGTATTCCCATGGAACGTGGTTTCAGCTCCGTCGGCAAGCCGGATGAGTCGATTGTCGTCGCCGCGAAAGCTTGCTCCAAGCCATGCCCCGTCGTCGCTGATCGCCAACGCCAACAGTTCGGACGGGCCTGACGGGATCACCTCACAGCGGCTGCCATTCTTGAGATCGATCAACTCGACCGCGTTCTCGGTGGTGCCGTGAGCGACAAACCGATCCTCGACCAGGTCCACGCAGGACGAGTCCTGCCGGACATTCGGCATGGCCGAGGTTGCCAACGATTTTCGGTTCACCGTGTCAAAAACGCGCAGCCATCGATCGTTGCCGATCACCGCGACGATCGGCGATCGGGGCCCGGGTACGACCAATCGCGCCGAACGCACCGGCATGTGCCAGATCGGCCTCCCTCGTTCATCCAATGCTGCGATGCCGCGATTCATCGCCGCGAGAAACGGTTCGTTGGGCATCGCCGAAACCGAGGTCACGGACTTCGCCGGCACGACGCCCCGTACCCCGCCCCGGTCGGGGCCGATGTTCCAGATGCTGAGCATGCGGTAGTCCGCACTCGTCATCGCGATGGTCTGTTCGTCCGGAGCAACATCAAACCGCCATGAGCCGAAGGGGATGAGCGTCGTGACCGCACCGTCTACCAGGTTGATCTCGTGCAATCCCCACCAGCCCAGCACGAGGAGCGTGCGGTCGTCGGGGCCAAATCGCAGATTGCGGGCGGTACCGACTTTCGAGCGGACCGTTTGCACAACCTCGCCCGTCTCGGTGTCGTTGATGACGATTGTCGGGCCGGTGGTGCCCGTGGCGACGAGTCGCCCGGCCCGACCGAACGCGAGGGATTGAATCGAGCGCTCGTGCGGCTGGAGTCGGACCTCACGCTGCCGATCGAGCGAGAGGAGGAGTAATCCGCCTTGGTCATCACCCACCGCGAGCATGCCGTCGGCGGCAATTGCGAGTCGCTTGACCCCCCCGCTATGGGCTATCGCCTGCACGATCGGAGGGTCAGCAAGGTACTCAATCCTCCAAATGACGCCGTTTCGCCCGCCGGCGTAGGCGACATCGGCGGATGGGTCGCAGAGAACCGAACAGCTTCCGCGATTCGGATGGCATGACACGAGGGGTTTCGGGGGTTCATTGCCGACGAGGTCCCACTGCGTGATCAGCCCGGAGGTGTCCGAGGTAAAGCCGTAGCGCCCATCGCGTGACACGGCGACCTCGAGAACATCCGCTCCACCGCCGGTTCCGAGGGGCCGTGCCTCGCCGGTCAGCATGTCGAGCAGCACCGGTGGACGTTCGGTCTCGGCGGCAAAGAGATGTTGCCCGTCCGGCAGGAATCGGGCGAAGCGCACCTTCGAGTCGAACCTGTGGGTCATGATCCAGCCTTGCTCCCACGCCGACTCACGCAAGGCCCACCGCGCATGAGGTGATTCAGGATCAGCCTCGATCGCCCCATAGAGAAGTTGCCACGCTTCGGTCCAGTTCCCTTGCCTGGCGGCTTTCCGCCCTCGCTCGACATCGCTGGCGAAGAGTTGGCCGCGCAGCGCAGCGGCAAGACGGGTCTGCTCTCGCTCCGCGTCGCGGGCAACGTCTCGCTCGGCCTGAGCGCTGCGGAGTCCAAAGAGCGACACCGTCGTGCCGATCATGAGGGAGAAGACGACGGCGAGACCGGCCACAAGAGCCACCGTGTGGCGACGGGCAAACTTTGCCAGGATGTAACCGGTCGAGGGCGGTCGAGCGGCGACCGGTTCGTTGGCGAGCAGGCGTTCGAGATCGTCGGCCAAGGCGGCGACCGAGGCATAGCGCCGCGCCGGATCGCGGGCGATCGCCTTCAGGACGATCCAATCGATCTCGCCGCGCAGGGCCCGCCCGAGGGCGGCCGCTGTGGTCCTCCGGGCGCCGGCCCGCTCCTCATCAATCGCACTCGAGACGCGCGGGGGATCATCTTCGAGCAACCGTCGCCGCAGTTCCATGGGCGACGGGGTGCGCCGGCCGCTCATCGAACGGGCTCGCACCGGCGTGACGCCAGCGAGGAGTTCGTAGAGGACGATGCCCAAGGCGAAGACATCGGTCCGCGTGTCGACATCCTCGCCAGCGGCCTGCTCGGGGCTCATGTAATCGGGCGTGCCGACAACATGGCCCAAGGCCGTCGAGAGCGACGCTGCAGTCATGCCGACGCCAGGCTCGAGGGCCTTGGCCACGCCGAAATCGATGATCTTGGGGATGGCCTTGCCGTCGGCCTCGGTAACGAGGATGTTCGATGGCTTCAGGTCGCGATGGAGAATGCCGCGCTGGTGAGCATGATGGACCGCCGAACAGACCTCGACCATCAGGGCGACCCGGTCCCGCCACTCGATGCGCCGCTCGTCGCAATGCTGGGTGATCGGCGAGCCGCGCACCAACTCCATCACAAAGTAGGGCCGCCCATCGGGCGTGGCGCCGCCGTCCAGCACCTTGGCGACGTTGGTGTGCTCAAGCCGGGCAAGGGCCTGCCGTTCCGCTTCGAAGCGGCGAACAACCTGTCGGGTGTCCATGCCGAGCTTGATGACCTTGAGGGCCACCTCGCGGCGCACCGGCTCCAACTGCGTCGCCCGGTAGACGGTGCCCATGCCACCCTCACCGAGCGTGCCCTCGATGCGATAGCGACCGATTCTCGCTCCGACGCCAGGGCGGATGACGCAACCGTCCAAGGCATCGACGCCGACGTCGTGATGGGCCAGGAGCGAGCGCACCTCAATCAAGAGTTCCGCGTCGAGGGCACATTCGCGCAGGAGGAGGTCCTCGCGCTCACTCGCCGCGGCCATACGGGCTCGCTCGAAGATGGCGGCAACGCGCTGGAAACGGAGCTCGGCCGGGCCATGCGATGGCTCCGCGGCTGGACGGCCGGGCAACGGCGTGTCGGTTCGGCTCACGAGCTCGACTCCACCAGTCGCTTCCGAAGCCACGCCCGTGCCATGAACCAATCGGCCTCGGAGGTGCTTCGGGCGACGCCGAGCGTCTCGGCCACCTCGTCCCCGTTCAGTCCGCCGAAGAACCGAAGCTCGACGACCCGGGCCTTGCGAGGATCGAGTTGGGCGAGCGCCTCAAGCGCCTCATGCAGGGCGAGCAGTTCGACCGGCTCGGGCGCCTCGACCATGGCCTCGGGCAGTTCGATCCGCATCCAGCCCCCGCCCCGCTTGTCGGCCGTATGAGCGCGGGCATGGTCGACCAGGATCCGGCGCATCGCCGTTGCGGCGAGAGCCCGAAAGGCCGCCTCGCCATGTTCCTCGCGCCACGTCGGACCGAGCCGCTCGCCGAGCCTGAGAAAGGCCTCATGCACCAGCGCCGTCGGCTGGAGCGTGTGATCGCGCCGCTCACGACGCAACAGCGCCGCTGCGAGATCCCGCAGCTCGCTGTGGAGCGTGGCCGAAAGGGCCGTGGCGTCGTCGGAAGGCATGCGGGTCGATTGTGCCCCGGGTCCTGCCCTGCCACAAGGCAAGAGCCGTCGATTCGGGTCCGAACCTCACGCCCCGGGCGGGTTATGCGCGTCACAACCCGCCAGGTTGGGTCACGCGTAGGAGTGCAAGCCGGTGATCACGAAATTGATCACGATCCAGTTGAAGAGCATGACGCCCGCTCCAACGACCGCGAGGAGCGCCGTCCAGAGGCCCTTGTCCTTCACCTTCAGGCGGATGTGCACCAGCACGAGGAAGACCAGGAAGGTGTTGAGGGCGAAGACTTCCTTCGGATCCCAACCCCACGGGCGACCCCAGGAGTGGTCGGCCCAGATGGCGCCCATCGCGATGCCCGCCCAGAGGAGGACAAAGGAGAGCTCCATCAGCACCATGGTCACGCCATCGAGGACTTCGCCGAAACTCACCTTCGGGGCGCTTCCTGCGATCGACGAGGGTCCCACGCCCGCAAGCACCACGGCGCCGGCGCCGCCAGCTCTCGCGAAGGCCGGGCCGCCACCGAAGACGCGCCACACCAGATAAAGCCCCGCCGTGATCGCGGCCATGAAGATGAGCACGTAGCTGAAGATGATGACGTTGGTGTGGATGTAGAGCCAGATGTCGTGCAGCACCGGCATCATGTTGGAGATGTTGGGGTTGAGATACGCCGGAAGGAAGTGCACGGTCATGAGCGCCACCATCGACGTCGCTGCGCTTCCGATGAGGAAAAGCGAGCGCATCGTGGTCTTGCGGACCAGCCACTCGATCACGATCGCACCGCAGCCGCCGAACCAGGCCGAGGTCGTCACCGCCTCGAACATGTTGGCGTTGGGCCACCGCCCCGAGATGTACCAGCGAAGGAGCAGGGCAAAGGTCTGGAGAGCGAAGGCCCCTGCGAAGACGAGGCAACCCAACGCGAAGGCCGGCTTCCAGCGATAGACGAAGCCGATCAGGAGAAGGACCAGCGAGAACATGTAGACGATCCATGTCCGCGTGAGTTGGTCCTTCACGAAGTACCACTGCTCCCACTCCAGCCGGTTCTGGTTCGGATAGAGATCCGGCGCGACTTTCGGGAGGAGTTCTGCGAGCGATGCGGTGGCGGCGTTCACGCCATTGGCATCGACGTTGGTCCAGGCGTTCACGAGGGCACGCCACGCGTCCGCGATGTTGGCCTGGAGGGCCAGGTCGATGTCGGTAAGCGGCGGCCGCTGCTGGGCGAGCATCTGGAAGCTCGACGGAGCGCTGGTTTTCCCGGCGACGAACATGACCTCGTCGATCCCGTGCCATGGCTCGTCCATCGATCCGCTGCCCGGCGGCACGATGCGCAACCGGTTCAGCAGGAAGCGAGGATCGCAAACCACTTGGGCCGACTTGATCGCGTCCATCTGCTTGGCCGTCTTGATGAGATCGGCCTCGAGCTGGTGAAAAAGCCCGAGCAGCGTCTGGTCACCCAGGAGCATTGGGCTTATGAGGCCGGTCTTTCGGAAAGTCGCCATGCGCTCGCCGATGTCGGCGCCGAAGCGAGGCTGCTTCTCGAGGACCGTCGCGATGCTCTCCCGCACCTGGCGGTTCTTGATGTAGATGATGTCCGCGTCGCGATAGGCCTCGGGGCGGAAAAGGAGATCGAGATAGGTGTACGCGGCCTCCTGCCCGTTGATGCGCTTCGGGCCGCTGATCGCGTCCATCATGGAGTTGGCGTGGGAGCCGAAGCTCTTGAGCCGCCCATCACCGAAGACCGCGATCCGTCCGAGATTCTCGAGGTTGATCGAGCTGGCGAAGTCGTTCGCCTGGGCAGACGCACTGCGCCCCGGGAAGAGCATCGCCGCGACGATGAGGAGAATCACAAGGGTGAGCCGTTTCATGCTGCCACCTCCGCTTGCTTGCCTTTCGCTGCCACCGATGCGTAGACCGCTTCACGTTGCTTCCGCTTGATGATCGGCTTCACATAGAAGGCATAGATCATGCCCGCCACCGAGATGCAGCAGCCGATGAGCATCGTCCAGACGCCATGTCGGTTGCCGACGCCCAGGACGGTGTAGTTGAGGCCCGACGAGCCTCGGTCCCCTTCGAAACGGGGCTCGTCCGGCGGATCCCACTGCGATTGGAAATACGCCAAGCCCGCATACTCGACTGGAGCGTTCATGCTGACCGAGACAGGTTCAGTCCACGTCGACGTATCCGTGTCGCGGAATCGCACCCGACTCATGTAGTCGCGAATGGAGCCCATTTCGCCGGTGAAGCCACCGATGTGCGAGGTCAGGACGAACTCGTCGAGGGCGATGTTCGCCGGCAGGCCGAGCCGCTGTCGCGAGAAGATGACTTCCATCATCCGCCCGTCGGGCAACCGCACCGTCTGCGGGTTGAAGGGGAACCGCCGCAGGACCGCGGCAGGCGAATCGAAGACGTAGGGGTGATAGCGGAACCACTGTGATCCGACGCCGGGAATGTCCACTCGAGCGAGTGAGAACTGAACGCCGGCATCGCGTTGTCTCTGCGCCTTCGGGACGATGACTGGCTTCCGCTCGGCGATCGCCCGCGGTTGGTACTCCATGACGGCGGCGGCAAGCGTGTCGGAAAGCGGAACCGGCTTGCCGACTTCGATCACCGTCGACTGAACACGTTCACCCAGCGAAGAAATGAGTCGAAGCCGCTCGGGCTCGGGGCCTGCCACCAGCGTGACGAAGGACTTGCCGTGGCCTGGGTGATACTGCACTTCAATCGACGGGTCGCCGATGACCGTCGCAGCGTGCGGGTCCTTCAGGAACTCGTCGGTGACGTCGCGGGTGAGCGCCGGGTCGCTAAAGACCCATCGGCGATAGGAGCCCTTCGGCGTCTTGATCTCGACGATCGCCACCGAGGCGTTGCCTGTCGAGAAGCCGACCTCATCCTGCACCGCGATGACGCGATAGGAGTAGAGTCGATCCTGCGGCGCGGCCTTCGGCAGCGGAATGGGCTTGAAGGGAGCGTCGGCGTTCGCGCCGGCAACGTCGGCGATCGGTTCGGTCACGTCCAGTTCGATCTCCGGAACGTGGAAACGCAGCGACGGCTTGTTCAGGAGGGCGTTGTACGCCTCTTCCGTCGGCGCCCAGCGGAACTGGACGACACCTTCATCGCCCTTGTTGGACCGCGGATCCAGGGCCAGGAGGGTGTAGTTCTCCTGCTCGCCGCTCTGGGCGGCCACGCGCAACACCGCCCGCGGATTCGGCGGAGACTGGGCTCCACCATCCTTCCAAAGGGTCTCTTCGAAGGCGTAACGCAGATAGCCGCTGACATTCAGGGTGAGGTCAGGGAAGGGATCATTGGCCACCGGCGGGATGGCGACGTTGATCGGATCCGCCGGAAGCGGACGGTCGCCCGGCTCCTGCGTGACGAGCGACGTGTCGCCAACGTAATCGTTGTAGAGCGGCATCCCGTGAATCGGTCGCTGCGTCCACTCGGTGTCGCCGGCCTTGCGAACGTAGAGGGCCCAGGCCTTTTCAAGTTCCATGCGAAGGTAGAACCACTTCGCGGGGGCGAAGTCGAGCGAAAGGCGAAGGCCATCGTCGACGGTCGCTTTCCCGACGGCCTTGATCGCCCGCTTCATCGGCTGTGCCGGATCGCCGGAGGGAATGACGTCTTCGGTGTGCTGCGGATAGCCCGCGAGGAGCTGTCGCATGAAGCTCGCCGGCACGCCGTCGTCGGGTGCCCCACCGCTGCGGCGGACCATCACGTTGACGGAGTAGGCCCGTTTGGAGTCCGACTCGCCCGAGCGCATCGTCCACTCCGGATCAATCGAACTGATCTCGAGGTCGTAACGGCGCGTGCCGTCGGTCAGCGAAAAACGCTGGCCGGGACTGGCAATCACCGTGGCTCGGTCAACCACCGCCGGTTGGGCCCCTGCCGCGGCCGGCCCGAGGAGTTCCGCGGTGACCATGCGCCGGACCACCGGGGCGTCGCCTTCCACCTTGGTGCCGAAATAGATCCAGCACCCCAACATCATCATCAGGATGCCACCGTGAATGAGCCAGACGCCATAGTTCACGGCCTTCAGCGGAATCCTCCGCAGGGTCGTCACCGTGATGTTGAGGGCCATGAGGACCATGAGGAGATCGAACGGCCACCAATGGAACCACTCGAACTCGGTCATTTCGAAGGGGCGCCACTGGCGCAACTGGTCGTAGACGAGTTCCCCGTTGCTGGGGAAGATCACGCCCGCGGAGCCGATCGAGCAGTAGACGAACAGGATCGACATCAGAACGATGCCGAACCGAACGCTGGAGAAGAGGGCCAGCGGGAAAGCCAAGAGACCTCCGCCCGCGCTGGGGCGAGATGGTGCGGTCACGGCAGCGGATGTGGGAGCAGGCGAATCTGACATCGGAGCGTTCTCACCACGGCGTTTCGAGAGCGCCGAACGGGGCATTGACCTGATATCGGTCGTTGCCTTTGGAGGAGACGAAGAGAAGTTCGCGTGAGGACTCCACCGATGATGGTGGAGGTCGATCGCGGCGAAGGTTCCGCCGGCGCTCGCCTCACCACCGTTGTTTCGCCCCTTCAAGAAGGGACAACAAGGGAAGAAGCACGCCGAAGGAACGGAAGTACACGGATGGTAGCGGTGTCCGCCGCGACTATCATCCGCCCCCACCGAGTGCGGGCTGGTCCGGTTCTGATTCGGAATCTGCTTCCGGTTCCGGTTCGGCTGCCGAGATCACTAGTTTCGCATCCCGCGCAGCGCATGAGCCGGGGGAATCCACCCAACTCCGCTCCTACTTCTGCCCCGACGTCGTCCGCAACGCTGATCCTAGAACCACGCAACCATCCGGTTGGCCGCCTCCTTGGCCAACGTCTCTTGGAGTTTCGCATCCATGCCGTCTCACTACAGCCGTTCCCTGTTCGCCCTCGTCCGTCCTCTCTTGGTATCCGCCTTGGTTCTCGGCGCCGCCGCAGCGGCCTCCGCCCAGGACCGAACTCCACCAGCCGCACCGCCCGCGACACCGGAAACGAAGCCGACGTCTCCTCCGGCTGTCCCGGAACTCGGCAACCGACCGTCAAAGCCAGCTGAGAAGCCCGCCGAGAAGCCAGCCGAGAAGCCCAAGGAGGGTGGTGACACGACGACCGCGAAGCCGGCCGGCCCAGCTCTGGAATACGTGCAAATGTCCACGTCGATGGGCACCGTGGTCCTCGAACTGAACCGCGAAAAGGCTCCCATCAGCGTCGAGAATTTCCTGAGCTACGTCGACAAGGGCTTCTACGCCGGGACCATCTTCCACCGCGTCATTCCGACGTTCGTGATCCAGGGCGGCGGATTCACCGCAGACATGACCCAGAAGGCCACCGAGAAGCCAATTCAGAACGAATGGCAGAATGGCCTGAAGAACGTGCGCGGTTCCCTTTCGATGGCCCGGACCCCCGAACCCCACTCGGCCACCACCCAGTTCTTCATCAACGTGGCCGACAATACCGACGGCTCGATGAACAACCTCGATCAGCCGCGTGGCGGCGCTGCCTACGCGGTCTTTGGCCGAGTCTTCTCCGGCATGGAAGTCGTCGATCAGATCAAGGACGTGCCGACGGGTTCCGTCACCGCGACGACCCCGCAGGGCAAGGCCCCGATGAGTAACGTCCCGAAGACCCCCGTCGTCATCGTGAAGATGACCCGCATCTCGGCCGAAGAGGCCAAGAAGACCGTCAAGTAAACATTCGAGGGATCGCGAACCCTCACACCAAGGACACTCCAAGGGCCAGCCTCAGGGCTGGCCCTTGTTCGTTCGATGGAATGTCACTCGCCGAACTTGATGCCTTGGGCTAGGGGCAGCTCACGTCCGAAGTTGATGGTGCAGGTCTGCCGACGCATGTACTGCTTCCAGGAGTCCGACCCGGACTCACGCCCGCCGCCGGTGTCCTTCTCACCACCGAAGGCGCCGCCGATCTCGGCTCCGCTCGTGCCGATGTTGACGTTGGCGATGCCGCAGTCGCTGCCGTCGGCGGAGAGGAACCGCTCGGCACTCCGCACGCTGTCGGTGAAGATTGCACTCGACAGCCCCTGGTCGACGCCGTTCTGCAGTTCGATCGCCTCGTCGAGGGATCCAACGCTGAAGACGTAGAGGATCGGGGCGAAGGTCTCTTCCTTCGCGATGGCGGGCACGCCACTTCCCTTCGGCACGCGCACGATGGTCGGCTCGACGAAGTGCCCCGGCTGGTTGGCGAAGCGGGCCATGCCCGGCAGACCTCCGCAGAGAATCTCGCATCCTTCGGCCTGAGCCTTCTCGATCGCCGATCGCATCGCATCGACCGCTCCCTGATGAACGAGCGGCCCCATGAGCGTGCCCTCCTTGAGCGGATCACCGATCGGGACGCTCTTGTAGGCCTTCACCAGCCGCTGAAGCAGTCCATCCACGATCGACTCATGGACGAGGAGACGGCGGGTGGTCGTGCAGCGCTGACCGGCGGTGCCGACGGCGCCGAAGACCACGCCGCGGGTGACCAGGTCCATGTCCGCGTCCGGCATGACGATGATCGCGTTGTTGCCGCCGAGTTCGAGGAGGCAACGGCCCAGGCGCTGGGCCACCACGGTTCCGATGCGCCGACCCATGCGACAGGATCCGGTCGCGCTGATGAGCGGGAGACGGCGATCCGCGGTCATCGTCTCGCCGACCTCCTGGTCGCTTCCGATGATGAGGCCGAAGAGGTCTGCTGGATCGACACCGGCAGGCCGGAAGATGTCTTGCGAGCGCATCACCTCGCGGGCGAGATCGTTGGTCGCAATGGCGACGAGCGGCGTGATGCAGCTCGGCTTCCAGATGCAGGCGTTTCCGCAGACCGCGGCGAGCATGGAGTTCCACGCCCAGACGGCCGCTGGGAAGTTGAAGGCCGTGATGATGCCGATGGTCCCGAGCGGATGCCACTGCTCGTACATCCGATGCTGGGCCCGCTCGCTGTGCATGGAGAGGCCGTAGAGCTGGCGCGAAAGTCCCACGGCGAAGTCGGCGATGTCAATCGCCTCTTGGATCTCGCCCATGCCCTCGGGCCGGATCTTGCCCATCTCCAGCGAAACCAGGGCCCCGAGATCGGCGCAGCGCTCGCGGAAGGCGTTGCCGATCCGCCGCACGATTTCGCCCCGCTTCGGCGCGGGAAGGCGACGCCAGTGCCGCTGCGTGGCTTCGGCCCGCGCGACCACGTCCTCGTAGGTCGCCCGCGATTCGAGCTTCACGTGGGCGAGCGTCTCACCGGTTGCCGGATTCTCCGTCGCAACGGTGCCATGACCGCCGGAGGCGGCGAGCCGAGGGTGCTTGTCGAGGCCAAGTCGGGAGAGGGTCGGATGCATGGGAAAGGACAGCATACGGCGCAGTGGGCGCCGTGAAACGCGTCCGCGGCGACGACAATCACAGGAGTTGCCCGCAACCAGGGAACGCTGTTGCCGCTATGAGCCGTTGGCCGGATCATGTCGCATTGGGCCGCATTGGGCCATTCGCTTCGACCTCGGACCCCGTTCAGGAAACGCCATGCAACACCTCCCTCGCCGTGACTTCGTCGCTCTAGCCACCATCGGAGCCACCATGGGCGTCGCCGGGCTGGCCGCAAGTCGAAAGGCGTTTGCCATGCCACAGGACACCAAAGCGCCCACCGCGGCGAAGGCCGCCAAGCCTCTCCGGATCCTCATTTTCGGGGGCACCGCTTTCCTCGGACCGGAGGTCGTCGAAGCTGCCACCGCCCGCGGCCACACCCTGACCCTCTTCAACCGCGGCAAGACGCGCCCTGGCCTCTTCCCCACCATCGAGAAACTGCGTGGCGACCGAGATCCGAAGAAGGACGAGGGCCTGAAATCGATTGAATCTGCCATCGCCGCCGGACGCGAGTGGGACGTGGTCATCGACAACAGCGGGTACTTCCCGCGCCATGTGAAGGCCTCGGCCGAGTTGCTCGCCCCCAAGGTGAAGCAGTACATCTATATCTCGAGCATCAGTGCCTTCAAGGACGGCGCCCCGCCCAACTCCGACGAGAGCTATCCGGTCGCCCAACTCGCCGATCCGACCGTCGAGACGATGGGCGATGGGTTCCAGAACTACGGCGGCCTGAAGGCCCTGTGCGAACAGGCGGCCGAAGCCGCGATGCCCGGCCGCGTCGCCAACATCCGCCCGGGCTTCATCGTCGGACCCGGCGACTGGACCGGCCGTTTCAGCTACTGGCCGCTGCGTGCCCGCGATGGCGGCGAGATGCTCGCTCCGGGAACGCCCAGCGACCCGGTCCAGTGGATCGACGTGCGCGATCTCGCCGACTGGATGGTGCGTTGCGCTGAAGCGAGCGTGATGGGCGTCTTCATCGCTACCGGCCCCAAGAAGCCCGGCACGATCGGCGAGATCGTCGACACCAGCATTCGCGTCGCGAAGGACACCTCGAAGGCCAAGGCCGTCGACACGACAGCAACATGGGTACCCGCTGACTTCCTCGATTCGCAGAGCCTCTCCGCTGGCGGCGACCTTCCGATCTGGATCCCGCCGCAAGGCGAGGCTGCCGGATTCCACCAGTGGAATGTCGGCAAGGCCGTCGCCGCTGGCCTGACCTTCCGCCCGCTCGACGAGACGGTGCGCGGCATCTACACATGGATTGACAACCTCAGCGCCGAGGAGCGAGCCAAGGTGCGACCAGCGGGCATGAAGCGAGAACGCGAGAAGGAGGTTCTCGCGGCCTGGCATGCGAAGGGTGCGGAGAAGGCCTCTGCCACCAGTGCACCCGCTTCGGGCGGCGAAAAGAAGTCCTGACCGTCGTCCGATCTCGGCGCAGACCGTCTTGTCCTCTACCGCGATCCGCCGGACTTCGGCATGTCGAGGTCATCGCGATCACGTCCCGTGGGGACGTGAATTCGGCTGAGTTCGCCACCGAGCGTGGCACCGTCGATCTCGGCTTTGGTCAGTTCGACGTCGCTCGTGCCATCGGCATTGACGTCGGTAAGCCGCTGACCGCCGGTTGAGGGCAGCGCGTCGCGGTCGATGAAGTCGAGCACGCCGAATCCGCCGAACTCACTCACATAGGCAGCCGCACCGCCGACCCGCTGCGGGAACAGGTACTTGACGGGGCCTTCGATGCGCATCGCCCCGACCGCCCGGAGTCCACCAAGGTCCGGGTCCATGGCGACGCCTCCCACCGTTCCGAGGACGTCGATACCGTCTTCGTGCCAAATCCACAGCTTGCCGTCGAAGGACTCGACGCCATGGATGGAGCCGCCGGTGTTGGGTCGCCATGTCAACCCGGCCGCGGTGGACGGTGTGGTTGGGCTTGCCGCTCCACCTGCATCCGCTTCAGGCTTCGCCTCGCTGGTAGCTGCCGGTCGTGCGGTGCTCGATGTGATGAGAACACTCTTGCGATCAGCCGACACCGTCGCCCGTCCCCAACCGCCTGCAACGCTGTCTCGGGTGCCGACTTCCATCGGCAGCGGCTGATTCACCAACGCGACGTCGTCGCCGATGGTGTAAAGCCAAGATCCCTCGTCGCCACCAGCGAGAATCCGCCGTCGATCGGTCGAGGCATATGTCAGTCGACTCGGTTCGCGCCGCGCCTTGTGGAAGGTGTCGGCCTCGCCGCGGCCATCGGCTCTCCATCGGTAGAGGGCCCGGCCAAAGCTCCCGACGACGGCGTAGTCGTTGTCGGTGATGGCCGCGATGTCGCGGGCGCCCTTCACGGCGATGAACGTGGGTTCGCCAAGCGTCAGGCCCTCAGGTCCGCGCGACACGCTGAAGGCGACGATGTCCGTGTCGGTGACCGCGAAGACCGTCCCGTAGAGGAGTTTGACCCTCCGAACGGTCCCGGGAACGGCTCGCGAATCGATCTCGCGCACGTCCCGGCCCATCAGGCCGACCTGGGCCCCGGCGTCGGACTGCAGAATGAAGGTGAAGAGGCCGCTTTCGCCAACGCGCTGGGCCTCGTCGATGGAAACCGGATCGATGCGACTGGCCGCTCCGACGAAGCGACCGGAGGTGATCTCATACACCCTTCGGCCGACGGAAGCGACCATGCCGGCGTCGGTCGCGACGACCGGCCCAACGAGTTCGCGCGGATTGCCGCCGGTGGTCTCGGCGATGACGCCGGCCAGGAACGGCGCCGGGGGGACGTACGCGTCACGTTCCTTCATCACCGCCGTGGCCTCTTCCGCGTTCGTCCAGAGGAATGGACGGGCAACCTTTGACCAGGGCACGATGCCTTCGTCGCCCGAGATCCAGATCTCGCCGCCGGCAACACTCACCGCTCGCGGGGCGAAGCCGATCTCTTGCGTACGGCGCGTTGCGGTCACCTCTGGGAGCTCGGGGTTGGCGAGGGAGATGCGCAGCACCGCCGTTCCGCCGAGGACCGCGACCAGTTCGGGCGACCCTGGCACCTCGACCAAGTCGACCGCCCCACCGGAGGTGCCGAAGGGCAGCAGCTCGAGGCTATTCAGGACGGTGCTTGTGGTGGTCGACGCGGTGAGAAGCGAGTTGGAGAAGGTCGCGTAGGCATACTCGCCGCGCACGATGACGCGGTGATGCGTTCCGCCGATGTGATGCTTGATGACCAAGACGGGCGGCGGCTTCGGCGCGTTCCGCTTGGCAGCCTGCTCGTCGGCATAGCTCGACTCGGTCGTGCAAGCAACCTGGATCGAGGCCAGGCTGAGAATGCCGGTCAGGATCGCGCGGGCGGCAAGGCCGCGCGGCAACGAGGAGGCGGCGCCGGTGGAGGGACGCGGGTGCTGCTTGAGTGTCATGGCGTAGCAATGGACGGAAGAGCGAACAGGAGCACAGCCCGCCCCACGAAAAGGCACGATACCATCAGCGTCGACGAATCCCGCCGTGTCCGATCGACTCGCCCAACTTCTGAAACTCCTCGAGGCCGACCCGGCCGACGCATTCTGTCTTTACGGCGTCGCCCAGGAGTACGCCCGGCGCGGCAACGCCGACGAAGCGGTTCGGTGGTACGACCGTTGTCTGGGAGTCGATCCTCTGTACTGCTATGCCTACTTTCACAAGGCCAAAGCGCTCGAGGAACTCGACCGGGTCTCCGACGCGGTTGCGACCCTGCGGGCGGGGCTCGAGAAGGCCAAGTCTGCTCGCGACGGACAGGCGATCAATGAGATCGCCGCGTATCTAGACGAACTCACCTAACGAGTCGCTCACATGGCCAAACGCAAGGCACCACGGTCGACAGCGGCTTCCTCCTCCCGACAGGCGGTCGGCTCGACTCGATCGACCGGCCTCCTCACGGCGTTGGTGACCCGCGATCGCGACCCAAGCCTGGTGGAGGTCCACGTCGACGGCATTCGCGTGGGCATCGTTCTGCGAAGTGCCATCGACGACCTCGGATTGCGTGAGGGTGCTCGGCTCAGCGCGGCGAAGCGCGTCGCTCTTGCAACGGCATGCGAACGTGCCGAAGCCCGCACCCTTGCCCTCCGCCTGCTGGCAGGACGTGATCGAAGCGGGGCGATGCTCGAGCGACATCTGGTCGAGGGCCGCGGCATCAGCCAGCCGGTCGCCATTGCGACCCGCAAGCAACTCCAGTCCGACGGGTGGCAAGATGACCGTCGCTACGCTGAAACCAGGGCTGCGACGCTCGTGGCCGAACGCCATGCCTCCCACGCCCTGGTACTGGAAACACTGATACACGAGGGCATCGCGGACCGCCTTGCTCGTGAGGTGGCCACGGCGATCGCTTCGCCGTCGACCGAACTGGCTCGGGCGATCGCCTGTGCCCGATCGACCATGTCCCCCGCCGCCCAGCGCGGCGCGGGAGGCGCAGCCGCAAAGCGAACGCTCGCCCGCAAGATCGCCCAGCAGCTTGCCCGTCGCGGTTACGAGGAAGAGACGGTCTGGCAAGCGCTCGAGCGAATCGGACTCCGAGCCGAGGAGTAGCGACTGCGGGGTTGCGACCTGTAGTACAGTGCGCTCATGGATGCACCATCGTCCGCACGACTCGACCGGCCAACAGCGCACGATCCCCGTCGCTGGCTTGGGACGGCTTCACACATGCTTGTCACCCTTGCACTCGGCGGACTGACCATCGGTCTCGGCGCTTGCACCGGCCACCTCAACCAATCCGATGGACTGCTGGGCACGCAGCTCACCGACCTTGAAGGCCGCATTCCGGGCGCGATCCCGGCCAACGAGACACCCAGTCTCCATGGCCTTGACCGTTCGGCATGGGAGCGAACGACCGTGCGAGTCGAGCGGCGTCAGGTCGAATCGTTGCCAAGCTACACCAGCAGGGTGCTCTACGATCACTCGACGGCTCGTGAGCGCGGTGAGCGACCAACGATCACCAGCGTGTTGGAAGGTGACGGTTCGGGGTATCGGGCCTCCGCCGAGGCCTTCTCTTCGCCGGTGTTTGCGGCGCTGGACCTTCTCATGATGCCGGTCCGACTGGTCACCTCGCCTCCACTCCGAATCGAGCGGGCTCCCGTCTCACTTCCCGCCCTCTCGACTCCCGCCCGCTCAGTTGATGCGTGCCATCACGCAGCACCGACGGAGCAGCCAGGGACTGCCGACGCGGCCCCCCGCGCGGAGACGGCCGGTTCATGAGCCAACCGGCTGCGCTGGATGACAAGGGCCTGCCTCCCGGCTATCCATACCGACCCGAGTGGGAGCGCACCCCTCGTGAGGTCGCAACCTTGATCACACTCCCGTCGAAGAGCCACCGTCCCTTGCTGGTCGATTGCCGCACCGAGCAAGAGCGTCAGCTTGCGGCGATTGCCGGGAGCCTCTTCGTTCCGCTTCACGAGATCGAGAGCAAGCTGGATGACATACGTGATCGCATGGAGGACGATGGCAGCTCGACCGTGATCGTTCATTGCCATCATGGCGTGCGCAGCCTCCGGGCAACGGCGGTGTTGCGGGCCGCAGGCCTCGATGCCTATTCGCTCGCAGGGGGCATCGATCTCTGGTCCAAGGACATCGATCGCACGATTCCCACGTACTGATTGCCGGACTTCGCGTGCTTCGCTACCGACTCATCACCGGACCCCTTTTGATCGCCTTCATGGTCGGTCTGGTGTGGCTTGACGAGCGATTGGGCGCAAGTGGCAACGGCGGAGAGACTGGCCAAGGCTGGCCTCGAGGGATTCTCCTCCTCGCGCTCGGCCTCGTGGTTGCGCCCCTCATCGCCCGCGAGACGACCCGCATGCTCGCCTCGGTCGGCGTGGCGGTGCGCGAGTGGCTGGCGATGGCCTCGGCAACTGTGGCGTTCGTCGCCGTCGCCCTCCTTCCGAAAGCCTCCTCTCCGGCATTGGCGACCGGCCTGCTGGCAACGCTTTTCGTCGTGGTGCTCATCGGCGGCCTGCTGGTCTTCTCAGCCGGCCACAACGTCAAGGGCGTCTTGGCATCCGCGGGCGGACTCCTTCTGGCCACGGTCTACGGCGGCGTCCTGCTCGCCTTCTGGCCTCTGATCCGCAACGACCACTCGGCTTGGGTACTCGTCGGAGCGGTTCTCCTCACGAAGAGCTGCGACATTGGCGCCTATTTCACGGGCATGGCCATCGGCCGCCACCGGCTCATCGAGTGGCTGTCGCCCAAGAAGACCTGGGAAGGCCTCGTCGGCGGTGTCGCCACCTCCACCGCCGTCGGAGCGGGCTTGGCGGCCCTCTCAAGCCACCTTCCCGTGGCGGCGGACCACCTTCCGATCTGGGTTGGAGCGGTCGGCGGCGTGATGGCCGGGCTCATCGGACAGATTGGCGATCTCGCCGAAAGCCTCTTCAAGCGTGACGCCGGCATGAAGGACTCAGGTCGAATCCTGCCCGGAATGGGCGGCGTCCTTGATGTACTCGATTCGCTGCTGCTGTCCGGACCGGCCCTCTACTGGCTGCTGTGGGCAGTATCCGGTTGATTCCGAGGGAGGCTGGGCCACTGACTCGTGGCTTTGCTTGCCCGCTCGAGCGGCGAAGCTAGTAGAATCGCTGCGTCGACCACCACCGGGGCTCGGCAGTGTGCCGAGTCACGCCGCCTGCGATCGCCACCGATCAGGCACGTGTCCGGAAGGCCCGACGAACTTGCGGAGCCCCCGATGAGCCTGATGGATCACCTGCTCACCCTCTACCGAGTCGACAGCCAACTCCGAGCGCTGCGAACACGAGTGGATGCGGGAGAGCGGGACCTCGCGGCCCAGGTCAAGCTCCTCTCGGGCCTGCAGCGGCAGGACACCGAACTCGCTTCGCAGTCGCGACAGCTTCAAGCGACGATCCACAATCTCGAGACCGAGGCCCAAGGCTTCGGCGACCGGATCGCCAAGCTGCGGAACGAACTCAACAGCTCACAGAACGACAAGCAGTACAAGGCCGTCCTCGCCGAGGTGAAGTCCTTGGAGGGGAAGAAGAAGGAATGCGACGACCGAGCCCTCGCCGAGATGGAACGGCTCGAGCAGGTCAAGAAGCAGGCGACAACGGTCACGGGCCAGATCGCCGAACGACGGAAGATTCACGACGTTGTCCTGGCGCAGCTCGGCGAGCGCAAGCACGAATGTAAGGACCGCCTCGACGAGTTGGAACGCGAACGGGAGAGCGCTGGAAAGCGCGTGCCCGACCGCGAGCGAAAGATCTTCAACAAGGTCGCCGACGACTGCGACGGCGAGGTCATGGCCGAGATCGAAGAAATCGATCGGCGCCACAAGGAGTACGCCTGCTCCTCGTGCCGCATGGAGATCCCCTTCGCATCCGTCGCCACGCTCATGAGCAACGCGAACATCCTGGTCCAGTGCACCGCCTGCACGCGGATTCTCTACCTCGCTGAGCAGACCAAGGAAGTCCTGCGGAAGTAGGACCGATTCGGGTGGTGTTTCGCGTGTCGTGATATCCGCGGGGACCGCCCGGTCAGCCGGTCCAGGCCCCGAGCAGGATCGCCAGATCAAGGGCGTCGACGGAGCCGTCTCCGTTAAGGTCGGCCGCGCCGGTTCCGCCCCACGCGCCAAGCAAGATGGCAAGGTCGGCTGCGGTGACCGATCCATCTCCGGTGAGATCTCCTGTCACCACCGTCGGCGGCGCACCGAGTGAACCGTCGGGGAGAATGGCATCGCCAAAGAGGTCTTCGCCGCGGTTTCGCGTGTCCTGCCAGATGGCGACCACGTGATCCCCTGCAGAACGAGCTTCGACGCGGCTGTAGCCGACAGCCTGCGCTCCTAGGGTGATGCTCGTGCCGCGCCATGCGGGCGAACCATTGTCGTTCAACCGGGCCGCAAAAAGGGTTCCGCTGTTGAACGCCAAATCACGGACGTAGAGGAAGGTCGGCTTGCCGTCGAGGAGCACGGCCTCCATCTCACGCGTGCCAAAGTTGGTTTGCGTGGCGAGGATCGTCGCGCCGTTGGCACCCCAGAGTCGACTTCCGGCGACGTCGAAGGCTTGGGCAGCGACTCCGTAGAGCGACGATGCAGGCGTGTGATCGATCCAGCCAACATAGGTCCGCTGGGTGATCGGATCGAAGGCGACGGAGGGATTGGTCCGTTCCTTCGTCGTGGTTGTTGTGACGCTCACCCCGTTGGTGCCCCAAAGGATCGCTCCGCTGGCGTTGACTCGTTGGGCCCAGCTCTGAAGCGGACCGGTCGTGTACCAGGCGAAGACGGCGCCGCCGGCGCCATCGCTGACGAAGGTTGGGAAGTTCCCAAATTGAAGCGAACCGGACGAGAAGACCATGACGTGGCCAAGCCCCCACAAGAGCGACCCGTTTGCGTCGACCTTCTGGGCCCGGAGCGTCTTGGCGCCGGCGAAGCCCGTCGCTCGCACCATGCTCACAATGACCGATGTGCCATCGCCCGGCTGAATGTCAGCAAGCGTCAGCCCCGCGCCTGACACCGTCAGGAAAACCGGTGCGGGCCATGCGGCGATGCCATTGAGATCGAAGCGATGGAGTGCCGTGGCAGAGCTGTCGCTCCAGCCGACGACGATTCCGCCGTCCGCGGCAAGTCCGACGCGAGGCGAACTCTGCGACGCGCCAGCCCCAGCCATCTGCACGCCGCTGTCGCCCCAGACCTGATCGCCGTTCTCATCGACGCGCGTCGCTGTGACCTTCACGCCACCCAAACGCGTGTCGAGGAACGCCACCACGCAACCGCCCACACCGTCCGAGCAAAGCCCGTAGTCTTGGGTCGAGGAGTTGGCCAGGTCGGCGATCAGAATGCCGTTCTCTGTCCACAGGGCATTCCCGGCAGCGTCGAATCGCTGAAGGTAAACGTCGTGGCCGCCCACGCGATTGTCGAACCACGAAACGTACGTGCCTCCGTCCGGTCCTTCCACGACCTTCGGCTGCACCTGGTCATTGGCAGCGATGGCGACCGGGGTATTCGACACCGGATCGTCGGACCAGTCAGCGATGACGGTCGGGACGGCCGAGAGGGCTACAACAAACGGGAGGGCCTGAAGCGGAGAGAGGCGCATCTGGACAGTGTCATCGCAGACGGTCCGGAAGCGAATCCGAATTCGGAAGATCAGGCAATCTCATGGGTTACCGAGGCTCCGGTCGGGTGTGTTTGTCCGTACACCCACCATTGCCTCAGGAGGATACCCAAGGCCTCGGGTCCGATCTTCGGATCGTGATCCAGACCTGCCGGAGCGCCCTCCTCACACGGTCGGCACGACCCGATCTGCATGGCCGGAGCGATGACGATCACTGATTCGTCAGGACCACACCCCCAGCAAGACGGCGAGATCGAGCTGATTCACGATCCCATCGTCGTTGAGATCTGCGGCGATACCGACGCCGTTGGCTCCCCATGACCCCAGCAGCACCGCGAGATCGCTCGCTGTCACCTGGCCATCGCCGTCAAGGTCCCCGACGACCGGCCGCGCGTAGTGGCGCACGAAGATGTCGGCCGTGGACGGCACGTCACCTGGGAGCACGTTGCTTGCCTCGGTACTCAGCAGCACGCTCAAGCCATCGCCGCTGATGTCGACGTTGTCAACATGGTCGTTGAAGGGACCGACGACGCCAACCGAGACTGCGGTGATCTCGGATGTCAGCCGATCCAGGCGCAAGGCTCGAATGCGATCTGGCCCAGCAGGATCGCCACCCGCCACGTTTGCCTCGGACGTCGTCATCACCACGAATCGACCAGCGTCGTCCATGGCCAGGTCAACCACGCCGGCGCCGAAGGGCTCGCCGTCATCGTCCAAGGAGAGGAGTGAGGTCGTGCCCTCGACCATGTCGCGTACGTAAAGTTGCTCCCCTGCGGGCGTCTCCGCACCCGGGACGAGCGGCACCGAGGTTTCGGCCACAAAGGCAATGAACCTGCCATCGGCACTCATGTCCGCCGAGTCCACCCACACCCATGGGCGACTCAGGTCGGGCGGTACCGACCCGAGCGCGAGCTCTCCCGTCAGGAGGTCCTTCCGCCACACCAGCAGGTAGCCGTGGCCGACGGTGTATCGAGTGAAGCACACGTAGCGTGCATCGGGCGTGATGCTCATGAGGCTGTCCACGTGCGACAACGCCCCTCCCGACTCATCGGCCGTCACCAGCGACGTGGCGCCGGTCCAGCGGTCATGCCGGTAGATCGCCAAGGCTTCCCGCTCACCTGGAACGAGGTTGGTCGCCGTCGAGACGAAGAAGACCCATCGCCCATCGCCGCTGACCAGCGGCTCGCCGCAATCCCGATCCGCGGAGAGACCGTTCAGTCCGCCCGACGCCAGTTCCATCGTCTGGGTCTGGCGGTCGAATACATACACCTTCTCGAGCCAGCCCTGAGCCGCCGGATCGGAAACGAGCGCGTCGGGCGTCACAAACGCGAGGAAGCGGCCGTCGCTCGAGATGGACTGGCGCGGGGCGAAACTGTCGTACTCATGGAAGCTCGCGATCGCAGCGACGAAGGTCAGGTCGTCACCATTGGGGTCCTTGACGAGCACGGCCGGAAGCTGCGTGCCGGGCGGAGCGAGTGGCGCGCTCAGGCTCGCGAACACGGCGGAGGAACCGTCAAAGGACAGGTGCGAGCCTCGCTCGGCGAATCCCGAGCCAAGCGACTCTGGATCGGCGATCCACTCCCCATCGATCGTGTTCACGAGGGTAAACGGAATGGCCGACGCGTCGTCCCGCACGGTCAGCGTGATCTCCCTCTCCATGGGGCCGAATCGCACGACGGCGGTCGTCCTGCCGGCCTGGAGTCCGATGAGCCGGTCGGATCCGACGAGCGCGATCATCGACTCGTCGAACTCCCATTCTGCCTGCCGAGTGATGTCCATCGTCTCGCCGTCGATGGCGACAAGCACCGAGATGGGACGTTCCAGCCCGACCCAGACGTCTCCTGGTTGCGGCACGATAAGCTCGTCCGCGTGATCGATGACGTGAAGTCGCAGCGAGGAATCGTCGCTTTCGACGATCGGGGGGTAGCCGTGCCATGACGGCAATTCGTAGGAGGACAACTCGTCGGAAAGGTGCTCGGCCGCGATCAGGGTCAGGATCGTTCCGCCATCGGGAATCCACTCGTCATCGATCACGATCGAGAGCGTGCCCTTCAGGGCGCAGGTCTCGACGTCGATATCCGGCAGCGTCCCATTCGCACCGTGCAACCGAATCCTCGAGCTCGTTGCGCTCTGCCAAATGTCTGCCTTGAAGGTTGAGCTAGGCGCAAGCTCCAGTTCGTAGCTCGGCATTCCGCCAGAGACCGTCTGGAACTGGAAGACATCCAGCGTTCCGCCATCGGCAACCTTCAGCATCATGCCTGGCAGCCCATCGGAAGTCGGCGGCGAACGCAGGAAATCAACCGTGAGCGTCGAGCCATCCCCGATGGAGCAGGCGAGCACGCCGGTGTCGGCACTGGCCATTCGTTCCAGTCGCGTCGCGTAGATCGCAGAGTCGTGTCCTAACAGTTCGATCGAGGCTGTGGCACCTTGAAACTCGATCGTGCCCTGCAGAAGCGCCCCGTTCAGGACGCGGATCGCACCCTCGCCGCCATTCACCGTCACGGTCCCGGCATCGGCGACTGTCGATGGTCCGCTGACAACGATCGAACCCGAACTGCCCGGGCTCCCGAGCGTCATGCTCGGCAGGTCGGCCATACCAACCACCTCGACGACCCCCCAGCCGCCGTCGGCCCCGATCGCAAGAGAGGGAAGCGAGAGCGTGACACTCCCCGCCAGTTGCAGCGCGCCGAAGCCCTCGCTCCCGACGGTGGCGCTGGCGTTCGGCCCGATCACCATGCAATCCTCGAGGAGCCAAACCCCCTCGCCCGGGCCACGAGGCCCCGGACCGTCACCGCCGAATCGCATCGTGCCGGCAGGCGTATGGTTGCCGCCGCGCATGCTCAGGACACCGGTTCCGCCATTGGCACCGACGCACCAGACGTTGGACGGGAGCGCCAGAAGCGAACCGCCGAATCCACTCACCACGTCCTCCCGAAGGTCGCAGGTGCCGACGCCGCCAGCGCCGATCAGGATCGAAGGGTCCGCGGTCGAACCGGCCCCTACGAGGTAGATCCCGCCGTTTGCGTTCTCGTTGCCGCGGACCCACACTTCACCGACTCCCTGCTCGCAGCCGATGGCCAGGGAGCCGACGACGGAGCTTGACCCGGTCAGTCGCATCAGCCCGCGGGTCCCGTCGCAGCCGACCGAGGTCTTCCCAGTCACCTGGAGCGAGCCGACCTCGATGTCGAGTGACGTCGCGTCGAAGGAACCGTCCGTCATGCCGCCCACCGTCACACCTTGCATCGTCGTGAGGACGACCCCGGGGTCGAGAGCAAGCAGAGGACGTTGGTTCGCGACCACGAGCCCACCGGTGATCAAGCCCGTATCGACCGTCACCGCATAGGGAGCCACCGCGACGGCAGGGCCGAAGAAGCCGACGTCGCTTGGACCGGGTACTCCTGCCGACCAGCGGCTCGGGTCAAGGAAACTCCCTGCGACAGGCCGGAGCCAAGTCGACTCGGTGCTCATCGCCCGGCCATGGGCCTCGGAAAAGCAATCTGACCAGCCGAGCGCGAGCAACGCACTCCCAACCGTCAGCACTCGGAACGAAACGCCGAAAACACGCGGGTTGCGCGTCATGGTGACCTCCAACGTGGAGTTGTTGTATCGCCAGCACGCCGCGAGCGCATTCACATTCGGTTGCTATTCATATCCGAGCCGCGCAAGATCATCCTCATCGAGCCCGAAGTGGTGCCCGATCTCGTGGAGAATGGTGATGCGAATCTCCTGCTTGATGCGCTCCTCACCGCCGTACGGCCCCTCCTCGTCCTCGCCTTCCTTCCATCCGCCGGCGTGCTCAATGATGCCCTCGCGGAAAAGATGAATGACATCCGGGAGCATGCCCGTGTCATGGACCGTGCGATGGGTCAAGGCGACGCCCGTGTGCAATCCGCAGAGATCGTCGTCGGCGGGATCGATCCCGAGCTCAAGGAGGAGCTTCTTCGATGGCCGATCCTCGAGAACAATCGGAGCCTCATCCATCAGTTCGTGGATGGACGCGGGCAGCGATGCGAGCACTTCCTCGAAGAGACGATCGAATCGCTCGCGATGCGGTCGAAGCATCATCGGAGCCCCCCGACGAGCTCACTCACGTTGCGCGCCCCCTGCCGCCGCACCCAAGCCTCGAGGCCTCGCGCCACCGCCAACGGCGTTCGCGGATCGACGAAGAGCGCGGTCCCGATGCCAACGCAATGCGCGCCGGCGAGGATGAACTCGGCTGCGTCCTCCCAAGTTGAAACGCCGCCAAGCCCGACGATCGGAATGCCCGCGTCCTTGGCGACCGCCCGGTAGACCTGATGCACCATGCGCACCGCGATCGCGTGCACCGCCGGTCCGCTCAGGCCGCCCGTTCCCCGGGAGAGGATCGGCGTCCGTCGCTCGACATCGATCCCCATGGCGCTGACCGTATTGATGAGCGTCAGCCCGTCGGCCCCCCCGTCGATCGCCGCCCGGGCCATCGCCACGATGTCGCCGACGTTTGGGGAGAGCTTCACCAGCATGCGCGTTCTGGCCAGCGTCGGCCGCACCGCACCTAACAGTTCGCGCAAGGCCGCCGGGTGCTCACCGAACTGAAGGCCGTCGGCCGTGTTCGGGCAGGAGACGTTCAGCTCGACGAGCGGAAGGGACGGCTCGGCGTCGAAGGCCTGGGCGACGGCGACATAGTCCTCGACCGAGTGGCCTGCGATCGAACCGATCAGCGTGCAACCCAGATCGCGGGCTCCGGGGAGCTTCTCCGAAAGAAACCGCTCTAGCCCCACATTCGCCAGTCCGATCGCATTCAGCATGCCGCCGGGAATGCCCCACATCCGCCACGGGGCATTGCCCTCGCGGGGTTCGTGCGTGATCGACTTCGTGGTCACGGCCCCGATGCGACGGAGGTCGAATGCGTCCGCCAACTCACGGACATAGCCGCACGTTCCCGCAGCCGCAATGAGAGGGTTGGCCAGCGGAACGCCGCAGAGGCTCGTGGCCAGGGGGCCGGCGAACGATTCGGCGAACGGCGAGTTCGTGGACATCAGCACTCACGATAGCAGGCCCCGACGACGACGATCGGCCGTGTTACGCTTCGGGTTCCTCCTGCCGATCTACCCATGACCTCCATCGACGCACTCAACGCCCGCATCGCCCAGTTCGAGAAGATGGCTTCGGCCGATCCCGACAACGACATGGCCCACTTCAGCCTCGGGAACGCCTATCTTCAGGCGGGCCGAGCCGCTGAGGCTGCCCGCTGCATGGAGCGCTGCGTCGAGCTGAATCCCGACATGAGCAAAGCCTTCCAGCTCGGCGGCAAGGCCATGATCGAGGCCGGCTGGGCGGACCGCGCGGTGACCTTCCTCGAGAAGGGATTCGTCGTCGCATCGATGAAGGGCGACCGCCTTCCGCAGACCGGCATCGCCGACCTGTTGCGGTCGATCGGACGAGAGCCACCGAAGCTCTCAAAGGAAGTCGACGAGGCCGCGGAACGCTTGCGCGCCAGCGGTGCGTTCGTCTGCCGACGCACCAGCCGCCCCGGAACCAAGCTCAGCAAGCCGCCTTTCCGGGGGCGCGTGGGCCAGTGGATATTCGACAACATCTCCGAGGAGACGTGGAAGGATTGGATCGGCCAAGGGACGAAGGTCATCAACGAGTTGCGTCTCGACTTCTCGCGTGATCGCGATCAGGAGGTCTACGACGCCCATATGCGCGAGTTCCTCGGTATCGACGCGGAGGTGATGAAGGAGATCGAGGCGGGCAACGGGTCCTGATGGGCAATCACCGAGCGAGCTGAGTGGGCAAACAACCCGATCGTGGATAGGGACGAGGGCGTTCTGGAACCAACACCGGATCTGATCCCAGATGGACACCCTGGAACCTCGCGCCGTCGCTCAGGCCAAACTCCTCTCGCGGGTGATCGCGATGCTGACGATGCTCGCCGGCATCGCGGTCTTAGTCGGATGGGCTCTCGGATTCGAGCCCCTGAAGCGAGTGCTTGGCGGTACCGGCGTGATGAAGCCGTGGACGGCAGTGTCCTTCTTCTGCGCTGCGGCCTCGTTGCTCTTCGTTCACCGGCACGCCCGGAGCGACGCCGCAGACAGCTCCCCGGCTGACGTCGGCCTCCATCAACACCGAGAGGGAAGTCCCGGCCGTCTCTGGGTCAAGCTCCTCGCTGCCATCCCATTCGGCGTCGGCTCGCTGACCCTCCTCGAGTATGCAACCGGCGCAGAGATCGGGCTCGATGCCCTGTTCTTTCCCAATGCCGTCGTCGAGACCAACCTCCCCTGGCCCGGCCGCATGACACCTGCCGCGGCGACCGGCTTCTGTGGATTGGGCCTCGCCCTCCTCTTCCTTGAGGTCCGAATTGCCCGGGCGATGCTTCCGCAGATCTTCGCCTTCGTTCCGGCCGCGACCGGGCTCGTGGGATTCCTGGGCTACATCTACGGCGTCGACTCGCTTCTCCGCGTGCCCGCCTACTCGTCGATGGCGCTGCACACCAGCATCCTCTTTCTCGCGACCTCCTTCGCGGTCGTCCTCGCCAAGCCAGGCGTCGGCCTGACGGCTCCGCTGATGAGTCGGTTCAACGGCGGCGTGATGGCCCGACGCGTCCTGCCGTTTGCGATCGTCGTTCCGTTCATCCTCGGATGGCTGCGCCTCTGGGGCGAGCAGGCCGGGCTCTATGACACGCCGTTTGGGCTCGCCGTCTTCGCGTCAAGCAACATCGCGGTCTTCACGATCCTGGTGTGGATCAGCGCGGTGCGGATCAACCGGCTCGACGGGGCGCGCGAGGTCGCCTCCGAACGCTTGGCTCTCAGCGAAGCTCGCTCTCGCGCCATCAACGAGCATGCCGCCGACCTCATCCTGACCCTCGACCGGGGCGGGCGGATCCGGTTCGCGAATCCCGCGGTGCGCGAACTGTTAGGGATCGGCGACACCGCGGCCGCCGAAGCCCGACTGGTCGATTTCATCGACCCTGACGACCGCGGGTCGTTCGCCAGGGCTATCAACGCCGCGACCCGTCATGGGGCGGCCATTCCCGCAGCGTTCGACCTTCGCCTCCGCGGGGCGCATGGCGAGAACCGCATCTTCGAGGCTCTGGCCAGAAACCTCTTCGACAACCCTCATGTGGAGGCGATTCTCCTCAATGCCCGCGACGTCACCGAGCGTCGGGCCGCCGCGAGATCGCTGCGCGAGTCGGAAAGCCGGCTTGCCACGATCTTTCACGACACCCCCTTCCCGATGGCGCTCGTGCGCCAGTCGGATCTGCGCTTCGTCGATGCGAACGAGCCCTACCTTGGTCTCTTGGGCTACGCCCGAACGGAGCTGATCGGGCAGCGTCCCGAGGATGTCGGCCTGCTTGTCGATGCCCGAGGCGAGGCGCTTGCGGCCCAGGTCCGTCAGGGCGCCCTGCTTCAGGGAGTCGAACTCGTCCTCCGCACCAAGGCCGGCGAGCTCCGCCACGTGATCGCCTCGGCATGCGTCATCCAGATGGACGGCGTCCCGCACACCTTCTCCATCCTTTTTGACATCACCGAGACACGCATGGCCGAAGCGGAACGGCAGGCGAGAGAGGCTCGCCTTGCCGAGCACGCCCGGCAGTCACAGCGACTTCAGGCCCTCGGAACGCTCGCGGGCGGCATCGCCCATGACTTCAACAACCTGCTCGCCGTGATCTCCGGGAATCTCCAGCTCATCGGGCATGAACGCAACGACGCGACGATCGAGGCACGGTCCGAGTCCGCCGTCACGAGTCGTTGCCTGGATGAAATGAGGCGAGCTACCGAGCGGGCCATCGACCTCACCAAACGGATACTCGCCTTCTCACGGCGACCCGAAGGGCCGCCCGGACAGGGCTCGTCAGCCCCCATCCAACTTCGCGAGGCCGTGGCCGAGGCTGTTGCCCTCTTGCGTTCCACGTTGCCCGCAAGCGTCGAATTGAAGACCTCGCTGGAAGCGGAGGTCTCTCCTGTCGCGATCGACCCGACCTCGGTCCAGCAGATCATCCTGAACCTGGGGACGAACGCAGCGCACGCGATCGGCGACGCCGCAGGCATCATCGAGATCCGGATCGAGCCGGTGGAGATCGACCGGGCGATGGCCCGCGCCGTGCCCGGACTTACGGAGGGACCACGCGTTCTCCTTTCGGTGCGCGACTCCGGCTGCGGCATCGACGCGGCGACGCTGCCACATGTTTTCGAACCGTTCTTCACCACGAAGCCAGCCGGACAGGGAACGGGCCTCGGCCTCTCGGTGGTGCACGGTGTGGTGACAAGCCTCGGCGGGACGGTTGCCGTCGAGAGTCGCGCCGGTGAGGGAACGACGGTACGGATGTACCTGCCCGCGGCCGCCGAGACGGGCCGCGCTACGACCGACAAGCCCCTACCGCCGCTGGCAACTGCCGGTCAGCGGGTGATGTATGTTGACGATGAGGAGGCTCTGGTGTGGCTGACGACGCGCCTGCTTGAGCGCCGCGGCTACCGGGTGACGTCGTTCTCCGATCCGGCAAAGGCGTTGACCGCGTTTCGGACCGACCCGATGGGCTTTGATGTCATCGTGACGGACGGTTCCATGCCAGGGATGACCGGTCAGCAGTTCGCGGAACGGGTTCGTCAGGTGCGACCGGAAATTCCCATTCTCCTCACCAGCGGCTTCCTGACGCCGGACCGTGTCGAAGAGGCGAAGCGATGCGGCGTGCGTGATGTGCTCCTCAAGCCAAGCACCGTTGAGGAACTCGAGCAGGCGATTCATGCGGCGTTGTCAGTCGCCGCGACAACGAATGCCGACAGCTAATGCGATAGCGCTGCCGTGCTCGTAGGTCCGGCGTCGCTCCATCCGTTCACGCTGACGGCCGATGGCACCACGATGTGCGTTGTCGCACGCACGATCGATGTGGATAACGTCGACGGCGCGGCACGATCAGATTTCTTCCCCATACTTGACGGACCGCGCTTCGGGCGCGGTAGAGTCGTTCCGTTCGAGCGGTGGAGGCCGCAGCGAACCTCACCGAAGTGGAAGACCGTCGGCAACGGCTGTTCGGCACTTGGCCGAATGGTGAACCGGCACCCCGAGGAGGAGAACGATGGCAATGGAATGCCAAGAGGTTGTGACATGCGCGAAGCTCGCCGCTGAGGTTCATAAGCGGGCGACACATCGCGAACGTCGAAGGTGCGCTACAGGCCGCAGCGAGGCGCCGGACTTCGATTTCGGCCTCGGTATCGATGAGGAGATCGACGAGGACGGCGACGAGCTTGATCCGCTCCCCGACCTCCGATCCGACGGCCCAAGGCAATCAGGCGGTGCGCCGCTGATAAACCCACCACTCCAGGAGCAGCACAAGAAGAACGACAACCAAGAGGACCGGCCACAACGACGAGCGGGAATTGCCCGTGCCCACGATGCCGCTTTCCTTGACCGCAGCATCGGCAAACGCCAGGTTGTCGACCGGTGCGATGACACTCTCCAAAGGATTGAGAAGGTTCACGGCAAAGCGGCGGGTCAACCTCTCGGCCTGGCCTGGCTCACTCCAACTCAAGGAATAGATGCCAACCCGGGTAAGCGGGCCGTAAGCAAACTGCCCGGGGTCCCGAATCACAATCGGTTCCGAGTGCCCGTCGGGATGGAGCAGTTCCACATTGTCGGCGGCGGTCGGAATGCGAATGGCCGCCGTCGAGCCCGGCTGCAATCCAGCCAAGGCGAGCGCGTCACCACTCGAACCAAGCCACTCCAAGGCGTTGGGGACAAAATTCACCCAAGACCTCGAGAACGGCCAGTTCGAGAGCAGCGGGTCGAAGCAAACATGCAAGACCCGCACGCCGCCCTTGTCGAGCGAGATCATGAGCGGGCCTTCGGTCCCCTCCATGAGAACCTCGGCCTCGCGCGGCGGGCTGATCGCTTGCGACTTGGCGACGAAGAGGTCGGTTGCATTGACCGAGCGGAAGACAGGATGGTCCTGACGGGCGACACGGAAGAGGACCCGTTCGTGCTCGGCATAAGGAGCCAAATCCGAGACCGGCGTTCCGGAGAAGCTCAGGTAGCGGCCAGCCGGGAGCTTGATTCCCTCGGGCGGCGTGTACTTGTCCAAGACCACGACATCGAACTGCTCGGTGGTCCCATCGGCGATCGCCGCCTCGAACTCTCCCGCACTCAGTTCGTCGTAGGACTCAAGCGGCATCCCTCTCAGAAGGACTCGCAAGAGCGGCGAATGAACCCCAACATAGGCCACGCGGAGGCGGCGAGCAGGCGGCACGACCAAGGCGGCCGCATCGTCGATCGGCAGATCATCCTTGCGAAGTTGCGACACGGTGATGACGGCATCGCGAGGCTGGGCAAAGGGCAGGAACACCACTTGCTCTCGACCGGGAACTACCTTGCCGCCCGAAGCGATCGCCTTGGCCAGTGCGGCGGAGTCCGCGGCCCCCGTTGCGCTCGTCGCTCCCTCCGATTCACCGGGAGCCTCGTCGTCAGCGGCGTCCTCGGTCTCGCCTGCTCGTCGCGGCTTCCGTCTCGGCTCGTCGGTCGTGCCGATCAGTCGTGCGGGAGGAACGACGACCGGATCGGGCGTAATCGACTTCGCTGCCTCATTGACCGAGAGTTCGACGTCGCAGCGGACTTCGATCGCATTCGCGTTGCCGATCGAGGCAAAGACCTGGATCCGGTCAGGATCATCGGGACTGCGTTCAGCAGCAACGCGTACAACCCCCACGTTGTCGGCGTCATTGGAGCCAACCCGATTGAAGACAATGGTCTCCCCTGTCTTCTTCGCCTGAGTGTCGATGTCTTCGATGCGACCATCGCTGAATATGACGAGCATCGCCGACTCGATGGCCGCAAGCGGGTTCTTGTCAGGATCAATCGAGCTGGTGTACGCGCGGGCAAGCTGGAGCGCTTCTCCGATTTTCGTTCGTCCATCCGTCGGGGCGATGCTTCGGATCGCATCGATGACCTGATTTCGGCTCTCGCTGAAATTGCACCGCACATCGGCACGGTCCGCGAACGCAATCACCATCACTTCGCCGCTACCGCCGGAGAAAATCCCACCACCGAAGAACTTCTCGACACGGGCGATGGCGTCCTCCTTGGCGAACTCCAGCCGCGTCTTGGGCTTCTCGAGATCTTCACTCAGGTCGATGGCGTTCATCGATGCCGAGTTGTCAATGAGGATGACGGTCTTTCCGCCGCGCTGGAGTCCGGTGTCTACCTGCGGCTGGGCAAGCGCCAGCGCCAGGAGCGCCAACGCGAGGAGTTGCAGCAGGAGCAGGATGTTCATGCGCAGTCGCTGAAACGGCGCGTTCGCCCGAAGATCTTCCAGCGATCGCTTCCACAAAAGCGTGCTCGCGATGGCCCGCGGCTGCCGACGCAGCTTGAGGAAGTAGAGTGCCACCAGCGGCGGAATCGTGGCCGCGGCAAGCAGGAGGCCCGCAATCGGAGTCAGCCACGTCACCGCAGGAGACCTCGCTTACGGAGGTAGTCGAGGAGGAGCTCGTCGATGTCGGTCTGCGTGTCAACGAGGACATGGGTGATCCCGCGCCGGATGCAGAACTCCCGCATCTTGCCGCAGTAGGCGTTGAGCCGGTCGCGGTACGCCTTAAGGAGCGGCGGCGTGATAGTGACCTCGTTCACGTCCTGGTCCTCGACGTCAACCAGTCGCAGGTCACCGGCAACTCCATTGGCGGCGGGATCAATCTCCTCCGGCGAGAGGATTTGCATCGCGAAGACGTCGTACCCACCGGCCCCGCCGGCCAGATACCGCAAGCCCTTCTCATAGCCCTGTTTCAAGAGGAAATCGCTCAAGATGATCATCACACCCCGGCCCTGTCGCGAGAGGGCGATCGAGCGCATCGCGTCATCGAAACCCATTGCGGTCGTGGGGTCCACTTGCTTCGGATCGGGTGTCGGCTCCTGTCGAAGCAACCACTGGCCCATCTCCGCCGTTCGGCGCCGCCCGCGGACACCCGAGAGGCGCTGCAGGCCGCCGCCGTTCGCAGCGGAGCCCCACGACACCAGTGACACACGATTGTGGTTCACCAGACCCACGTACCCCAAGGCCATCGCAAGCCGCTGGGCGAAGACGAACTTGTCAGGATTCCCCCACCGCATCGAGGCACTCGTGTCGACGCAGATCACGAGGGAAAGATCCTCTTCCTCCAGAAACACCTTGAGGAAGAGCCGGTCAAGGCGGCCGTAGATGTTCCAGTCAACAAAGCGAAGGTCATCACCATGAACATAGGGGCGGAAGTCGGCGAACTCGACGCTGATGCCACGGCGCTTGCTGCGGCGTTCGCCTTGCACCTTGCCGGCAAAGATCTTCCGGCTCACGACATCGATCTGGTCGAGTCGCGCCATCAGGCGACCATCGATGAGGTCATCGATCTTGTCGGGCCGCCGGAGAATCGGCGGCTTGCCGGAAAAGGTCGTGGGCCCTCCGAGCGAAGTGGCTGTCGGGATGCGAGGTCCGACGCGACTCATCGGCGCCCTCCCCCGGCCCGCAACGAGCCGACGATATCCAAGACCTTGCCGCGCACGCCGCCCAGGCGCTTGACGCCTGGCTTGGCGAGCGACGATGCCGTGCCCCCGCCGTCGGTGGCCAGTCCCTCGGGACGCTCCTCGTCGATGGAGAGGCGCTGGAGAAGTTCTTCCACGATGTTGTCAGTGGTGACGCCATCGGCCTCGGCCTCGAAACTACGCTCAAGGCGATGGCGGAGCGCCGGAGCGGCAACGGTCTTCACGTCGGCAAAGCTGACCGCGTACCGACCGTCCATCATCGCGACAATCTTCGCCGCGCTCACAATCGCCTGCGCTCCGCGAGGACTCACCCCGATGCGGATGTACTCGGCAAGGTCTTTCGGACAATGCTCTCCGCCCGGGTGCGTCGACAACACCAATCGAATGAGGTAGTCCTGGACGTGAGGCGCCACCACAATCTGACGAGCGAGCTTCTGGGCCGCGAGAATCCGTCCAGCGTCGAGCACCTGTCGCGGCGCCGAGGTCACGCCGGTCGTCGTTCGCCGGAGGACCTCGTTCATCTCGTCACGCTGGGCTGCCGGTACCAGGATCTTCAGGAGGAAGCGATCCAACTGGGCTTGGGGCAACGGATAGGTGCCCTCCTGCTCGATCGGATTTTGCGTGGCCATCACGAAAAACGGCCGTTCGAGAGGTCTGGTCAGTCCGCCGACCGTGACGCTCTTCTCCTGCATGGCCTCAAGGAGGGCCGACTGGCTCTTCGGTGTCGCCCGGTTGATCTCGTCGGCCAGCACCAGTTGAGCGAAGACCGGTCCGGGGCGGAACGAGAAGCTCCGCCTGCCCGTGTTAGGGTCTTCCACGAAGAGCGTGGTGCCGGTGATGTCGGCCGGCATCAAATCCGGGGTGAATTGAATGCGCGAGAAGGAAAGCCCAAGCGTGGCCCCGAGCGTCCGGACCAGGAGAGTCTTTCCCAGTCCCGGAACACCCTCAAGCAGGACATGGCCATCCGCGAAGAGCGCGGCCAAGGTCAGGTCGACCACCTGATTCTGTCCCACCAGAACCGTGCCGATCTCCTTCCTCAATGCCATGAACAGCTCGCGGAACTTCTCGCAACGCTTGCGGACCGACTCGATGTCATCGAGTCCGCCTTCCAGCTCTTCTGGTCTTGGAACCGATCCGTCGCTCACGATCGGCCTCCCGTTCCCGAATCGGATTTGCCATCGGATTGGCCATCGGAGTTAGGCTTCGTTTGCCCCTCGGAATGGGTATCGCTTTGGGCCCGACGCTTCGCCTTGAGAAGTCGCGACATGCCCTCGTCGCCTTCCTTCGCTGGCCCATCAGGCTGTCCGGCGTTGGGGGTCTTGGACCTTGGCGCTCGCTCGCCGATTTGGCCAGCGGCCTCGCCTGCGACATCGATGCTCTCGCCCGATTCGCTCTCGTCGAAACGCGTGCCTGCCGCGGCCTTCGCGGCCTCAGCTCGGGCCCGCCGTTCCTCGGGGGTGCCAGCGGGAGGTCCCGCTTGCCCACCCGAGCCTCCGGCAGCGCCCCCGCCAGCGCCCCCGCCAGCGACGCCGGCCGTTCCACCCGCCTTCTGGCGAGCGGACTTCCAAGCGGCGACCGTGGCCTCGCCGACCTTCTCGGTCCGGCCGAAGATCCTCTCGCCGATCCGCTGCAGAACACCCCGCTCGACCGCGAGGCGGCGTACCGCCACATCGAAGATGAGGAGGGCCGCCGCGATGTAGGCCATCAGGTCCCACACCCGTTTCGCCGACGCAGGCATTGGGAGGTTGGTGCGATCGAAGACGTTCGCAGCCTCCGGATCGCCCATCGTCAGAACGCGCCCGCCGGTGAGTTCCGCAACCTTGCGAAGCAACGCCCCGTTGTCGCGCACAGTCTGGAACTCCTTCGGATAGGCGACGTTGACGACCGCTTGCACGCTGGCCATCTGCGTCTCGCCCTCTCGAGTCACCGGAACCGTCGCGTTCACGAGGTAGCTGCCACCCGACTCAACAGGAAACTCCGCTCGGTAACGGCCGGGGCCGATCTGCTGAAGGTCGAGCGGCTTCACATCAACATCGGGCGTGATGACAGTCGCCTCGCTCTTCAGGAAGTTGATGAACCCTCCGCTGTCTTCGCCAACGGCTTCCATCTCGACCACTGCGGTTTCACCCTCAAGCCGTACGCGCATAGCCACATTGGAAGGCGATGCCGGTCGCATCAGCCATCGGACTGCCTGTTCCCAGAAAGCCCGGTACTCCGACCAGGCGACCCACGAGTTGCCCCAGCGAGTCGTCGCATCGGAGTTGAATGCGATGCTCCGTCCAACGCCGTAATTCCAGTAGGAGAAGAGCGGGTCTTGTCCTTCCTTCGCGCTCACCATGATGGTCGATTGGGCGAGCCCCTGCTTCGGAACCGAAACGATGTACCCCTTGATCGGCGGAACAGCCGTGACGCCCTTGAGCGGCCCCGAGAGCGCCAAAGTCACAACTGGCCGGTAGTCGCCTTCACTGATGAGCGATCGCGTTACAACCGTCGCTTCCTTCGTGAAGATCTGCGGAAGCTGCTTGGGGTTCTTGACCTCCCAGAAGCGACCTCCCGTGAAGATCGCCGTGTCCTTCATGTTCTTGTAGTCGTTCGCCGTCCCATGACCGATTCCGCCTGAAAGCATCACGGTCGTGATGGTGATCTTCGCGTTCTTGCAGTTCAGCAGCGTCTGCTGGGACGGCGGCTGAGGATCGCCGTCGGAGATGATGATGATGTGCTTTTGACCGGCCGTGGTCTTGATGAGGCCCTGGTAGGCAAGCGAAACGCTGGACTCGAAGTCCTGCATGTCGCCGACCACCATCGACTTAGCTGCTGCAATGGCGGCGGTCTTGTCTCCCGCCTCGGTGAGGGGGTAGTGCCAGCCGTTTCCGCCCATTCCCGCAAACGTGATGATGCCGATGAGATCAAGCCGGCTCAGCGCCTGAATGGCTGCGATGGCAACCTGTTGCGCCCAGAAGTTTGCGGTCGGCCACTCGCAGGCGTGCACGATCAGGGCCAGCGCCCCTCGGACCATCTGACGCGACGCTGGGGGATCAAGCTTGATCGGCAGCACCTTCGCCGTCTCCGTGTCGATCCACCCTCCCGCACCGAAGCTGTTCGGGCCTCCGAGCATCATGAACCCGATGCCCATGTCATGAACCGCCGCGTGCAGTGCCCGATCGGTCTCGAGATTCACCTCCCATCGCGCAACATTCGCGAAGATGATCGCGTCGTAGCCCGCAAAGGTGCTTGCCGGATCATTTAGGGCCGATGGGGCAACGATCTCGACGACCAGGCCGCCGTCGCGCAGCGCCTTGGCGAGCGTGTCCGACTCTCCACCCGGATCAATGATGAGGATCTTGCCGCCACCCGTGACGTAACTGACGGCTGTGGCCCGGTTGTTCTCCGAGATCGCATCGACGTTCTCCCCGATCGGCTCGATCGAGGCCTCGAACCTTTGCACGGCCAACTCATCAAACGAGATCGGCACGTTGACGAGGTTCGGGCCGGCCTTCAGGTCGACCTCAAGGCCGTCGCCGGGAGAGTCCGGATCGAGATCGATCGGCTTGCCGTTCTCCGAGAGCATGATTCGAGCACGAACGGCAGCTTGCGTCCGGACGAACATGCGAACGTCCTGCGTCGAACCCAGCCGAACCCGGGTCGGCGCCTGCACCTGCTCGAACACCACTTCGTTGGTGTGTTCGTACTCAAGCGGGAGAACGTGCACCGGGATGCCGTTGGCCGCCGCCGCCTCAGCCTCCTTCAGGAGGTTCCCGCGATTCTCGTTTCCATCCGAGACCAACAGGATCACATTGGCGGTGTCCTTCGGCGCAATCGAAAGCCCGAGTCGAAGGGCGGAGGCGAGGTCCGTCGCCGCCGCGTCTCCGTGATAGGCAAGCGCCTCAGGCACGATCGCGTTCGTCTCGGGTCGCGAGAGGATCTCGGCATCGGCCGCCACAACGATGGTGCCGACCCGATCGTCTGGCTTCTTCGTCTCACCAACCTTGTTCAGCCACTTCTCGCTCTGATCCCGCAGCCGCTGCGGGATGGACGCGCTTCGGTCCGCGATGACCGTGACCGAGAGGCCCTTCCCCCGTTTCACGAAGGTGGGATGACTCACGGCGATTGCGAGCAGCGCGATGACGAAGGAACGCAAGCACAACGCTCCCCAAGCCTTCGCCGGTGAGATGGCCCGCCAGAACCGTCGGGCGATGATGACCGTCGGCACTAGAAGGAGAAGGAGCAGAAGCCCCCACGGCTGCTCGAACTGGAGCGGTGAACCATCCATGAGTTGAGCCACCACGGGCATCACGCCGTCGCCGCCCACGGGCGCAACCACTGGATTCGCCAATGGGTGCACCATTGGGGTTGATGCCATCATGTGGGCAACCTCGCGATCATGACGCGGTCGTGTCCTGAGTCGAGAATCATCACGTGCCCCGGTCGCCCGGCCATGTCCCAAGGATACTGGAGACGTCCGCCGTCGAGAGCCCGATCGATCTCCTGATTCGCCTCCCGTCGAAAACTCTCCGCCATCGATCCCACTTCGCCCTCACTCACCCCTCGGATGGCCTTCGGTCCGGGGCGGGCCATGCTCATCCCTCCCCAGACGCCCAAGCTCTTGCCAAAGTCGGGGCCGGCCGCAGAGACAAACCGCTGAACGCGATGGTTGCCGAATTCCACGACCATGATCGATCCATCACCACAAAACACGACTCCTCGAGGGTAGGAGAGCTTCCCGACCTCGGTACCCGCGGATCCAAACTGGCGCAGCCGCTGCCCATTCGGGTCGTAGACCACAATCCGGTGGTTGTTGCTGTCGGCGACGTAAAGCTCGTTGTGTTCGGCATCAAACGCAAGACCCTGGGGCCGGCTCAACTGGCCATCTCCGATTCCGGCCGAGCCGATCACCCCCTGCGCCTGAAGCGACGGCGAGAAGATTTGGACCCGGTCGTTCCCGCCATACTCGCCCACGTAAATCTGCCCGTCGTTGCCGAAGGCGATGTCCGTGGGATAGATGAATTGCCCCTGCTCCTGACCGTAGCTCCCGAACCGCCCCAATTCCTTGCCGTCACGATCGAAGATGAGGACCCGGTTGTAGTGGGTATCCGCAACGAAGAGACGCCCGTCAGGGTGGACGCTCAAGCCGACGGGCTTGCCCACGCTCGAATCCGGCATGCGCCAGGAACGTTCGGGGCGTCCATCATCGGCAAACCTCTGGATACGGGCCTCCTTGTCGACGACGTAGAAGCAGCCCGACGTCGAGTCATAGGCGACGGCGCGCGGTGTCCGGAACTGCCCGGGCCCAAACCCCGAGGTTCCAAAGGTCGTGACGCACGGGATCGGTGCGACGCCGTCATAGGGGTCCGGCCCAGCCATCGACGCCCTCGTCGAACTGTCAGATGGACCGCAGCCTGAAGGGAGAGCAATGACCGCCAGGAACCCCGCTGCCATCCGCAGTCCCCTGCTGGAATCGCTTCGCCTTCGCTCGCCTCCGCCCAAAGCGACAACAAGCACGACCGCGCCTATCACGCCGAGCGCGATCGCTCCGCTCGCCGCCACAAGAACCGTCTCGGGCTGCTGGTAATGGATTGCGTTGAGGGTACTCGTGGCCAGGAGTTGCATCCGGGGCGGAACGAGTCGGCTGGTGACGGCGATCTCGCTGAAGGCAAGTGCGGCACCCACGATCCCGGCCGCCGCGGCGATGGCAACCAACTCGGGGCGTCGCACTTTTCGCCACGTGCGCCAGCCGGTCGACCATCCGCCGCTCCCGTCCATCGACAGGAGCCGGTCAGCGACGGGCCGTCGAGCGACGAGGACCGACGCCAGAACGGACACGACACCGATCCGGGAGACGAGTGCGATGACCACCACCGCAGGCGTGTCGTACACCAACCTTCCCGTGTAGTCGTTGTTCCAGAGCGTCTCATGTCCGATGGCAACCACCGTCGCCGGCAGCGCTGCGAGGAAGATGAACAGAATCGACATGCCCGAGACGAGTTGGCGTATCGGTCGGGGAGCGAGCTCGCGGGCTCCGCGAATCGCCATGGCCAGCCCCGCCAAGAGTGTTCCGATCGAAAGGGCCAAGACCATCGAGGTCGTCGCCGGTCGTGCATGAAGGGCAACGAACTGATCGATGTCGTGCCATGACCAGCGATGGACGAGAAGAGCAGATGGAGGGAGAGCGACCAGAGAGAGGAGCACCCACATCACAAGCCTGTGGGACGTTCCTACCGCGCCAACATCACCCGCGTCCGGGACACGACCCGCCCCGATCGACCATCGCTTCGCCGTCACAAGGACACCCGCGATCAGTCCGGCAGCCAGCAGCATGGACGGCCAAGCCGCGGTCACAACCGCCATCGGGCCAGCCCCACTCAAATCGAGACTTCGCAGCTCAAAGCCGTAGGTTCGGACTTGGGCGAGGTCGAAGCTCACGCTCTCTCCCAACAGCCCCAGGGAAGCGATGGCAATGCCGAGAAGAAGACTCGTCGCGTCACGTCGCCAAGCGGCCGCGAAGTTGGCCTTCCATCCGGCGCCATCCATCACCCGAAGCCGCTCCGTGGGATCTGGTCGGTTGAGGCGACCGGCAACAACGCACCAGGCCGCCATAGGGACCGCCCAAAGCGCAAGTGCCACCACGAGGATCGTCTCGCGCATTGCGACCGCTGCCCCCGAACGCAGCAGTCGGTCACCCAACCAAGAGGTCGGCTCCAGCTGGTGCCACAACGACCAGAATGCCAAGTACGCCGGCACGCACAGCGGCAACGTGAGGACGCACGCCGCCACTATCCCCCGACCATGATTCCAGCGCCTCGCCACCTGAATGCCGAGTGGCCACGCAAGTGCCGTCGCTAGCAGGGCGATCCCGGCGATCCAAAGCAGAGACGAAAGCAATAGCGCTCCGGTACCGAGGAACGCTCCTTCGGGCATGTTCACGGGCGCCAACCCGTTCATGCGCCGCGCCCCACCAGCTGCGATGGGGCCTTCGTGGCAACCGGATCAACGGCTTCGAGATCGCTCGCGCTCGACTCACTGTCAGCCCCGTCGCGCCCGGGCGCGATGACGGCCGGCTCCCGCAGGAGGCTCGCCGCTCTGGCCGCGGCGTCGTCACTGGCACCGGCTGCAAGACCCCAGTCCAACTGAAGCGGATCTGGTGGCGTAACGCCCGACGCTTCGGTTGCAAGGCCCGGCCCAAGCGGGATGTTCCGGCTCGGACTGTTGAGGAGTGCCCGTTCCACCGCAGGAGAAAGAAGGTACTCCAGGAGTTGGAGTGCGGCAGCGTGCCGCTTGGCATCGGTCAAGGGTTGAGCGACGAGCGCGCAGGTGTTGGGGATGAGGAGCGTTCCGCCGGTCGGCTCATCTGCCTGAGCAACATGGCGCGGATAGACCAAGTCGATTTTCCATCCCTGGGCCTGCCCCGCCCAAACGTCGTCGGTATCGGTCATCCCGATATCGAACTGGCCGTGGGCAATCGCTTCGACGACACCCCCATTGCCGCTCGTGAGAAGCGCAATCTGGTTCTCGTGCAGTCCCTGCAGCCACGCCTCAAAGAAGCCCGGCATCATCCGTCGCTCCCACATCGAGGCGAGAACGCCCATATGCGTTCGTGTCGTTCCGAATCGCGGGTCGGCCATGGCGATCCGTCCTCGCCACCGGTCACGTGTGAGATGCATCCATGTCCCGGGGACTTCTTCCTTGGTCACGCGCTCGGTTGAATAGACGATGACCCTGGCCCGCGCGGCGAACGAGAACCAGCGACTGCTCGGGTCGCGATGCTGGGACGGCCATGCGTCCAAATCCGCGGAATGGGCCTCCATGAGGACGCCCTCCTCGGCGAGTCGAATGGTTTGGGCGATCTCGCTGGACCAGAAGACGTCCGCTCGCGGCCGATCCCGCTCGGAGCGGAGGCGCTGGGCGAGCCCAGTTGTCTTGGTCGCTTCCGTATCGAAAACGGGATCCACGCGCACGCCACTCGTGCGCTCGAACTCGATGAGGATCGGACGAGCAACGCTCTCGTCCGCCGAGACATACACGACCACCGAGGGTCGACGGTCGCAGCCGGACTGAACGAGGGCCAGCAAGAAAAGAGACGCGCAGCTCACGAGCCATGCGACAGTCGATCGTCCACGTGTGATGGAATCCACCCGGAAATCTGCCTTCAGGAAGAGGGACGAAGAGAAGCGCCCGGCAATCTTGCCGGGCGCCATTGGTCAATCTATTACTTGGCGGGCGTTGCCGGAGCGGCCGGAGTTGCTGGCTTTTCGGCGGGCTTCTCGGCGGGCTTCTCGGTGGGCACCCCCGACTTGCCCTCGGCTGGGACCGCGGTACCTCGAGCGGCCTCAAGCCTCGACTTCAGCTCGCCAAAGTAGGTCTTGTGCAACTCCTTCAGGTGTTGTGGGACCTCTTCCTCGGTCACGCCCTGCTCCATGCTGTTGGCGACGTCGGTGATCACCCGATTCAGTGCTTCAGAGGACTGGCCGCGATCGGCCTCGCCCTCGACAGCCTGACGTGAGATCACATCACCTGCGGTGAGCTCCACCTTCTCCTTCTGGATCTTGGTCGCGGTCGGTGACTTCTGGAAGCCTGCGCTGCCACCGTTCGCGCGACCGTGCCCGCCTCGACGGTTGCCGATGTTCTGGCCGGCTTGGTCGCCTTGGCACTGGCCAGGCATGCCGCCCTCGCACTGCCCAAGGCCCTGACACTGCTTGTCGGCCTCATTCATGGCCGCTTCGGCATCCTGCATCATTTGTTGCAGAGACTCGAGGTCGTTCAGCATGTCCGACATGGAGCCGGTGCCACCCTGCTGCTCGCCACCTTGCCCCTGATTCTGGCCCGGCTTCTGGCCGCCGCTTTCGCCTTCCTTGCCCTGCTGTTGACCGGACTTCTCGCCGGGGCTGCCCTGCGATCCGCCCTTCTCACCTTGCTGGCCGCTCTGGCTGGAACCCTGCTTGCCACCCTGCTTCTGCCCAGGGTTGTTGCACGCGCCATTGCACGCCTGAGACATCTCTTGGAGCTTCTGCTGGGCCTGCTGTTGGGCCTGGGCAGCCTTACGGATGTCCTGCTTTTGCTGTTCGCTCAGGCCCTTCGAGTTCTCGAGGGCGCGTTCGAGGGCTTCCTTGTTGCCGGCGAGCTTGGGATCGAGGTTCGCCTTCTTCAGAGCCTGCTCGACGTTCTCCTTGTTCGAAGCGAGCTTGTCGATCTGCTTGGAGAGATCGCCCAACTGCTTTTCGATCTCGGCCTTCTTTGCCGGATCGTTGCCCGCGGCCTCCTTCAGCTTCTCCAGCGCATCCTTGGCGGCCTTGAAGTCGCCTTCCTTCAGCGCCTTGCTGAGCTCACCCACTTCACTTCCGGGAGGAGTCTCAAGGTTCGCCAACTGGTTCTTAATCGCGTCGAGCTTCTGGGCGTCGTCGCCCTTGAGCAGGTCGTTGAGCTTCTTCTGCGTGTCGGTCAGATTCTTGATCGCGTCGCGTCGCACTTCCTCGGGCGTCTTGGGGAGCTCGTTCGGAGGAACGTTCTCGCCGGTCGGGTCGCCAAGCTTGGTCGCGAATTTCTCGAGCTTCTCGTTCTTCTCGAGCATGCTCTTCACCGCCGTCTCGGCCAGCTTCGCCTCGTTGCGGACCTGGGCTGTTTGAAGGACCTCCTCATCCTGTGCAAAGAGGTCGCCCTGCGGTAGCCACCACGCTCCCACCGCGAGAACGGCGATGACCGGACCGATCCACGAGCTATTCGGGGCCTTCACGGCGAAGGCGCGGCCCAACGATTCGCGCGTCTTCTTGTCTCGGGCGATGGCAACACCGTCGGCGACGGCAGCTCGGGCGAAGCCATCAGCGCGGTCCTTGACCGCCAGCGCCGTCGAGAGTCGTTCCTTGAGCGAGAGTCGCTCGTCGACCAAGACCGCCAAGGTCATGGGAGTGAGGGAGAGACTGCGGGCGTAGATCGCCCCCGCGACGACCGCTGCAAGGGCGGCCCCAATGACTACCCACATGATCGGCAATGTTGCGGCGATAGCCGGCGAGGTCTTGGTGAGGAGGACCACAAGGAGAACGAGGATCGATGCGCCGACGAGGCCATAGTGGAGGCCTCGAAGGAACCGGCCTTGGAGAAGGCGGCGGCGAACCAAATCGAGGATCTGTCGGATGTCGTCCATGTGGTCCTCAGAGTTGCGTGGATCCGAGTGGTAGCCGCGCCAACACCTGTCTCAACGCCGAAGCATCCCGTTCGCTGCATCCATCCAAACCGTCACGAGCCCGGCCCAGTACAGCGTTTAGTACAGCGTTCAGAACAGCGTTCAGGACAGCGCTGCGCGACTGCCCAACGCCTTGACGGCTGCAGGATGAGCTTTGAGGTCGTCCAAACCCAGCACATCGCTCGGGCAAATGCCCTAACTCTCTCATGCTACACGGCACTTTCTCCCGAGCGAATGAAAGGACCACATAATTTCCTCGAAAACTCAGACCTCCTGAGCGGAACCGAGATCGAGTTGCCAACGGACCATGGCCGCACACCCTACCGTCGTCCTGGCTCACGAAGGGCAACGGTCATGAAGCCGCTCGCGGACAGAATCGCCCTCGTTCGGTCGGAGCGTCGATGTACCAACCGCTAGCCCGCATTCGCAACCCGTCGGCTTGCCCTGCGCAAGAGCGACCCCTCTGCCCCTTCCTTCTTCAGGAGTCTCGCGTGCGATCGACTTCGCGCTTCGTTTCCTCCTCGTCGACCTTGGTCGCCTTACTACTCGTGGGATGGCTCCTTCCATCGCCAGCCGCCGTGGCGGCCCCTCAAACGCCCGCGCCGCCCACGCCCGCCGTGGATGATCTCGCCCGCCAGGTCGAGTCACTGAAGCAGGAGCTCAGCAAGGCTCAGGCCCGGATTAGCGAACTTGAGGCCGAACTCCAATCGCTCAAGAGTGGCACGCCGAATCCGGCAACCGTCGCACCGGCGAATCCGAACGGCCAAGCCGACGCCGGTGACCCCGCCCCGGTTGAGTCGGATGAGAAGACCCGCGTCGCTTCGGTTGGGGACTTCCTCACCAAAGCCCAAGCCGAGTACGCCACAGCCTTCCCCCCGCCATCCCCCGACGATCGACCGGAACCGGCCGCCGCTCGCCAGCGTTCGCTTGAGCGATTCGTCGCTTCGATGAACCGAGGCTGGCGTCAGGAGGTCCGTTGGTCGGTCAAGATCAACAAGGCAGAGCGCCTCGGGGAAGGTGTCCTGCTAACGGTGCAGCCCCTGAACGACGACGGCTCATTCCGGGGCGATCCGGTCCCCATGCTGGTCGAGGCCCGCCGCGTCCGGCGTCTTGAGGTCGTCTTCCAAAAGGCCCAACCGAACGAGACGTTCAGCGTACGGGCCGTCTTCTCGCCGCGGCTCTCTGTCGACATGGCACGACAGGAGCCGGGCCTCTTCAACAACCCACCGCTCGTCGGGCCGGGTGTTGAGTTCCGCTACGACCTCGCCGTGCAGGGCATTGCCAAGGCAAAGCCGTTGAGCGAGAAGGAAGCCGCGCAGAGCGATGGACGCAAGGCTGAGCCTCAGCCAGCGGACTCAGGCACCGGCAACACTCCCGCCACGCCAAGCCGCTGAGCGGTTGACCACGCATGGATCCTGACCAGAACGTTTGCCTTTGCTTTCGAGTCAGCCTTCGCAAGCTGCGCACGTTCATGGATCGTGAGCGCCCGCAGGTAGCCAGCCAACTGTCGGAATGCCTCTCGGCCGGCACGGGCTGCCAGTGGTGCGTCCCGTTCCTGTGCCGGTTGCATGGGCAATGGCAGGCGGGCGACCTTCCCGATCTGCCCGTCTCGCCCGAGGAATATGCGGCGAAACGGTTGACCTACCGCCAGCGAAGGTCGGCGGGAGCCACGCCGGACCAAGCCCGTGTCGACGAAGGCGCGTATCGTGATGACTCGGCGACCAACGAGTCCTGACGCGCTTCCTCCTTGCGTGCATCGTTGGTCATCGCTTTCGGAGAGAGAACATGATGTTTCGACTTGCGCGGAGAGCGTTGGTAGCCTCGACGGCCTGTGTGCTGGGCCTTTCGCTGGCCGGGTGTGAGGGCGAGAAGCCCTCCGACCTCATCAACAAGGCCGCCGACGGCGTCAAGTCCGCTGCCGATTCGGTCAAGGAGGGCGCCGACGCGGCGAAGGAGAAGCTCGCCCCGGCCGCCGATGAGGCGGTTGCGAAGCTGCGCGAGACTGCTTCGAGCGCTGCCCAAAGTGCCCTCGATTCGCTGAAGAGCGGTTTCGAAAAGGCGAAGACGAAGGTCGCGTCGCTGGCCGAACCCATCAAGGGCCAGGCGTCCGCATTGGTGACCCAAATCGAGTCGGCCACCCAGGGGATCGAGGCGAAGATCGCCGAGTTCAAGACCGCCGGCGCCGACAAGCTGCCGTTGCTCAAGGATGACGTAATGAAGCTCATCGAGAGCGCCAAGGCCAAGCTTGGGGATCTGACGAAGCTGCTGCCGAGCTGACTGGCCGAGTGTCACATCCCCATGGCGAAGGCTAGAACTCAGGGCCTTCCCAAGGGGGTGCGAGGCTTCGTTCATTCCGTCGGCGCTGCTGCGGAACGGGCTGATCGCTGGGCGACGATCTCGCGCAGGTAGCGGTCGAGTTCGGGCACCTCGGTGGTGAATCGGACGCCGATATCGGTTTGGCCATCCCTCGACGGGCCCGCGTGCACCACGATGCCGAGGGTGTGGATGCGCATCTGGTCATGTAGTTTCGCGCGAAGGACGACCCGATCGCCAGCCCGCAGCACGGCGTTGGTGGTTGTTCGGACGCGGGCACCGCCGATGGCAAGGTCCACGAGGGAACCCTGTGCGATCGGGCGATGGGTCGGTGCATTGAGGACCTCAACGGGCGGCGGCGATTGGAAGGCAATGGCCACCCGTTCCGCCCGTCGCCGATCATCGAAGACGAGTGTTTCCGGCACGGCGAGGCGGTAGCCGATCTGCCCTTCGCCGGGCTCAAAGCGGGCAATGACCGTCGTGAATCCGACGTAGGTGCCGCCATCGAGCTGGAAGCGAACTTGGAGGCGCTCGCCGGGCGCCAGTGATCGCTGCCCGGGTCGGTAGAGGGGACGGCCGATTGCGATCGAAGTGTCATCCGCGGCCTGGAGCGTTGCGTCGATCGGCAGCGGGCGTGTGCCGGGGTCATACCGCGACAGGACCAGCGGGAGCCGGGCCGCAACGGCAGCTGCGAGGATCGCTCCGACCACCGGGGTCTCCCGCTCCTCGGCTGCCGCTGGGGCACCGAGAAGGTCGAGGGCTCGGAATGTCGTGTTGGTCCAGACTCGCATAGGACCCATATCGGAAGGGTTCCCGCGTCACTTTGGCCCGAGTTCCGAGCCATGACGACACGGCCGACGCAGGCCTCCCATGCCGGTCGTTCTGCGATCGCTTCTGGGTCGACGCGTCTCCCCCGATCGGCAAGAGCCCCTTCTGGTTTCGCCTGCCGGATCGCTTGTCGTTGCGACTCAGTCGCAATACGATTCGGGGACCGCGGGCCTACGACCCTGCGGAGCTCGTCCCCCGCGTTTCTCTCCTCCCCGCCGTGGCCGTTGTGACCCCCGACCCACTTCCCGGCTCTACCCCTGCACCTCGCCGAGTGCCACTCACCCAGTTGAAGCGGGGCGATCGCGCGGTCGTGGATCTGAACGATCTCGCCCCCGAGGACACTCGACTTCTCTCGGCAATGGGGCTTGGCGACAGGTGCGAGGTGCGAGTCTGTCGTGCGGGAACGCCCTGCATCGTCCAAGTGGAGGCAACGCGCCTTGGCATTTCGGCAGAGGTGGCGGCGCGCATTCTGGCCATGCCTTGCTCCTGTTACCCCGATGTCGGCACGACGGCAACGAGTCCGTCGAAGGCTGAGGCTGGCGATCGCCCGAACGGCCGCGCGTCGTGAACGAGCCGCGTATGTCCCGCGACGAAGCCTCCGTTAACAATCGCGCTTCCGTTGGTGAACCGAGCGTCGATGATGATGGTCCAACCGGATCCGCACGACCGCAACGGCGATTGACGCGCGTGGCGCTGCTGGGCAATCCAAACGTCGGGAAGACAACACTCTTCAATCGCTTCTGCGGGCTGCGATCCAAGACGGCGAACTTCCCGGGCTCGACGGTCGAGGCCCACACCGGTACGTGGACGATCGGCTCACCCGTCGCTTCCACCACGGCGGATCGCCACGCGGTCGACATCAGCGATCGGCTCGAGGTCATTGACCTTCCCGGCGTCTATGCCCTCGACCTTGACCTGCCCGAATCAGCTCTCTGCCGGGAATGCCTCCTTGGACGACTCTCGGGCTGTGAGCCGGACGCGATCATCGTCGTTGTGGATGCGACGAACCTGCCTCGAAATCTGCAGTTCCTGGCCAGCGTCGCCAAAGCGAATCAAGGCGATGACACCCACAGGCCGAATCGTCCAATGGTGGTGGCGATCACGATGGCCGACATCGCTGCCCGAAAGGGCCTGTCGATCGACGAACGATTGGTGAGCGAGCATATCGGTTGCCCCGCGACGATCGTCTCGGGGCGCACCGGCGAAGGCCTCGAACGGCTCGCGGAGTCGCTTCGTCGGGCGACGCCTTGCCGTCCAAAGCTCTTGCCTGACGAAACGGTTGCTGCATGGGCGGCTCGCGTTGTGGAGGAGAGCGTGGGCGGTGCCCGCGCCGCGGGAACCGATCACGACAGTGTGGCCGATCGGCTCGACGCAGCCTTCACCCATCCGGTCGTCGGCTCGCTCATCTTCGCCGCGCTCATGGCTGGGCTCTTCCTCACGATCTTCCTCCTCGCGGAGTTCCCGATGGTGGCCATCGAATGGCTCTTCGGGAAGCTCGGCAGCAGCGTGCAGACCATCTTCGGCGATGGCATCCTGGGTTCGTTGCTGGCCGACGGCGTTCTCGGGGGCCTGGCTGGAACGCTGGTTTTCCTGCCGCAGATCTGCCTCCTCTTCTTCCTCCTCTCGCTCCTGGAAGATACCGGTTACCTCGCTCGTGCCGCGTTCGTGATGGACCGGGTGATGTGCCGCTTCGGCCTTCCCGGCCAAGCCTTCGTGCCGCTCCTTTCCAGCCACGCCTGTGCCCTGCCGGGCATCATGAGTGCGCGGCTCATTCCCGATCGGCGCGATCGACTGGCCACGATTCTCGTCGCCCCCTTTCTCAGTTGCTCCGCCCGGGTTCCGGTCTATGTGCTGCTGACGACCATCCTCTTCCGCGACAGCCCGTGGCTTGCCGGGCTCGCCTTCGCAGGCTGCTATGTGCTCGGGGCGGCGGCAGCGCTCCTGACAGCGCTCATCTTCCGAAGCACGTTCCTGCGTGGGACGTCTCGGCCGATGGTGCTGGAGCTTCCCAGCTACAAGCTGCCGTCGATCCGGACCGCGCTCCTCGTCACCCTCGATCGAGCGAAGACCTTCCTGACCAACGCCGGCACGATGATCATGGCGATCTGCATCGTGATGTGGTGGCTCTCGGCCTATCCACACGCGGATCCGTCGCCGGCTGCCGAGGCGTTGCGGGTGCAGGCTGCGGCCATCGCATCGGCGGATGAGGCCGGCGCCGAGGGCCTTCTCGAGGAGGCTGCCCGAATGGAGAAGGCGACCCAACAGGCCCATTCCTTTGCGGGCCGCATTGGCGGCGCGGTCGAGCCTCTCTTCGAGCCGCTCGGTTTCGACCGCCAACTGACGATCGCAACCCTCACGTCGTTCATGGCCCGCGAAGTTTTCGTGTCGACCTTGGCCGTCCTCAACGGCACCGACGAAGAGGACAAGCGGATGGTGGAGAAGCTCGCCACGGCAACCCGCGACGACGGCACGCCGGTCCTGACACCCGCCACGAGTTCCTCGCTTCTGGTGTTCTTCGTACTGGCCATGCAATGCCTGCCCACGCTCGCCGTCACGCGGCGGGAAACGGGCACCTGGCGATGGGCGGCGCTCCAGTTCATCTGGATGTCTGGCGTTGCCTACGGTGCTGCGTTCCTGACCTATCAGGGGCTGCGGGCGTTCGGCGTCACATGAGGAGTGACCAGCGATGAACCTCCCTCTTGACGATTGGCAGTTCTGGGTCGCCTCGGCCGTCACGGCGGTCGCCCTTGCGATGGCTCTTCGTCCCTTCTGGCCGCGGCGAGGTTCCGCGCAGGGCGGCGCTTGCCCCGGCTGCCCCAGTGGTGCGGCAGCCCAGAAGCCCAAGCGGACTGCGATTACGATTGAGGGGAAGCGCGTCGAGTGAGTGCGCCGAGTGCGCGACGTGCGGGCGGCGTCCTGTCGCGGCCGCAAGCCCCTTGCCGATAGAAGTCCCGATGCCCTCTCCGTTGGTTTCCTCCGCTCCCTCCTCCGAACGATCGCGACGGCCAAGTCGTCTGCGGCCTCTCCGGCCGGTGATGGCCGGCGCGACGGCGGTCGGGTGCCTTTGGCTAGCCGGCTGCACCGAGATGGCCCAACGGACGCCGGCGGCAAGCCCAGCCCACTCAGGTGGCGTGCAACCGACGCTCGACCGGGGTTCGTTTCACGTACGACTCTTCGATGTCGCCGAGTACGCGTCGTCGGAAGTCGGCAACGCCGCCGTGCGCATCTTGGATGAAGGCCCCGACGCCGCCCTTCGGCTTGAGGCCCAATCGCTTCGAGGGCGCGTGGCAACCATCACGACCGCCATCGTGACGCGGGACCAGCCCGAGGCGGCCCTTCTGGACCTCCTCATCTACCTGAAGTTGGAACGCTGGGTGTGCGAACGCCGCCTCGCTCGTTCCCCCCAGGCCCAGGCAATCGTGAAGGAGGCGTTCGAGCGTTCCATCCTCCATGGTGACCGACTTGCCGCTCTCACGCTCTCCCGCGAGCAGCGGGACAGGCTCGATGAGTTGGTCGAGAGTTGGAAGTCCGAACATCCCGATGCCGCAGCCATCGGCATGGTGCGACTAGAGGACCTCTCGACGTTACGCGAGCGGCCCTATCGCCCCGAAGTGGATCGGATTGCCCCAAGCCTTCTCTCGCCCATCACCGAGGCGGAGCGGGAGATGGAACGCACCCGACAGTTTGGCGAGCGATTGTCGTTTGCCCTGCGCCGCTTCCCGTTTCTCCTTCGCTGGCAAACCGAGGAGGCGATGTTCCGGCTTCTCGCCCAACCTGAGGTCGCCCGCTTCGAATCGGCGCTCAATGATGGACGGGCATCGATCGAACGCCTTGGGTCGGCAATCGAACAGGCCCGAAACACCGCTGAGGAGATCGAGAAAGCAGTGACGTCGCTGGAACCAGGGGACCTCGCCCCGGCCAGAGAGCTCGCATCCGAGGTGCGGCTCGCGATCGCCGACACGAAGGCGATGCTCCCCGATGCCCAACGGATGGTGGTCGAACTGAAGGAGGCGATGGCCGGAGCCGAGCGCGTCACCACGGCCCTTCATGAATTGACGCGAGGGCCCGACGGAAAGCCCGTCGATTTCGTCGCCCTTGGCAACGCGAGCGAGCGGTTCGCCACAGCCGCGACGGACCTGCGAGCCGCCGTGCAGCAGGCGAATGCCCTGCTGGCGTCCGACGATGCGACGCAGCGGCTGGCCGAACTGACTGACACCGGGACCAAGGGCATTGACCACATCATCTGGCGCGTCGCCTTGCTGATGGTCATTGCGGCGGCTCTCTCGATGGTCCTGATGGTGGTGAGAAGCCTGACCCGACCGCGAAGCGAACAGGCTTCCCGAGGGTCACGCGGCGAACGGGCCTGAACCAGAACCGATTCGAAAGCGCATCCGAGCCGGCCCAACGAAACCGGCGAGTAGCATGCGACGATGCCCCGCATCGCATCTTCCCGATGGCACACCTCTTCGCTCGCGGCACTGCTTCTGACGGTCGGCTGCACCTCAACGCCGAAGGTCGCAACGCCCGACGAGGCTCTGTCGAAACTCTCGAACCGTGAGCGTCCCGGCGTCGCTGACGCGTTGGCCAAGGCCGGCGAGAACGCCACCGCGCTGGCGACGGCGATCCATGCGATCGAGCCGGAGATGCGCCCCGGCATGGCGTTTCTGGTGGCGACGATGCCAGAACGCGATCGGACGACGCTCGGGGCCGAGTTCCTGCTGACCAACACGCGGCTTGCCTATGGGGCATGGCGCGGCGCCCCCTGGGGTCACGAGGTTCCGGAGGCGATGTTCCTTCAGTACGTCCTTCCCTACGTCAACCTCAACGAGCGGCGCGATGATTGGCGAGCGGATTTCGTGAGCCGCTTCCAGGCCGATGCGTGGAAGAACAAGGACCCGATGGAGGCGGTGCGATGGCTCAACGATCACCTGAACGACTCGGTTGCGGTCCACTACCACGCGTCCAAGCGGAAGAAGCCGGACCAGAGTCCCTATGAGTCGATGGAGTTGCATTGGGCCTCCTGCACGGGCCTTTCGATTCTGTTGGTCGATGCCTGTCGGGCGGTCGGGATTCCGGCCCGATGCGTCGGTTGCCCGGCGTGGAAGAAGGTGACCGGCAACCACACCTGGGTCGAGGTCTTCGGCCCCGACGCGAGCGGCCATTGGCGATGGTTCAACGTCGGTGACACGGGCAGCGACCCGCGCGGCGAGAACTGGGTCAACGAGCGATGTCGCGAGGAGACGGACGCCGACGATTGGTCGCATGCCGTTTGGGCCGCTTGCTGGCGTCCCAGCGATCACCACTTCCCGTTGCCGTGGGAGTGGGAGATCGAGTACGTTCCGGGCCTCAACGTCACTCGCTTCTATCGCGAGCCAGTGGACCACACGATCACCCTTCCGCGCCCCGGTGCGGCAACGGTCGAGGCGATGTGGAAGGGCGAACTCATCGCCCGCCACAAGGTCGGCACGGGTGCAACCGACGCGTCGCTGCATCTTGCGAAGGGGGAACGATTCGACATCGTGGTCCTCTACGCGGATGGCACCCGCGCAGATCTGGTGGTGACCCCGTAGGCGCACGACGCGGTCATCAGCGTCGCGTTCCGGAAGGCCGATCGTGGTCATTCTGAGCGGCCATGATGGCCCGCACCAAGACCAGGTCGTCCGGCGTCGTCACCTTGATGTTCCTCGCTTCACCCTCGACGACCATCACCTCGACACCGGATCGCTCGACCACTTGGGCATCGTCGGTGGCACCAGCCAAGGTCCCCACGCGTTCGCCTTGGAAATAGGCTTCCTGGAGCAACGGCCGTTCGAACACCTGTGGAGTCTGGATCGCGACCAGCCCAGAGCGGGGAACCGTTTCGATGACCTTGCGACCTCGAATCGATCCGCTCGATTGCCCCTCCGACGCGGGACCGAGGATCGCATCCGCCAACGGATCGGTCAGGCCGAGCGTGCACGCGTCGCTTCCGACTCGCTTGAGCGTCGAACTGACCGACACACCGGGAATCACCGCTGGGTGAAACGCCGCTGCGGCGAAGACCCGATCGATGAGCGCCTCGGAGGCACAGGGGCGAGCCGCGTCGTGTATCGCCACATGGGAACACGACTCAGGCACTTCGGCCAGGGCCAAGAGAACCGTTTCCCAACGCTCGCGCCGTCCGCCGCGGATCAGTCGCGCGCCATGGAATGACAGTTGGGCGCCGTAGCGGTCTCGGAAGAGTGCGAACTCTTCCTCCCCGGGGGGACCGGCGACGACGATCGTCGCCACTTCGGCGCGGCGGGCGAAGAGCTCAATCGTGCGAAGGAGCACCGGCCGACCACCCAGATTCTCGGCGAGCTTGTCGCCGCCGAAGCGGGTGCCGGCACCGGCGGCGGGAACAATGACACAGACGCGCATTCCGCGAGCGTATCGCAGGAGGGCGCGTCTGGGTTCTCTTTGCGGTGTCGATCGTTCGCCGAATCAGGCAGCGGCCTTCACCTTGGACAGCGTCTCGGTGATGCGGGCCGCCAACACCTCTTGGGTGAAGGGCTTGACCACGTAGTTATTCACGCCAGCTCGAATCGCGGTGACGACCTTGGTCTTCTCAGACTCGGTCGTGACCATGATGATCGGGGCGGTGCAGCCGCGTGACCTCGCCTGCTTGACGAACTCAAGCCCGTCCAGGTTCGGCATGTTCCAGTCGCACAGGATCAGTTCGGGCCGAAAGGCGCCGAGCTTACTGAGGGCGTCCTGCCCGTCCTGCGCTTCTTCCAAGGTCTCGAATCCCATCTGGGTCAACATCGTCCGCTGGATGTTGCGCATGGTCTTCGAGTCATCGATGAGCATCACTCGCAGTTTGGTGTCCATCGCTCGCTCCTCACGCCGCCTTCGCGGCAGCTCCGACCTGGTTCATCACGAGTTCGACCACGAACTGGCCCGTCTTCATCCCGAACGGAAGGAACATCAGTGTCGCGGCGGGTCCACCGCTGAACGGTGATGAGCCTGCAACGGGTCCGATCGTGACTTGCGGACAACCGATCTTGATTTTGAGACCACTGAGTCGCGAGATTGCGCCTCCCGTGATCATGTTGGCCAGTTCGCCGGCGGCGTCCATCATGTCCGCCGACCCAAATGGCATCTTCATGCCGACGAAGGCGGTCACCGCCTCGTTTGCAGCGTCCTCGCACATCACCAAGGTGACCGAGCCGACGACGTCGCCGCTCAACTTGATGGTGGCTCGAACATGCTTGTCCTTGATCTCAGGCATGCCCTGTTGGGCAGCCTGAGGCTGGACGGATTGTTTCAGCATGGTGCGAAACAGGTTTTCGACGCTGGAAACGAATGGTTCCACGCATCGTTCTTGGCTCTGCCGATCCATGTGGCGCTCGCTCCTGCCCCGTTTCGTGGGATTCGCACTTCCGCCCCGGTTTGCGTGCCGGACTTCAGCGGACCGCCGGTTGATCGACCCCTTTGGGGAAGAAGTTGAGGACCCTGCCCGAGGTCCGGCAGACCCCCTCGGTGGAACCCTCACAGCCCGCGCGACCGACCGATCCAGCCATCCCGTACGATGCGAGGATGCTCAAGATCATCGGAGGCGAGTTCCGCTCTCGCCTGCTGGATAGCCCTAGCGGCGCGGACCAAACGCGGCCCATGACCGCACGCACGAAGGAATCGATCTTCAACCTCCTTCGTGGGTGGTTTGACGGAGCCCGAGTGCTCGACCTCTTTGCTGGCATCGGCACCATGGGATTGGAGGCGGTCTCACGCGGGGCGTCCAGCGTGGTGTTGATCGAACGGGATCGTGAGGTCTATGGCTACCTAGCCCGCAACGTGCAGGAACTTGGCTGTGCTGACCGGGCGGTGGCGATCCAAGGCGACGCCTTGGGGCCGATCGCCATCGAGCGGGCCCCCAAACCCGTGGACGTGGTTTTTCTCGACCCACCTTACGAGATGATGTACGACGCTCCCCGCCGTCGGCATGTCCTCGATCAGGCCAAGAAGCTGCGGGCGGTCATGGCCGACAAGTCCTTCCTCATCCTTCGCTCCCCCCTCGAACTCCCGCCGGAGGAGATCGAGATTCCGGGCTTCGACGGGCCGGAGACCCACGCATACGGATCAGAGATGCTGGTCATGCTCTACATGCCATCGCAGGCGATCCACGGAACTCAACCCTCATGACGCAGCTCATCGCCACCTTGGTCGCATCCGTCCTTCTTGCCGCCTCTCCAGCAGAACCCCAGCGAGCTCCGGCGAAGATGCCCGAGCGCATCGAGACCGCAACGGCCGAGTGCCGAAAGGCCCTCGTCGCGATGCAAGAGGCCTTTGCCGATAACCCATCCAAGTCGGAATGGCCATACGAAGGCGTCTACCGGGTGGGCGGAAAGATCCCGTATGGGTATCGCGTCGGAGGAACCTCGATCGTCGCCCAGTCGCTTCTCGAGTCGCCAGGCTATGCCGAGGATCAGGAACGAAAGAACGCGGTCCAGCGTGCATGCGAGTTCGTCTGCGCGGCGATCCGCGAGCCACTGATGAGCCCCGACCCCGCGGTGTACAAGGGCGGATACGACGTCCGCGGCTGGGGCCATTGCTATGGCCTTCGGTTCCTGCTGGCCATCGAGCGAGCGAAGGCGATTCCGGCCGGTCAGGAATCGTCCGTCGCCGAGGCGATCACCTTCTATCTGTCAGCCCTGCAAACGACAGAGATCCCTCAAGCGGGAGGCTGGAACTACGCCCGTTCTCCCGGCCTCGAGACTCCCTGCCGCAGCTCGCCGTTCATGACGGCTCCTTGCGTCATGGCGCTCTACGAAGCCAAGTCGGGAGGGCACGCCATCGACGAGGCGGTGCTCGAGCGGGCACTCAAGGCACTCGAGAACTGCCGCACCGACAGCGGATACGTCGACTACAGCGGACAGGGTGCCGCGAAGGATCGGCCCGACCAGATTCCCGGTGCCGTCGGCCGGATGGTCGCGACGGAAAGTGCCCTGTATCTGGCCGGGCGCGGCTCGCGCGAACGACTTCGGTTTGCGATCAACGCCTTTCTCGCCCACTGGCCCGAACTCGAGAAGCGGCGTCGCAAAAACGGGACGCACGAGCCGCCCTACGGCGTCGCACCCTACTACTTCTTCTATGGCTTCCACCACGCGGCCCTCGCGATCGAGTTGCTTCAGGAGAACGAGCGCCCCCTCTACCGGGCCAAACTTGCCGACGTTCTCTTCTCGGTGCGCGAGCAGGATGGGACCTGGAATGACCGCGTCTTCCCGCGAAGCGCGAACTTCGGCACGGCGATGACGATGACGGCCCTCCAGATGCCTTGGAGCGCCCGCCCGATCGGGATCATCCTGACGCCGCGCGACGCGAAGCCCGAGAGCTCGACTCCGCCTACCGCGGCGCCAGCGGAAAAGCCCGTGGCGAAGCCAGCGTCCTGAGAGACCACGGCTCGTTTCCCTCATGCCTGACCTCACTGGCGTCCCGGCCTCGCTTCGACGTTCCGCTCGCTGGCAGCGCCTTGCCGGCGTGCCGGCGCTGGTTGCCCATCCCGATTGGGGCCGCGACGGGACCGCCATCGTGCGAACGCGACCGTGGTTGCTCTGGATCCATGGGCGGAGCGTGAACAAGGAACTCGATCCGGGGCGCTATCTCCGGCTGCTTCGGGCTGGCATCGCGACGGTCGCGGTCGATCTCCCCGGTCACGGCGAACGCTTCGAGCCATGGGCCCACGACATCACCGCGACCCTGCGCATGATCCACACGATGATTGAGGAGATCGATCCGATCGTGGACGCGGTGGCCGATCTCGAGGGCTTCGACCCAGAGCGGAAGGGCATCGGGGGCATGTCCGCGGGCGGCATGGTGGCACTCTCGCGCCTTTGCCGCCCCCATCGTTTCGCTTGCGCGGCGGTCGAGTGCACCACCGGCTCCTGGCGATGGCAGACCAATCTCATGCGTGGCGACCCAGGCACGCTGACGAGGCTCAATCCCGTCGGCAATCTCGACGGCTGGCGTCCGATACCGCTGCTCATGATGCACAACCGCTTTGACGAATGGGTGCCGCTGGAGGGGCAGGAGGAGTTCCTGGCGGCCCTTTCGAAGCGTTATGACGACCCGTCGATGGTGACGCTCCACGTCTACGAAACGACCGGAGCGCCCAACGAACATGCCGGTTTCGGACGCATGGGCGCTGATGCCAAGGACCGGTTTGTGCGTTTTGTCGAGTCTGCCTTGGGATAACTGACTCCTCGGGAGAATCAGGACGGGCCCACGACGCACTCTGCTGGCTCACACCCGCTGATTCTTTTGCGAGTCTCATCATGACCACTCCTCGGTCTCTCCTCGTTGTCTGCGCCGCTATCACCGCTGCTTGTTCGGCGACACACGCTGAAACCGTTCTGTCCCACCTTCCGCCGACCAATGGTGGTGTGATGCGCTCGTCGCAACTCTGGCAGGACCCGGGTCCAGACGAGAATGACCTCGACGGCGATTCGGTTTGTTGGGAGGACTTCACCCTGACCGAGGCGACGGAGATCAGTCACATCGAATGGTGGGGCAGCGGCGCCTGCGAACTGGGTTTTCGCATCGAGATCTGGAAGCAGGATCCCGGGACGATTGCCTATCAGCCCTATGCGATCTGGTACTACGGCGGCGTCGAGAGCGCCGAGCCTCTGATCACCTTCGATACGACCGCCTACACGACATCGCCTGGCCCCGGTGCCCAGACGCACTACACGCTCGAGTTAGCGAATCCGATCGTCGTCCCCGCCAATACGCCGACCAATCCGCGGTGGTTCATCGGCATCACCGGCCTCACTGCCCAGCCCTACGCCCAATGGAAGTGGAGCCAGGGCCTTGGCACGGGACTCAAGAGTTACCAGTTCATTCGGGCCAGTGGCTACATCTTCTGGGCACTCCCGGAAGGGCGGGCAATCATCTTGGAGAACGACATCGTCGCCTGCCCTGCGGACCTCAATGGGAGTGGAAACGTAGACGCCGCCGATCTGGCCATCCTGCTCGGCGCATGGGGCACCGCGAACGCTGCCGACGTGAACGGCGACGGGACCGTCAACGGCTCCGACCTCGGGATTCTGCTCGGCGCCTGGGGCGGCTGCTAACTTCTCGCCCATAACGCCTCGATCCTAACGGGTTGGTCATAACGGCTTGCTCATGCCTCCCGTTTCGTCGGCGATCGCCGCACCTGGAAGTCCTTGAACTCGCCGGTGGCGGCGCTGCGTTCCGACTCAACGGCAGCGATGTTGGATCGCATGGCGTGATGGACGTCGTCCAGGAACGCCTCGATGTCCTCCAGCCGCCCCTCGGCGACGCATAGCACCGAGCCGTCGGACTGATTGCAGACGAAACCGCTGATCGCAAGCCCGCGGGCGCAATGGGCGGTGGTAGCCCGAAACCCAACCCCCTGAACGCGACCGCGGAACGTGGTGGTGATTCGGATCATGGTTCGTGATTTCCCGCTCGTGCAGGACTCCGCTGCAGTGTGAAGGCACAAATCGTAAGCTCAAGCGGCTCACGTGTGGATCCTCATGCACTGCAGAGGTATCGCGCCCCATCGGGCGCCCCAGATCGAGGTTCATCATGCTTGGCCTGCCCCGCTCGTTGCTGTCGATGGTTCTTGCCGGCGCGACGGCTGTCTCAGCCATGGCCGTGGCGAACGACCGCCTCCACGTCGGACCCTTGCACGTTCGCGTCCACGACGGCGTGACGCAGCAACGATCCGGAGTTCGCATGACGCACCTTGAAGGCGGAGTGGCCGGCACCGCGGAATGTCCGTTGGTCCTCCTTGCCGACAGCGGCCAATCGGTCGACGAGGGCACGCTCGTTCCGTCGGCGTTCATGAACTCGGCGACGCTGGCCGGCGGGCGGATCGCGTTCTTCGCGATGATCGATGGAAGCGCACGAAACCAAGGCGTCTTCCGTGCCGAGGGCGGCATCGCGACGCCGGTGGCGATCGGCTGCGGATCCGGCGGCGGCAGCGGTGACCCCGGGAGTGGCGTGGGCGATCCGACGCCGATCGGCGGGACCTTCACCGGCTTCTTTGGCGGGACGTTCTTCGCTCCAGCGATCAACGCCCTCGGTGATGTGCTCTTCATGGCCGATCTCCACGGCGGAAGTTCGCCGCGCGGACTCTTCGTCGGCCACCTCAACGGCACCATCGACAACGTCGCCCGTGTCGGCGGGCCCGCCCCGGGCGGTGGGACGTTCGTCAACGTCGGGCATGGCTCGATCAATGACGCGGGCACCGTGGCCTTCGTCGGCCGAGCAAGCGTGGACACGGGACCAGGCATCTTCACCTGGACCAACGGCACGCTTCAGAAGATCGCCCGTCCCGGCTCGCCCGCCCCCGGTGGCGGCACCTACACGATCATCGTGGGCGAAACGTTAGGTTTCTCCGACGGCACCAACATTCCGGTCGGGCCGCTGCCGGACATCAACAACCTGGGAACGATCGCCTTCCGAACGCTGGCCAGCGGGTCGGTGTCGCGCGGCATCGTTCTGCGCACCAGCGCCGGCGTGGCGACGTGGGCGGTCAAGGCAAACACAGCCACGCCGATCGGTGGGACGTTCTTCGACATGCAGGGAGCGTCCCTCAACGATGCCGGCGAGCTCTGCTTCTTCGCCGACGTCAATATCAGCGGCACGTTCACGAGCGGACTCTTCGCCGGCCTTCCCAATCAACTGCACAAGGCCTTGGCCTTCTATGACGAGTTCGACGGCGGGACGGTGACCGGCCTCGCTTTCTCACGCAATCCGATGCAGTTCATCGACGCCGACGGCAACGTCGTCGCGTGGTGTAACGTCGACCTGCCCGGCGGCGTCAGCCACGGACGCATCGTCACGATCGACCCGGCCGGGCTCATCGTCACACGAGCCGAGCAGGGCGATCCATCGGCCAACGGCGGGACGATTGGGTCGATCGATGCCTGGCCATCGGCCCAGAGCGGCTTTGGGGTCACCCTCTCGACCGGCACGCCAGGAGCTCCGAGCGGCCAGAGTGCCCATCAGCTGGTCCCTGCGTGCGCGGCATGCGTGGGCGACCTGACCAACGACGGCGAGGTCGACGCCGAAGACCTCGCGACTCTCCTTGGTGCGTGGTCGACCGCTGGACCTGGGGACCTCGACGCGAGCGGCACCGTGAATGCCGCCGACCTGGCAGTGCTGCTGGGAGCGTGGGGGAACTGCGGCTGAGGCCGCCTCCGGGCGGACCGTCGGCACATCCCGCAACAAAGTGCCAAAGACGATCGGAGTGTGATTCGGCCGGCTGCGCCTCTCTCCTGCCGCCCCCCGGGCTTGGCTGGAGGTCGCATGCCGTACTCGCCGTGCTCGTTCCACTTGCTCGCTGCCGCCGCTCTCCTGGCGACTCCTGTTGCCTTTGCTGGTGTTCCCGACGGTTCGGGGCCGGTCCACGAACTCGCTCCGGCGTTCCTCCCGACCGAGGCCGCAGCTCCAAGCCTGCCCCCGCCGCTGAGCCGGGATGTCCCCGAGGCGTTCCGGGCCGGCCAGAACCTGCATGTGCTCGGCCAGGTGGCAGCGTCCCGGATTGCCGCCGCGGACGCCGAAGCCTTGGTCTGCCCGACCTGTCCCGAGGGAAAGCGGCAGCGAACCGGATTTGTTCGGACCCTTGATCAGCCAATCAACCAGCTCGGGACGATCGAGACACCCCTCCTTCAGAATCGCTCGATGTGGACCTTCGCCGTCCGCTCGCCCGGTGCGCAGGCAGTGCGGCTTCGCTTTGAGGAGTTGGACCTGCGCGGCGCGGCGATGATCGTCTGGAGCGAAGGCGTCGATGGCCCGATCGTCCGCGGCGCGTATCGCGGCCAAGGACCGGATGACGATGGGGAACTCTGGACCGCCTCGGTCCCGGGCGAGACCATCCACGTCGAGATCGTGGGCCGCGAGGCGCCGACCTTCACGCTGCGCGAGATCGTTCACTTCGATCGCGATGCATCGAATCCAGTCGAACATAACGACGGCGACGGCGGTATCAACGGCAACGGCGTCTTCTCGTGCCACAACGACGCGATGTGCTACACCGATCCCGATGACGATGTCGCCCGCCGAGCCACCGGCCAGATGAACTTCGTCTCCGGCGGCAACTCCTACGTCTGCACCGGCACGCTCCTGAACGACAGCGACGGCGATACGTCTGCGCCGTACTTCCTCACCGCCAACCACTGTCTTTCGACCGAGACCGAGGCCAACTCGCTCGAGGTCGTCTGGCTCTGGCAGAAGAGCGCCTGCAACGGCACGCTGCCCGACTACAACACCTTGCCGCGTTCCACCGGCGCCGACATCCTGGCGACGACCTCGGTCGACGACGGCAACGACATGACGTTCATGCGGCTCGATGGTCTCCTGCCCGGCGGCCTCGCCTTCGCAGGCTGGACGACGGCCCATCCAAGCACCGGCCGCTCCTTCCACCACCCGAGCGGTTCATGGAAGCGCGGCACCACATTCGACGCCGTCGGCATCTGCCTCTATTGCATATGCCTCGACTCCTCCGACTTCGACTACTACAAGATGACCGACGGCCTGGTCGAGGGTGGCTCCTCCGGCGGCGGCATCTTCAATTCCGCGGGCCAGCTCTTCGGCCAGCTCTACGGCCGCTGCGGCGACGCCATCAGTCCCGATGACATGAGTTGCTCGAACATCGACGACTTCGCCGCGATGTACGGCGAATTCGAGGAGACCTATCCCGAGATCGACTTCTGGCTCTCGACCCTCGGCGGCACGATCTGGGTGAACGCAGCCCAGCCGAACCTCCCGCCGCAGAACGGAAGCTCGGTGCTTCCCTTCGACCTGATCAGCGAGGGCTATGCGGCCGCATTCGACGGCGCCCAGATCAAGGTGATTGGCGGGAGCTATCCAGGCGCCATCACGATGACGAAGGTGCTGACCATCACCGCCCCGAACGGCGTCGCGGTGATTGGACAGTAGCGACCTCTTTACCGCACAACGAAACGAGGCGGGCATCGCAAGATGCCCGCCTCGTTGGTTTCGTGGTGATGTCGAGGCTTACTCCTCGGACATGTCCTTCTCGCGATGTTGCATCTGGGCCTTGAGGCGAGCGAGGATGCTCGAGTGCATCTGGCTCACGCGACTCTCGGAGAGGTCGAGGGTGGTGCCGATCTCCTTCATGGTCATTTCCTCGTAGTAGTAGAGGATGACGATGAGGCGTTCGGCGCGGCTGAGGCCCTTGGTGATGAGGGTCTGAAGATCCTGGCGTTGGATCTGCTGGACCGGGCTCTCCTGCTTGGTGTCGCGGATCACGTCGATCTCGCGCACGTCCTTGCTGGAGTCGGTCTCGAACCACTTGCGGTTGAGGCTGACGATGCCGACCGGCCGCGAGTCCTTCTGGAGCTTGTCGAACTCGGGCTTGGCGACCTTCATGCGGTCGGCGATCTCGGCATCGGTGGCCTTGCGGCCGGTTTCCATCTCAAGCTGCTTGCGGACCTTCTCGACCTTGGCGGTGCGCGAACGAACCAGGCGAGGCACCCAGTCCATCGCCCGCAGCTCGTCGAAGATGGCGCCTCGAATGCGCTGCGTGCAGTAGGTCTCGAACTTCACGCCGCGATCCGGATCGAAGGCGTCGATGGCGTCCATCAGGCCGAAGAGGCCGGCGGACATCAGGTCATCGACTTCGACCTCGGAGGGAAGCTTCATGTGCATCCGCTCGGCAGTGAAGCGGACGAGCTCCAGGTACTTCTCGATGAGGAAGTTCCGCAGTTCCTTGCTCGGAAGCTTGCGGTATTCCTGCCAGAGATCCTCGATGGCCCGAAGGTGGAACGGGAGCGGTTCGTTCGACTTCTTCGGCTTCTTGTTGACGACCGGGGCCGGAGCGAGGGTCGGTCGTCCGTTCGGGGAGGTCAGAAGGGTCGTATCCACCGCCCGGCCGGCGATCAGCGTGGCCGGAACGGCTGCACTGCGGCCGGGTTTCGACTTCGTGCCAGCGCCTGAGCCGGTGGCCTTCGTCTTGACGACGGCGGTCACCTCGACGGTCGGCGCCTTGCCGGTCCGCTTGACTGGCGTCACGGAGGCCGCATCGATCACGGCCGCAGCGAGAGCCCGTCGACCAGTGGTCGACTTGCTTGCCTTGCTGGCGTGATGGCTGCTGCCTGGTTCGGCCTTGACCGCGACCTTGCCGATTGAATTGGCGGCTGCCTTCGCGGTCGGCTTTGCGCCGGAGGCTGCCCTGAGCCGATCAGCGGTGGCTGGCTTGCTGACTGGCTTACTGATTGGGTTCGCGGCGCGCCCTTGTGGCGCACGCATCGTGCTTCTCGACATCGGTCCGCTCCTTGACCAGTGAGCCCGCCGTCCATTCGCAACGCACGCTCGCGAGCAGCGTGCGCCACGGTGGTGGCGAGTGTCGAATCGCAAGCGTCACAACGGACCTGACAGGCAGCCCCGCGCGCTTGCTCTAGGTTGTGGTTCCGATTGGCCCAAGTCGAGCCAATCGACGTGATGCGTCCCTTCGCCGAATCCTTGGCGAGGAACGACCGGAGTATAACGACAAGCGACCTTGTTGGGAGGACCTTTTATCGGGTCCACCGGAAATCAATCTGACGCGCTCGCATCCGCGTCTCATCCACTGGTCTTCCACCTTGCGTGCTCAGGTCGCACTCGGGTGATCTCCCATCCGGCCGGAAGCCCGTGCATCCGACGCCTGCCGCGTTGACTCCGCCAGCGCGCTGGTCCCGTTCATTCCATCGACAACCCGTATCGGGCGGCAACCATTCATCGCCGCATGGCAATCACACCATCATCAAGGGTCAGCCATCAACATCATGATCCCGCACCGGCGCCGACCACCACCGACGGTGGTGCGGTTCCTCCCGTTGAAGCGGCCGAGGCGCGACTGCCCGTCTTCGACTTGTCCCCTCGTCCACCTGCGGAGGCAGACGCCCCATCCGCAGAGCCTGCCGTCGCGATGGCGGCAGCCGGCTGGTCCGATGCGTGTCCTCCCCCCGTTGCACCGTGGCCGTGACGATCCGGATGAAGCGCTTGGTACAGGGCCTCTTCTTCTTCGGCAACGATCTCATCGGCCCGGCGCTCGATCTTCGCAGTTGCAATGCGAACGAGATGTTCACACACGAGACCGGCGCAATAGCCGGCGATGCTCGCCACGATGAGGGCGATGAGGGCCCGGGAGAGAATCGCGTCGGTCGGATTGCCAACAGACAATCCAACCGCAATCGCCAGGGCGAACGCGACGAGACCGAATGATGACGAGACGAGCCGGGCGACCTGCTTCGACACGGGCGCACTCCAGATGGGTTTCTATCGGCTGAATCGTCAGCCTCGACGAAGCCAGCCCACCAAACGCGACAAAAATCCATCGCGGGCCTCGGCAAAGGCCGTGGGATCGATGCCGACCGCCCCCCCATCAACCGATCGCCCCGCCTGCGGAGCGGATCCGGCACTGCCGCTCGTTCGGTGCCCACCCCGACTCGCGGCCGCTTCGGCATTCGCCCGATCGAGTTGGTCCGCCGCGAGCACGCCTCGAGCGATGGCTCGAATGGCCTTCGACGCCGGGCAGTCAGGCTCGGACAGTAGGACCGGCTCGCGTCGACGCACACAGGCCCGGACGGCCGAGTCAAAGGGAATGATGCCGCCGAGCTCCAGCGGCAAATCAAGGAATGTCCGGCTGACCCGATCGATGCGGCGGAAGACTTCTTCGCCCTCCTCGCGATCGTTGGCCATGTTCACGATCAGTCGGATGCGCGGCGCCTTCACCTTCGAAGCGATCGTCTTCACGGCACCGTAAGCGTCGGTGATCGACGTCGGCTCGGGAGTCACGGCGACCAGCACGGTGTGGGCCGCTGCGGCGAAGGCAATCGAGTTCGACGCGATGCCCGCGGCCGTGTCGATCACCAGGATGTCGGCATGCCGTTCGAGCGCCGCAAGCTGGGCGAGCAGACGACGACGGGCATCGGGTCCGAGGTTGGCCACACTGGCCACGCCACTGGCACCCGGCACCAACCGGAAGCCGCCAGGGGCGAGGACCATGACTTCCTCGATGCGGCGACCATGCTGGAGGACATCCTCCAGCGTCGATCGCGGCGACAGTCCGCAGAGGACGTCGACGTTGGCCATGCCCAGATCAGCATCGAGCAGGCAGACGCGCCGCTGTTGGGCCAGCGCGATCGAGAGGTTCACCGCAAGGTTGGTCTTGCCCACCCCGCCCTTGCCGCTGGTGATGGCGATCGCTCGGGCGAGGCGGATGCGCGACACTCGCCGCGGACGACGCTCGCTGCCGCGACCAAGGAGTTCAAGGGGATCCTCGGCTGGACCGACGCTGATCGACGACGCTCTTGTACCTTCGCGAGGAACCATGACCGCGGTCGAATCGCCGCCGCGCATGAGCCGTCGAAGCGTTGACGCCTGATCAGCGGCGCCTGCTCCGCCGACGGAGGGCGTGTGATGGGACGGCCCCACGGAATGGGCACCCGACGCGGCGAACGACTGGCCTGCGCTGCTTCCTGCGTGTCCTGCCTGATAGTCGTAGCCTGACGGATGACGCGTCATGCGTTCGGAGCTCCCCCGAGCACAAGCTCGGCCAATCGTGCGGGTCGTGCCGCCTCAATGTGCTGCGGCACTTCCTGACCCGTCGTAAGGTAGCTGACTCCGCGTCCGACTTGGCGAAGGACACGCAGAACTGCCCCAAGTCCCACCGCCTCGTCGAGCTTGGTGAGCACAATTCGGTCGACGCCTACGGTCGAGAAGGCCTGAGCCTCACGCATGAGCACCTTCTCGTGGGCGGTACTTGACAACACCAAATGCGTCTCATGCGGCTCGGCGGCCTTGACCATCGCGGCAAGTTCGCCTAGGCGATCGGCATCGTTCTGGCTGCGTCCCGCGGTGTCGATGAGGATGACGTCAAGTTCGTTGAGTCGCTGCCTCGACTGTCGCATCTGGCCGGGCGAGAGAACGATCTCCAGCGGCAGTCCGATGATCTCGGCGTAGGTCCGAAGTTGGTCCACCGCCGCGATGCGGTAGGTATCGCAGGTCACCAGTCCGACCCGCGCCCCGTATCGGAGCTTCAGCGATGCGGCGATCTTCGCGACTGTGGTGGTCTTGCCGACGCCCGTGGGGCCGATGAAGGCAACCGTGAGCGGACGGCCTTCGCGTCGCCAGCCCCCCGCTTCATCGGGCTCCAGTGACCCCGACGCCGTGCACGGGGGAAGGAGCGCGGCGATCCGCTGCATCGCGGCGCTTCGCACCGCGTGGTCGCTGGCCAACTCTTCGGGTGTGAGCGAGGCATGCAGGTCGGTGACGATCGCGTCCGCAAGGTCGTTGCCGATGTCCTGGCTGAGCAAGTTTGCGTAGAGGCTCTCGAGTCGTTCGGGGCGCGACGAGCCGCCGCGCTGCGCTGCTGACGCGCGAGTCGACTCCGCAGGACGCCGTAGGACCTCCTCGACTAACCGGTCGATCGCAGCCAGGTCGATGCCCGCAACGGGCGCGGCGGCTGGCCGTTCGACCGAAAGGCGCGGTCGTTCAACACGAGGCGCTTCGGGGCTGACGTGCGACTCAAGCTCATCGTCGAAGGTCACCGGCACGCGAGGCATCGGCGTCGGGGCGACGGCGAAGGAGATGCGCGGCTCGAATGTCTCGACCGTCACGGTCGGGGCTGCCTGCGGGGCCTTGGGCGCTGGCGGCGGTGGAGCTACCTGCGAAGCGGAATCGGGCGCAACCGACAGCGGACGGTTGGCGACGGGGCCGTTTCGGGGCTCGGCAGCGGGCGCAGCATTGGGCGCGGCCGTGGGCGCGGCTGGCCCGACGCGTTGCAGCAACGCCTGCCGCTCGACCGCCCGAGCCGCATCGTTGGCGGGAATGAGGACGAATCGTTGGGCGAGTGGCGGCTGCGTTGCACCGCCGGCGAACGCCGTTGCGGCGGAGACTTTGGCGTCGCCGTTGGTCGGGGCTGCCGCGGGGACGGAGGGCTGTCGTTGGCGGGTGACGGCAGCGGCGGTCGCTGCGGCGTTGGCGCTCGCTGCGCTGGGAGCTCCGGTGCGCGGCAGTTCAGCGCGTTCGCGCTCGAGCTTCACCGCCATCGCTTGGGCAAGCAGTCGGGTCCGATCGCGGTCGAACTGGGTCGCCTCGCGGTGGATGTCCTCGGTCGCGGCGAGACGGTTGCGCTCGGGGATCTCGACCTCAGAGTTGCCTCGCGCTGCGGCGTCGTAGGCGCGAGCAGCCGCCCCTTGCACCATCACGTTGCCGATTGCCTGGCTCGTCGCCGCGCCTGCGGCCCGTTGGCTTGCGGAGGAGTGGCTCGATGGAGTCGTGCGGCTGCCTTCCGGGCGAGCTGCTGTGATCTCGATCACCGTCTTACGGCCGAGGCCGAGAAAGCCACCCTGGGTCAGGGTGCGGGTGTGCAGCACGATGGCGTCGTTGCCGAGATCGGCCTTCACGGCCGCCATCGCTTCAGCCATCGTGTATGCGCGGTAGTTCTTGCACTGCACGCGGAGCCCTCCATGGCGTCCCGGTCAATCCCACGGGCGATTCCCCCGTCGCTCGCCTCGAAGGAAAGCGAGCGACAGGCGTTACATCCTCCAGCAGCCGCGCGATCCAATGCGCCGACTCCGTGAGGTAGGCACAGAATACACGACGGAGGGAAAACGCTCACTCCGATTCGGGGATGATCTCACGAGTTCGTGGGTCACGCCGCTGCGGCGGTCGGCGCCGCGCCGACCGGGATCTGGACCAGACCAACGCTCTCGACGTCGACGCCCTTGGCGACCTCGTTGTAGCCCAAGACGACGATGCCAGGAATATGCGGCTCAAGCGTCTGTCGCACTTGGGCCCGAACGGCCGGGCTGGTCACGACGACCGGGATCCGTCCGGCATGCACCAGCGGCTGGGCCGTCTCACCCACCGCCCGGGCGATGCGGGCGGCAACTTGAGGCGGGATGCTGAAGGTTGTCCCGGCGGCGCTGCGATCGATGTAGCCAGCGATGATGTCGTCGAGGGCCGGGTCCATCGTCACGCAGTGGAGGCGAGGCCGGCCTTGCTCGTCGGGCTCGCTGTGCATCGCGCAGATCGTCCTCCGAAGGGCGTTCCGGACGTATTCGACAAGGATCTCCGGGTCGCGGGTGTGGGTGATCCAGTCGGCGAGGGTCTCGAGGATCGTCTCCAGATCCCGAACCGGCACGCGCTCCCGCAGCAGGCCTTGAAGCACCTTCTGGAGATCCGAGGGCTTGATGACGCTCGGAACGGTCTCCTCGACCAGCTTCGGGGCCTTGCTCTTGAGCTGGTTGAGGAGATTGGCGACCTCCTCGCGGGTGAGAAGCTCGTCCGCGTGCCGCCGGACCAATTCGGTCAGATGGGTCGCGATCACGCTGGTGGCGTCGACCACCGTGTAGTTCATCGTCTCGGCCTTGGTCCGCATCGGCGGCTCGATCCACGTGGCCGCCAGCCCAAAGGCCGGCTCCTTCGCGGCAATTCCCTGCAGCCGGCCACTGGCCACGCCGGCGTCCATCGCCATCAGAAGCTCGGGATAGACCACACCTTCCCCGACGTTGGCGCCGCGGATACGCACCCGGTATTCGTTGGCGGGCAGTTGCATGTTGTCACGCACTCTGACGGGCGGCATGACCACGCCCAGCTCGATCGCAAGCTGTCGGCGAATGGCCGAGATGCGCTCGAGCAGGTCGCCACCACGGGTGGAATCCACCAGTTGCACGAGGGCGTAACCGACTTCGATCTCGAGGACATCGACGGCGAGCAGTTCCTCCACCGCTTGCGGCGGCGGCGGGATGGATGCCTTCTTCCGTTCCTCCTCGACCCGCTCGGCGACCTTCCGCTTCTCCTTGCGACCGATCCACCAGGCGAGCCCGCCAAGACCCGCCGAAGCGATGAGGAGCGGGATGGTCGGCAGCGGCGTCATCGACAGGAGGCCAAGGAACCCCGCGATGAGATAGAGCGCCATCGGCTGCGAGGCGAGCTGGTTGGGGATCTCCTCGCCGACGGTGCGGCCGTCACCGGCCCGGGCGACGATGAGGCCCGCAGCGATGGCGATGATGAAGGCCGGGATCTGGGAGGCAAGACCGTCACCGATGGAGAGCATCGTGAAGGTCTTGATCGCGTCAGACATGTCCCAACCGAGCTGGAACTTGGCGATCGCGAAGCCGCCCAGCACGTTGATGATGGTGATGATGATGCCGGCGATCGCGTCGCCGCGCACGAACTTGCTGGCACCGTCCATCGCCCCGTAGAAGTCGGCCTCGCGGGTGATGTTCTCTCGCCGCGCCCGTGCCTCGGACTCGTTGATGAGCCCCGCCGAGAGGTCGGCGTCGATGGCCATCTGCTTGCCCGGCATGGCGTCGAGGGTGAATCGGGCCGCGACCTCGGACATGCGCGTGACACCCTTGGTGATGACCACGAACTGCACGATCACGAGGATGATGAAGATGATCGCGCCGACGATCGGGTTCTCGCCAGCGACGAAGTTGGCGAAGGCCTGGATGACGTGACCGGCCACGCTGAGGGCGGCCTCGGGGTCGGTCGTCGTCGTCGAGAGGATGAGCCGGGTGCTGGCGACGTTGAGAACGAGACGGAAGAGCGTCGTCGCCAGGAGGAGGGCCGGGAAGACGCTGAAGTCCAGCGGCCGCTTCATGTACATCGTCGTCATCAGCACGATCGCCGCGATGGCGATGTTCGCGCAGATGAGAAGGTCCATCACCGGCGCCGGCATCGGCACGACGAGCACGGCGATCAGGACCAGGAACGAGATCGGCACGATCAGGTGCCGCTGCTCGGCGATCTTGTGGAGGAAGACTGGCATGGGTCGGGGACGGGCGTTCTGGGAGGGCTTGTTCACCGCGGAGGCGCGGAGGCTGAGGCAAGGGGCTTGGCGTCGGTACAGGTACTAGCGGGCGAGCGGTGGAGCGGCCAATCCACCCTGCAACGCTCCTTCGGGTCTCTCTGCCCTCTGCGTCTCTGAGGTGATCGGCCGTCGCCGGGCCGCGCGGCGAGCTTCGGCCCCGTCGAGGCGGTAGACGAACGCGAGGATCTCCGCGACGGCCTTGTAGAAGTCCGGCGGCACCTCGCCTCCGACCGGCACCTGCTTGTAGAGGGCGCGGGCCAGCGGCTTGCGCTCAACGATCGGCACGCCGTGTTGCCGGGCGATCTGTCGAATGCGCAGAGCGAGGTAGTCGGCGCCTTTCGCAACAACCCTCGGGGCATGCATCGTCTCGGCGTCGTACTGGATCGCGATCGAGATGTGCTCGGGGTTGGTGACGATGACGTCGGCCTTCGGCACAGCGCTGGAGATCCGCTGCATTGCGAGCTGACGCTGGAGCTGGAAGCGACGGCGCTTCACCTCCGGGTCGCCTTCGCTCTGCTTGTATTCCTCCTTCACCTGCTGCTTCGTCATGCGCATTTCCTCGCGGTGGCGCCAATGCTGTACGAAGTAGTCGATGAGGCCGAGAACGACGAGGGCGGCCACGATCTTGAGGGCCAGCTCCACGAGCATGCCCGCGATGGCAATGGCCGCAAGCTGCGGCTCGAAGGCGGGAAGCGTGACGATCTTGCGGATGAAACCGGCGATCGTGATGTAGGCGATGGTTCCGACGAGGGCGACCTTGGCCAGGTCGAAGCCCGTCTTGATCAGCCCTGACTTGCCCAACAGCCGGCCGAAGCCCGTGACCGGATTGAGGCGATCGAACTTGGGCAGGAGCGGCTTGGTCGTCAGGAGGAATCCGATCTGCCAGACGTGCACGAGCCACGCAGCCACCGCGGCGATCGCCAGGATGATGCCCAGGACGATTGCCCCGGAACGCAGCGATGGCCGCAGGAGGTCTTCCAGTCGTTCGGGCTGCGTGGCCACCGCGTTCATCGCGGGGTCAAGCGCGTCGCGGATCAGTCGGGCGAAGGCCGCGAGCATCGGCTCGAGTCCGGCGACGAGAGCCAGCGTCGCGATGAGGAGCATGGCCGCTGCGGACGCGTCGTTACTCTTGGCGACGCTGCCGTCCTCGCGGGCCTGTTGTAGCCGCTTCGGGGTTGCGTCCTCGCTCCGTTCGCCCAGGTCCTCTGCCATGGTCAGTGCGTCTCCTCGAGGATGAACCAGGTCGAGAGGAGCGAGAGGTCGTCGGAGAGGAAGACCTGAAGGGCCTCGCCGATCGCCCCCATCCCAAGGACGAGGATGCCGAGGCCGATGATGATCCGCAGCGGGAATCCGAGGTTCATCAGGTGAAACGACGGCACCGATCGGGAGAGGAAGCCAAGGGCCACCGACTCGAGCAGGAAGAGGCAGACCATCGGCGCCGCCACGCGAAGGCCCAGCTCGGTCGCGGCGAGCAGGACGCTCGCGATGAGACGGATGAGGCCGTTGTCGATCCCCCATCCGCAGACTGAGATGACCTCACCGACGCCGCCGAGGCGCACGTATTCGAAGCTCCGGAGGACGGCCACGGTCATCTGCTCGTGCCCGCCCACGCCGAGGAAGGTGGCAAGCCCAAGGAAGAAGAGGATCTGCTCAAGGACATCGCCCTCGTCCTCCATCGCCGGGTTGTAGAGCCGCGCGAAGCCCAGGCCCATTTGGGTGCCCATGACCTGTCCGCCCATCTGGAGGGCGACGAGGGGCATGATCGCGAGGAATCCGATGACCGCTCCGACCATCAGCTCGCTGGCCATCATCGGGGCAATCGAGGCGAGATCGACCGGCACGTCGACGCCGCGCAGCGGGCCCACCGCAAGCGTCGGATAGGTGGCCAGGGCCAGCATCGTGATCAGCAGGACCTTGATGAGGCGCGGGACCATCGAGGAGGCGAAGACCGGTGCGAAGATCGCCAGACCGCCGAGCCGGACCAGGACCAGGACGGCCGGTCCGAGGTGTCTCGAGAGGATGTCGATCGAGTCATGCACGAGCGGTGTGCCCGTCGGTCCGGGGTCATTGCCTCCGGAGCGGGCGAATCGTTAGGAAGGTCAGAACGACGAGAACATGCTGGCCGCGAATTCCATCAGTTGCACCGAGAGCCAACCAAGAAGGGCCACCGCCACCAGCAGCATGGCGGCGATCTTCGGGACGAAGGAAAGCGTCTGGTCCTGGATCTGGGTCACGGCCTGGACGATGCTCACCGTCAGGCCGACGAGCAGACCCACCGCGAGGATGGGCGCAGAGAGCATGAGCGAAAGGACGAGGGCGTCACGGACAAGGTCAAGCGAATCGATCACGGCGAGTCCCCCTTCTCGCGCCTGAACATCGTGGCGCGGGGCATCTCTCTCTCGATTCCCGAAGGCCACGCTCCCGAACGGACGGGGGCGGCCCAGTCACCTTTCTCCACTCCGAGTTTTTCCCGTCACCCCGACACGACTCCATGCCGCGTCGAGGCTCTCCTTCTCCCATCCTGGACCGACGAACGTCCCGCTACGCGAACGGCACCCCTCCGAGGAGAAGCTCCGCCGCTGCCGTCATCACCGGCGTCTCGCGGGCGAATCCCGCAATGAGCGAACCGCATATGAGTTGCCACCCGTCGACCATGACGAAGAGCAGCAGCTTGAAGGGCATGGAGATGAGCACGGGCGGCAGCATCATCATGCCCATCGAGATGAGCAGGCTTGAGATCACCATGTCGATCACGAGGAACGGCAGGTAGATCCGAAACCCGATCAGGAACGATGACTTGAGCTCGCTCAGCACGAAGGCCGGAACGAGGGTGATCATGTCGACGTCGCGATCCCACGTGAGTTCGGAGGGTTCGCTGATATCGACGCCGCGCTGCTCCAACAGCATGAACACCGCGGAGGTGTTTCCGGACTTCTCGATCTGGGCGATCATGAATTCGCGGAGCGGTCGCTTCGCGTCGTCCCATGCCCGCAACTGGTCGTTGTGGGTCCCCTTCGCGTAGGGAGCGAGCCCCTCGTTCCACATGCGCGAGAAGGTCGGCCCCATGACGACGACGGAGAGGAACAGGCTCAGTCCGACGATGACCTGGCTCGGCGGCAGCGACTGCGTGCCGAGGGCCTGGCGGAGAAGGCTCAGGACGATCACGATCCGCGTGAACGACGTGCAGAGGATGAGGAGCCCCGGCGCCACCGAGAGCACCGTGAGCAGGAGGATGATGTTGAGCTGGGTGCTCAGTCCGCCCTTCTCGAGGCCTGCGCCCATGCCGGGAATGGCCTTCGATGCATCCTCGATCACGCCGATCGGGTTGAGGTCCTCCAGGGCGCGGGCCGCGCCGTCGTCGGCGCCCGCGGCAACGGCGGCGCAGGCAAGCGCCGCGACGGCCGCGAGAGCGAATCGCGATGGACGCCGGTGACGCATCAGGCCCGTCCTCCGCCCGCGAGGGCGAGTCCGGACGGACGCTGGGCTTGTGGACGTCGCTTGGTGAGATCAACCGTCTCGGTCGGCACCGGCATGCGCGGGTCGGTGCCGCGGCGTCCGACACCGAGTGTGGTGCTGTCCCGCTCGAGCGAACGGGTCAGTTCGCCCTCGAATCGCTGGCGTCCGGCGGTTCCCGCCTCGATGCGGGTTCGCAGAAGGGCGATCTCCTGGGGATCGGTGAACTCGCAGAGAGTCGACATCCGTCCCGCGGCCTGATGGACGCAGAGGACGCGGGTACCGACGGCCAGGAGCTGCACCGTCTGTCCCTTGCCGACAGGGAAGCGGCTGAGGATCTGCACGACGCCCGAGGGGCGGCGTGCGGCGAGCGGATCGGAGAAGCGTCGCGCCACCTGGCGCATCACGAGGGCAAGGGCGAGCACCGCGCCGAGGGCAACGACGGTACGAACCGCGTCACCGGTCAGCGAGCCGCTTGGGGCGGCGATCGGCGTCCCGACGATGGCGCCTTGCCCCTCATCGGCTCGGGCCGTCGCCGGAGCGATCGGCCGATCAACGCCGTCGGCCCGCGCGTCGGTTGCGACCACGGCGACGGCCGCGATGAGGATCGCGCCCCAACCTGTGCATGAGTGACGTCTGTGGTGCATGGATCCGCTTGGGAATCGGGAAGAAAGGAGGACGGACGGGACTCGTCGTATGAACGAGTCGTTAGGCCGCGCCCGACTTGGGAACCGAATGCAGCTTGGCGTGGGTACCGGAGCTTTCGACCGCCGGCTGGAGCGGTTCGATGATCTCGCTGACCCGCACGCAGAATGCGTCGTTGAGGACCAGCACCTCGCCGCGGGCGATGTGCCGTCCGTTCACGTAGATGTCGACCGGGTCGCCCGCGGCCTTGTCAAGCTCGACCACCGAGTCGGGGGCGAGCCGCAGCACGTCCTCGACCAGCATGCGGGTGCGGCCGAGTTCGATGCGAACCTGCAGATTGACGTCACGCAAGAGGTCGATGCCCGCGGCGGCGGCCGGTTTCGTCCGGATCGAGTCGCGGGCCTGTGAGGGCCCGAGATCCGGGAAGACCGGCGCGGCACCACCGCCCCCGGCACCTGCGGCCGAAGGGGAAGCGGACGTGTCACCCGATTGCGGGCCCGATGAAGTGGGGTCCGGCATGAAGAGCCTCCGTGCCCATCGCGAACGGCTGAAGCCGACGCAACCTCACCACGGCATCCTGCCATGGCGCCATCTTCATCCCCTGTTGCCGCACTGAATCGGCCTTCGGGAACGAGATGCTGCAGAGAATCACTGTTTCACCCTATCGTTTCGACTCGTTTCGCGCGATCTTGACCATTCACCGTCGGCGGATGCCTGCCCTTAAGCCGCAGTGGTTGCGCGATTTCGAACTCTGATGCCTCTGCGCGAAAGGCGCGCCAGCCCAGAGCCTGCTTGGTAGCCTGCAATTCTGCCGATGCCGAAGGACTCCCCCGCCCATCCGACTCCGGTGCCCTCGACGGGAGCGGATACGCATGACATCCTCGCCCTTTGGCCGTCGCTTCGCGACCTTCAGCTCACCGGCCGATTCGTTGACGTCATCACCCGCATGGGCGGTCGCGATGGCGTCCTCGCCTGTTTCCACCGTGCACAAACGCCGTGGGCCCTGGCCCGGATGGTGCGCATCCTCCGTTGCGGCGGAAACCACCGCGGCTCGTACCTTCTGGCCCGCAAGCTTTGGCGACGCTGGCCGGAAGAGCCGTGCGTCCAGGCGACGTGGTTGCCCTTCCTCGCCTCGTTCAATTCCCTCGAGGCGATCCTCTTCCTCGATCGGCGCGGCACGGCCGTCCCCGAAGGTCTCGATGATGAGCTGTCCCTCCATTGGCTCCAGTCGCGATGCTCGATCTGGGCGGAACTCCGGATGTTCGATGAGGCCCGGCGCCTGAGCGATGAGGCCCGTGAGCGTTGGCCGCACCATCCATGGGCCCAGACGCTCCTGCCGATGATCCTCGCATCGCAGGATCGTCGCGCCGAGGCCCTGTCCGAAGTCGAGCGGATCCGAGAGATCCACCCTCGGGCCCCCTTTCCGCACTATCTGCGTGTTCACTATCTCGCACTCCTTCACCGTCCCGACGAAGCGATCCGCGCCGCCGATGAGTCTTTGGGAATCGTGCAGGAGGACGGCATCGCCCGCATCGCCGCCTCGCTCCTTGTCGAGGCCGGACGGCGCTCCGAAGCCCTCGGCTTCCTGGAACGGGCCCTGCCGCTCATGCCGCTGGCCGATCGCAGCGCCCTTCAGGGATTGCGAACGGCGATGCTCGAGTGCCTCTATCTGGATGAGCGATTCGACGAGGCGGCGGAGGTCGCCCGAACCATCATCGCGAAGCTCCCCCGTCGCGCCCCATCGCCCGAGCGAAAGACCTACCCCGAGCGGATCCTCGATGCGGTGACCGATCCGGACTTGCGCAGTCGCTCGCGCATCGTCCTACCCGTGCCCTTCGTCGCCCAGGACCACAACACCTGCTCGCCGGCGTCGCTTGCCTCGATTGCGGGGGCCTGGACGCGGCCCGGCTCGCACGACGAGATCGCCGCGGAAATCTGCAGCGAAGGGACGCCGATGGAGCTTTCCCGCGACTGGGCCGAGCGCCACGGGTGGGCGACCGCGGAGTTCCTGCCCGACGTGCCGTCGACGCTCGCCCTCATCCGGCGGCGCGTGCCGTTTGCGATCCACACCGCGTGGCTCGGCGGGGCCCATTCGCAGACGCTCATGGGCTTCGACGAGCGCACCCGCACCGCGATCGTGCGCGAGCCGACGGTTCCGCGCTTCATCGAATGCCTGCTGGAATCGCGATGGAAGATCCTTCCCCAACATTCCCTCGTCGGGCTGGTCATGGTTCCGCGCGACTCCGACGCGGCCACGGCGATCGGCGACATCCATCTCCCGTCGCGCGAACAGATGACCCTCGCCCATCGGGTACGGCTGGGCTGGCGTTCCGGCGACGAGGCCGGGGCCGAGCAGGCCTTCGAGGAGATGCTTCAGCGCTATCCCGAGGACGATGTTGCCCTTTCGGTCACCGCCGACCGGGCCGAGCGGCGCGGCGACGACGAGCGGGCGCTCGCTGCGATCGAACTGTTAGCCGAGCGCTATCCCGATGACGACCTCCTGGTCCGGCGACACGCGGCGCTCCTCCGCAACATGGGGAGGATTGACCGGGCCGAACAGGCCCTCGCCCGTCGGATCGCGACCCGGCGCGCTGCCCCGGGACTCCTGCTCGACCAGGCGTGGACGTGGGCCGACCGCGGTGTCTCCGCGGAACGGATCGAACGGGTGGTGATCAGGGCAGCGGCCCGCGGGCACAAGCTCGCCGAGTGCCTCCCGTTCCTCGCCGAACTCCTGATCCGCGACGGCCGTTTGGACGAGGCCGAGCGACTCCTGCGGATGAACACCTTTCTCTCCCCGGGCCATCGTGGATCGAACGACCACTGGCTCGAGACGTTGCGCCGTCTTGGCCGCCTGGACCAGGCGATCGAGGAGTTGGAGGACCGCTACCACCGTGCCGACGAGGACGCCCGCGAACTCCTTCGGCTGCTCACTGCAGCGCTCTGGTCCAGTGGTCGGCGCTCGGAGGCCGCGGAGCATGTCGAGCAGGCCGCCGAGCGATGGCCGGACGACCGCGAGATCGCGGTCCTTCGCGTGCGCTACCGACGGGCGGTGGGTCGCCTAGCCGACGCCGACGCTGCCTTGGCCGCCCTCGATGGGCGCATCAATCGCCCCCAGTGGCTGAGCGAACGGGCCCTCAACGCCGAGGCGCGCCAGGACCGGCTCGAGGCGATGCGAACCTACAAGGAGTTGCTCGCGATCGATCCGACCTCGCCGCAGGCGTGGCACGGGCTGCGCGAGCTGGCCGAGCATCCTCAGGCACTTGACGGCCTCGCCGAGGAGCTCGAAATGCACTTCGCGAGGATGCCCAGCTATTGGCCCGTGGCCGATGCCCTGGCCTCGCTCTACTCGCAACGCGATCCCGGGCGCGGCATCGGCGTGCTGCGCCGTCACCTGGACGTCTTTCCCTCCAACGCCGAAGGCTGGCTTCGGCTGGCCCGGCTCAAGCGTGGCGTCGGAGATCTGGCCGGCGCCATCACCGCGGTGGAGCGATCGGTCGAGGCCATTCCGCATTCCGCGGACGCGTGGGCGCTCCTTGCCGACCTGCGCTACGACAGCGGCGATCGCGATGGCTCGCGGAAGGCGGCGGAGCGGGCTTTGGATCTTGGGCCCGGCGACGGAAGCTCGATCGATCGCATCGTCCGCACGATCCCCTCCATGGATGCCCGTTGCGATTGGCTGCGCGAGCGCTGGTCGCGGGTGCTGCAACCGCCGCTCTCGCCGCCCACGATCCTCCATCTGGCCTGGTCCTCGGTTCCGCCACTTCCGCCCGATGAGGTGCAGGAAATGATTGCCCGCTGCCCGATGACCGCGGAGTTCGAGCCGATTCATGCGGCGGCCGCCCACATCCTCGCGCGAGCGAATCGTTATGCCGAGGCGGTCGCCGTCACCGACCGGATGGTCGGTCGGTACGCCCACAGCGAACGGCTGCGCGGACTTCGCTGCGAGCTTCTCATCGGGGCGAAGGACTGGGCCGCGGCGATTCGGGACGCGGAGGCGTGGATCGCCGCGTCACCCTTCGCCACCCAACCATTCGCCATCCTCTTCGCGGCCCACTCCGCTCTCAACCAGACCGACCGCCGGGCCGACGCCTTGCGGCGATGGTCCGAGCTCTCGCCCGACGACACCAGCGTTTCGGTGCGATATGCCCGAGCCCTCCTTGACATGGGCAAGTCCGAAGAGGCCCAGGCGCATCTTGCCGCGCAGTGGGCGCGCAGCCTCGATGTGAACGTTGCCTGGACGCGGCTGGATCTCCTCCACACCGAGGGAAACGCTGTGGCGTACCTTCAGGTCCTCAAGGAGATGTTGCCTCACCTGAAGAACGTCGAAGCGACGATCGAAGCGGTTTTTGCTCGCTTCCCCGGCGCGCCGTGGTTGGGGCAACTCTGGTGGGATGCTCTCCGCGACGCCAATGACCAGAGCCCGCCCGGCGTGCGGGCGGCGTGGGGATGCCACGCGATCGCCCGCGAGACGCCTCGATGGGTGCTGAAGCGCATGGTCCGGCAATTCTCGAGCGACGAAGCGCGCGGTGATGTCCTCGAGGCGCTCGCCCACGCCGGTGCGTATCGCCATCACGCGGCCCTGACCAGGCGGCTCATTCGCGAGCATGGCGACCTGGCACGCCGCCGGGCGAACACCCTGACATCAATCGCGGACGGACTGTGGGTCGCGGGACGGCGCCACGAGATTCCGATGTGGCTGACGGGTTGGGAGGCTCGCGAGGATCTCGTTGCCGGAGACCTCTGGGTGCTCGCCCGCATTCTCGACGCGAGCGGCGACCATCGCGGTGCGATCGCCGCCGCGATGCGCGGAGCTTCGATTGCCGACGGATCCCAACTCGCCGGCCTGTTGGCCATTCGCGCCGTCGCCCTGATCCAATGCGGCGAGTTCGACGAGGCCCGCGTGCGCCTGCAGACGGTGACGGAGATCCAGGCCGATGACGAGTCCGAGGCCATCGCCGAATGGGGACTGAAGGCTCTCGCCCTTCTCGAAGGTCCCTCGGCGCCAGACCGCGCGGCCCTCAAGTCCCTCTCCGAGAAGGCGAAGGAGATGGACCGCATCCACGAGACGCCCATCGTCGATTCGCTCCTTCGAGCGATCGCCACTGCGCTCCTCGCCAAGGGTGCCCGTCGGCGCGATCTTTCCTTTGCGCCATCGGAGCTGGGCCGGCTCATGGCCACCATGAGCGAGTGGTTTGCCCGTCAACGCGTGGCGATGGCCCACGCCGGGTTTGACAACGACGCGCGGTGGCGCCGGCTCTTCCGAGCCAACGGAAACCGTTACGCATAGCAGCGTGCGGCGCGGCGGTGCCGTCAGCGATTGACGCGGATGCCGGTGCCCGACACGATCACGCACTTCTGAACGACCGCTTCGCCCTCGGCGTTGTGCTTGTCGAAGCGGTCACGGAGCAGGGTCTCGACGCGCCGGGTCATGCTCTCCATGCGCGGCTCCTGCAGGTGATGCGGCTCGGAAGTCCGCCACACCGCGGCGATGTCGGCGCGGAGTTCATTCTTGAACCGTTCAATCTCCTCCGTCACCCAGGTTTCGTCCTTCTTCTTCACTTGGACGTAGATCTCGGTGGGATAGACATAGGTCAGGCCGCTGCGGTCGTTGGCAAGTCGCTCGTTGAGCACCAACACCTCGACCAGCTTTTCCTCTTCGGGGTCAACGTGCACAACCGGCTCGGTCGCCTCGGCTGCCTTGGGCTTGTTCATCATCATGAACACGCCACCCAAGACGGCACCCTCAAGGACAAGAAGGACCACCGTGATAATGGCGAACTTCATGCCACCGCCCCCCTTCTTGGGGGCTTCGGCGCCGGCGTCGCCGGCTGGTTTGGCGTCCTGCTTCTCGTCCTTCTTCTCGGCCATGAAAACGGTCATCGGCCGCTTTCGGCAGCGAATTCAGCCCTTCACCAGACCTGGTTCTTGAGGATCGTCAGGCGTCCCGGCCGCACTGCCACGTCCGCCACGGAAATGCCCGCCACCGAAAAGCCTGATCCAGCCCCGCCGCCAGTCTCAACGGGGTCACCGTCGGCCTGCCAGAGGGCTGGGTGGCCGGTGCGAACGCGAACGGACGCCGCCCTGAACCGCTCGAGACCCACCACTTCGCGGCCGAGAATGGTCCGCGTGAGCAAGAGTTTCGGCCCCCAAGCCAGAGCTGCCAGCCCCGAGGTGGCCGGCAGGAAGATGCCGTCAAGCAATCCGTCATCGGGAAGGGCGAAACGCACCGGGTCGATGCGGAAGGCGTACTCGCCGAGGTTGCCCAGGATCAGGACGCCGGGACCGAGCGAACGCGGCGGTCCGCCATCGAGTTCGACCGTTACCTCCGAAGGTCGCCACGATCGCAGGGTGCGGGCAATCGCCGGAAGGTAGCTGAAGTGGGTGATTGCCCCTGAGCGACGGGCGGTCAGGTCATGGATGACCGCTGCGTCGAATCCTATCGAAGCCATGATCGAGAAGGTGGTCGGCGTCGACGCCACGTCGCCATCAACGGGCCGAAACTCCGCGAGGTCGATGCGGCGGGTTTGGAACGCGTCAAGCGCCGCGAGAAGCGATCGGGGATCGGCGATCATGCCGAAGGCTCGGGCGAAGAGGTTCTCCGTGCCCGCCGGGAGGTGCCAAACGGCGATGCCGGCTTCGGCCAGCGCCCCAACGGCCATGCGCATCGCCCCATCGCCGCCAGCTACCACGGCGACGTCGCGATCCGACACGAGCGGAGTCAGCCACGCGGCCGCGGGTCCCCGCTCGGTCGCCCGCGCAACCACGTCGTGCCCGTTTGCGGCGAGCGCCTGCCGAGTGAATTCGGCCAAGCGCGTGGCCTTTCCCGATCCCGAGACCGGATTGAAGAGGATGACGACGCGGCGACGGACTTGGGACATTCGGGGAGTGGCTGGCTGTGGACTTGGCCGGAATCTCGTTCCGGTTCGGAGAGGGAGTCGCCTTCGTGGGCGAAGCCCGTTCGACGTTTCAGGCTCGCCGCGGATCATCGCTCTCGGCCACCATGCCGTCGAGGCGCTGATACCATCGCCCGCTCATGAGGTCCGCCACCGCCACACCCCGCGCCGTCCCGGCCAGCATCGGACTCGGCTGCGCCCTCTGGCTCGCCTTGGCCTCGCCCGCCAGCGGTCAGGTCCAGGAGTTCAAGCTCGACGGCAGCGACCGCTGGACCGAGACCAAGGAAATCGATCCGGTCAGCGACGAAGGCCAGATCATGGCCATGCGTCAGGCCCTGGAGGCGAAGGACCATGGTCGGGCGAGAAACCTCGCGGACCGATTCATCGAAGCCCGCCCGCTGAGTCCGCTTCGCGCCGAGGCCCTCCTGGTACGGGCTGACGCGACCTACGGGCTCGACGACGAATACAACGCCCTCTATGACTACGAGGAAGTCTGCCGTCGCTACGCCGGCAGCGAGGTCTTCGTCACCGCTCTCGAGCGCGAGTTCGAGATCGCCGTCGCCTATGCCAAGGGCAAGAAGCGGAAGTTCTTCGGAACGTTCCGCCTTCTATCCGCCTACGAGGACGCCCAAGAGCTACTCATCCGCATCCAAGAACGCCTTCCCGGCAGCGAGCTGGCAGAGAAGGCTGGCCTCGCCCTGGCCGACTTCTACTTTGACAATCGTGAGTTGACGCTCGCCGCCGAGGCCTACGACCTCTTCCTCGAGAACTACCCGAAGTCCAAGCACGTTACGAAGGCCCAGCTCCGGCTCATCTACTCCTACATCGCGGCCTTCAAGGGCCCGCTCTACGACCTCACCGGTTTGATCGAGGCCAAGACGCGTCTGCGTTCCCTGCAGGTGACCGATCCCGCCCTCGCCGAGCAGGTCGGGGCCGACGCGATCTTGGTTCGCGTCTACGAGAGCGAGGCGGCGAAGCTGCTGACGACTGCCGATTGGTATTGGAAGACGGGCGACGCGATCAGCGCGGAACTCTTCATTCGTCGGATCATCAAGCAGTACCCGCACTCGGTCGCGTGCCTGGATGCCCTGCGGGTGATCCCCGAGGTCTTCGCCAAACTCCCCGAGTCGATCGCTCGAGGTGCCCCGAACTACCGGGCGATGCGCGAGGCGAAGCTGGGCGTCGCGTGGGAGGTCACGCCAACCGCCACGCCTCAGCCCGCACCAGGACCGTCACCCGAACCGGCTCCAGCGGCCTCACAGGCCCCCCCGACGGAAGCGAAGGGAGCGGCCGCCCCATGAACCCCTCCACGACGACGGCGACGAACGCCCAAGCCACCTCCCATCGTCCATCGATGGCCGCGACGGTCCTTCTGGCAACCGTCGTGGGGCTCGGCCTCGTGGGCGGGTGTGCCTCCGATCCGCGCGAAGGCTACTCGGCGACGAATCCCTACACGGCAAGCGTTCGAAGCGTCTCCGTTCCGATCTTTCAAAATCGCAGCTACGTCCGGAACTTCGAGTTTGACCTGACCGAAGCGGTCATCAAACGAATCACCACATCAACCCCCTATCAAGTGACCGGCGAGGCAGCTGCGGATACGATCCTCCGCGGAACCATCACGGACATTTCGATGTCAGAACTTTCCCGGGACAGCCGGACCGGCCTGACCAACGAGATGATGGTCAAGGTGACGATGGACTTCGAATGGACCGACCTCCGGACCGGGAAGCCCTTGGTCGCCCGGAACGGGTTTGCGACGTCGGCCCTGTTCGTGCCTTCCAGGCCCGCCCGCGAGCCTCTGGAACTGGCCCGATTCGAGGCCGTTCAGCAGTTGGCCCGGGATCTGGTCGATCACATGCAATCGGCGTGGTGAGGCCTGCGGCAGGCTTCCAGCGTCCCGACTCGATGGGACCCTCCGCCGGGTGAGGAGAGGAACGCTCCGGTTCGCGAAGGCAGGCTGTAGACCACCCAATTCTCTCCCTGACCGCCGCGAGCTTGGTGAAGTTCCCTCTTTGGCCTCGACTTCCGCCGCCACCTGCGATTCACTCTTGGGCTTTCTGCCTCGACGCATCACATGACCGACTCCACCCGCCGAGCCCGACCTCTTCCCTCGCACCTCGAGCCCGAAGGCGATCGCCTGCTCGCGTCGAACGGGACCAACGGTTCCAACGGATCCGGCAGCCAAGGCTCGGACCGCAACAGTGATCGACGCTCCGGGTTGTCCGGCGGTGGTGGCCAAGGAAGCGGCGGCAACGGCAGCAATGGCGGTCGCCCCACGCCGACCCCGCCCAAGATGCAGCGGAGCTTCTTCTCGCTGTTGGCGATCCTCTCCCTCGTCGCTCTCGCGGTCCTTGCATTCAATGCGACCACGCCGCGGTCGACGTCGGTCGACTCCTGGGAAACCTTTCAGCGGCTGATCGAGGAAGTGCCCTCGGTGGACGCCAACCTCATGCCGAAACTCGCCCCATTGGCGATCAACACCGCCGACATTGACACCCAGCTTGAGCGGGCGGCTCGCATGAAGAACGCCACCGGCGCCACGAGCGAGCCCTCGGTGGATCCCAAAGAGCGGGTGAAGGCACTTCGGGTGAAGACGATCGAACAGATTGCTCTCGCCCTCATCGGCGATGCCGAATGGCGCCGCCTGAATGTCGATGAGACCGTCGCCGAACTGAAGCGCTACCTCCCTGCACCGGCCGCCGGGGCACGCGATGAGGACAACCAAGTCTTTGCCCAGGAGCTCGCCTCGAAGCTCGGCGCACCGACCGTCTGGAGCACGCTCACCCCCTTCCAGAAGGACGGCGTCCAACGCTTCGTCTGGTCATCGCGCGGACTCGGCTCCGATGCCAACCGCATCGGCCGCCTTCAGGTGCGCGATCAGACCGTCGGCGGCGTGAAGCTCAACGGCGGCCCGGTCGAGATCGCCGACACGCGGATGTCGTTCTGGATCGCCCCGGACGTGATCGGTTTCACCGAGTTGCGGGCCGGTGAACGACTGGCGTCCGAGCGGCGACACATGGACATCGTGCCGACCGAGCTGAGCTTCTATATGAACGCCCTCGAGAAGGCGAAGGTGCCGTGGGTGCCCAACATCGGCGGCCTCTACTGGCAAAGCGTTCTGCTTGGCCTCGCTCCGTTCGTCCTCTTCATCATCGTCATCTGGTTCCTGATCGCCCGCTCTGTGCGGAGCGCCGGCGGCGGGCCGGGCGGCATGCTCGGCAGCTTCGGCAAGAGCCGTCACCGCATGCAATCGAAGGATTCGGTGCAGGTCACCTTCAACGACGTTGCCGGCGTCGACGAGGCGAAGGAAGAAGTCACCGAGATCGTCGAGTTCCTCAAGAACCCGAAGCGCTTCGCCAAGCTCGGCGGGCGCATCCCGCGCGGCGTCCTGCTGGCCGGCCCTCCCGGCTGCGGCAAGACGCTGCTGGCGAAGGCGATCGCCGGCGAGGCCGATGTCCCCTTCTTCTCGATCTCCGGCTCGGACTTCGTCGAGATGTTCGTCGGCGTCGGCGCCAGTCGCGTCCGCGACCTCTTCAAGCAGGCCAAGGAAAACTCGCCGTGCATCATCTTCCTCGATGAGATCGACGCGGTCGGTCGACGTCGCGGCGGCGGATTCACCACCGGCGGCCACGACGAGCGCGAGCAGACGCTCAACGCGATCCTCGTCGAGATGGACGGCTTTGAGGCCAACGACCAGGTCATCGTCATTGCCGCGACCAACCGCGTCGACGTCCTCGACCCGGCCCTCACTCGCCCGGGTCGCTTCGACCGCTCTGTCACGGTGAGCCTCCCGGACATCGTCGGCCGAAAGCAGATTCTCGCGGTCCACCTCAAGAAGGTGAAGACCGGCGACGTCGACCTCGAGCGGATCGCCCGCGGCACGCCGATGTTCTCCGGTGCCGATCTCGCCGCGGTCATCAACGAGGCGGCGATCATCGCCACCATGGCCGGCAAGGACAGCGTCGAGACGGCGGACCTCGAGGAGGCCCGCGACAAGATTCGTTTCGGCCGGGCACAGAAGTCGCGGAAGATCGAACAGCAGGAGCGAGTCGCGACCGCCTACCACGAGGCGGGCCACACCGTCATTCAGGCCCTGATGACTGACGCCGACCCGCTCCACAAGGTCACCATCATTCCCCGCGGCCAGGCGATGGGCGCGACCTTCTCGCTGCCTGAGAAGGACCGCTACGGCTACTCGCGCAAGTACGTGCTCGCCACGATGCGAGTCCTCTGCGGCGGACGCATTGCCGAACAGCGGAAGACCGGCGACATCTCGAGCGGTGCATCGATGGACATCCGCATGGCCACGAGCTACGCCCGAGCCATGATCCTGGACTGGGGCATGAGCGACCGGCTCGGCTTCGTGAACTACTCCGGCACCGACACCCGCGAGAGCTTCATCCCCGAGAAGGACTACTCGCCCGAGACCGCCCGCGTGATCGACGAGGAGATCCGCCGGATCATCGATGAGGCCTACACCGACGCCGAAGGCATGATCGATGCCCACTGGGAGAAAGTGGTCGCGATCGCCGAGGCCCTCCTCAAGTACGAGACGCTCCAGCGCGACGACGTCGACAAGCTGATGCGCGGCGAGCGAATGGACCGACCGACGGTCGCCGACATGCTTGCGGCCGAGGCCGCGGCGCGACCGGCGAAGCCCGCGGTGCCGCCACCCCCGCGCCCCGAGCCGGATCTCGGTGGCGGCGCCATGCCAAGCCCGGCGTGATCGTCCAAGGTCCTGCCGTCCGCGGCAGGCAACGGAGGCGACATGGCCTGGTGCGAGCAGTCTGGCGATGATGTCCTGATTCGCGTGAAGGCGGTTCCGGGGGCAAGCCGCGACCAGATCGCGGGGCTCTTGGGTGAAAGGCTGAAGATCCGCGTGGCGGCCCCACCCGAGGGCGGCAAGGCGAACGTCGCGATTTGTGCCCTGCTCGCCAAGGCGATCGGTGTGGCGAAGCGGGCGGTCGAGGTCGAAAGCGGCGCGACCAATCCCGAGAAGACGGTGCGGGTAGCGGGCACCAGCGTCGAGCGGGTCAGCTCGGCGTGCCTGTAGCGTCGTCGGCTCGCGGCTCCTTCGAGGGCGCCGACCCTCGACCGGATCTCGGCGGGCGTCGCTTCTCCTTCACCGCCTCGTCGATCACCCGCTTGCTTCGCAGGATGTGGTGATAGTGCTGGGCAAAGCGATGGGCCTCGTCGCGGATCGCCTGACAGAGACGCAGGCCAAGGTGCTCGCGACCGAGGCGGATGGGCTCGCTCTTTCGCTGCACATAGATCAACTCTTCCTTCTTCGCCAGCGAGATCACCATCGGCGGCTGCACGTCGAGCTGTTCGAAGGCCTCGAGGGCAGCGTGGAGTTGGCCGAGTCCGCCGTCGATGAGGATGATGTCCGGATAGAGCTCTTGGCCCGCACCGGCGTCCCGGTAGCGGCGGCTGACGACTTCGCGGATGGCCATGTAGTCGTCGTTGTTCACGCTCTTGATGCGGAAGCGCCGGTAGCTGTCCTTGAAGGGACGTCCGTCGATGAAGCAAACCTTGCTGCCGACCGTCTCTCCGCCGACCAGGTGGGCGATGTCGATCGCCTCGATGCAACGGATGTCGCGCTCGACCCCGAGGGTGCGCTGGAGGCTTCGCATCCCGGCGCTTGGGTCGCCTGAGAAGATCGTCACCTCGGGCTGCCAGTCATACTCCGCACCGCTCCGTCGCTCGCGATCGTCGAGCTTTTGGATCGCCCTGATCTGGTCGCGGAGCGTGGCGGCCCGCTCGAACGAGAGTTGCTTCGCGGCCTCGTTCATCTCCTCGGTCAGCTCGCGGAGCATCTGGCTTCGCTTCCCGCCGAGGAAGCGGACAAAGCGGTCGATGTCGGCGCGGTAGGCCTCAGGGGTGATCCGATTCGCGCACGGGGCGGTGCACTGACGGATCGCATGGAGAAGACAGGGTCGGAAGAAGCGGTTCTTCGGGTCGTCGCTTGCGATCTCCATCTCGCAGGTTCGGAACTGGAAAACCCGCTGGAGAAGTTGGATGGCGTGACGAAGGGACGCGACCGAGGTGAAGGGCCCGTAGACCCTCGCGCCCCGGAATCGCTCGTCGGTTGGGGTGCGGGTGATGTAGACGCCGGGAAACTCATCCCGCATGGTGATGACCAGGTACGGGAAGGTCTTGTCATCGGTCAGTTTGGCGTTGAAGCGTGGTCGCGTGTCCTTGACGAGACGGCTCTCGAGGAGGAGAGCCTCCCACTCCCCCTCGCAGGGGATGACGTCGAAGTCCTCGACGATGGCGAGCATCGGCTGCTTCTTGAAGCCAAGGTCGGCCGAGGGAATGAAGTAGCTCGACACCCGATTCGGGAGACAGGCCGCCTTGCCGACGTACAGGACGTGCCCCGAGGCGTCTTTCATGAGGTAGACCCCTGGGACTTTGGGTAAGGCACGGGCCTTGACAAGCAGCCTCCCAATTCGGTCGGCCGGGTCCGCCGGGACCGAGGCAAGTTCCTCGTCGGAGAGGTCCCTCGAATGGGCTCCGGCCAGGTCGATGGCTGGATCGCTGGTGGGGTCACCGTCCGAAGCGAGCTCGTCCAGAAGGTCCGGCTCCGGCTCGGGAATCCCGCCTGGGCTGGTCGGATCGAGGGGGTGCTCGGGATCCGGATCGGGCTCTGGGGTCAAGCCAGCGGGCATTCCCGAACTCTATCCCAAGGCCTCGGTCGGGACGCTCAGGCCAGGGTGCCGAGAGAAATTCCCTGTGACAATTGGGATCGTCGGTGCAACCCGAGTAGACTTTCGCCGTTTCTTCGGTCGTCTCGACTCGATCGGGACGTCCTTTTCGGCCGACGTGTGGATCGGCCGCCGTCGGTGAATCCAGCGACGAACGGCATGGCCATGCCGTCGTCTGCCCCGAGGCCCTTCATGGCAGCTCGGGACCTGCGATCCGCCGACCTGTTTCTGGTTCGAACCAACCCTCAGGAGTTTGACATGAAGACTGTTGCTACGTTCGCCGCTCTCGCTCTCGCCTGTGCCCTCGCCGGCTGCGCCTCGAACAAGGCCAATGACACCGCCGCCCCCGGCGCCGTCAACGGCAAGGCCTGCTGCGCTGAAGGCGCTGCCAAGGGCGCCGCTTGCTGCAAGGAAGGCGAGAAGGCTGCCGCTCCGGGCGCCGTCAACGGCGCTGGCTGCAGCAAGACCTGCACCGACAAGGCTGCCGCCCCGGGCGCCGTCAGCGGCTCCGGCTGCTCGAAGACCTGCGGCGACAAGACTGCTGCCCCGGGCGCCGTCAGCGGCAAGGCTGAAGGCTGCTGCAAGAGCAAGGCCGGCTGCTCCTCGGCCAAGTAATTGGCTGACGAACGGTCGATCTGGTTCATCCAGTCGTCACCGGCAACACCCGTCACACTCGTGGCGGGTGTTGTCCTTTTTGTCGCAGAAGTGAGCGGAAGCTCGGTCAAGGCCTGCATTTTCGAGCCCGAAGCAGCCGCGTCGGTTGACCTTTTGAAGGCACCGGCCCACAATGTCCAGATCGGGCTGAACACCCAGCGGCGGTTTCGCCGAGAGTGTCGTCCGAGGCTGTCCCGGTGATCAATCGCTGCCGGGCAACCAATCTGGAGAGATGCCTGAGCGGTTGAAAGGGCTAGTCTCGAAAACTAGTGTGGGCTCCGGCTCACCGTGAGTTCGAATCTCACTCTCTCCGCTTGATCGAGAAGTTCCGATCATGACTGGTTTCACCGGTCACACCAACCGCGCCCGTGACGGGCGCGGTTGGTTGTTGATGGGCAAAACAGGCTTGATCTGCAACGGTTTCTGCAACGAGTTGCCACGCACCGCGTGGCTCCCAGTGCAGGTGCCGGTTGCTCAAACGGAGGTTC